>CAJXQS010000001.1:0-226266 GCA_913058385.1 uncultured Flavobacteriaceae bacterium
TCTACACCTCTCTATTCGTCGGCAGCGTCAGATGTGTATAAGAGACAGCCCTTACTTCTTTATTAAATTTGGTAGATGTCCCATCCTCTTTTTTCCAATATTCTGTCATTTCAGCCGAACCCATTTTCATTGGTTCGTCATCAGTTAAAAAAGAAGCTAAAGTTTCATTATCATAAAAATTTGAAGTTATATGATTATAATCTAGGGCATAAGGCTTGAAAATTATTGATCCCGAACCCCAAGCATCTGTTTTTCCACTTATGAAGTTTTTCGCAAATTTTTTATGACCTCTAATCCACTTAGCCCTCATTTCGTTATTGACGGTCTTAAACATATTAATTCTGACAAATTTTGGGAGTTTGTCTGACTTATTTACAAATGCTTCTGATTTAGTAATTATTCGTGGAAAATCAATTGTATTTGTATTCCAAGAATTCCAAAACCTTGACGATTCATCAGGATTAAACTTTAGGTTTTTACTTATGCTACTTGATTTATGCATGTTATTTAAGTCGCTATAAGACTCTACTACTATAAAATCTATTTTACCCATACCATTTAGTGTTTGCCAAACATCATAACCTTTTAAATGACCATTTTTGATTCTTATTTCCGCTGATTGCTTAATTTCATTTAATAGTGTTTTTTTTACAGCGGATTTCTTGTCCCTTTTGGCATTAACAAAGAAAAATTGATTGTACTGAGAGTGTGCAGAAATATAAATAAATGCAGTGATAATAAATAATAGTAATTTTTTCATAAAATAATATTTTTAGTTATTAATAAATCGGGTGTATAAAATCTTTTCTCTTTAATTTTAAATAACTTACAATTAGTGAAGATTTATATCACCCTTTATTGGGCAGGGTTTTTGTGAAGATTAATTAATTATCTGAGCTATGCAATTCATTATTTAAACTTGCAGTATCAAAATAGCAAAGTAATTCTACTATTTTTCCATTATCCCATTTAAAATCGAAATGACTTCTGTTGGCATATCGAATCCCTGTTTTATTACCTGTGCCCATCCAAGTAAACCAACTGTTGGACCAAACTTCATCGCGTTTAAAATAATTTGTGTGCGCATAAGTATCTATGATTTGAATATCATTAAAAATACCGTGATGACCCTTGAAAGCTTGAATAACTATCTCTTTTGGGAGTTTATTGTTATTAACATAAATAACTGCATTATCAGCTAAAAGTGAATTCCAAAGTGTAAAAGTATTAGTTGTATAATCCCGATAAAGTGCTTTTACATTGTTTGAATTATCGTCTGTATCCCTAATTGTTCCCGATGTTTTTTGGGCGTTTGACAAAACAAATGTTAAAAAAAGAGAAATTGTGTAAAATATTTTTTTCATTTTAAATTGATTAGTGATTATTTAACTAAATTATAATTATTGAACCATTTAAAAAGTGACATATGTCACGTTTTCGAATAAAAAAACCCCCTGGTGGAGTCAGGGGGCTTATTTGAGATTTATACTTAACAAAGAATATCTTCAAATCAATCCTCCTTTATACAAAAAAGAGCCTGAGCTGTTCTGTGATAAATTTTATTACCGATTACCAAAGGGTGAGATAATGTTCGCGAGGTTCCGCTTACACCCATATCATTTAAGCTTATTAACGCATTTTCGTCCCAGTCGGAAGCAGAAATATCAAAAGTATAGGTCATCCCGTTTTCTAATGTAAAATATAATGTGAAGTTTACTGCAAAAGGATTGGCGTTAAAACACCTGAACCAACCATTTAGTTTTCCTCTTCTGTCTTCAGCTACATCAATTCCTCTAGAATTTTTAGTTCCAGATGGAATTAGCTTTCGCCAAATAGGATTACTATTATTATCAATATCTACCGGAACTTCCAAATATTCTACCAAATTAGAGTTTAGATTTACTCGTGCCACAGAATAAAATGGGCCTTTTACGCTTTGACCATTAGCAAGCCTTCCTTGGAAATTGTCGGGGTGAGTTTGAATTGTCAGAAAGTAGTAAAATTCACCCTTCATAAAATTACTGTAGAAATTAGGTATAACTTGAATATTTTGGTCATTTAAGTCAACTTTAACTTGCTTGATGTATTTTTTTTTGTCTTCATCATACTCGGATAATGTTACATTTTCAGATAAGCTTATCTCTTTTATTCTTTCTCCAGTATTTGAATCTAAAACATACAGCTTACCTTCATATATCCACACAGTATAATCTTCGTTCCAAGTGCTGTTATAGAAAAAATCTTTAGCAGGCAATTCAGAATCCCATATTGTAAAACCATTTTCAATATTAACCAATGAATATCCATACGGCTTTTCAGGAACCTGATGTGCCGAACCTATACGAGCAACCATAACACCATAGTTTCCATCTTTTGTTTTTCCCATAATAGGGGTAGAATAATGACTAACAGCAGCATTAGATTTCCATAACACTTCACCGGTATCTTTATCTAAACCCACCAAATAATGCCAATTGGGATTATAACCTTCATTTGCATCCTCAGTGGGTTCTGGCTCTACATTAATTAGAATATTTTTGTGTAGAATAGGCTCATACTGTTTATTAAAAGGAAAAACAATATCACCAAGTTTAGAAATAGGCGTCCAGCTTCTTTCCCAAATTATATTACCATCTAAATCAAAGCAAACGATTTTTCCACTTGCGTTAATGAACCATACTTTTTTACCGTCGCTTACAGGAGTTGGAGAACTTGAGTTACTAAAACCATACATATAAAGAGATTCTGTAACACCTGTTATTTCTTTTTGCCATACTTTTTCTCCAGTTATGGCATTATAGCATAGTGCCAAAATATCAGTTCCTCTTTTTGTTATAGTATCATAAACAGGTCTCATTATTGAAAGAAAAAGTAAATCACCAACTCTTATAATGCCACTTTGACCTGTTTCTTCCAAAGGAACTTTCCACAAAATATTTTCATCCCGACGAACACTCCATTTTGTTACTTCTTTTTCCTTTTGTTCAGACCACCATTTATAATTTTCTCCTGCAGCAGTAGCAGCTTGTCCTACTTGTGCATCAACATTGGGTTGAATTACTGTTGTTGGGTTTTCATAAGCTCCTCCAGAACTAGTATTAGCTGCACCAGCATTTTCATATGCACCTTTAGATGAAGATGACTCTTTATCTGAAATGGAAGAGTTACCACCTCTTATTATGCTAGTTGATTCTTTTTTAGCTTTACCTGCAATAACACCCTTGTTATAACCATCTGAATATGTGTTAAACCCCATTTTACCCCAAAGCGGTACTTCTATACTAAAAGGTGGGTTACAAAAACTATCATCAATACAATATCCTTTTTTAAATCCTTTAATATAGCCATTTCTAAAATCTGATTCTGTAGTATTTTGTTGCCCAAAAGAAATCATTGGAACTATCAGTAACAGAAGTATAAGCTTTTTCATAGGATATAAATCTAATTTAACTCATTATCAATTAAGACTCTTAGCTTTTCAATTTCTACAAGTGCATGTTCATAAAACCCAGCATGAAGACCATCAAGTCTTTTGAGTTGATGGGCATGATTAATGAAATATTGGTCTTTATTTAGTTTTGATAATAGTAAATTATCAAACTCCATATGTAATGGGTTTCCTTTATCCCCACCTTTTCCTGTAAACCAGTTTTTTATGTAAGTTCTATCAGATTTAATCATCTCGCCAAATCGATAATTAACTTTCATGTAAGTCATGATTTCCCAATATAGATTTTCTTCATTTTCAGCAGTATCATATAAAACACTGTACTGATTCTCATAATATTTTGTTAGTTCTTCAATCAAATTTTTATCAGATATATATTCAATAGCTCCAGTTGCAATCAATGACTTAATAGAGGCATCATGACCTACAAAACCCCAATAAGTAAGAAACGAATTTAAAACCCCTGAGTCAATTCCTTTTTCAATTAATCTATCAGATGAATTTAATCTGAAAAAGATTGAGTTGAGTGCAGCATTATAAAATTCTTTGTCTTTATCTAAATCAATCAGTACTCCTTTTAGAGATTCATTTTTTAGTTCCATTTTATCCCTTTCGTTCAGTATGTCTTGAATGTAAAATGAAATTGTAACAGAAAATATAATAACGAATACTTCAAATATATATCTAAATGCAGGGTTAGTTAAAAGAGCTTTCTTCATAATGCCTATTATTAAACACCTAAATTTAGGAAATAATTTAAACTAGGCTTAATCAGTCACTCTAACTTCAAATAATCATCTAAGACATATTACACTGCTTTATTTACGAGTGAATATTCTCCACCTGACAACTTATTTTAGTTCTTCATCAATTAAAGAAGATATATTTTCGTTAATTATTAGAGCATCTTCATAAAATTTAATGTAGAAAAGTATAACTCTCTTCAGGTTGTAAATATGATTTCTGAATATTAAATCCGAGTTTAATTCATTTAGAGTTTTTTCACCATAATTAAATCTTGTCAACTTCATAAAAGCACTCCATTCTTGAAAGTTTTCAATATCATCAATGCTATCCATTGAACCAATGGGGTGATTTAATTTCATAAAATATAAAAATTCGAAATAGAGCTTTTTCAATTGCCCCGACATATCCTCAATCATATCATATCTTCTTTCATAATAATCTACTAATTCTGTGGATAAAGCTTTTTCATTAATGAACTCTATAACTCCAGTTGACACTAAAGAATTATAGTTAGAATTTTGCCCTGTAAATGAAAAAGTCAGCATTAATTCGTTTAGTTTATGGTTGGAAGTCTCTCCATTTAAAAACTCCTCACCCATTCTAATTCTGCGCTTTAAAGTTCCTAAAGCAAAATTAAAAATATGGACATCTTTCTCAAGCTCAATTAATACACCATTAAGCGCTTTATTTTTTAATTCTATTTTTTCTCTTTCGCTTAAAACATCTTGTATGTAAAACGATATAGTTACAGAGAATACAATAATAAATATCTCAAATATATATCTAAATGCAGGATTAGTTAAAAGAGCTTTCTTCATAGTGTTAATTATTAAACATTTAAATATAATAAATAATTTAAACTAACCTTAATCAGCTACTCTCTCTGTAAATAATCATCTAAGATATATTACACTGCTTTCTCCACAGGTGAATATTCTCCAGGTGACAGGTTTAATAGAGGCTACCAAAGGTCAGATTCAGCAAGAAAATCTGTTATCATTATATACCACACTACACCCATTGAATAGAGAAAAGGTTTAAACCAAAGGAACACTTCAGGAGACAATGAACCGTCATTTTCGGTTCCAAACAAAACACTTAAGGCTATCATTGCGGCAAGTGAACCAGAACGCACTATCTCTGCTAAAAGATTTTTTAAATTATATCGCTTCCAAACAAAGGGAATAAGGTATTTCAACATACTCCAACTCAGCTCCTTTCTTGCTAAAAAAAACAAATAAGCTTGAAAAGAAATAATTATAAGAGTTATAACTTTTGGAACATTCATTATTTATGTTTTTAAATTGAACTACAATATATAAATCAATACGATTCTCAAATAAATACAGCACAAATACAGCACAAAAACGCAGTTTATAGATTAAAAAATAACGTGAGGAATTGATGTTTTTTATGAATAATTATATTTTTATATATTTAAACATCTAATTAGTAATGCGAAGGAAATGGAGATTTTAATGAAAATAGTTTCAGTAATAGCGTATTTTACTTTAACTTTTTATGTTACACAGTGGGGGATGAGGTTCGCAAATAATTTAACTGTAGAGGTAATATCCTCTTTCTTGTCTTCCGACCTTGAAGAAAAATGGAATGATAAAGAAGGACTGTGCGCTATACAACAGGGGGTAATTTATGCGGGGTTAGGCTTTCCCATTATGATTAATCAAGAATTTGAGGTAGACCTATTTCAATATTATCCTCCGGAATTAGTTGTCTCTATAATAGCCTACACTGTACTTCATCCATATGTTTTTATTCTGTATCTGAAGTATAAGTCGTGATGAAATTAGCTATTAGCGAGGGAATGATTTGAAATCAATATATAGCATATTTTTTTATCTTAATTAGGTGTTTTTAGTTCTTTTTTGGTGGTTGATTACGATAGGTGTAAATTAAAAAATAACGCAGAAATAACGGGAAAATTAGGTATTTTTAGTTCTTTACTCTAACAAGGTCGATAACGAAATCTTCATCATCATAAACGCCTTCATTAGATGTATAAAAAAGGCTCAAGGTGTCTAATGATTTCATTCTAATAAAACCATTCGTGGATGGTAAACAAGATAGCTCTATTCCCTTGAAATTAGAGCAAAGAAGCGATAGTTTAATAGTTTTTATGTTAAACATCTTTGAACCAGACCTAGAAGATATACCAGAACTAGAAAGACCAGGAGAGTGATTATACCGTATAGTAGCTTTTTCATAATAGTAATTTAATTATTACTGGACGGAAAGTTTCTGTATAGATAAATTGATAAAATCAAGACCGTCGATTATCCAATACCACATAAAAGCGAGTAAAGTAACGTTTAGCAGAAGTACAAATACTACTAAAAACAAAAAGAATTTAGAAATCTTCATCTTACTAATGTACCAAATTAGATTTAAAAACTATGCAACATATATAATACAGGTACACATATCTCCTGTCTAGCTACTCTCACTGTAAATAATCATCTAAGATATATTACACTGCTTTCTTTACAAGTGATAATTCTTCAACTGCTATTCTGAGTAAATATTTTCAACATTTGCTGAATAACATTTAAGAGCGTTCATTTAAGTTCAATCTTTATTAAAGAGTCAATTAGTTTTAGTTGATTTAGACCTCTACTTTGAAAAAAGTTGTAATAGCCTGTCAACCACTTCTGATTTGTTAATTGAGAATAAAGAATATTATCATTAATCATTCTCTGCAATTCACCATCGCTATAATGGACTAAGAAACTGTTATTTGAATATGAAGACGAATCAATTTTATAGTTTTTTTCAGTATAATTGATGAGCTTCATAAATAAATTTTTGTCAGTCATAGCGCTTTCCTCAAGCAACTGATATGTAAACTTGTAATAATTATTTAAACCAACAAATAGTTCTTTATTCTCAATTGATTCTATTGCTCCTGTTGATTGAAGAGTTTCATAATTCGAGTTATTACCAAGAAAAGCCTTATACCTTCTTATACCCGAAATAGTTGTATTATCAATTTCTTTATCTCTGAAATCATCAATGCTTTTTATTTTATGTTTATTTATTTCAAGACCCTCATTAAGTGAATATCTATCACTTTTAATATCTTCCAAAATCCCATAGAGAGCCTTGTTTTTAATTTCAATTCTGTCATTTTCATTCAATACATCTTGAATATAGAACGATATAGTCACAGAAAAAATAATCACAAATATCTCAAATATATATCTAAATGCAGGGTTAGTTAAAAAGGCTTTCTTCATAATGTTGATTATTAAACACTTAAATATAATAAATAATTTAAACTAGCCTAAAGCAGCTACTCTCACTGTAAATAATAATCTAAGATAGATTACACCACTTTCTATACGAGTGATGATTCTCCAGGTGACCTGTTTAAGAGGACTAGAAATACCTGAACTTACTGAAGAGGTTGTTCCTGTGGTTTAAAAGGGTAGTCTAAATAGCCTAATTTAAAAATTAGTATGGTTCGGCTGTATAGCCGTTTGGCATTAATTTAGAATCTAACAATCCAAAACAATGTTCAGAAGTATTTTTAAAAGTTATGGGGATTGAATTACAAAAATACCGGATATAGTTTGGGCGGTCATCTGTATCTTCGCATTCCGTTAATGCTTGCATTACTTGAAAATGAAGATGTGGTCCTGTTGTATAGCCAGTGTTTCCAGAAAGTGCAATGATTTCTCCTTGAATAACTGGATCACCCTCATTTTTTAGCGCTCCATTTAAAGTCAAATGTGCATATTGGGCTTCAGTCCCATCATCGTGTTTTACAGTAATATAGTTTGCTTCGTCTGCAAGACCAACCGTTCCAGGTTCGAGGTCTTCAAAGCTCTCAATAACCTTACCAACTATTCCTGACCTCATAGCGACTATGTTTGTTCCTATTGGCATATTTATATCATAAGCAAATTGAAGTTGGCCCAAACTATGAGAACCCTCTGTACAATTACTCTGACCAATAGAAAAGGTTTTTCCTGTTTCCCAAGGAAGAACATATGGGGAATCAGAATTTTTAACATAGTCTGCACCTTGGCAATTAACACCTAAATCTGAGTCCGCACAAAGATTTTCTTCATCTTTTCCACAAGCACAAATCAATAAAAAAAGACTTAAAAAAAGAAGTAGATTTTTCACAATACTGATTATTAAACATTTAAATATAGTGAATAATTCAAACTAGACTTATCAGCCACTCTCCCTGTAAATAATCATCTTAGATATTACACTGCTTTTTTTTAAAGAGTTAATTAAATGTTTAAATCTTTTTTAATCTAGTATTAGCAACACTTTACGCAGTATTTCTCCCATTTTATTCTCTTAAAAAGAGAACACCTTATTACTAATCTTATTGAATATATATAAAACACTTTAAAAAGGAGATATTATGCGTAAGTGGAAAGATGGTTGTTGTGGAATAAGGAATGGGCAAAAGAAAAAAGGAAAAAACCGCTTAGAGATAATAAGGTCATTTTCTAACCACTATATGGTTATATGATAGTTGGTGCAATAGATACTATGAATATTACTTATAATCTACAAGACTGTGGAATTAGTAAGGCAAATATTATTGACGCATTGTATTCCAAAAAAGAATCTTATGTCTATGAAACAGGTGGAACAGATGTTAATTATACCACTTGGCAGGGAGATTTTATTTCCCCTGAAGAACACAAGATTCACGGTTATGTTAGCGACACTACCTTGACTATTTATGGAAGTATTCCAAAGTTCATTCACGGCAATAATTTTCAGGATATAACAAAAGACAATGTTGAGGATGCGTTTGACAATTTGAGTGAGATAATCGGAGCTGACTTATATCAAGGTAATGTTACACGTGTGGATTATGCGAGTAATCTATTGATGAATCATAGTCCAAAATTATACTATCGGTTTTTTGGCGATTCGCACAAGTTTAAGCGTCTTGAATATAGCTCTAACATAGCTTGGCAGGGAACACGAGGACAGGCACGTTACAAAACGATTGAGGATAAAACAGCTTGGGCAAAAGACACAAGAAATGAAATACCTGATAGATTTCTTGATAAGCATATTATCCGATATGAAAATCGGCTGAAATCGAGTAATAGAATCGCTCACGTATTAGAGATGGGTGGTGAAAAACCAACGCTTAAAGATGTGTTAAGACAGGAAAATATTCGCAAGCTACACGATGATTGGAAAAGACAATATGGTAAGATTAACAAACACAACAACCTAATAGATTACACAAAATATATGCAAAAGGATTATTACACACCACAAGAGGCTCTTAACTGTTATGTTATGGCATTAATGCAAGAAGCAGGAGAGGAAAGTTTAGATGAGTTTATGAAGTTTATTCGTGAGGGAAGCAAATTTGGTGTTGGTCAAACAGGTTATAACAATACGAGTAAGTTTCGGAGGAAAATAAATAAGCTTAGAACAAATTGGATTCGCAACAACAACGATATGATTATTGAGATAGACAAAGCAGTTGAAGCAACTGTGTTTATGGTCTGATTAATCCGATTTAATTAAAATTTAATAATAGTTATGTATACTACATTAATAAAATACTAGAAAATATATGCCTAGACCTAAAGGAAGTCCAAACAAAATAACATCAATAGTAAAAGACAAACTACAGCTACTTATAGATGATTTAATTGCTTCTATAGATGTAAATAAGCTAGACGCCAACCAGCGTATTAAAATGCTTCAAATTGCCTTGCAATATACTTTACCAAGAATGAAACAAGCTACTAATGAAGTAAGAGAAGACTTGCCACTTTTTTTAGATTAGATTAGGTTTTTGCTTCACCGGAGGATTCGAAATGACAGAACTTATTGGAGATGATATGCTTGTTATTTATCTTATTAAGAACTCATAAAAAACAATAGTAAGAACCACTCCCTCTAAAAATGAAATCCACGCAACTTGATATGAATCAAGGTTAAGTTGCTTCATAATTTGTTTCATAAGTTTCCTATGCCATTCAATCATATTTCTGAAGTTCTTAGATGTTTAAATATAGGGAATAATTACTTTTAATAATTATGATTTAGGTGACTACTTAATATTTATCTCTTGGATTGCTAAGCATTAATGTTCTTGTAACCACACTTTCAGGTAATCCAATCTCTTTACCTCTTTTCCTTAGTTTATACCAAACATCTTTAACTCTAAATTCTTTTAAAACCTTTAAATGTGCTTCATCTACTTTTGCACTAATTCTATCCCATTCCCAATTCTGATAACTACTCTTTATGCTTCTATCTTGATGACCGAGTAAGCGATATCTGACCTCTGCCGATACATCTAACAAAAGAGCGTAAGATTCAAAAGTCTTTCGAGCTACTTTAAAAGGAACGCCTATGATTTTTCTACATCTTTTAGTATAGACATCCCATACGTTTTTATGTTCTTCTTCTTTATATTCAAACATTATTAAAGTGTGCCATCCTTTAGGATATACATCAGGATAACTACTACTTCTATTGAGGTGTGTAAAGGTGATTGAACATTTAAGGGAATTAATTATTTGTTCTGTTGGTTCGCAAGAATATAATATGTTCATTGGCTCTCCTGTTTTACTCCTCTTGTGTTTTACATATCTTTTTTTGTACTGTTCAGACCCATTGACTAATTCGTGTAAATGCATTTTTGCAATATCACGAGGATACAATCCACGCATACAAAACATTAATAACCAAAAAGCGAAGGCTTGAAAATCATAAATATTATTTACGTTTTTAATTGAATCTAATAATTGTTCAGTAGTTGCACTCTCAACAACTTTAGTATGTTTTTTAACTCTCCATTTTTTCTTCTTTTCAAAACGATAGTTAACTATTCCTCTATCATTGGCTTCGTTAATTATAACACCTAAATGTTTTAAATAGGTTTCAATAGAACTTGGGGATTTTTCTTCGTTTTTCCATATCATTACCGCTTTATCAATAGCGTCATAATTAAGTTCTTTAAACGACATAGTACTGACGTCTAAAACCTTTAATAGAGCCTTGTAGCTATACTTATAGGATTGATACGTAGTAAGCTTCATTCTCGGCTTTAAAACGTCCTCAATGAAGCCCTCGACTCCTTCTTCTGGCTTGCCTCCTTTTAATTTAGTGCATAGCTCATCCCAAGTATAGATATCGCTTTCAAATAACCCCCAAACCTCTCTTATTAAGTTTGTAGTTGCTTGGAGTTTCTTGTTAATTGCTATTGATGAGATGGAGATGTTTTTGACTTGATATGTTTTTTTATTCCATTCAACAGGAGATACATTAACCCCAATGTTTTTCTTAAACACTTTTCCCTTGTGTTGAGCATATATGAAAACCGCAGATGTTCCCTTACTACTAACAGTACTTTTTAAATACAATTGTATACCCATAAAGTAAAACTACAAAAAAGGGTAATAAAAAGGGTAATACTATATGTTAATAAAGTGACTTTTATAGTCTTTTTGATCTAATAAATGTTAATTAATACCTTATATTAGAACATTATACGCCATTTTAGTAAAATAGCACTTAACTGGCAGTCAAGAGGTCGTGGGTTCGACTCCCATCTTCTCCACCATTATTAATAGGGGTTCACAGACATTTGTTTTGTGAACCTTTTTTAATTTGTCCCGAAAACTGTCCCTGATTGGTTTATATAACCCCAAAAAATCCAACCTAAAATTTTCAATTCAACACCCCACCCCTTTAAAATAAGTCTATTTTCCTTTTGGGGATGCGCTGGTGAAATGGGTATATAATCTAATCTCTGCTATTATTTAAAGTCGATTTAGAGGTTGTAACAAGTCATGGTTTAATTCCTAGATACATAGTTTAAAACCTAATAAAGCGATTAGTGTTATATTATTTAGCTATATTTAAGGTATTGTAAATCAATTATATACTATACATTAATATTTTTTAGGTTAAAACAAAACCTCAATATTATTCATATTTTTATTTGTTTTTATTTTTAAAGGAAGAATTACGGCCAAGTATAATTACAATATTCGAACTAATAGTATTTATGATCTTTTAACCCTGAATTAGTGAACCTTATTACGGAGAACTAAAGGTCATCTGTACTTATAAAGTTCATGTTTGAAACCCGATTTATAAACCAATTCAAAAGACAATGAAAAAGTTTTTTTTTTTAAGTGAAGTAGCTATCAAACCGTTTAATTTCTTAATAATATTTTCGTTTTTTCCGATTATATCTTTATTCGGACAAGTTGGAATAGGAACAGAAAACCCAGATTTATCTGCAATTTTAGATATCGTGTCACCAGGCAATAATAAAGGAGTGCTTCTCCCTAGATTGACCTCTGTTCAAAAGAGCAATATCAGCTCACCTACCGATGGATTGTTGTTATACCAGAGTGATGAGGTTAACGGTTTTTATGTTTATAAAAATGGCGGTTGGAAATCGTTGATTTTCTCTGTCAATTCTTCAACTCACATGGATGATAGGGCCAATATAACTCTTGGGGGCACGATTGCTAGTTCATCAGTTAACAATTCAATTGCGATAGGCTCGAATACTTTATCCTCAACTACGACAGGAAATCACAATATTGCTATTGGCTCAAGTGTATTGTTTTCAAATACTATTGGAAATAATAATATAGGTGCTGGCACAGAAGCTTTGTTTTCAAATACTACTGGAAATAATAATATTGCAACAGGGTATAAGGCTTTTTATTCAAATACTACAGGTAATAATAATACAACTCTAGGATTTACGACCTTATATTCAAACACTACGGCAAGTAATAATACTGCGATTGGGTATAAAGCTTTAAATAAAAATACTGCTGGGGAAAATAATACCGCTAGTGGCGGCCTTGCTTTATTTTCAAACATAACAGGTTCTTATAACACTGCTAATGGTTACGCTGCTTTATATTCAAACACTACAGGGGAGGAAAATACTGCTAATGGTGATGGGGCATTATACTCAAACACTACCGGGATAGAAAATACTGCTAATGGTAAAAATGCTCTATTTTCAAACACCACAGGGGAGGAAAATACTGCTAATGGGTATGAGGCTTTATACTCGAACACTACAGGAAATAATAATACGGCTAGTGGTCTTAATTCTTTATACTCAAACACTACAGGGAGTAATAATACTGCTAACGGTCATAGGGCTTTATACTCAAACACTACAGGTGTTGGCAATGTTGCAAATGGTGTAAATAGTTTATCCTCAAACACTACAGGGTATAGTAATACTGCTATTGGTTCAAACACCTTGTACTCAAACACTACAGGTTATTACAATACTGCTATTGGGGACGGCGCTTTATATTCTAACACTACAGGGATAAAAAATACTGCTAGTGGTGCATATGCTCTATATTCAAACACGACAGGTGATAAGAATACAGCAACAGGTTATATGGCTTTACAAGCAAACACGACAGGTTATCGTAATACAGCAACAGGTTATATGGCTTTACAAGCAAACACGACAGGGTATTTTAACACTGCTATTGGTAGAGAAACATTAACTAGAAATATTGGTGGAGCTTATAATACAGCAGTTGGAAATGCAGCTTTATATTACAATACAAGTGGAAATGATAATACAGCTTTTGGACATGAAGCCTTAATTTCAAATGTGGGTGGTGGAAGTAATGTAGGAGTAGGTGGTCTGGCTCTGCAATTTAATACTTCGGGTGATGCTAACATTGGTAATGGTTATATGGCATTAAGAAAAAACACTAATGGAAGCAATAGTGTCGCAATAGGGTTTCAGGCTTTAGTAGAAAATTTATCAGGAAATAATAATACTGGAGTTGGAAGACAGACTCTAGACACAAACACCTCAGGATCTCAAAATACTGCAATAGGTTATTTAGCAGATGTAAGCGCTGTAAATTTAACAAATGCAACTGCCATAGGTGCAAATGCAACTGTAAACAATAGTAATAAAATTAGACTTGGAGATTCAAATGTGACAGTGATAGAAGGTCAAGTAGCCTTCACAAATGTTTCAGACAGAAGATTAAAAGATAATATTCAAGAAACGAAGTACGGTCTCAACGAAATTTTAAAGTTAAAGCCAGTACATTATAAACTAAAATCAAATGGTTTGGAGCAACTAGGGTTTATCGCTCAGGATGTTAAACCATTAATTCCAGAGGCAGTTATTGGCTTGGAAGGTAATATTGAAAAAGGAGAGACTTTAGGAATAACTTATAGTTTATTAATCCCTGTTTTAACAAAAGCAATTCAGCAACAACAGGAAATAATTAACGACTTATTAAGTAGAATTGAAAAATTAGAAAAGCAATAACAGCTTATTTATGAAAAATATTTTGTTTTTACTTTTAATTTCGTTCTCAATAGCCAAAGCGCAAACCGTTTTTATTGGCTCAGATACTAACGAAAAGCTTTTTATCGCCAATGGAACTAGTTTCTTCACGCAAGGGTTAACAATAACTCCTAATGTAGATTTTATTTTTGCGAACAATAAGATTAGCTTCATAAATACAGTAAGTAATACGATAGGTTCTGCAATTAATAGGTCCTATTTGTTTTCTAGTATTACCAATTCGTTTACTGGAGGTTTAAAAATAGCATATCAGGATAGTGAACTAAATGATGAAACGGAGTCAGATTTAAATCTAGTATTATTCTCCGGAAGCCAATGGTATAATCAAACTACAACAGAAAGTAGTACTATTTCTAATTTCATTTTAGCTAGCGTTGCTAATAAATCGTTTAATGAAATTACATTAAATTCAAACTCCGCACCCACCGACATTAAATTATCCTCTTCTTCCGTTAATGAGAACCTTAGCTCAGGTACTACAGTTGGTTCATTATCTACTATTGATTCTGATATTGGATCTACTCATACATACACTTTAGTTTCTGGAAGTGGTGATACGGATAATTCTAGCTTTAGTATTATTGGTAATAATTTATTAACAGAAACAGCCTTTGATTATGAAACTAAAAATAGTTATTATATAGTTGTCCAATCTACTGACGGAATAGCTACTTACTCTAAAACATTTACTATTTCTGTGGTGGATGTTGATGAAGATACAGACGGCGATGGTATAGCAAACAATAAAGATAATTGTCCCATGATCGCCAATAATAATCAATTAGATACAGATGGTGATGGTTTAGGTGATGTATGTGATTCAGATGATGATGGTGATGGTGTCGAAGATTATCTGGACAACTGCCCTCTAACATACAATATTTATCAAATAGATACAGATGGTGATGGCATAGATGATTCTTGCGACCTAGATGATGATGATGACACCTATCTTGATGCGCAAGATGCTTTCCCACTTGACGCCACAGAATGGCTTGACACCGATGGCGATCAAATAGGAGACAATACAGACACTGATGATGACAACGACAACTATCTAGACACTGATGAGATTGCCTGCCAGAGCGACCCTCTTGATTCCGGTAGTTTGCCCCTGGATTATGATCAAGACCTTTCTCCTGACTGTATAGATGATAATGATGATAACGATTATTGTTTAGATATTGAGGACGACTTTCCCCTCAACAAGAATTTATGTAAAGATTGTGATAACGATCAGATTGATGATCGTTATGAAGTAGATAAGGACAACGACGGGGTTTTGGATAATTTCGATGCATTTCCATGCGATCCTAACGAATCAAAAGACACCGATGGAGATGGAATAGGAAACAACGAAGATCAGGATGATAACAACGATGGATTTCCAGATGTTGGATTAATTATCTCTAAGGTAGTTACCCCTTATGAAACAGGATTAGAATCCACATGGAAAATCATAAATATTGATCAGTATCCTAACACCCAGGTGAAGATTTACGCCCCAGATGGTAGTTTGGTTTATGAGTCCAATAATTATCAAAATGATTGGGCAGGAACCAATATCAGTAACGGGAATTCACTGCCTACAGGACCTTATTATTTTAGGATTTTAGCAACAGGAATTAAAGTAAAAGAAGGCTGGTTATACATTTTCAATTAAGAATTAGATGATAAAAAACACAGTATTAGCGTCACTACTTCTAATAAGCATCAGTGGTATTGCCCAGGTAAACGAGAATATGCTCATGGAACGTTTTAACATGAATGCATTTAACCCGGCTTATGTTGGAAGTGAAGGAAGAGAGATCTCCTTCACAACGCGCTCTACTTGGCAAGGGGTAGCGGACGCTCCGAAGATCAATTATTTATTCTACAGCGGAAAGACAAAAAACAACATTTCTTTTGGAGCATCGGTGATCTCCAACAAGGTTTATATCGACACCAGAACCCAGTATGCTATAGATGCAAGTTATCAGTTAGAAATGGGTAAGGGCTACAAGGTGTTCTTAGGAGTTAAAGCAGGGGCAGGAACTAAAGATACGGACTTGGACGCCTTAGAGCGGATCACTACTGTTGCCAATCCTTCGATTGCCACCAAAGGCAATGCACTGTATCCAGTCTTTGGATTCGGTGCCTTGTTAAAATCAGAAAAGTTTTATTTATCGGCCTCAATCCCAAATGTTCTTAACCCGGCGAAGTTTGTGGATGAGGATACTTTTATAGGATCAGAAAAGCCAGTGACTTACTTACTGGCAGGAACGTCGATCAATACAGGAGTGTTTGGATCAAAAATGAAACCATTTATCAGCACCAAGCTTATCCCAGATGGAGAGAATCAAACCCATATGGGAGGAACTTTTGATTTTAAAGATACCATAGAAATTGGAGGCGGGTATAAGAGCACAGTATTTTATGGATACATTAAGTGTTTTTTATTTAATTACACGAAAAAAATATATTTTTTGACAAAAAATCAAACAAAAAAAATATTCCAAAGAGTTTTATTTTTATTTCCTAATAGCATAAATGTTGTAAAGGATGAAAACATACTTCATTAACATTAGGGTAGTTGAATTTGAAACATTTCGTTAAAAACTTTAACAGTCCTATTTGTATATTTTAAATGAATTGTTGTTGATTAGGTGAAGTCAATAAATTATTTTATTTGATAAATATTTATAAATATAGAACCATACGCGGATATATTTATGTTATTCTCAATAAAAACTTTATTTTATTCAATATAATTCAATAAGTTTGTCGACTAATGCAAGTACAAGGGGTGACTTGTGTCGATTTATTAAATGTTAAAATTCACTAAAAATTAACATTTAATTTCAATTTAATTATTAACTATATTATATGTTTAAAATGAGATTATTGTGCGTTTTGGGATTACTGTTCTCCCAATTAATGATGGCGCAATTGAAAACAGTAACTGGTGTTATTTCGGATGAGGAGGGGATTCCACTTCCAGGAGCAACAGTTGTCAATCTAAAGACTTCGAATGGAGTATCTTCAGATTTTGACGGAAAATTTACTATTGAAGTTTCAATAGGAGAAAGTATAATCATCAGTTATGTTGGTTATACAGATCAAACAATCGAGGTAGGAGCAGCAAATGCTTATAACATTTCCTTAGAGAGTGACAATCAATTAGACGAAGTTGTTGTGACTTCTTTCGGGATTAGCAGAAAATCTAGGTCAATTGCTTATGCAACTACTAAGGTTAGCCAAGAAGAATTAACTGAGGTTAGTAACTCTAACCCACTTCAATCACTTTCTGGGAAAATTGCTGGGGTTGACATTTCGTCTCCTGCCCAACCAGGAGCTTCTACAAAAGTTATCTTTAGAGGGTTTAGCTCTATTACAGGATCAAACAGCCCACTCTACGTGCTAGATGGTTCTCCCATTATGGATAACTCCTCGAGTAGTATTGGGAGTTCAAGTTCATTTGATGCTGGTTCTGGTATCAATGACATTGACCCAAACAATATCGAGTCTATTGACTTTCTAAAAGGAGCTGCAGCAACTGCACTCTACGGATCTAAGGGAGCGAATGGTGTAATTATGATTACGACCAAAAAAGGGACATCGGATAAAATAAAGGTTGATATTACAACTTCTTACGATCTTCAACAAGTGGCTAGAGTTCCTCACATCCAAACACAATTTGGAACAGGATGGTCAGGTAAATCCTACTCTTTTGTTACTGGAGAGGGAGACACAGCTGCAAGTAATGAAAATGGATCTTGGGGAGCTGAATTCAATGGTTTAGTGAAACCTTGGAGTAGAGTCGTTGACAACCAACAACTGATCAAGCCTTATGTTGCGCTCGAAGAAAATGTAAGAGAATTTTTTGAAATTGGAAATACTTTGAGCCAATCAGTTTCTATATCCAAAAGAACGGACAATACGGACTACTCTTTCACCTATTCTGGTTTAGATATGGATGGTGTTATTCCAACAGACAGAGATTCATTCACCAAAAGAAACTTTGGTTTTAATGGAGGAACTGGTGATGATAAATTCAGCTTAAGAAGTAGTGTAAATTACTCTCACAAAGAACAAAAAGCAGTTGCTACTGGTCAAGGGGATGATGCGGGTCTAGGTAAGTCTATGTTTCAAGATTTAATTCAATTACCAAACGACTTAAGTTTGCTAGACATGAAGGATGAAACTAATGTTTTCAACACTGCACCTTATTTTTACACACCCTACACAACCAATCCATATTTATCATTAAAAAATAATAATACTGAAATCACTAAAGACAGAGTCTTTGGAAATATAAATTTCAATTATAATTTTAGTGATTCCTTTTCAGCCAATCTACAAGTGAGTGCGGATGTAGAAAACGAATCAGTTAAGAGATTTGGATCTATTGTGAGGTACCCAACTGGCTCACCTCAGGACAACGCTGGATCTCAAGAAGTGGTTGGAGCGGTTTCAGAAGCAAATTATTCAAACTCTCAGTTTGATACATTCTTCAATTTAAATTACAAAACTGCAATTACGAATGATTTGGACCTTGACCTATTGGCCGGTTTCAATTACAATGAAAGAAAACGTAATGTCTTATATATTGCTGTTACTGATTTAGATTTGCCAAATTACTTTGAGATTTCAAACTCAGCAGCAACGCCTACAAAATCACAAGGTGACCTTTTAGCAAGGACTTACGGATATTACTCTCAAGCATTATTAAGCTATAAAAATCTATACTTTCTTACCATTACGGCAAGACAAGATGCTTCCTCTACACTTCCTATTGCAAACAACTCCTATTTTTATCCTTCAGCATCATTTGCTGGGATAATTGCTGATACAAATGATTTGTATTTAAAGGGAAGAGTAAGCTGGGCTAGAGTTGGAAATGGAACTGGAGCTTATCAAATATTTTCTACTGCAGGACAATCGAGTAATGCAGCATTTTTCGGAACAATATCTTATCCATTTGCTTCTGTAAATGCTTCTGAAATATTTGGTCGAATTGAGAATCAAACATTAAAGCCAGAGATTACGGATGAAATTGAATTAGGATTTGATGTAAAACTCCTCAATAACAAAATAGGAATTGACCTTTCTTTATACCAAAGAAAAACTGAGGATTTAATTGTAAATCTTCCTGTTGCAAGATCTACTGGATACAGTACTGTAACTGGAAACTTTGTTGACATGACTAACAAAGGGATTGAATTGATGATTTCAGCAAAAGCAATTAACACTGCTGATCTTAAATGGAACATCAGCTATACCTATACTAAAAACAACAACAATGTTGACCGTGTCGCTGGAGATGATGACAAAATTTCAATCTATGATGCATATGGAGTTAATTATTATGCAGAAGAAGGAAAACCAATGGGATCTTTTTATACGCCTGCTCCTGAAAAAACTGATGATGGGAAAATCATTGCAGATGCAAACACAGGATATTATACCTATGATAACACCGAGTCTTATGGTGGTACTTCACAAAGGGATTTTATAATGGGACTTAGAAATGATGTCAGCTATAAAGGTTTTAAACTGGCGTTTAGTTTTGATTGGAAAAAAGGAGGTTTAATGTATTCTTACACGAAGAGACTGAGTCACTTTGTTGGGAATGGAATTGAAACGACTTATAACGACAGACAGCCATGGATTATTCCAAACTCAGTTGTTACTGACGGAATTGGTGGATATGTTGAAAACACGACTGCTGTTGATTTTGAAGATGTAACAGCTTTTTATAACACTTCTCAAAACGAAGCAATGGAAAGAGGTCACCTGATAGACAAGTCGTTCATAAGAATGAGAGACATTTCTCTTTCTTATAATTTAAATCCTGACCTGTATTCTCGATTTGGAATCACTAACATTTCCGTTTCAATTTATGGAAAAAACTTGTTCTTGTGGACACCTGGAGACAATCCATATTCAGATCCAGAAACAACCAACTATGGAAGAGGAGTAAGAAGTGAATTCGGAGAATTCGCGGCCAACCCTTCTGAAAGAACATATGGATCGAGTATCAAAATTTCACTTTAAAAAACATCCAATGAAAAAAATAATTATAAAAACATATTTAGTTCTTACCACATTATTGCTTAGTTCTTGTAGTACGGACTTAGATATAAATCAGGATCCTGATTTATTGAGTCCTTCACAAATACCCATGGAAAATGAGTTACCAGCTGCAATCACTGGAATTGGTGCATCAGCAGGTTCTTACTTTGCGTTAATCGGTGGGTTTTGGAGTCAATTTTGGACTCAAAGTGCAGTCGCTAATCAATATAAGTATCTTGACGACTATACGCTTAACCCTTCTCAATCGATTAACGAAGGTGGTTGGGCATCAATGTATGATGCACTTACTGATGTAAGAAATGTTAAAGCAAATGCTTTAGCGACCGAAAACTGGAAATACTATCTAATCGCCACCACTCTTGAAGTTTATGCTTCTCAAATACTCGTTGATTATTATGGAGCAATTCCTTATTCTGAAGCAAATAATACTGCTATTTTAAAGCCTGTATTTGATGCGCCAGAGGTTGTTTATGATAAAATGGCACTTGACTTGGCAGAGGCTTTAGGTAAAGATCTTTCTACTTCACCTGTCGCATTTGCTCCTGGTACAACAGATTTCATATTTAAAGGTGACATGACAAAGTGGACAGAGTTTGCAAATACATTAATGCTTAAAATCCACATGAGACAATCTGAAGTCAGACCTTCAGTGGCATCAGCAGGTATCATTGGTCTAATAGGTTCAGGTGTTAACTTTTTATCCTCAAATGCTGCAATCGATGTGTTTGTTGATGAGAACAGTAGAAGTAATCCTTTGTATGAATCTGACAGAAGACAGTTAAATGTTGCAACTAACCTCAGGGCTAGTACAACAATGGGGACTTTCTTAAAGTCAAACATTGACCCAAGGCTTGCAAAATTTTATGATGGAGACACTTTCCAAGATCAAGGGTATTTTGATAATCCGTCAGGAACTTCAGTCTCAGTTGTAGAACTTTCAGCTACAAGTCCAGTATACTTTATTTCTCTTGCAGAAAGTAAATTCCTACAGGCAGAAGCAGATTTGAAATACATGGGAGGCACAAACGCCAAAGCACTTTATGAAGCGGCTGTTACTGCTGCATTTGAACAATGGGGATTAGGAACAGATGCTGCTGCCATGTTAACTGGCGCGTATAGCTTCCCTACAGGAACAGATAGCGATAAGTTGGAAGCCATTATGACTCAAAAATGGGTTGCTTCGTTTCCAGGGAACGGTTACGAATCTTTTGTAGAACACAACAGAACTGGATTCCCAAAAGTGTCAACGGTAAAACAGACTGATGCCGGTTATACACCTGGGCAAATCACCTATTCTATCGAAGGCAAAACAGGAGGTTTATTCCCTAAAAGAATTGAATATCCTTTAACAGAAACTATAAGAAATTCTAACACACCCGCTGTAGTGAACATCACTGAAGCTGTTTGGTACGATAAATAAAAAATGATGATGATGAAAAAAATAATTACACTATTATGCATCCTCGCAGGAATAACTATTTCTTGCGAAACAGAAGACACTCTTGGTGTTTCAGCTGTGACAAATTATCCAATTATCACAATTAATGGCGATAAAACTGTATTTGTTGACGCCAGTGGTTCATTTACTGATCTCGGAGCTGAATCAAAAGAAGGAGAGAACGTAATTGAAACCACTACGAGCACCTCAAAAGGAACTTACTTTGGTAAGGAGATTTCAAGCATGACTCCGGACAAGTATACGGTGAGCTACTCTGCTGTAAACGAAGATGGATTCACCGGGAGTGCCGGAAGAACTATCTGGGTATACAAAGATGCAGATTTAAACACAAGTCTTGAAGGCATCTATTTGAGTGACGTTCAAAGGGCTCCCTCTTTTACACCACTTGCACAATACGATGACATGGAACATGTGATGATTTACAAGACAAGTGGAGACACTTACGCCATTTCTCACGGTATTGGAGGATATTATGATATTGGAAGGGGTTATGGACCAAGTTATGCTGCTAAAAGTGGTACAATTACGGTAAATGACATGGCAACAAACGACTATACGATGGCTACATGTACTATACCAGGTTGGGGATTGGCTATCGACATCCAACAATTTACAGTAAACCCTAGTGACGATACAATTACTTACTCAGGCGTTGGTGATTTTGGAAACGGGACGTTTAAAGTACAATTGAAAAAAGTTAAATTTTAAAATGAAAAAAATGAAAATTTCTAAAACTTTATATACAAGTTTATTTGTGTCATTACTACTAATGGCTTTCACTTCATGTGACATTGTAGATGATGATGATGTTGGGTCAACCAAAGTAGTTGATATGGCTGGAGATTGGTATGTTAAATTATTGGATGACGGTGGAGATGATATTTATGGCCTTGGATACCAACTAATTTCAACTTACAACACCTCAAGTAATGACGGTACTGAACTATGGATTGATGATCGCGGTCATACCTGGGATTTTAAAGTTAAAGCAACGGTAAATATTACTGGCTTTACTTTGAGTGGTTCGGACCTAACCAGTAGCGTTGATGGATATGACATTACTGTAAATATTACTGATGGTAAAATCACCAAAGGAGAGGTCATAACAGAGGGAGGCAATCCTACTGATGGGATTTCTTTTAATGCTGAATTTTCTGATGATCCTGGAACTATATATACTATTGTTGGTTACAAAAGAACTGGTTTTGCTGAAGATGAGCATTAATCGTTCAATAAATACTTTTTAAATATTTATTAATAAAACCACCCAATACGGGTGGTTTTTTTTTGTTTGAAAAATGATCTTACTTATTAGTTTAAAAAAACAAGTTGTCAAAAAGTTCCACTCTTTATTTTTTATATAGTTTTGAAGTGTATTAATTACTGTATATATGAAAACAATATTCAATCTGTCTTTAATAGCAATGCTTAGTATGCAACTGTTATCGGCTCAAAAAACAATAACAGGGGTCATCACAGATGAAACTGGAGTGCCACTTCCCGGAGCAACTGTAATTGAGCTGGGGACAACAAATGGTGTTTCTTCAGATTTCGATGGAAACTATACCATTGAAACTGGAGAAGAAGCTGCTTTAGAATACAGTTTTGTTGGATATTCTTCTCAAATCATAAAAGACATTGATGGCGATCTTCTAAACGTCTCTCTTTATCCTTCGAACGAGCTCGATGAGGTTGTTGTGGTTGCTTATGGGGTACAATCTAAAGAATCGATTGTGGGATCTATTGCTGTCATTTCTGACGCTACGATTCAAGCACAACAGGCAACAACCATCACCCAAGCACTTCAGGGAAGCATCCCTGGGGTTAATATTATCACTTCGGGAGGAGTTCCTGGAACCAATCCCATCATAAGAATTAGAGGAGTAGGTTCTATCAACGCCGATTCTTCTCCTCTTGTTATAGTTGATGGAGCCCCTTTTAACGGAAACCTAAATAATATCGCCCAAGAACAAGTTGAATCGATCTCCGTTTTAAAAGATGCTTCTTCCACTTCTTTGTATGGATCTAGAGGAGCTAATGGGGTAATAATCATAACTACTAAGTCTGGAACTAAAAGAAGTAAAACCCAATTGACCATAAGTTCTAACTATGGTGTGTCGACCAATGCTTCTGCTTTACATGATCTTATAAATGTAGATGACTTTACCAAATACGCATGGGAATCTTCCCGAAATAGTGAACAATATGTGAATGGATTAACTCCAAGCGCAGCGGGATCTATAGCTTCTATGAATCTCATTTCTGAACTAAAATACAACCCTTATGGTCTTTCACAGCCTGTGAATACTTCTGGAGAGTTATTGGTCAGTCCAATGTGGGATACGGACTGGAAGAAGGCTGTTTTTTCAGATAATGTAACAAGAAAAGAGCATGGTGTTTCCATAAACGGAGGGGGTGAAAAAACATCTTTCTATTTTGGTTCTAATTATCTTAAAGAGGAGGGGCAGGTTAAAACAACTTTCTTTGAGAGAATCGCCACCCGACTAAAAATCGATACCGAAGTAAATGATTTTATCAAAGCAGGGTTAAACGTTGCTTATACCACCTCGAAACTAAATGCCCCTTCTCAATCCGGAGATGGTCTTCAAGGGGCCATACAATGGTTGTATAGTGTTCCCAACTTCTATCCGCTTTACCAAAGAGATGGAAATGGAGGGCTTATCCTAAATTCGGCTGGAGAAAGAATATTTGACTATGGTAATAATCTAACACAGCTCATCAACGGCTCCAGAAGCAATGGTGCCAACGAAAATGCGGTAGGAGCAATTGAAAATTATAAATTCATCACCAATCGAACCAGCACAACGATGAATGGATATTTAAGTGTTAATATTTTAGAGCAATTAAAATTTAGATCAGATGTATTTTACGAGCGATCTTCCTACGATAATTTCTCTTATTCGGACAACAACTTTGGAATTGCAGCAAATGTTGATGGAAGAGTTACCCAAAACCGTGACTTTGATACTACGCTCAATTTAACTCAGTCCTTAAATTATAAAACTTATTTTGGTTTAAACAGCCTCAACGCCGACATTATCTTCGAGACTTTGAGATATCAAATTGATGAGCTAGGCGCAAGCGGTATCGGCTTTCTTACTAATGTAAACGTATTAAATGGAAGCACAAGACCAGAAGGTGTTTCAGGCTCAAATACAGAAGAAAGATTAATAAGTTTAATCTCAAGAATTAGCTATAACTACGATAAAAAATACTACCTAGAAGCCTCCGCAAGAAGAGATGGTAGCACACGTTTTTCTGAAGAGTCCAGATGGGGTAACTTTTATTCTATCGGAGGATCATGGATCGCTTCTGAAGAGTCTTTTATCAAGGATATTGATTTTATAAATTATTTAAAAATTAAAGCCTCTTATGGGGAACTTGGAAACAATCGAGGGATCGGATACTTTCCCTACCTACAACTTTTCGAAACAGGATTTTCTCAAGGACAGAATCCCGGTGTTTTATCTTCAAGTCCAGTTGACCCCATTCTCACTTGGGAAAAAACCGCAATGCTTAATTATGGTTTTGAATTTGGAATTTTCGATGGACTGCTCGACGGTTCTGTGGAAGTTTATAACAAGGAGTCAATTGATTTAATTTATGACAAACCCTTGGCGATTTCTACGGGCAACGATTTTATAAAAACAAACGTTGGATCTTTAAGGAATTATGGTGTTGAATTTTCGTTAAGATCAACAATCATTGATAAAGAAGATTTAACTTTAAATCTGGGATTAAACTTCTCATTAGACAATAATGAAATCTCCAAACTATCGCAAAAGGAGTTTATCAATGGCAACAAAAAATGGGAAGTCGGAAGATCACTCTATGAGTTTTACATCAGAGAATCTGCCGGGGTTGATCCCAATGATGGCTACCTGATGTGGTACAAAGACCTCTTAGATACCAACGGTGAGCCAACGGGCGAAAGAACAATGACTAAAGTATACAGTGAAGCAGATAGATATTATGTTGGAGCCTCTTCCCTACCAGATATTATAGGTGGATTTAACACAAGCGTTACCTATAAAAACTTTGACCTTAATGCATTATTTAACTTTAGCTTTGGATCCTATGTCTATGACCATTCTTATGAGCGCCTAATGAACACTACGGATATAACTGGCCAGCGCCATGCTGATATCGCCAAACGATGGACAAAGCCTGGAGATGTTACTGATGTTCCACTTTTGTTAAATTCACAAAATTACTTTGGTGCAACCTCCTCACGTTTTCTTTTCAAGAACGATTATATCCGACTAAAAGCACTTAGCATTGGATACTCTTTTAAGGAAAGTTTTACAGAAAGATTAAACGTAAGCCGATTTAGATTGTACCTGCAAGGTGATAATATTTTTACTTATCAAACACATAAAGGAATTGACCCTGAACAAGATTTATCAGGAGCGACTAACAACCGGTCCTATCAGCTGAAAACCTTTTCGTTGGGAGTAAATGTTCAATTTTAAAAGAAATATAAAATGAAAAAAATACTTATTTCAATCGCGCTTTTCTCAACACTTATCGTTAGTTGTGATAAAGATTATCTAAACGAACCAAAGCCAACTTCTTCAGTTAGCTCCTCTGTTATCTTTACATCAAGAGATGGTGTAAACTCATTCATCTCTGGGATTTTAAGAGCTTCTCGCCTCGAACTAAATCTTGACAGACTCGATACTGGCGGATTGCCTTCTCTTTATTTCGCAAGAACAGTCAAAGGAAATGATCTTGTCCTTGGCGTACAATGGTATCGTTTTGACTACAACAATGACAATAGAGACCCCACGGACAAAAGAACAATTTTTAGTTGGGCATTTCCATATACCATGATTAATGAATTAAATATTTTAATCAAAGGAATCAATGATAGTGAAGATCTTTCGGAAACAGATAAGGACGAGACCTTGTCACAAGCATTAACTCTAAGAGCCTTTTATTACTTCCAATTGGCCATGGAGTTTCAACACACCTACAGCTACGATGCTTCGCTCCCAGCCCCTCCAATCTATACGTCACCAGCGCTGGAAGGCAAGGCGATGTCAACTCTAACAGAAATGTATACTTTAATATTGTCTGACTTAAATGATGCAGTTGAAAAGGGAGCTGACTCAAGATTGGACAAATCATATATTAATAAAAATGTTACCTATGGAATTCTTGCCAGAGTCAACCAAGTTATGGGCAATTGGAGCGCAGCGGAAATAGCTGCTAGTAAAGCCAGAATTGGATATTCTTTAAATGCTTCCAATTACAGCAATGGATTTAACAATATCGAGGATGAAGAATGGATCTGGGGAATACCTCAAACAGTCGATCAAACAATTACGATCAATACGGCTCCTCACTCGTTCACGGACAACTCAAATAAAATCGGATATGGAGAGGCATTTTGGAATGAAGATTTTGTCAATAGATTTTCGGATACCGATGTGAGAAATACCTTTTTCGATTTATTCGGATTGGGAGACAATAGTGGCTCTTACAAAGCAAGAGCATCTAGCAAATTTAAACTCACTTTTGATCCAGATATTCCACTAATGAGATCTCCCGAAATGTTACTCATTGAAGCTGAGGCAAAAGCACGTCAAGATAATGATGCCGAGGCTGCAACACTGTTGTTTTCACTCCAAAAAAACCGTGACCCCAAAGCTGTCGCTTCGGGTAACAGTGGAACTGCATTGATCGATGAGATTTTGGTTGAAAGAAGAAAAGAGCTCTATGGTGAAATTGGTGTAGAATGGTTTGATGCAAAAAGATTAAGAAAAGGGATCACAAGAACTGGAAATCATAGGGTCAAATCTCCAGGGAATTTATTGCCTGATGATAAGAAATTCTTTTTAAAAGTTCCACAATCTGAAATTGATGCCAATGATAATATTGACGCCTCTGTGAATGCTGATCGATAGTTTTAAAGACTTATTTAAAAAAACCCGTCCTCGAGACGAGTTTTTTTTATTTATCATTAATTAGAAAAACCGGAATAAGTGTAAATATATAATCCGTTATTTCTAAATTGCACCCTATGAAAGAAGGTCAAGAAATATATGGAATACGCGCAATCTTAGAAGCCATCGTTCAGGAGCAACCTCTTGACAAAATTTGGCTTCTAAAAGGACAACAAGGACCCCTTTTTAAAAGTCTTGAACAGAAAATTCACGAAAATGGCATTTCGCATAGTTACGTCCCAATTGAGAGGCTAGAAAGATTTTCGCGTGAAAATCATCAAGGGGCTGTGGCTCGAATTGCTCCCATTCAATTCCAATCTCTAGAAGAATTAATTGAAAAAAATATTGATCAAAAATCGACTTATCTTCTCTTAGACGGCATCACTGATACTCGTAATCTTGGCGCCATTTTGAGAACAGCCTCTGCGACGGGAGTAACTGGTGTTGTGCTTCCTCAAACTGGCTCTGCTCCGATTAACGCAAACACTGTGAAAGCCTCGGCAGGAGGAATATTCTCAGTGCCATTGGTAAAAGTAAATCACCTAAAAGATGCAATTTATATGCTCCAGGCAGCTGAAATTAAAATTGTTGCAGTAACTGAAAAAACAGATCAAACCCTTTTTGAAAATAATTTTGATAGTAGTGTTGCACTAATTATGGGATCCGAAGAGCGAGGCATACATCCAAGTCTAGTTAAGTTATCAAATGAAAAAGTAATACTACCAATGAATGAGAACATTGGTTCTTTGAATGTAAGCGTTGCTTGCGGTGTAGTGCTTTATGAAATTCAAAGACAAAGACATCACAACAGCAAATAAGTTTCGATGAACACTCCCCTTGCCGAAAGAATGCGTCCAAAAAGCCTCGACGAATACGTCGGGCAAGAGCATTTAGTTGGACCTTCAGGGACTTTGACCACTATTCTTAAAAGCGGAAATTTACCTTCGATGATTTTATGGGGACCCCCAGGAACTGGAAAAACCACTTTGGCAAGATTACTCGCCACACAAAAGGAAAGACCCTTCTATCAATTATCCGCCATAAACTCTGGCGTTAAAGAAATTCGTGAAATCCTTCAAAAAGCAGAACATGGTGGTGGACTTTTTACCAATAAAAATCCATTATTGTTTATTGATGAAATACATCGATTCAGTAAATCTCAACAAGATTCTCTTTTGGGAGCCGTTGAAAAAGGAAGTGTCACACTCATTGGAGCCACAACAGAAAATCCAAGCTTTGAAGTTATTAACGCTTTGTTGTCAAGATGCCAGGTATATACCCTAAATCCTTTAAATAAAACCCAGCTTCAATCAATCATTAAAAAAGCATTAAAGAAAGATGCTGCATTGTCTCAAAAGAAAATTGAAATATTGGAAGATGAGGCTTTACTGAAAATCTCTGGTGGTGATGCAAGAAAGCTGCTTTCGGCATTAGAACTGATCGCAAACAGCATACCAGAGCCCATAAGAATCGACAATAATGTTGTACTCGAGAAGGTTCAAACGAACATGGCAATGTTTGATAAAAATGGTGATCTGCATTACGATATAATTTCTGCATTTATAAAGTCCATTCGAGGTAGTGATCCCAATGGAGCTGTCTATTGGCTGGCAAGAATGATTGCGGGAGGAGAAGAAATTAAGTTCATAGCAAGAAGAATGTTGATTCTTGCTTCTGAGGATATTGGCAATGCAAACCCTACTGCTCTGGTACTGGCAAACAACACTTTTCAGGCAGTCAATGTGCTTGGATTTCCTGAAGCAAGGATTCCACTAAGTCAATGCGCCATCTACCTGGCCTGTTCTGAAAAAAGTAATGCTGCGTATCTGGCGATCAATAAAGCACAACAAAAAGTGGAGGAAACTGGTGACCTCAGTGTTCCCTTGCCGCTACGAAACGCTCCTACAAAATTGATGAAGGAACTAGGACATGGAAAAGAATACCAGTATGCCCATGATCATTTGAATAGTTTTGCAGAAATGGAGTTTTTACCCAAGGATCTTGAAGGTCATCATTTCTATGAACCAGGTGAAAACACAAAAGAAAGTCAGTTGAGAAAATTCCTTAAATCCAGATGGGGAGGAAAGTATAACTATTAGTTTTTTCTCCAGAAAAATGGAGTTAACAAAATCAGTACCGTAAATAATTCTAGACGACCGAGTAACATCAAAAATGAAGCCCACCACTTTGCTAATACAGGTAACTCGCTATAATTGTTTGAGGGGCCAAAATCTCCCAATGCAGGACCTACATTACCGAGTGAGGAAGCTGCGACTCCAATGGCTGATTCAAAATCCAAACCAAGGAATCCAAAAACCAAACTTCCGATGATAAATGAGAGCATGTATAGAATGAAAAAACCAAGAATGTTATTGATAATATCTTCGTTAACCATCTTGTTGTTGTACCGCGCATGAATTATTGCATTGGGATGTAAAGCTCTTTTAAATTCTAAAAATCCACTCTTTATCATTAAAAAATGGCGCACCACCTTCACCCCACCCGATGTACTTCCCGCAGACCCTCCAAGAAACATCAAGCCAAAGAAAAAGATTGTTAAAAACGGCGTCCAAAGTGTGAAGTCTGCAGTGACAAATCCAGTCGTCGTGACAACAGCAATTACTTGGAACAATGAATGTCTTATGACACTTTCAATATCTCCCCATACTTGGGGATGATCAAAAGAAGAATCCGTAAAATCAACTCTTGTAAATATTATTCCAGCTACAATTAAAGTAAAAACAAGGATGAACTTTACATAAATTCGAAATTCATCATCCTTAAAAACTTTTTTTATTTTCCCAGTAAAAGCAAAATAACTTAGAACAAAATTAGTTCCCGCCAAAAACATAAAAAAGATAACGATGTATTGGATCCAAGGCAAATGATTCCAATGGGCAAGACTGTTGTTTTTAGTTGAAAACCCTCCAGTAGACAGGGTGCTCATCGCGTGATTTAGTGCGTCAAATAGCGACATTCCTGCGAAAAAAAGTAGTACGGTCTCGGCTAATGTAAAGGAAACATAGATGAGCCACAATCGCTTGGCAGTATCCGTAATTCGGGGGTGCAATTTGTCACTACTAGGTCCCGGAGCCTCAGCAGTAAAAAGCTGCATTCCTCCTATCCCTAATAATGGTAATATCGCAATGGCGAGAACAATGATTCCCATCCCGCCGATCCAATGGGTCATACTCCTCCAAAACAAAACGCCTGCTGGGATTGACTCTATGTCTGTTAAGATTGAAGACCCTGTGGTCGTATAGCCTGACATGGTTTCAAAAAAAGCGGAGGGAATCTCTTGAATAGATCCTGTTAATAAATAAGGGAGCATTCCCGTTAATGAAATTAAAAGCCATCCAAGTGTAACAATCAAATACCCTTCTCGCTTTTGAATCTGTTTTTTGTGGTGCCTAGAAAACAGCATCATTCCGCCCCCAAAGATCATCACCAAAAAAGAAGAAAGTGTAATCTCGAAAGTAACTCCATCTTTCATCAAAAAACTCACCAAGGAGGACAAAAGCATTAATCCTCCATTAAAGAGTAGTAAAACCCCTATGATATGAATGATTATTTTATAATTTAATTTGGACATTTCCTTTTTATAAAAACAAACTTTCGATTCGTTTTATTGCTCGAGGTAAACAGCAAACAACAACCCGATCGCCCGCCTTAATCTGATAATCCCCAAGGGCAATGATTCCCTCCCCTTCTTTTATAACGCCTCCTATTGTTGCTGTTCTTGGAAAATCAAGATCCTTAATTCTGTAGTTGGCTACTTTAGAAGTTGGTTTAACAATAAATTCTAAAATTTCTGCATTCAGGTTATTGAGGGTAGTCATGTCAACCACATCTCCCCTTCTTATGTAACGGAAAATTGTATTTGCAGTTAGTAGTTTTTTATTTATTAAGGTGTCTATACCAATGGCATGTGACAAATGGAAATAATCCATATTCTCAACCAAAGCGATTGTCTTATTGACACCTTTTGAACTCGCCATGAGACAAGACATAATGTTGGTTTCTGAATTTTCAGTAACCGAAATAAAAGCATCCATTGATTCTATGGCTTCCTCTTCAAGAAGCTCTGAGCTTCTACCATCCCCATGAATCACCATGATGTCAGGAAGAATTTCTGAAATCTCAAGGGCTTTTAGTTTATTCTGTTCGAGCAGTATGACATTAAACTTTTTTTCGCATAGATCGCGTGCCGTATTGATCCCGATTTTACTACCCCCTAAGATCATTACGTTTTTGATCGGTTCATTACTTTTCCCGGATAGTTTTTGAATTTCATCTACCCCAGCTTTCAAAGTAATAAAGAAAACCGTGTCCCCTGCTTCAAAAACAGTGTCCCCTCGGGGAATCATGGTGTATTGAGTTCCCTTTCGCTGAATCGCAATGGGCATAAAATGAACATTTGGAAAGATTGTTGCTGCTTCCATGACTGACTTTCCAACAAAGGGAACCTCGTCACCGAGTTTTGTTCCTATCATTGTGAGGGCTCCCTTTTCGAATTCATAACTGTTACTAAAAGCAGATTGATCCAAAAGCTGTTGAATTTCGACTGCCGCAAGTTCTTCAGGAGAAATTAATTCATCTACTCCGATTTCCTGAAAACTAATGTCTTCAGCTGAATTTATAAATTCAATACTTGATATTCTTGCAATCGTACGCTTGCAGCCCAACTGCTTTGCCATAGCACAAACCATCAGGTTGATTGATTCGTGAGCGGTTACTGCAATAAAAAGGTCGGATTGGCCAGCATTGGATTCCCTTATTAGAGATAAGGAACTTGCATTTCCTCTAATGGTTTTGATATCCAGGTGCCCCTCGGCATAGTTTAGTCTTTCGCGATCGGTATCGATCAAGGTAATGTCCTGAGATTCGAAGGAAAGTAGTTTTGCCAAATGAAACCCTACTTCTCCGGCTCCTGCGATGATTATTTTCATAATTTAAGTTCGGAAACTTGGCGTAAATATACAAATTCCTATTAGCTTCTATTTTTAAATCTGATAAATAGAGAACCAATACTTTTATTTTATCTTTGCAGCACATGAAAAAACAAGTAGTTCCCTATAAAAACCAAAAGGAAAATAAAAAAAAACAAGTCCGTCAAATGTTTGACGGTATTTCCAAAGACTACGACTTGCTTAACCGAGTCATTTCTGGAGGAATTGATGTTCGTTGGCGCAAAAATGTTGTTTCTTATTTAATTCCTGAAAAACCAAAAAAAATACTTGATATCGCCACAGGCACAGCAGATCTGGCAATTGAATTGACTAAAACCAATGCGGAAGAAATCGTTGGATTGGATATTTCTCCAGGGATGCTTGAAATTGGAAAGCAAAAAGTCGCTTCCAAAGGGATGGATAAGGTCATAAAAATGGTGATTGGAGACAGCGAAAAATTGGATTACAACGATGCTTATTTTGATGCCGTTACTGTTGCCTTTGGTGTAAGAAACTTTGAGAATCTTGACAAAGGACTTCAAGAAATCAATCGGGTTTTACGACCCGGAGGAAATTTAGTGATCTTAGAAACTGCTGTGCCCACAAACTTTCCAATGAAGCAGTTTTATGGATTCTATACCCAAAAGGTTCTGCCAATCTTAGGATCGCTTTTTTCAAAAGACAAAGCAGCCTACCGATATTTATCAGATTCTGCGGCAGCTTTTCCTTTTGGCAAGGTCTTCAACAATATTTTACTAAAAAATGGGTTTATAGAAGTGAAGGATTTCCCACAAACCTTAGGGGTTGCTTCAATTTATTGTGCAAAAAAACCAAATTGACCCCTTTAAGATTGTTTTATTTACTCTCCTGATAACAGGAAAACTCGTCTTTGCCCAATATCCTTCCATTAGAGAAAGGGTTACCAACTTGCCTAATTTTGATCAAAAGCCAATCCATTATGGTTACTATGTAGGGTTTAACTCCTATGATTTCAAATTCACCTATGAGGACAACTATTACACAGAAAAATATCCAGACATTGAGGTGACTTCTTCAACGGGTTTTAACGTTGGCTTGGTGGGAGATCTTAGAATTAATAATTTTTTTAATTTAAGATTTGAACCCGGATTATTCTACTCAAAACGGAATCTACTCTATCCAGAGTTTGCGGCCTTCAAAAAAGAGTCTGATCGTAAAAGAGAAGTGGAATCCACCTACATTCACCTCCCTTTAATCTTAAAAATAAACGCAGCTAGGATCAATAATTTCAGACCATTCTTATGCGTTGGAGTATCAACTGATTTTAATTTAGCCAGCAATAACAAGAACGTTGATGACAACTTTAATCAGGTTTTTAGAACAGTCAAACAGAGTTATAACTATGAATTGGGCTTTGGCTTTGACTTTTATTTGCTTTACTTCAAGTTTTCTCCTTCAATTCGTGGTGTTTTTTCAATGCAAAACGAACTGATTCCTGACAACCCCTCAAACGGCAACAGTCCTTGGACTGGGAAAATCAGCAAAATGTTAAGTAGAGGCTTTATTGTCAACCTAACATTTGAATAAAAGTAATTTTTAATTTAAGGACGATAAATTTCACCAAGAATAATGGCGGTTGCCATCGCTACATTCAAGCTTTCCGCATGAGGCCCGTCTGAAGCCGCAGGAATGGTGATTTTTTCACTTAATAATTTTTCAATTTCAGGACTGATTCCATGTGATTCGCTTCCCATAACAAGCACCCCTTTGGCATCAAAATCTTGAGTATAAAATGAGGTTCCTTCTAGGCAAGCTCCATAGACAGGGGCAGTATGGTTCTTCAAAAACGTTTCTAAATCACAATAGTAACATTTTACTCTAGCAATTGAACCCATGGATGACTGAACTACCTTTGGATTAAAACAATCTACGGTATCATGACTACAGATGATGTTTTTAATGCCAAACCAGTCACACAGACGAATGATAGTTCCCAAATTCCCTGGGTCGGAAATAGAATCTAACGCAATAGAAAATTCATCAGAGGAATGTTCTTTTTGTTCTGGTAATTTAAAAATAGCCAATACAGAACTTGCCGTTGAAAAATGTGTGATTTTATCTAACGAAGCTTGATCAACCTTTGTGTAGGAAACAAAGTCTAAGTCATTTACGCTATATACCGCTTGAGGCTTCCATCCTGAATCACAAAATTCGCGAACCACTTTAATACCTTCTGCAACAAAAAGTCCAGTTTTTGATCGATACTTTTTGCTCGCCAATTGGCGGATTTGTTTTAGTTCATTTTTGCTTAACATTCAAATGATGTACTTTTGAGTTTTAATCTTTCTAACTTGAAATATTCTCCACCAAAGTTAATCATTCTGTTTTGTTTCTGTCTGACAATTATTGGTTGTCGGAGCACTCAAGATATTATTGGAGACCAGTACTTACTAGATCGTAATGTTGTCATTAAAAATGAACAGCTATTAAAAAAAGATCCCCTCAACTTATTATTGGTTGATCAACCCAACAGTAAAGTATTTGGGATTCCTTTAAAGCTTCACCTGTATGACCTAGCCAACCCCTACCCTGATTCGGTTTTTGACACTTGGTTACTCAAAAAACCTAAGCGGAGATATCGTTTGGAAAAATTATTGTCTGCAAAACAAGTAAAGGAACTTAAACGATATAACGGTAGATTTAACAATTGGTTGAAAAGTTCTGGGGAAACTCCAGTTCTTTTGGACAGTAGTGCGATAACTAAAAATACTAAACGTTTCGAACAATACTTCAAAAACAAGGGCTATTTTGATACCCAGGTCTCCGTTAAAAAAACAATACTTCCTAAACAAAAAGTAACTGTTGAATATCACATTAAGACTGACAAACAATATACAATTGACAGTATTTCAAGAAATATCGCATCCCCTTCGCTGGATTCTCTTTACCAAAATGCATCTAAAAATCAGATCATTAACTCTGGTGATCCTTTTGAAATTGACCGATTTGAGGCCGAGAGATCTCGATTGATTAATTATTTTAGAAACAATGGAGTTTATAATTTTCAACAGAACAGTCTCAAGTTTACTGCTGCTATAGACAGTACAGGGTTTGATTCAAAAATTCCAGTAATTGTCGAGATCGCAAATCTTCAAAAAAGAGAAAATGATACCCTAAGATCAATTCCCTACTTGATCCATAAAATAAAGAAAATCAATCTTTATGTGAATAGCTCCGGGGAGTTAGATCAACTTTCCTCCTACACTGACAGTATTGATTATGAAAATTATACTATTTTTTTTAAAGGGAAATTAAAATACAGACCTAAGGCCTTAACTGAAGTTGTATTCATAAAAAAAGACAGTCCCTATAGTGACTTGGAAAGATCACTCACCTACCGTTACATCTCTAATTTGAGAAACTTCAAATATCCGAGTATCAGTTATTCTCCCTTAAAACATGATTCCTCGGACTTGCTAGCCAACATCTACCTTAACCCAAAGAAAAGATTTTCTATGGGTTTTGATTTGGATCTTTCTCATTCGAATATACAAGATTTTGGAATTTCACTTGGAACCTCATTTGCCATTCGAAATATTTTTAGAGGAGCGGAAACCTTAGAGATAAGTGCTAAAAACACCCTTGGCTCCTCAAGTGATATTGCTTCCATTAGTAATGAACTATTTAACCTTTATGAACTTGGAGCTGACATCAAGCTCAGAATTCCTAGGATTTTATTCCCAATCAACTTAGAAAATCTCATTCCTAAAAGGATGAATCCAACGACTGATATCACTCTAGGGGCTTCGCTTCAACAAAACATCGGCTTGGACAAACAATATTTTGGAAGTAGTTATCAGGTGAAATGGGCGCCCAACAAAATGGCAAAAGTAAGTTTCAAAATAATTGATCTTGAGTTTATTAATAATCAAAACACGAGAAATTATTTTAATGTCTATCGAAATTCTTTTGACAAACTGAACAGTATTGCTGGACAATACAACAATAATTCCAGTAATGTTAACAATGATTTAAATCTAAAAATACCGGAGGGAGCAACTACTTTTATTGATGAAGTTTTAAGCGACAAAACTGCATTGACCCCAGAGGATTTGGAGTACCAAGATGTCAACCGAATAAGAGAAAGACAGAATCGTCTGACAGCCAATAACCTAATTATTGGGTCTTCCCTCGGAATAAATTATAACAGTCAGGAGAGTATTCTGGATGAATCTTTTTTTCAATTACAAGGGAAGCTGAGCTTGGCAGGAAGTCTTCTCAATCAAATATTAAAATCCAGTGGTGCAGATAAAAATGAATTGGGTCAATATGAAATTGACGGCGTGGCTCCTTCACAACACATAAAAACTGAATTAAATTTTATTAAACACTGGCAAACCTCAGTAAACAGCGTACTTGCTTTTAGAGCATTTGGAGGAATCGCAATCCCGTTTGGTAATGCGCAGAGTATTCCTTTTTCGCGCTCTTACTTTTCGGGAGGGTCAAATGACAATAGGGCTTGGAGGGCCTATCGATTAGGGCCAGGAAGCAGCAACAACTTAAACGAATTTAATGAAGCAAACTTTAAACTCTCCTTCAACTTAGAATATAGATTCCCCATTGTAAGAAAAATAAAAGGAGCCTTGTTTATTGACGCTGGTAACATCTGGAATGTTCTAGATGATGTCGATGATCCTGCGTTCAGGTTTGATGGACTAAAAGATTTAAATGAAATTGCTGTAGGAACTGGATTTGGACTTCGTTATGACTTTAACTTTTTTGTCTTTCGGCTTGACACAGGCTTTAAAACGCACAATCCCGCACTGTCAAAATCCCTCAGATGGGGAGGAGATTATTCAATTAAAAGTGCTGTTTTCAATATCGGTATAAATTATCCATTTTAAAATCAAAAAGTTTGATACTTTTGTGGGATTAAATCTAAAGAACAAATGAATTTGAAATTCCAATCTGGTGTACTAACAGGAACAGAAGTACAAGGCCTATTTAAATTAGCAAAGGAAAAAGCTTTTGCACTACCTGCAGTAAATGTTATTGGTAGTAATTCTATAAACGCTGTTTTAGAAACCGCAGCAGAGCTAAACAGCCCTGTTATAATCCAGTTTTCAAACGGAGGGGCGCAATTCAACGCTGGAAAAGGACTTTCAAATGAAAATGAACAAGCTGCAATAGCAGGAGCAATCGCTGGAGCAAAACATGTTCATGAACTTGCCAAACACTATGGAGCTAAAGTAATTCTTCACACAGATCATTGCGCTAAGAAACTTTTACCTTGGATTGATGGTCTTTTGGATGCTGGAGAAATTTTTTACAAGGAAACAGGTAAATCTCTTTTTAGCTCTCACATGATTGATCTTTCTGAAGAGCCGTTAGAAGAAAATATCGAAATTTGTAAAACCTATTTGGAGCGTATGTCCAAAATGGGTATGACGCTAGAAATTGAACTCGGTGTTACTGGAGGAGAAGAAGATGGAGTAGACAATAGTGATATTGATGTCTCTAAATTATATACGCAACCTGATGAAGTTGCCTATGCTTATGAAGAACTAAGTAAGGTAAGTCCACAATTTACAGTTGCTGCTGCCTTTGGAAATGTACATGGAGTATACAAGCCAGGTAATGTAAAATTGACCCCAAAAATCTTGAAAAATTCTCAGGAATTTATTTCTGAAAAATTCAATGTCCCTGAAAACACTGTAGATTTTGTTTTTCATGGAGGTTCAGGTTCTACACATGAGGAAATCAGAGAATCTATTGGTTATGGTGTTATTAAGATGAATATTGATACTGATCTTCAATACGCATACACTGAGGGAATTCGTGATTATATGGTTGATAATATTGATTATTTGAAAACACAAATCGGAAATCCTGATGGTGCTGATGTTCCAAATAAAAAATACTATGATCCAAGAAAGTGGTTGCGTTCAGGAGAAGTGACTTTTAAAAACAGATTAAAAAAGGCTTTTGAAGATTTGAACAATGTCAACACCCTTGATTAATTCATTTTAATATATTTGAATTTAAAGTTTTAGCCTATGAGTTGGTTCAAAAGAAGTGAAAAAGGAATTCAAACCACAACGGAAGAGAAAAAAGATACTCCCAAAGGTCTTTGGTACAAAACTCCCACCGGTAAGATTGTTGAAACACACGAATTGGCAAATAATGCCTATGTCTCGCCCGAGGATGATTACCACGTTCACATAGGTAGCAAAGAATACTTTGAAATACTTTTCGATGACAATGAATTCGTAGAATTGGATGAAAAACTTCGTTCAAAAGATTTTTTAAAATTTAAGGATTCTAAGAAATATATCGACCGTCTTAAAGAAGCACACAAGAAGACTGGATTAAATGATGCGATCAGAACTGCTGTTGGAAAATCTAAAGGTAAGGACGTCGTAATAGCCGCTATGGATTTCGCTTTTATTGGCGGATCAATGGGGTCTGTTGTAGGTGAGAAAATTGCACGTGCTGCAACTCATGCTATAGAAAACAAGATTCCGTTGATTATCATTTCAAAGTCGGGAGGAGCAAGAATGATGGAGGCTGCTAATTCATTAATGCAGTTGGCGAAAACCTCTGCAAAATTAGCAGAATTGTCTGAAGCTAAAATCCCTTATGTCTCCTTGTGTACAGATCCAACCACAGGAGGAACAACCGCCTCTTTTGCCATGCTGGGTGACATAAACATTGCTGAACCTAACGCATTGGTCGCTTTTGCTGGTCCAAGGGTTGTAAAAGATACAACGGGTAAGGAATTGCCAAAAGGATTTCAAAGGAGTGAGTTTTTATTAGAAAAAGGTTTTCTTGATTTTATTTGTCACAGAAAACAATTAAAAAATAAAATCAATCACTATCTCGATCTGATCTTAAATCAACCCCTTAGGGATTAATTCATTGCAAAGATTGTATATCATCTAATTAACATTATATTTGCACCGCAAAAATTGCGTACATAAAAATCATTTAAAAACAATATTGGCATGTATTTAAACAAAGAAGTAAAAGAAACGATTTTCAAAAAACACGGAAAATCTGAAAAAGATACCGGTACTCCTGAAGGACAAATCGCATTGTTTTCTCACAGGATTAACCACTTGTCAGGTCATCTTAAAAACAACCGAAAGGATTATAACACGGAGCGTTCTCTAGTAAAATTAGTAGGAAAGCGAAGACACCTTTTGGATTATTTGAAAGCGAAAGATATCGAAAGATACAGAGCTATCATCAAAGAACTTGGCATTAGAAAATAAGTTTAAGTTACTTATTCTTAAAAGCATTTCTTACTACTGAACCTTAGTTTTTCATTGGTTGCCTAACAGCACACAACAAACGTTATTATCAACCTAAAAATGAAAAATGATACCAAAAGTATTTAAAGAGGTCATAGACCTTGGTGATGGCAGAGAAATCTCCATCGAAACGGGTAAGCTCGCAAAGCAGGCCCATGGATCCGTAGTCGTACAAATGGGGAAAGCCATGTTGTTATGTACTGTGGTTTCAAACTACAAACAATCGGATGTAAACTTTCTACCTCTAACCGTAGATTACCGCGAGAAATTTGCGGCATCAGGTCGCTATCCAGGTGGATTCTTCAAAAGAGAAGCACGCCCAAGTGACGGTGAAGTTTTAACAATGCGTTTAGTGGATCGTGTCTTACGTCCATTATTTCCTAAAGATTATCACGCAGAAACTCAAGTCATGATTCAATTAATGTCCCATGATGAAGACGTAATGCCAGATGCACTTGCAGGTTTAGCCGCATCCGCAGCCATTCAATTAAGTGATTTCCCTTTCGAATGCCCAATTTCTGAAGCACGTGTTGCTCGAGTTAATGGTGAATTCGTTATTAATCCTAGCCGTGCACAACTAGTAGATTCTGATCTCGAAATGATGATCGGAGCTTCTGCTGATTCTGTGATGATGGTCGAAGGTGAAATGGACGAAGTTTCTGAAGAAGATATGGCAGACGCTATTAAGTTTGCACACGAAGCGATTAAAATTCAAGTGGCAGCGCAGGTTCGTCTTGCTGAAGCATTTGGAAAAAAAGAAGTTCGTGAATATGAGACTGCAGAAGTTAATGAAGACTTAGAAAAACGTGTTCATGATATGGCGTATGACAAATGTTATGCCATTGCCAAAAAAGGAACTTCAAAAGCGGAACGTAGCGCAGCATTTGCCGACGTAAAAGAAGAGGTAATAGCCTCTTTTACCGAAGAAGAAAATGAAGAATTTGGTCACTTAGTGAGCGGATACTACAGTAAAGCCGAAAAAGAAGCCGTTCGCGAATTAACCTTAAGTGAAGGCGTTCGTTTGGATGGACGAAAGACAGACGAAATCAGACCAATTTGGTGTGAAATCGATTACTTACCGTCAACTCACGGATCTTCAATCTTTACTCGTGGAGAAACACAAGCCTTAGCAACTGTTACCCTTGGAACTTCAAGAGATTCAAATAAAATCGACATGCCTTCTTATGAAGGTGAAGAGAATTTTTACTTACACTATAACTTCCCTCCTTTCTGTACGGGCGAAGCAAGGCCTTTAAGAGGAACTTCGCGTCGTGAAGTAGGACATGGAAACTTAGCACAAAGAGGCTTAAAAGGAATGATCCCAGCGGATTGTCCTTATACCGTTCGTGTCGTTTCTGAAGTCTTAGAATCAAATGGATCGTCATCAATGGCAACTGTTTGTGCAGGTACAATGGCCTTGATGGATGCAGGGGTTCAAATTAAAAGACCCGTATCTGGGATTGCAATGGGATTAATTTCTGACGGCGACCGTTATGCTGTATTATCTGATATTTTAGGAGATGAAGATCACTTAGGAGATATGGATTTTAAAGTAACGGGGACTTCCGAAGGAATTACGGCTTGTCAGATGGACATTAAAATCAAAGGATTGTCTTATGAGATTCTTGTGAATGCTTTGAAACAAGCACGTGCAGGAAGATTGCATATTCTTGACAAAATAACAGAAACAATTGCTACTCCTGCGGAAGATGTGAAACCACACTCTCCAAAAATGGTCACAAGAGTGATTCCAAATGAATTTATTGGAGCCCTTATTGGACCTGGTGGAAAAGTGATTCAAGAACTTCAAAAAACAACAGGAACTACTATTGTAATCAATGAAGATCCTGTTACAGAAGAAGGTATTGTCGAAATTTTAGGAACCGATCAAGAAGGAATCGATGCTGTAATCGCAAAAATTGATTCAATTTTGTTCAAACCAAAAGTAGGCGAAAGCTACCGAGTTAAAGTAATCAAGATGCTAGATTTTGGTGCGGTTGTTGAATATTTGGATGCACCAGGAAACGAAGTGTTACTTCACGTAAGTGAATTGGCATGGGAACGTACTGAGAATGTCTCTGATGTGGTCAACATGGGCGATGTATTTGATGTAAAGTATTTTGGAATAGACTCTAGAACTCGTAAAGAGAAAGTTTCTAAAAAAGCTTTATTACCAAGGCCAGAGCGCAAGTAGTAGTACTTTAATACAGTTTTAAGAAAAAATGTTTCATATATATGAAACATTTTTTCTTTTATAACGTATAAGAGTTAAAGAGTCAAAAACCCACAAAATGAGACAATTAAAAATCACCAAGCAGGTAACCAATAGAGAAACTGCTTCCCTAGATAAATACCTTCAAGAAATTGGAAAGGTAGATTTGATTACAGCGGAAGAAGAAGTTGAATTGGCACAGCGAATCAAGGCAGGGGATCAGGTTGCTTTGGAAAAGCTAACCAAAGCCAATTTACGTTTCGTTGTATCGGTTGCAAAACAATATCAAAACCAAGGGTTGACCCTTCCTGACTTAATTAATGAAGGAAATTTAGGCTTAATAAAAGCAGCGCAGCGTTTTGATGAAACACGTGGTTTTAAATTCATCTCCTATGCTGTATGGTGGATTCGTCAATCCATTCTTCAAGCATTGGCTGAACAATCAAGAATTGTTCGTTTGCCTTTAAATAAGATTGGTTCTATCAACAAGATTAATAAAACTTATGCTTTTCTAGAACAGGCACATGAAAGAGCTCCTTCGGCCGAAGAAATTGCGAAAGAATTAGACATGACAATCAACGATGTCAAAGAATCATTGAAAAACTCTGGAAGACACGTATCTATGGATGCGCCACTAGTAGAAGGAGAAGATTCAAATCTTTATGACGTACTCAATAGCGGAGAGTCTCCAAATCCAGACAAATCGCTTTTACATGAATCGTTAAGGACAGAAATTGAAAGAGCATTAGAAACCCTTACTCCAAGAGAAGCAGATGTCGTTCGTCTATATTTCGGATTAGGAAATCAACATGCGATGACTTTGGAAGAGATCGGAGAAACTTTTGATCTAACTCGCGAAAGAGTTCGCCAAATTAAAGAAAAAGCAATTCGAAGGTTAAAACATACCTCGAGAAGTAAAATTTTAAAAACCTATTTGGGGTAATAATTTAAAAGCAACCCATGTGGTTGCTTTTTTTTTAAACTAGATTTAATATGGCTACACTGATTGCACCTTCATTATTGGCAGCAGACTTCGGAAATCTCGAAAGAGATTGTAAAATGGTAAACTCCAGTCAAGCAGACTGGTTTCACATTGATATTATGGATGGGGTTTTCGTACCCAACATTTCTTTTGGAATGCCAGTCCTTAAAGCGATTGCAAAACACGCAACAAAACCTTTGGATGTTCACTTAATGATTGTCGATCCAGACCGCTATATTGACACTTTTGCAGAATTAGGGAGTGAGATACTAACTGTTCACTATGAAGCCTGTACGCATCTTCACAGAAGTCTTCAAGCCATAAAAGCAAAAGGAATGAAAGCTGGGGTTGCATTGAATCCACATACTCCAGTTTCACTTTTAGAACCCATCATCGAAGAGATAGATGTCGTTTGTTTAATGAGCGTAAATCCCGGTTTCGGTGGACAATCATTTATTGAGAGTACTTATGAAAAAGTTAGTGAATTGAAGGCGATTATCCATAAGAAACGAACAGGAACATTGATTGAAATAGATGGTGGTGTTACTGATAAAAATGCATCTCAATTAATAAAAGCAGGAGCCGATGTTTTGGTTGCTGGTAGTTATGTGTTTTCCGCAGCGAATCCTGTTGAAAATATTGCAGGATTAAAAAAATAACTTAAACAATTTTTAAAAATTACATAAATAAAAAAAGGGGCTTAAAGCCCCTTTTTTTATTTCAAATTAGTTCATGCGCTTAAACACAACCCTCCTGTTTTTTGCTCGACCAGAACGGGTATCATTTTTATGAACTGGCTTAGTCTCCCCATAACCTATAGACTCAAGTCGATTCTTATCAATACCGTTTTCGATCAAATAATTCTCCACAGCAGCGGCACGGTTTTCTGACAGTCTTTGATTGTACTCAGACAAACCTTCACTTGATGTGTGACCCTCAATTACAAGTTTGCCTTCAGGGTTTTCCTTTAGTATTTTCGTGATTTCAATTAAAGATTGATAATTCAATTTCCCTTTAATCTCATAGCTATCTGAGGCAAAATAGATTTCCGAACTCAGGATGTTTATTGTTCTTACGACCTCTTCAGTCAAAAATGGGCAACCACCATTCTCTATAGTACCAACTTCTTCGGGACATTTATCTTCATTGTCAGTGATACCATCACCATCATTGTCAATTGCGCCTTTTTCATTAGGACAATTATCTTCACTATCGATAAGTCCGTCCTCATCCGAATCTGGACAACCATTATTTTCTAAGCTCCCGGATTCATCAGGGCAATTGTCTTCATTATCAGCAATCCCATCTCCATCTTGGTCTGGGCAGCCTTCCAATTCTACTAATCCGGCAAGATCAGGACAACTGTCCTCACTGTCTGGTATTCCATCTTCGTCAGTATCAGGGCAACCTGCAAATTCTTTAAGTCCGGGGATATCAGGGCAAATATCTTTTGCATCATAAACGCCATCGCCATCACTGTCTTTTGCACCAAATGCATAATAAAATCCAAATTGATGAATGAAATGTTTGACCCCTTTTGCTTGATAGGGGTTTTTATAAACCGTTTGAAGGTCAATACCAAAAAGATCTGAAAGTCTTATATCAATCCCTAAACCTCCTGAAAATGTTTGAGAGAGATTTTTAGATGTTAAGTTTAAAGCTCTCGAATTGTCATAATCAAAACTTGAATATCCAAAACCTAAAGTAGCAAATGGACTAATCGTTTTCTTGGAAAGAAAAGCTTTTTTCAAGAAAAGATCTGCAGAAAAATAGGGAAAATTAACATTATCGTTTTTCTCTATTTTTTTAATTATCCCAACGCTGCCTCTCAGTCCAACAGAAAAATCGTTTTTTATAAGTCTCGAGAGACTGACAGTCGGCCCACCGATATTCCAGTGATCACTGACGTTAAAAAACTCCTCAAACAATGCCCCTTGCGGCGCTAAAGGCTGACTCGCTTTGGGGTTGGTAGGGTAGATGTCTATGGCATTCAATCCAATGTTAAAATGCCATGGGTGATCAACATCTTGTGAAAAAGATATTGAAGTCAACATTATCAGTAAAAGACATGTAACGTTTGTAAGTTTCCTTTTAAATAATAATTCTTTTGAAAAAAAAATTGAATTGTTATAATTATTAGATTGAGGATTGAATTGGGTGGGAATTGAGGTTAACATTTGTAGGTTAGATTTGTTGCTTTTTTCTTATAAACTGCTTGGGGACAATAAGTTTATAATTGATTTAAAAATGTTTCAGTAATGGGGTATTAAAAATTTAATATAGATTATCAATAACCATAAACAAATTTTAATAATAAAGCATAAAACCAATGGATTTTAATAATTACTATCAAATTTATGACATATTCTTAATTTTAATTGGTCTTTCAAAACTAACTCCATATCTGTTGTTTAATAAAGACTCCATCGGGCTAATTATTAAAAATATTTAACTGCATAAATCTATAACAAATATTTGATTCTTCAAAATTCATGAAAAATTAGCTCAAATCCGATCCTGATTTCACTACTTTTCATTGAAATTCAATGCGGTATCAATCAATGCCAAATGAGAATAAGCTTGTGGAAAATTACCCAAAAGTCTTTTGGTTTTAAAGTCAATATCTTCGCTAAAAAGACCCAAATGGTTGCTATACGACAACAACTTATCGAATAATTCTTTAGATTTTTCCTCTTCTCCTATTTTATATAAACTATTGATAAACCAAAAAGTGCAAACTGTGAATGAAGAACTTGGAGTTCCAAAATCGTCATTATTCTTATACCTAAACAATAACCCTTCATGAGAAAGCTCTTTCTCAATCGCCTTTACTGTCTTTATATATTTTGGATCTTTGGCGTCAATAAAACCATACTGTTCCATTAAAAGCACAGAAGCATCCATGTGCTCAGAACCATAAGATTGAGTAAAAGCTTGTTTCTTTTCATTCCAAGCATTGTCCATAATGTCTTTATGGATTTCATCTCTTAGTGGCGTCCATTTGGTAGCAGACCTCCCTCCTTGAATTAATTCTGAAATCTTAATCGCTCGATCAACAGCTACCCAACATAATAATTTGGAAAAAGTAAAATGTTGATCTTCATGTCTAAATTCCCATATTCCTTTGTCAGCGAGCTTCCAGTTATTGTTTACTACCCAAACAATGGACTTCACGATAGACCAAAGCTCTTCATGCTTTTCATCTTCATGAGTATACTTTTCAATTTGGGCATGAATTGTATCCATCAGAATTCCGTATATATCATTTTGTTTTTGAGTAAAGGCAGCATTTCCGATTCTTACTGGTTTTGAACCTTCATAGCCAGCCAGATGTTCTAGAGTCTTTTCCGTTAAAATTTTCTCACCACTTATCCCGTACATGATTTGAAGCTTTTCATCTTTATCCGGAATTAGATCTACGATATATTTAATGAAATTCTTAACAATCTTATCGTGCCCTAGTTTGGTAATCACTTTGATAACCATCGATGCGTCCCTGATCCAGCAAAATCTATAATCCCAGTTTCTTACCTCCCCAATTGTTTCAGGAAGAGAAGTCGTAGCTGCAGCAAGAATGGCTCCTGTTTTTTCAAAAGAAAGCAATTTTAAGGTCATTGCGCTTCTTAATATTTGCTCGTTATAATGTTTGAAGGAAGGTGTTTTAAAACACCAATTTAGCCAGTAAACTTTTGTTCTTTCAGATTCAAATAAAATATTTTCAATTTTTGGTACTTTGATCTTTTCGTTGTAGGAAATGGTGATAAAATGATCTTTTGTTAGGGTGATTTCAGATCCGTTCACCACTTTTTCTTTATCTAAATCAGTATATAAATACAATGTATCGTACTTACTGTCATTTACAACACTTACTACAAAATCATTTTTTACAAAGGTATTTGTTGTACCCATTGAATATTCCAATTTTGGATCATAGATAGCCTTAAATTTAGGTGAACCTTTTATAGGTCTTAAAACTCTGACAATTTCTGGTGGGGCATAGTGAATCCCATCGTCTTTTTGATACCTTGGCATAAAATCAACCACCTCAAACTCACTGTCCGAATTTGTGAAACGCGTAACAAGAATGCAAGTTTTTTCAATATACTCTTGCGCTATCACATAAGATGGATCACATTCAATTTTAAAAGAACCACCAATATTTTTATCTAAAATTTTTCCAAAAACCGATGGAGAATCAAATTGTGGCAAACAACACCAATCTATTGAGGAATCTTCATAAATTAAGGCAGAGGACTTGCAATTTCCTATAATTCCATAATTGAGGTTGCCTGACTGCTCAAGGACATAATTTAATTCCATAAATTGTGGAGATTTAAGTTTGTAAAAAGATTCATATGGCTAAAAATATAATAGTTTCAAATAGGCTCCCTATTCAGATAACGAAAGTAGAAAATTCTTTCGAATTTACCCCTACAAGTGGCGGTTTAGCTACAGGTATGAATTCTGTTCACAAAGGGAAAGATGCCCTGTGGGTGGGGTGGCCAGGCATCAATAGTGATGAAGTTGACAAAAATTCATGGGTTCCCTTGAAAGAGTCATTAAAAAAGGAGAGATATTTTCCAGTATCGTTAAATGGAGAAGAAATTGAAGATTTTTATTATGGTTTATCAAATAAATGTCTCTGGCCTCTTTTTCATTATTTTATCGAGTTTTCTGACTTCAAAGAGCAACATTGGAACTCCTATGTTGACGTAAATAGAAAGTTTGCCGACAGCGTTTTGCAAAATATTGAAGAAGGTGATACGGTATGGATTCATGACTACCAACTTTTATTGTGTCCTAAAATGATCAAAGACGAACGCCCAGACGTAACCATTGGATTTTTCCTTCACATTCCTTTTCCTTCTTTTGAGATTTTTAGAATATTCCCATGGCGCGAGCCATTACTAGAAGGAATGCTAGGTGCAGATCTTATTGGATTTCACACCTATGATTACGAAAGGCATTTCTTAAGCTCAGTTAAGCGAATTCTCAGAAAAGAAGTAAGCTTCAATAAAGTAAACCTAGGCACTCGCGAAGTGGTTGTCAACACATTCCCGATGGGAATTGATTACAATAAATTCGAAAATGCAGCAAAAGCTCATCTGGCGCTAAAATCAGCCGAACAATCCGAATTAAAACAACAACTCGAATTACATAAAAAAGGGGCAGATCAAAGCAAACTAATTTTATCTATTGATCGCCTTGATTATACCAAGGGAGTAATTAATCGAATTAAGGCTTATGAGCTTTTTTTAACTAAATATCCAGAATACCTCGAAAAGGTGAGACTCGTAATGTTAACCGTTCCTTCCAGGTCTGACGTTTCTGATTACAAACGTTTGAAAAAGGAAACCGATGAAATCGTGGGTAGAATTAACGGGAAGTTTGCAACGGTCAACTGGACTCCAATTTGGTATTACTACAGGGCAATGGAATTTGACGATCTTATTGACTTATATATGAACGCCGACATTGCGATGATAACTCCAGTTAGAGACGGAATGAACTTAGTGGCCAAAGAATTCATTGCCACCCGTGTTAATGGAGATGGTGTTTTGATATTAAGTGAAATGGCAGGGGCTTCTAAAGAATTGTATGAATCCTTACTCGTCAATCCTTTTGACATGGATTTAATGGCAGAGGCGATTCTTAAAGCCATCAAAATGCCTGTTGAAGAACAAAAAAAGCGAAACGTTAGCATGCAAAAAAGGCTGAGTCGTTATACCGTTTCACACTGGGCCAATGAGTTCATGAAGGCTTTAGTGTCCAAAACGCAGACAGAAGAAGAAGTTTTAGTCAAGAGAGTCGATGAAAATGTTAAAAATCAATTGACCAAAAATTTCATTACGGCAAAGAAAAAATTGATTTTACTCGATTTTGATGGCACCTTGGTTGAATTTAATGACAACCCACAGCTGGCAGTTCCAGATGAAAATCTCTTAAATTTGATTCAATCACTCTGCGAAGCCCCAAACACTGATGTTGCAATCGTTAGTGGAAGAGACCACCTGTTTTTAAGTAAATGGTTCAATGATTTTCCATTAACCCTAGTTGCAGAACATGGGTATTTCATTAAATATAAAAACCATGAGTGGAGTGAAAAAGCCATTCCACAGAAAAACTGGATGGACAACTTAATCCCTCTTCTAGAAACTTTTACCGACAGAACACCTGGAACTTTTATTGAGATAAAACAAAACAGCTTGGTTTGGCACTATCGAAAAACAGATCCTGAATTTGCAAAAGAAAGGGTGGTTGAGCTTAAAACAGTTTTGAATAGCTTAATTACTGACGAATTACATCTATTAGATGGAGACAAAGCCATTGAAGTTGCCAGTAGCAGATTTAGTAAAGGGACAGCAGTTTCTGAGATCATCAGTGACAAAGAATTTGATTTTATTCTATGCATTGGAGATGATGTGACCGATGAATATATGTTTAATGATCTCCCCCCGCACGCTTCAACAATTAAAGTGGGTAAAAAACAAACCGCTGCTAAATATTTTATAAAGAATCCTTTGGAAGTTAAAAATCTTCTTCAACAATTAATTGATTGATATTACTTGTTTTATTTATTAAACACTTAAACCATTTATCTTAAAAAGCTTCTAAAGTAGCTAAGAGACTGATCGCTTTGATGAATTTTTAATTAAAAGTTTGAAATGCAAAATAGAAGACAATTTATAAAAACCACCTCTCTAGGAGCAGCCACAGTTTTAATTCCTTTTAACCCTGGAAGTTCTTTAATCGGAAAACTCCCTAAAGTCTTACTAATAGGGGATTCCATATCAATGGGGTATTACCCGTTTGTTAAAGATTCCTTATTCGGAAAAGCTGAGGTTTTAAGACCCATGAAACCCAATGGTGGCATGTATAACTGTCAAGGAACCACCAATGGTGTTTTGGGAATTGCCGACTGGATTGCTGACATTGAATGGGATGTTATTCATTTTAATTTTGGTCTTCACGACATAAAACACATTGATTGGATCACAAAAAAAAACAGTAACTCCCCCGAAGACCCACATCAGGCTAGCCCAAAACAGTATGGGAAAAACCTCAAGTTTATTGTGAAAAAATTAAAGAAGACAAAAGCAAAACTCATCTTTGCTACCACCACACCTTATCCTGACACGGTCAGAAAACCATTGCGAAAACCTGGAATGTCAAAAATATACAATGAGGTCGCCTTAAAAATAATGGCAAAAAACAATATTCAAGTAAATGATTTACACAACTATGTACTTCCTATAATGGAGAAATTACAACGACCCAACAACGTCCACTTCACTCTACATGGAAGCCAAAAACTAGCGGAAAAAGTTGTAGCATCTATCTCAGAAAACTTATAGTCTTTTTAAAAAAATCAAGTAATGACAGATAAAAAAAAATACTACTTCTTGTTTTTTCTGTTAATAGTAGTCAAATCTATCGGAGTTCACGCCCAACAAAATAGTTTTACCATTGAAACCAATACTATTGTAGGAAAAAACACTGAATTCTGGAAAGCAGCAGGATCTGATCATCTTTTTCATCATACGCTTAAACCTTCTGGTCAATTTCTTTTAAACAGAATGAAAAAGACAAATTCTCACAAATACCTGAGATCCCACCATACTTTCAATCAAGATCTAAAACATGGCGTAATTCGCGGGCACAAACTCTATAGTGAAGACCAAAATGGAAATCCTGTTTATGACTTCTCTAATCTAAATCGTGTGTTTAAGTCCTATGTTGAGAATGGGATTAAACCCATTGTTGAATATGATTATCTACCGGATGCGCTGATTCTAAAAAAATCAAAAGAAAACTCAGGGAATGACGAAGGAATGACCATGGTCAATACAGGACCAAAAGACTGGAAAAAATGGTCAGATCTAATGAAAACAACCACCCAGAACTTAATTGATGTTTTTGGAGCTGAAGAAGTTCGGACTTGGTACTTTGAAGTATGGAACGAGCCAGATGGCTGGCCCAAAGACCAATTGGAAGTGTTTTACAAGATGTATGATGAGTTTGTGGCTGCCGTTACATCGGTTGATCCACAATTAAAAGTTGGAGGTCCTGCCTGTTATCACGAATACTTTTTAAGACCTTTTTTAAATCATGTTACCAATGGAACCAATTATGTGACTGGAGAAAAAGGAACTCGGATTGATTTCATATCCTATCACATCTATGGTCTTTCGGGTAAATGGCTGAATCAGGAGCCTCACATTCAACCGCAAGTTCAACAATTTGTGCTCTCTGTTTTATGGTTACAAAGACTAGTTAAGGACTTTCCTTCTTTAAAAAAGACTGAATTTCACATCAACGAATGGGGACTTTCCTCAAATTATTATAGAACAGTGGCAGACTACCCAGATTTGGTATATAGAAACTCGATTACCTCCTCCCTTTTCTTGGTTAAGTTGGTGAACGCGCTATTTCAAATTGAAGACAACTACAACTTTCCTATTTCAATGTTACTCTATTGGGGATTTAGTTGGGAAGCTGATGAAGACGAATTTTTTGTAGGAAAAAGGGAATTGTTAACTGCTGGAAACACACCAAAGCCAATTCAAACTGGGTTTGAAATGCTAGCTAAACTTAAATCTAAACGGGTTAAAGTCATTAAAAAAATCAAAGAAAACCGATTTGGTGTACTTGCAACAAAATCTGAATCCGAGGAAATTGCCTTCATCGCCTATAATTTTGAAGAAGCAGACGGTGAAAAAATGAATGGCTTTGATCTTATAGACATCACCTTAAAAGGGCTTATGCCAAACGCCAACTATCATGTTGAGGTCATCAAGATGGACAAGTCAAACAACAATACCTATCAAAGTTGGAAGTCAATTGGCAGTCCTGCAAATTCAAAAAATATAAATCTAGAAAAACTTAAAAAAGCATCAGAATTAAAGGTTTCGGAGCAATTCAATTTAAAATCTGACCCTAACGGAGATTTAATTTTAAATCTAAAAATAGACCGAAATTCAATGCGGTTTTACAAACTTAAGCATGAATAAAACATCTCATATTAATTATACGATTTGATTTATTAAGCAAACTCTAAAGACGGAACAAATCATTTTCCTTAAACCAATAAGCTACAGATCATTAGGATTGAAAATGATGGATTAAAATCTATACAAAAATGCTCTGTTATTAGATTATAAAAACAGTACCTTTGCACGTCCGTAGAAATTGACATGGGTACTAAATTTGCTTTTAGAAAAAATCATCTTTCCGTATTTGGGTCAACCAAGGCCAATTTAACATTTTCTTATAATGCCGTTTTAACAAATCATTCCTAAACGGGAAATGCTGTGCATTATTAAAATAAAAAAACAATGAAAGAGAGTAACAGTAATTCTAGATCCGAAGGAAAAGGAAAATTTAGTTCGTCAAATAAAAGTAAAGGAAAACCCGCTGGCAAAAGTAAATTCGGAGGGTTTAATAAAAACAAATCGAATTCTTCTAACGACAGTCAATCCTCAAGTTCCAACAGAGGGAGTAGAGGATTTAGATCTGATAGAAGTTCAGAGGGATCAAGAAACGACCGAAGTGGAGGAGATTCAAGACCAAGCTATGGTGCTCCTAGAAATGAAAGATCAGGAGGTGACTCAAGATCTGATAGAAGCTATGGTGGCTCCAGAAGCGGAGGCGATTCAAGACCAAGCTATGGTGCTCCTAGAAATGAAAGATCGGGAGGAGACTCAAGATCTGATAGAAGCTATGGTGGCTCAAGAAACGAAAGATCAGGAGGAGACTCGAGATCTGATAGAAGTTACGGAGGCTCCAGAAGCGGAGGCGATTCAAGAAACAGTGAAGACTCAAGGTCAAGCAGAAGCCATGAAGGTTCTAGAAGCGAAAGATCTGGCGATGAAAATAGAACTGAGCAAAGAAGTGGAGGCTCAAGACCTTCAAGAAGTTACGGAAACTCAAGACCTGACAGAGGTGGAAATCGATCAAGACCCAACAGAAGTGGCGGTGGAAGTTTTAGATCCGGAGGCAGAAATGGCGGTGGAGGAAATTCAAGAGGAAGAGGCGGTAGATTTAAGAAGACGAGACTCGATCCAACTACTTTAGTCAATACATCAATTAAGATCAAGGAAGAGAGGGCAGAAGTCGTTACACGAAGCTTTGCCGAAATGGAAATCCACCCAGAACTTCAATCAAGAATTGAACGAAAAGGCTATGTAAATTCAACTGAGATACAAGACAAGACTTTTGAAATTATAATGGACGGTCATAGTGTCATGGGAATTGCGAATACTGGGACAGGAAAAACAGGTGCTTTTCTTATTCCAATTTTAAATAAAATTCTTTCTGAAAAGAAAAGTGCGAAAACCATTATTCTTGTTCCAACAAGAGAATTGGCAGAACAAGTAGAACAAGAACTGAAAAGTTTGACCAAGGGGCTTAAAGTGTTTTCTAGCGTTTTCATCGGAGGGACAAGTGTCAGAAAAGATCTTGATAAACTAAGGAGACCTAATGATGTAGTTATTGGAACTCCAGGGAGGATCAATGATTTGATTGACAGAAGAGCACTTAAGTTATTTGACTTTTCCAAAATCGTTCTCGATGAATTTGATACCATGCTCGACATGGGATTCTTGCAAGATGTAACCAAGGTTATTGATCAGATGCATAAAAGAGATCAAACGATTCTATTTTCTGCAACAGAAAACTCTAAACAGCAAAATATTATTGACGGCATCATTGATGATTATCAGAAAGTAAGTGTTTCTTCAGGTGAAGCCAATACGGACAACATCTACCAAGAGATTATAAAAACCAGAGGAGATGACGATAAATTTGATATTTTGGCTGACCTGCTAGAAAAAGAAGAATTTGAAAAGGTGCTTATCTTTTTGGAAACAAAGCGTCAGGTATCTAAGCTCTTTATGAGACTTAAGCAATACGGTGTTAGAATTGACGAAATACATGGAGATAAAACTCAAATGTATCGAAGCAAGGCAGTGAGAAAGTTTAAATCAGGGGCCATCAAAGTCTTGGTCGCTACTGATGTTGCTTCAAGAGGAATTGACATTGACAACGTTACTCACGTGATCAATTATGAAATCCCTTCTTCAAGAGAAAGTTATATCCACAGAATTGGAAGAACTGGACGAGCTGGGAAATCTGGAAATGCAATAACATTTTATTAATTGACCATTAAGGTTTAAAGATGTTTTTTTAAACCATTTTTAAAAAGAATTTTAACAATACAAAAACAGCTGCAAATTGCGAAAGCAAAGGCAGCTGTTTTTGGTTTAATTGCTATTTTATTGTAGGAAATATTTGCGCTGGAACGAATGAATATCGAGCGTTGTGGATAAGATATTATAGAAAACACTTGAAGAAAAGCTGGTATATAACAAGAAATAAACGCGCCCCTTTTTGTACCCCTTAAATAAAAAAGCCTGAATATACAGGCTTTTTTAGTGTTGTTATGTGACCCAGAGAGGACTCGAACCTCCAACCGTCAGAGCCGAAATCTGATATTCTATCCAGTTGAACTACTGAGCCATTAATAATGTGCAAATTAGATATTAAATTGATTTAAAGAAAACAAAAGTAAGCTAATTTTAGACGCTCAGCTTTGACTTGACAATATTAGAAATTGTTTTTCCATCAGCCTTACCAGCCAATTGTTTTGAAGCCATGCCCATTACTTTACCCATGTCCTTCATTCCATCAGCGCCTGATGTAGCGATGATTCTTTCTATTACTTTTTCAACCTCGGCCTCTGACATTTGTTCAGGCAAAAACTGGGCGATAACCGCCGCTTGTGCTTCTTCGGGTGCTGCCAAATCTTCCCGATTTTGTTCTTTAAAAATCGCAGCACTATCTTTTCTTTGTTTAACCAATTTTTGAAGCAGTTTTATTTCCTCATCTTCCGACAAGTCAGCGCCTGCCCCTGAGGAAGTTTGCGCTAATAATATTGCTGATTTAATTGCACGAAGCGCCTCTAATTTTAAGACATCTTTGGCTCTCATTGCGGTTTTTAATTCTTCTGTAAGGTTGTTTAATAAGGACATAAAAAATAAATATATTAATCTACATTATCATGTAAAAATGAATTATTGGAACGCAATTGATTTTCATCATTGCTGTCTTTGTCAAGGCTCATTCGTGAAGAAGCAGCCTCATCATTTGAAGTGTCCTCTAAATCGATCCCCACACGCTTGTAAGCAGGTTGTTTTTCAAACTCTTCTACCTTGCTCATGCTGTGTTTGAAAGCATGATTAAACTTTTTTAAATGCTCCTTTCTTTTTTCATTTTCGAGTGCTACTGTCTTACTGATACTTTGATCAAAAGGAGAACTTTCGGCAACCGGTTTTTCGACGACAGGTTCAGGTGACTTTGGAGACTCGACAACTTCAAATTTAAAATCAACCATTTCGGGGATCTCTTCCTCAACTTTCACAACTTCCTGCTCATTGTCTAATTCGTGTAAAACATTTTCTTCGGAAATAGAGTTTTGTTTAGCGGCTAGGGGATGATTAAAATCAAAAGTAAATTGATTTTCTTCTTGCACTTCTACTTGCTCCATCCCTAAAACCTCTAAATCATTAGTCTCTTGACTTAAATCGTTGATGATAAAATCTTCTCCAAGGGCAGCGGCTTTCTCTTCGAATACTTCTTGAACAGGCGTCTGAACTGGAACTGGATTTATTAATTCATAGATGACTTCTAAATTACGAATCGCTTCGGTTGTTATTATAACCTCTTGATTTAGTATCTCCTCAGGCACTTCCTCAATTACAGGCGAAAATTCCGGGAGACTTACTATTGGCTCTTCGACCTTATCGTCAGTTGAGGATTCTAATTCATCTGTTGTGATCTCAGGAATATTTCCCAATTCAAACTCGAAAAGAGAAGCTTCAACTTCACTGTTTATGGGCGTGAAATCAACATCATCAGACTCAATCGAATCAACATCTTGAATTAACGATATTTCTTCATTTATAACGGACTCAGACATTGGAATTGGATTAGCTGCAACTGGTGCTGGATCGAAATCATAATCTTTATCGACAACTGGTTCGAAGGTTAGATTGTCAATTTGCGACTCCTCACCCATCAAATGCTGCTCAATTGACTGATCTTCTTCGAGTGTATGGATGATTTTCTTGGCTTCTGTATTTACAATCTGGTGCTGTTGCTCGCTACCAAATCCAGTGGCAATAATCGTTACGGCAATAGAGCTTCCTAATTTCTGATCGTCCCCTACTCCCATGATGATGTTGGCATTATTCCCTGCTTCTGACTGAATGTAATCATTGATTTCTCCTATTTCGTCAATGGTGATTTCTTCTGTACCAGAAACAATTGAAAGTAATACATTTTTACATCCAGAAATTTTATTGTCATTTAGCAAAGGGGAGTCCAATGCATTGGTGATTGCATCTTGTGCTCGGTTGACCCCCGTTGCCGATCCAGATCCCATTATGGCAGTTCCGCTACTACTCAAGACGGTTCTTGCATCTTTGAGGTCAATGTTTTGATGGTAATGGTGGGTGATCACTTCTGCAATCCCTCTAGCTGCTGTTGCCAAAACTTCATCGGCCTTAGAAAAACCAGCTTTAAAACCTAAATTCCCATAAACTTCGCGGAGCTTATTGTTATTAATCACAATTAAAGAATCAACAGATTTTTTAATATTTTCAAGACCTTTTTCGGCTTGTTCAATTCTCAACTTACCTTCAAAATGGAAGGGCATCGTAACAATACCAACCGTGAGTATGTCCATCTCCTTTGCCATTTGGGCAATGATAGGTGCGGCCCCTGTGCCTGTTCCTCCCCCCAATCCAGCGGTGATAAAAACCATTTTGGTTTGGGTATTCAAAAGGCTGCTTAGCTCTTGAAAACTCTCTTGAGCTGCAAGCGCACCTACTTCGGGATTAGCACCCGCTCCCAATCCTTCTGTCAGGGAAGCCCCCAACTGAATTTTAATCGGAACAGGACTTTCATTAAGCGCTTGTGCATCAGTATTAGAAATAACAAAATCAACTCCCTTAATTCCTTGCTGGAACATGTGGTTGATTGCGTTACTTCCTCCTCCGCCTACACCAATAACCTTGATGACATTACTTTTGTTTTTTGGTAAATCGAAACTTAAATTGTTGGTTACATCAGACTCCATCAGACTGTATCTATTTATGCGTTATCTAAAAATATTTTAAACTTTTCCACCCAGCGTTCTAATATGGTTGATCGATTGGAAGAAATGGTGTTTTTCTCAAGCTTAAGACCATCTATTTTGAGGCTTTCAACTTCACTCTCAACCGCTGTAGGTTCCTCTTGAACCACTGCCTTTTTGTGCTCCAAAGCATTCATCAACAATCCTACTGCCGTAGCATACATCGGACTCGTTTCGGAACTTTCCGTATCGCCAGCCAAATGCTCACTGGGATAGCCGATGCGGGTGTCCATCCCTGTGATATACTCTACCAACTGTTTGAGGTGTTTCAATTGACTTCCCCCTCCAGTAAGAACGACTCCACCAATTAATTTCTTTTTTTGTTCATCGTGACCATAATTCTTAATCTCTAAATAAACCTGCTCAATAATTTCAACAACACGAGCATTGATTATTTTTGAAAGCGTTTTTAAAGAAATTTCTTTAGGATCTCTTCCTCTTAACCCAGGAATAGAAACAATTTCAGAATCTCTGTTTTCTCCAGGCCAAGCAGATCCAAATTTCACTTTTAACAGTTCGGCTTGCTTTTCGATAATTGAACAACCTTCTTTTATATCCTCCGTGATCACATTTCCACCAAACGGAATTACGGCTGTATGTCGAATGATCCCATCTTTAAAAATCGCTAAGTCAGTAGTTCCCCCACCGATATCGATGAGTGCCACTCCAGCTTCTTTTTCCTCTTGACTCAAAACAGCCTCGGAAGATGCTAGTGGTTCGAGGGTAATATTGCCCATGGACAAACCCGCACTTTTAATACATCTCCCTATGTTTTTTATTGATGATACTTGCCCTACTACCACGTGAAAATTAGCCTCTAGTCGACCCCCATACATACCGATGGGTTCTTTAATTTCAGCTTGACCATCAACTTTAAACTCTTGTGGAAGTACGTGTATGATTTCTTCACCCGGAAGCATAACCAACTTATAAACTTGCTGAATCAACAGCTCTACATCTTCTTGCCCGATAACGTCTTCAGGGTTTGATCGCGTGATGTAATCGCTGTGTTGCAGGCTGCGAATGTGTTGTCCCGCAATTCCAACAACAACTTCATCGATCTCCTCTCCCGAAATTGTTTTAGCTTCATCAATCGCTTGTTGAATCGATTGAATTGTTTGTGTAATGTTGTTGACAACTCCGCGATGAACGCCAAGACTTTTGGATTTTCCAATACCCAAAATTTCAACTTTATTAAATTCGTTTTTATTTCCCACCATGGCGACAATTTTGGTGGTTCCGATATCTAATCCGACAGAAATATTTGATTTATTCATGATGACAATTTATGATCCGACTATTTGATTTTTAAATTTTAAACTGATGTGTTTGTATTGTTTTTCACTTTCATTGTTTTGTTGATAAGCACAAAAGATTTTTAGCTTATCTAGCTTGGCAGAGAAATCATTCAACCTTCCTATTTCTATTTCAAAATCGAATGACCTCAACGCTAAATAATAAGAGTTATTTTTAATAAAAATTGCAGCCAATTCACGCTCAAGGAACGAATCTTGTTTGATTGCTTTGAGTATAGATAAAACTTCTTTCTTACGCACTTCATTCAGCGTTCCCATATAAACAGGGACGTTTGGTGAATATCTTTTTGAAAGTGGCACTTCGTTCGCGAATTGATCAATATAATAATTGGCATCTCCCAAAATCCTTAAGACTGGTTTTCGCTCTTGAATTCTCACTCCCACAATGCCTTGAGGATAATTGAATACTTCGGCATTTTGTATGAAAGGGTTCTTTTCTATTAAGGATTCAAGCATATTCAAATCTAAACTATCTAAGCTTTTCCACGGAAGTGATTGTGTGTTTTGTATTAACAATTTATTAACGATGGAATCATTAAGGAAATGCGAGGAATTAAACTCAAAGCTTATCTCGAATTCTGTGACTTCACGGTTTTTATTTTTAAGGTGAGCAAATCCAGAAAGGCAGACCACCAAAAGAAAAATTAAACCAAAAAACAAGTAGTTTTTAACCTTCATTTTGAACTAATTTTTTTATTTTTTTTACCTCGTTACCAATATCTCCCGCGCCTAAAACGGCGATGACATTGGCGTCAATTTTATCAACCCATTCAACCAATTCGTTTTTTAATATTATTCTTTTATTTTGACAACATATTTTTTCCAAAAGCACCTCTGAAGTGACTCCTTTTATTGGCAATTCTCGCGCAGGATAAACATCCAATAGCAAGACCTCTTCAAATTCAGAAAGTATTGTCGCGAAATCCTCCATGAAGTCTTGAGTTCTTGAAAATAAATGGGGCTGGAAAATAACCGCATGTTTAGATTCAGGATATCGTTCTTTCAAGGTGTCAACAACCGTCTTAATCTCGGTTGGATGATGTGCGTAATCATCTATTATTGTTTTGCCTGCAAAATTAAACACATTCATGCGTCGATTGATTCCCGGGAAACTAGAAAACGCTTTTAGTGTCGATTTTAGTGGTAATCCACCAAGGTCTGCCATTGCCGCTGCTGCGACTGCGTTAGATAAATTATGAATTCCAATTAAGTTTAAATACACTTTTTTAAAAACACCATTTGGTGTAACCAAATCAAAAGTATATCCCAAATCTTTCGTCTTTATATTTTTAGCATAATAATCCGCAGGGCTGTCAACGGCATAAGTGATCCCATCTAGTGGCATTCCTTTTGCAACAACCAATTGTTTTTTAACTTTTTTAGAAAAAGCAACAAAAGTTTCCTCTAGGTTTTCCTTAGTCCCATAGATGTCAAGGTGGTCTGCATCCATTGTCGTAATACAAGCAAAAGAGGGATCTAGTTGCAAGAACGATTTGTCATATTCATCTGCCTCTACGATCGAATAGTCACTTCCTTTCTGGATCAAATTGCCCTCGTGTTTATTCATAACTCCACCTAAAAAAGCTGTAAACTCTAATTGAGTATAGTCAAATAGATGGATCAGAAGTGCACAAGTAGTCGTTTTACCATGTGTGCCTGCTACAGCAAAAACAATTGAATCTTTTGTTAGTTCGCCCAATAAAACTGAACGTTTTTTGATAGAGTTTCCTTGCTTTAAAAAATAATTATATTGCGAATGGCTTTTCGAAATTGCAGGGGTGTAAATCACCTGAGTAGCTTTTTTAAGAAAATCTTCTGGCATTACTTCGATTGAATCTTCGAAAACCACCTCAATTCCGTGGGAAACCAACATATCGGTAATTGGACTTTTAGTTTTGTCATAACCCATTACGGTATTCCCTTGGTCAAAAAGAAATTTTGCCAAAGCAGACATCCCAATCCCTCCGATACCAATAAAATAATATGTCAGCCTTTTTTCAGCCATTTAAATAAATTCTTCAATTAGGTCTACGATGTGTATTGTTGCCTTTGGTCTTGCTAGTTTTCTAATGTTAACAGACAAAGACTCTTGAACAGAAGTTTCCAAAAGCGATTGAAAAACAGTCTCAAATTCTTCATCTAATTTACTTTCTGCAACCACCAGCGCAGCATTCTGATTCGCCAGTGCCATGGCATTGTGCATTTGATGATTTTCGGCAACATTCGGCGACGGTATTAACAATGCAGGTTTCCCGACACAACAGAGCTCAGAGAGGGTTGCAGCACCGGAACGAGAAATGACAAAATCACTTGCCGAATAAAGCTGCTCCATGTCCGTTATAAATGCTTTAACCAAAACGTCTGAGGTTTCTAGAACTTTATAATCTTCATAGTAAAGTGCGCCACACTGCCATATCACCTGTATCTGTTTTGCTTTAAAAAAATCTAGTTTTGAAGCAATCAGCTGATTGATTCTTCGTGCTCCAAGACTACCGCCCAAAACCACCAAGGTTTTTTTGTTCGTATCTAAATTAAAAAGCGCTTTTGCCTTTCCAGAATCAGGCAGTTCTTGTTGTATTTTTTTTCGAATTGGGTTGCCTGTTAATACCAATTTACTCTCTGGAAAAAAACGTTCCAAATTAGTATAGGCTACAGCTATTTTCTTGACCCTACTGGCAAGCAATCTATTGGTTATTCCTGGGTAAGAATTCTGCTCTTGAATTAAAGTCGGATATTTTAACGCATTGGCGACAAACAGCAAAGGGCCACTTGCATACCCTCCAGTTCCAACAACTACATTGGGGCGAAAAACTAGCGTTATAAATAAAGATTCAGCCAGACTAAAGAGTAGTTTAAAAGGAAAGAGTAAGTTCTTAACAGAAAGAGAACGCTGAAATCCATCGATCCATAGTCCAATTATCTTGAATCCAGCAGCAGGTACTTTGGTCATCTCAATACGACCCAATGCACCGACAAATAATATTTCAGCAGTAGGATAGCGAAGCTTAATTTCTTCAGCAATTGCTAAGGCAGGAAACAAATGTCCTCCGGTCCCACCTCCTGATATGATTATTTTATAAGGTTTCACTTAATACGGCTAAAGGGTTATCATTAAATTCTTGACTTTCTTCCTTGTTTTCTTCAATCTTCTGCTCCGAACTGACACTTAAAATTATTCCAAAGGCAATACAAGTCATCCAAGCAGCAGTTCCTCCGCTACTTATTAGTGGCAAAGTTTGTCCTGTGACCGGAAAAACTTGAAGCGCAACTCCCATGTTGGCAAAGGCTTGAATGATGACGGGAAGTCCCAACCCTAAAACGAGTAGTTTACCAAATACGGTTTGGGATTTATGTGCAATCACTACAATTCTAAAAAGTAGTATTAAGTACAACACAATAAGCCCTATACCTCCTATCAAACCAAATTCCTCAACTATAATTGCATAAATAAAATCCGAAGAACTTTGTGGTAAGAAATTTTTCATTACACTCTTACCAGCACCTAAACCAACGACCCCTCCTGTGGCAATTGCAATTTTGGCACGTTCAATTTGATAGTTTCCTTGATTAGAGTCTGAGGCACTAAAATTCTCGATTCGATTGACCCAAGTGTCAACTCTGTTGGGAACCATATCGGGAAATGCTTTTGCGAAAAGAATAAAAACTAAACCAAAGAAAAGTCCAGCACCAAACATTATGAGCATATATTTTAATGGATATCCACCAAGAAACACAAGTATTATAGTGGTGAAGAAAATCAGCACAGCTGTAGAAAGGTTTGAAGGTAAAATAAGAAAAACAACAACGAATATGGGAACCCATAATGGAAGTATTGCGCTTTTAAAGTTTTTCAGATCAATATCAGTCTTCGAAAGATAATGTGCAACATAACTCAGCAACACCAATGCTGCTAAACTTGAGGTTTGAAAACTTAAACCCACTATTGGAATTTTTATCCACCGATTTGCGTTTGCTCCACCAATCATATTGCCCTGAGAGGCTGTATAGATAAGCAACAAAACGATTAAAGGCATCGCCAATATTGAAATCCCTTTAAAATATTGATACGGAATTTTATGTATCGCAAACATCAGCCCAAACCCAAACATCATGACGATAAAGTGTTTAATCAAATAGCCCCAAGGCGTTCCTTGCCCTACCACATAGGCGAGGTTTGAGCTCGCACTAAATACTGGGAGAAATGAGAATATAGATAGCAATGCCAAGGCACCCCAAAGTACTTTGTCTCCTAAAATGATATTGCCTTTTTTACTCATTTTATTTTTAATTATAGGTTACGAACAGCTTCTTTAAACTGATCTCCTCTGTCTTCATAATTTTTAAATAAATCAAAACTCGCACAAGCCGGTGACAACAATACTTGATCGTCTTTTTGTGCAATTTTATGAGCGATTTTAACGGCCTCACTCATCGATTGTGTTTCCACAATAATGTCTATCACTGGTCCAAAAACCTCAAGCAACTTGTGATTGTCTATACCCAAGCAAATAATTCCTTTCACCTTCTCCCGAACCAAGGGCAACAAAACTTCATAATCGTTTCCTTTATCTACTCCTCCAACAATCCAAACCGTTGACGACTTCATACTTTCGAGCGCATAGAAAACGGAATTAATATTGGTCGCCTTTGAGTCATTAATATAACTGATGTTTTGAATTTTAAGCACGGGCTCTAAACGATGCGGCGCTCCTTTAAAATTTAGCAAACTCTCTCGAATGGTCGCTTTACTAATCTGAAGTAGGCTAGCTATTGTGCTTGCAGCCATCGCGTTCAACAAGTTATGTCTTCCGCTAAGTGGAAATTCTAATGTATTGATCATAGTTTTCTCTTTTTCTGTTTCTATAGTGATTTTATCACTGGTGTAATGTGTTCTATTTAAACCCGAAGCCTCAAAACCAAAACCATGAAGTTTTGCCTCAGTAAGTGATTCTTTAACTACTGGTTTAAGTATGGGATCATCAGAATTGAAAATTAAAAAATCACGCTGTTTTTGATTTTTTGTAATCCTTAATTTTGATTTTAAATAATTATTAAAGTTATGGTCGTATCGATCAAGGTGATCGGGAGTGACATTGGTTATTACTCCAATGTGAGGGGTGAATTCATGGATATCATCTAATTGAAAACTGCTGATCTCCAAAACGTAATATTCATGGTCATTTTCAGCGACTTCCCTAGCAAAGCTATTGCCAATATTCCCTGCCAAACCAACATCAAAACCTGCCTCAATCAAAATGTGATGTGTAAGAAGCGAGGTGGTGGTTTTACCGTTACTGCCAGTAACGCCAATTAATGTGGCAGAGGTATATCTTGCCGCAAACTCTATTTCAGAGACTACTGGGATTTTAATTAATTTTAATTGACTTACAATTGGAGCATTTGATGGAATTCCTGGACTTTTCATAATCCAATTAGCATCCGACATTTTGGAAAAACTATGCATTCCTTCTTCCCAAACCACATTTAATTCGTCAAAAGTCTTTTTGGCAGTTGCGTTAATAGCCCCTTGTTCAGAAACAAAAACATCAAATCCTTGCTTTTTGGCAAGTATTGCTGTTCCGAGTCCGCTTTCTCCAGCACCCAAAATGACTATTTTTTCTTTCATTATCTAATCTTAAGTGTTACGATTGATAGCACTGCAAGAAGAATTCCTATGATCCAAAACCGTGCAACGATTTTACTTTCATGGTATCCTAACTTTTGATAATGGTGATGCAAAGGAGACATCTTGAAAATCCGTCTTCCTATGCCTGTTTTTTTCTTGGTATATTTAAAATAACCCACTTGCATTATCACCGATACATTTTCAATAAGAAAGATTCCACAAAGAAGTGGAATCAATAATTCTTTTCTAACAATTATTGCGATTACGGCGATGATGGCGCCAATGGTCAAACTCCCCGTGTCTCCCATAAAAACAGAAGCTGGATATGTATTGTACCACAAGAAGCCTATCAAAGAACCCATTAAGGCAGCAATAAAAACAACAACTTCTCCAACATTTGGGATGTACATAATGTTAAGGTATTTTGAAAAAATAAGATTTCCTGATACCCATGCGAAAACCCCCAAGGCAATTACCATGATGGCCGAAGACCCCGCCGCAAGTCCGTCAATCCCATCGGTGAGATTTGCTCCATTCGAAACTGCAATAACGATGAAAACTACTATTGGAATAAAGATTATCCATGCATAAGTCGAAAGTTTTGGAGAAATCCAAGTAAGCAAATCTGCATAGTCAAATTCATTGCCTTTAAGCATTGGGATTGTGGTTAGTGTGGATTTTTTCTCAGCCGAAAACACTTCCTGAATGGCTGTTGTTGCGGTAATTTCAAATCCTACTATTTCTTGTTTAACGGTAACCGCTGGATGAAAATACAATACTGACCCCACAAAAACGCCGAGCATTAATTGTCCAATTACTTTAAATTTACCTTTTAATCCTTCTTTGTCTTTTTTGAATATTTTTAAATAATCATCAATCAAGCCTATTGAACCCATTGTGATTGTTGTTACAATTAACAACTGAATGTAAATATTGTCTAAACGAGTAAGAAGAAGCACCGGAATGAGTGTTCCCAAAATGATGATTATTCCCCCCATCGTTGGAGTGCCCGATTTTTCAGCTTGACCTTCTAAACCGAGATCTCTGATGGTCTCCCCGATTTGTTTCCTCCTTAAATAATTGATTATTTTTTTTCCATAAATTAAAGTGAAAATCAATGACAATAGTATAGCAACGGAAGCTCTAAACGACAAGAATTGAAACAGCGAAGCCCCCGGGAATTGAAATTGTTTTTCGATAAATTCAAATAAATAATACAACATATCTTACAATATTTTTGAAAACATTTCTTTAGCTACTTCATAATCATCAAAAGGCAATCGATCACCTTTTATTTCCTGATAATTCTCGTGCCCCTTTCCTGCAATAAGAATTATATCACCAGGTGTTGAGAGCTGGCAAGCCACTTTAATCGCTTCTTTTCTTTGCGTAATACTCATGGTTTTTTTATAATCCACTGGATCAACGCCAGCTTCTATCTGCTCAATGATTTCCTCAGGGTTTTCATCCCTAGGGTTGTCTGAAGTAAAGATCACTTTTGAACTTAACCTTGCAGCAGTTGCCCCCATCTTAGGCCGCTTGTCCTGATCTCGATTTCCTCCACAACCGACAACGGTATAAAGGTTTTCATTTCGAGTTCGAATTTTGTTTATGGTCACCAAAACATTTTCCAGAGCATCTGGAGTATGGGCATAATCGACAATGACCATTACCTGATTTGGCGCTTGATACGTTTGGAATCTACCGGGTACATTTTCCAAAACACTGATCCCCCTCAAAGTGGAAAGTTCTTCCAGTTCAAGCAATTTTGCAGTTGCAAAAACGGCCAATAAATTATATGCATTAAACTCCCCCAATAACTGGGTCCAAACTTCACTTTGATTAATTTTTAAAAGCATTCCCGTAAACTGGCTTTCCAAGACTTGTGCTTTGAAGTCCGCATTCTGATGTAAAGCGTAAGCATATTTCTTTGCTTTACAGTTTTGAAGCATCACACTCCCATTTTTATCATCTATGTTCACCAAGGCGAAAGCTGATTTTGGAAGCTGATCAAACAATATTTTTTTAGTATCACGATAGTTTTTAAAAGTGTCATGGTAATCCAAATGATCGTGGCTAAGGTTTGTGAAAATTGCTCCCTTAAACTTGAGTCCACTAATTCGTTTTTGATCAATACCATGAGAAGAAACCTCCATAAAACAATTCCTTACTCCCAGTTTTACCATTTCACTCAAACACTTGTTTATGGTGATAGCGTTTGGTGTTGTATGCGTCGCTGTTATATTTTCTTTACCAAATTTTATTGCGACGGTTGAAATTAATCCGGAAGGTTGATTTTCAGATTCAAAAAGCTTATAAAGTAAAGTAGCAACAGTAGTTTTACCGTTAGTTCCTGTAATCCCAATAAGGTTTAATTGTTCGGAAGGGTTGTCATAAAAATTGGCAGCAATCAACCCTAAGGCTTCTTTTGTGTCTTTTACATGAATGTAAACAACCTCCTGTTGGATGTTTTCTGGTAATCTTTCACAAATGATGTATCTCGCACCAAGCCCAATAGCTTTGTCAATAAATTGATGACCGTCAATTTGAGTTCCACTAATTGCAACAAAAAGAGTGTCCTCAACAACTTTTCTTGAATCAAATGCGATCTCAGAGACAAGGCCTTCGGTAGTGCCTAATATCGCCTCAATAGCAACTTTATACAATATTTCTTTTAGCTGTTTCACGATAACTCTATTGTTATTTTTTGATTTTCCTTAACCCTTGTCCCCGCATTTAAAGATTGTTTTTTGACTTTACCTGAACCTTTAATTTGAACTTCAAGCCCCATACTTTCAAGTATGAAAAGTGCCTCCCGAACAGTTAAACCTTTCAAATTAGGAATCTGATTATGTGTTAATTCAACTGAAGCTATTTTGGATTCCAAAGCATTAATCTGGTTGAAATTAAGCTCAGTGGTTATTGGTGTAGCGGTATAAATCTTTTTTGCGATTTTCTTAAACACTGGGGCAGCGACTGTAGAACCATAGTAGCCTAAGCTCTTGTCAGGCCTATGAATGACAACAATACAGGAATACTTGGGCGCTTCTGCTGGGAAATACCCAACAAAGCTGGAAATGTATTGCACTTCATCTTTTGTGTAATCGACTTGACAGGTTCCTGTTTTTCCGGCCATTGTGAAAACGTCATCCTTAATTGAATGCCCAGTCCCCCATTTTTTATCGACCACATTAAACATCATTTTCCGAACTTTATCAGCTGTAGTCTGTGAGCATATCGAAGGATTTAAAATCTCTTTTCCAAAAATTTGTTGGGGTGCATTTCCAATGGTACTGATCTTATCGATGAATCTTGGCTTTAACATCACGCCATTATTGGCAACTGCATTGTAAAAAGTTAAAGTCTGAAGCGGCGTTATTGCTACCCCATATCCGTAGGCCATCCAAGGCAAATCCAAACCATCCCAGCCTGCATCTGTAGGATAGGGGATTTTAGGGATTGCTTCTCCACGTATAGAAAGCCCTAAACGTTTATTTAGCCCCATATTATAAAGTCGATCTACAAATTTCTGAGGGTTTTTCTTATAGTTGTCATAAATAATCTTTACCAAACCAGTATTTGAGGAAACCTCAAAAGCCTTGGCAGCCGTAAGCGTTCCATACCCTCCTTTTTTAGAATCCCGAACTTTATATTTACCAAAAAATGTAAGTATTCCATTTCCTGTTGAAATCGGTGTATTTACATCAACAACCTTGTCTTCTAGTGCAGCAATCATTGCCATTAGTTTAAAAGTAGAACCTGGCTCATGAGCTTCCCCAACCGCATAATTTAACTTCTCATAATAGGTGCCTTTTGAGGTTCTGCCAAGGTTGGCAACTGCTTTTACCTTTCCTGTTTTGGTTTCCATCACTACAACACAACCATGGTCGGCTTTAAACTTTTCTAACTGCTCTAAAAGTGCTGTATGGGCAATGTCTTGAATATTTACATTAATGGTGGTGTGAATGTCAAAACCTTCAGTAGGTTCTTTCTCATTGTTGTCATTAATAGGTTTCCACTTTCCACCCGCAATTTTTTGTTTTAGCCGCCTCCCACCTTCTCCTTTTAAATACTGACCGAAAGCACCTTCCAAACCAACACGAAGAAAACGACCATCTGTATCTCTTATTTCGTAACCTATTGTGCGTTCAGCGACTCTGCCCAATGGATGCTCTCTGATGATTTGCTGCTCAACAATCAACCCTCCTTTATAAGATGGTAAATTGAATAGAGGTAATGATTTAAGTTTTTGAAGTTTGGAATAAGTCAATCCTTTTCCAATAAGTAAATATCTATTTTTATTTCTCTTAGCCCTTTCAAGTCTTAATAAAAGCTGTTCTTGTGTCAAATCTAAAACTGTTGCGAGTCCTTTTGAAAGCGCTACTTTATTCGCATTGAAAGCAGCCTTTGAGGGAACTGCTGCATCCCATCGGATTTCATAACGTGCCACTGAGGTGGCAAGTATGCTTCCATCATCTGCATAAATATTACCCCTACTGGGCTGTAACTCGACATTCTTTACGGTACGACTGGATGCTAAATCTCGGTATTTTTCACCTTCAAAAAACTGCAAGTGAATCAACTTACCCACAAGGAGAAACGAAAATAAAATTAACGAGAGCCCTACCAAGTAGGTTCTATTCATTATTTTTTTCTTCCGATTTTCCATTGAATTAATCTTTTGAAATAATTATTTTAATTGGAGGTGTTTTTGCTGGTGCAATTCCCAAAGGCGTTAATTCACTAATAATTTTCGTCTCCATTTTGAGATTCATCAAATTCGTGCGTTGCTCTATAAACTCACTCTTTAACATTTTTATATCTTCATTCAGTTTTGCAATCTGAAAAATCTTCCGATCTGCACCATGTCCACTTGCGATCATAACCAGGGCTAGTGAGGATAAATAAAGAATGATCCGCCAGTTTTTAAATGAGTTATCATTAATCAAGAATTCAATATTTAGAATTGACAAGATCTTCTTCATGTTTTCTCTGCTATTCTGAGCTTCCCACTTCTGGCCCTATTATTCTCTTTTATCTCTTCTTTAGTAGGAACTTTTAATTTCCCGACTTTTTTCAACGGAAGCGTTCTGTTTCCATAAAAATCAACCGCTGCTGTACCTTCAAACTTACCCTCCCTAATGAAGCGTTTTACCAATCTGTCCTCAAGAGAATGATAGGAAATACAAACCAATCTTCCTTTGACTGACAATAACTCTGCTGTTTGAAGCAAGAATGCTTTGATCACGTCGAGTTCCCCATTGACCTCAATTCTAATGGCCTGAAAAACCTGAGCCATTACTTTATGGATGACATGCTTAGGAAGTGAAGGCGCAAACAAATCGACCAATTGTTGGGTCTTACTGAATTTTTTTAAATTGCGCGCATTGATGATTTGGTCAGCAAGCTTAGCAGCATTTCTTAACTCTCCATAATCACTTAAAATCCTAATCAACTGTTCTTCACTGTAATGATTCACGACATGTGCGGCATCGATTGTTCCTTCTGTGTTCATTCGCATGTCCAACGGTCCTTCAAAACGAGTAGAAAAACCTCTTTCGCCGGTATCGAACTGATGTGAGGAAACTCCAAAATCTGCCAATATTCCAGAAACAGATAAGATCCCGTAAAATTTCAAATGCTGTTTTAGATGTGAAAAATTGCCTTTGATTAATTTAAATCGTTCGTCAACAATATTATTTTTAATCGCCTCTGCATCTTGATCAAAAGCAAATAACCTTCCCGAATCGGAAAGCTGGTCGAGAATCGCTCTTGAGTGACCTCCCCCTCCGAAAGTTACGTCGACATAAACCCCATCAGGATCAATGTTTAATCCCTGAGTCGCTTCTTCAAGCATTACTGGCTTATGATAAATTGTCTTCATTTTGATCTCCCATAACTTCCTCTGCTAATGCAGCGAAATCCATAGTGGCTTCATCTATTGCTTTTTCATATTGGTCTTTATCCCATATTTCAAGGATATTAACAGCAGAGGAAACGACTACTTGTTTTGATATATTGGCATGTTTTATTAAATCCTTAGGAATCAACAACCGACCAGTTGCATCGACTTCAACCAGCTTTACACCGGCAGTAAATCGGCGAATAAAGTCATTGTTTTTTTTATTAAATCTATTCAGCGAGTTCACCTTCTCCATCAAGCTCTCCCATTGATCCAACGGATAGAATTCAAGGCAATTATTAAACACTGCCCGCTTGAGAACAAAGCTTTTTTGTAAGCTCGCAGAGAGTTGTTTTTTTAACGCAGCAGGAAGCATTATCCGACCTTTAACGTCAGCCCTACATTCGTATGTCCCTATGAAATGTTGCATTAATTCTACTTGATATTACAACCAAATATAAGATTTTTTTACCACTTTTTACCACTTAATACCACATTGTTGATAAGTTTTACCACTGCTCATTTCACACTCAGAATTACAGACTGAAATTAAATCCAATAGATAAAATCGAAATGCATATATTTGTGCACTATAATCAAGTTTTCAATGAGTGAAATTCGAGTAATTACCGATGGCAACTTTAGATATTCTGAAGAAGGAGAAGGAACCCCTATTGTTATTCTTCATGGACTGATGGGGGGATTAAGCAACTTTAAAGGTGTATTTGATTTTTTTCCCAAAAAGGGATATAAAATTATTATTCCAGAGCTTCCGGTTTACGACCTTCCGCTTATTAAAACAACTGTAAAATCGCTCTCAGAGTTTCTGCATGATTTTTTAAAATTTAAGGGATTAGACAATGTCATTTTATTGGGCAATTCCCTCGGTGGACATATTGGTCTTCTTTATACAAAATATCACCCTGAGTACGTCAAAGGTCTTGTCCTTGCCGGCAGCTCTGGTTTATATGAAAACTCCATGGGAGACGGCTATCCTAAAAGAGGAGATTATCAATACATTAAAACGAAAAGTGAAGAGGTTTTTTACGATCCTAAAATAGCCACGAAAGAGATTGTAGACGAGATCTTTGAAACCGTAAACGACAGGCGAAAGTTAATCAAAACCTTAGCAATAGCTAAAAGTGCGATACGTCACAATATGGCGGAGGATCTGCCTAAAATGACAACAAAAACTGCAATAATCTGGGGCGCTCAAGATAGCGTTACACCGCCCAATGTCGCAGAAGAGTTCAATACCTTACTCCCAAACTCAAGCCTCTATTGGATAGATAAATGTGGCCATGCCCCTATGATGGAACATCCTGATCAATTCAATGTAGTTCTCCATGCTTGGATGATTGAAAACAACCTTTAAACTATCCGCATGAACGTTGTCCATGCTGAATTTGTGATGAGCAATGCCGAAGTTGCAAAATGTCCAAAAAGTCATTTGCCCGAATACGCATTTATTGGCAGGTCTAACGTGGGTAAGTCGTCTTTAATTAACATGCTGTGTAACCGTAAAGGTTTGGCCAAAACTTCTTCAAGACCTGGTAAAACCCAGCTAATCAATCATTTTCTAATAAACAAAAAATGGCATTTAGTTGATTTGCCTGGATACGGTTACGCGAGGGTCTCTAAAATACAAAAAAAAGTTTTTCAGAAGTTTGTGACGGATTATTTCTTAAAAAGAACTGAATTAATTTCTGCTTTTTTATTGATTGACATTAGACACGAACCTCAACCCGTTGATCTCGATTTTTTCAAATGGCTGGGAGAACACCAAATCCCTTTTTCAATTGTTTTCACCAAAGCAGATAAAATCAAACCTGGTACCATTGAAAAAAGGATTAACAATTACTTTGATGAACTAAAAAAAGATTGGGAAGAGCTCCCTCCCCACTTTGTAACCTCCGCATCAAAAGGCAATGGAAAAGAGGAATTACTTGGTTACATCCAAGAAATAAATGATTCTATTAAGGAAAATTAATTTCCTTTTTTAATTTCAAGCTTTTCTGCAAAATACTCACTAAAATCTTTCATCGTAGCAGCCATTTTTTCATCCTGAGTAGCTCTAAGATATGTTTCACTCATGGTAACTAAACTTTGATGAAAAAACATTTTCATTTGATCAACAGGCATCTCTTTGATCCACAAATCCATTCTTAAGGTTTCTTGCTTCTCCCCGTCCCAAAGAGACAAGAGCATCGCTTGGGCATTCTCATTATTGACACCGCCATCGGGTGCAGACCATTTTATTTTTTCTGGTATTTTGTTTTCATCTAAAGTGATTTCAATGGATATTGGACTTACTTTCTTTGACATTATCTTCGTGGTTTATAATTGGATTTATTAAAAATAGTTTGTGCAGGTAGAGAGAGTAGTTTATTGATTTCGACTTTAGGATTGTTTTCTACATAGGACTTTACGATTTGCCAGCCCAGCCATTTTCCTATTCCTCCCGGAGACTCGTTGTCTATCTCCAAATAAAACTTTGAAAATGGAGCAGGATCAATAAAACGTTGAATCAGCGCTGGATCTGAACTATATATCAATTGTTTTTCAATAAAAAATTGCCACATGTATAACTCATTGCTTCTAACCCATTCCTCTTGATCAATGGTGTACCCAATCTTGATGGCATTCGTTTTATTGGGAATAAGTAAATCTTTTAAATACAATTTTTTACCATAAAAGATCATCTGAGACAAGAGCGTGCGATCTTCGGGAGGATTGACTTTATAATCAGAAAACTTATCTATCACATGAGCAGTCAAGTATTGTGCATCCATTTCCTGCTTTACATAGTTTGAAATCCCTTGATAAAGGTAGTGGTCAGCACCAAAATAGGTGTCTAAGGAAATTAAAAGCAACGAATCGGTATAAATTGTTTTGCTTTGATAATCGACATTGTTGACCAATCCAATCACTTTTGGAATTTTGGTTTTAGGGAAATAATATTTTATGTGTTTAAATAAATACTCCAACTCTTCTTCCAAAGGAATCATCGAAGGAAAAACCTCGTCAACAGTGTCCACGAGCATCAGCTGCAAAGTGTCTTTTTGACGATTTACCCAGACACTGTCCGCAAATACTTTAGGAAATAAATAAGGGTAAGCCTGTTTTAGGGCAGGAATTGCATCCGAAGAAGCCCGATGAAACTTAAGGTCAAATCGATCAATGTTAATTGTCATTGGAATTGAAAGGATTTGAGATTCTAATGAATTTTCTGCTTCACACCCATTTAAAATCATAAACAATAAACCTCCAAGGGAAATATTCTTAATTCTTGTAACAATCAGCTTCATATTATTGGATTATTTTTCGCCAGAGCGTATCTTCGTTTTTTACAAATTTAAGCGGTCTAATCGAAAAAAAATGAAAACACCCGAAAAAGTAATTCAACACATTGTAAGTTGGTTAAATGAATACCGAACCAGATCAAACATGAATGGTTTTGTCGTCGGGGTGTCCGGAGGAGTTGATTCCGCCGTAACCTCAACACTGTGTGCCCTAACAGGTGCTCCAGTGATCTGCTTAGAGATGGAAATACACCAAGAAGACAATCAGGTCTCCAGAGCAAATGAGCACATTAGATGGCTTGAAAATAAGTTCAGTAATGTTTCCCACCACAACTTATCGCTTAGCGATGTTTTTGACAGTTTTGTCAATGAATTGCCCCCAACAGATCTCAAAGAAGAGCAATTGTTGAGCCTGGCCAACACGCGCGCACGATTGCGTATGTCAACATTATATTATTTTGCTGCCCTTAATCGCTATCTGGTTGCTGGGACAGGAAATAAAATTGAAGACTTTGGCGTTGGATTCTATACTAAATATGGAGATGGAGGTGTCGACTTAAGCCCCATTGCTGACCTTTTAAAATCACACGTTTTTAAAATTGCAAAGCACCTGGATATAATTGAAAGCATTCAATCTGCTGCACCAACAGATGGGCTGTGGGGTGATGACAGAACTGATGAGCAACAAATGGGTGCCAGTTACGACGAACTTGAATGGGCAATGGGGGCTGTGGAGAAAAACTTCAATCTGGATGATATGACTTTCAGACAAAAAGAGATCGTTAAAATCTATCAAAAATTTAATTCTCAAAACAAACACAAGATGGAACCAATTCCGGTTTGTGAGATACCTTATTCAATATTAGAGTGATTCCTATCTGAAAAAACATTAACTTTATAAAAATATAATTTAATATAATTTCCCCAAATTATGATTAACCTATTAGTAGTAGACCCGCACCCTGTGGTCAGATGTGGCTTCAAAACCTTTTTAGACGGTTGTGATTTTGTAAATATTGTAAAATGCGTAGAAAACATTGAGCAGGCTATGGAAATAGTCGACAATCGCCACATTGACATCCTGATTACTGAAATGGTATTAAATGATGAAAGCCCAATCAACTTAATCGCTCAAGCCAAAAAAAGTTGTCCAGAAATTGAAATTGTTATTTATACTTCACTTGATGAAAACATTTACAGCATTCCTCTCTTAAAAGCCGGTGCTATTGGGTTCTTATCTAAAAAGGTAGAAGCTTGTGTTTTGGCTGAAGCACTCTCTAAAATTCACAACCACAAACTCTACATAACCAACAACTTTAACAATCAATTAAACTTAGAAATTGATTTAGAAAGACCTAGAAATAGTTTCGGTAAGCTGTCTGCAAGGGAAATTGAAGTACTCAAATATTTAACCGACGGAAAAAGAAACATCGAAATAGCGCAACAGCTCAAAATCAATCAAAAGACAGTAAATACCTATAAAAACAGGATGATGCAAAAGCTCCAGGTAAATAATATGTTTGATTTATATTTACAAGCTAAAAATATGAACATCGTCTAAAGAACTCTGTTTAATTTTTTCGAGAGGACTTTCTTAAGCTGATAGTAACTTAAAACATTCTCCAAAACTTCTTTATTCTCAGAGACTCCTTGAGTTTGGGATTGTAATTCTTTTATTTTTTGATCGACTAAATACCTTCTTAATGATAAAATAGTTTCATTGACCAATTGACCAACTTGGGTATCCCTATTTTTTACGAAAATATTTTTCTTCTCCCAGTCATGAAGATAATATTGCTCGTCTTTCATCACCAAATCAGTAACCATTTCATTGAGAATCATATCATCAGTTTGCATTATTTTTTCAAGATTGAGTTGCCCTTCTTCCAATTGATAAGACTCTATTAATTTATAAAACAAATTTTTAAATGTAGCATTGGTCAATTCGATTTCATCTTGCTGAAGATCTAAAAAAACTTTTTCATAAACCTTTGCAGAAATGGTTCTAGTGTCTTCAATCAACTCACCACTTTCATCAGATCTAATAATGGTTTCGTTGAATTCTGCTTCATGGCCTCCATAGTGCAACAAAATAGATATGATTTGTTTTTCCAACTCATAAGAATGATCCACTTTTAAAGAAGCATCAGCTGTTTTCTTGACCAACGATACGTTTTCGTTAGGCACCAAACGTGTTGCCCCCTTCTGATTATTCTTTTGTTTTAATTGAGCCAATGCTCCAAAAAGAGTGTCTTCCGAAACCTCCATGATCTCAGAGCAGCTCTGTATGTAAATCTCCTGCTTAATCATGTCAGGGATTTTAGAGATACTTTCGATAATTTCCCTAACCGTCTCTGCTTTTCGTATTGGATCAGATTTGGCCTCCCCTTGTAATAAAGAAGCTTTAAATTGAATAAAGTCTTTAGATTCTTCTTCAAGGAAGGAAGTAATTTCTTCAGACGTATGACTCTTTGCAAAACTATCAGGGTCTTCCCCTTCAGGAAAAGCACAAACCTTAACGTTCATTCCCTGTTCAAGAATAAGATCAATTCCTCTCAGGGAGGCGCGAAGTCCTGCTGCATCTCCGTCAAAAAGAACAACAATATTGGAAGTGAGCCTATTTATCATCCTGATTTGATCGGTAGTCAAAGCGGTTCCGGAGGAAGAAACAACGTTTAAAACTCCAGATTGATGCATCTGAATCACATCAGTATATCCCTCTACAAGATAACAAACATCTTGTTTTGCAATTGCTTGTTTAGACTCATATATCCCATAAAGCACCTTGCTTTTATAATAAATCTCACTTTCCGGTGAATTGAGGTATTTGGCTGTTTTGGCATTCGTGGTCAGTATTCTTCCTCCAAAACCTTGAATTCGTCCAGACATACTGCGAATCGGAAAAATTATTCTTCCACGAAATCTATCGATTTGTCGATTTTCATTGACAATTACCAATCCTGTTTTTTCTAAAAACTCTAATTTATAACCCTCTTTTTGTGCTTCTTTGGCAAGGGCACTATATTCATCAGGTGAATATCCTAAAGCGAATTTTTTTATGGTTTCCTCGGTAAATCCTCTCTCTCTGAAATAGGTCAATGCAATGGATTTACCCAATTCGGTTTCCCACAAATTTTTCTCGAAAAAAGAACCTGCATATTGAGTAACCAAAAACAAACTCTCTTTCGTATCTTGGATCAACTTGGCTTCTTCTGTCTGAACAGTTTCTTCAATCTCAATGTTGTATTTTCTGGCTAAAAAGCGAATGGCTTCAGGGTAAGTAAAGTGCTCGTGCTCCATCAGAAAAGCAACAACATTCCCCCCTTTACCACTGCTAAAATCTTTCCAAATTTGCTTGACCGGAGACACCATAAAGCTCGGTGTTCTTTCTTGAGAAAAAGGACTTAATCCTTTAAAATTTGCGCCTGACTTTTTAAGTGTTACAAATTCCCCAATAACCTCCTCTAATCGAGCAGTTTCGTATACTTGGTCAATGGTGCTTTTTGAAATCAAAGTTTAAAGTTTAAAAAGATAAAAATAGGATTATAAAAATAGAGAGCAAAAAACCTATAAAATAAATTATAAAAAGAAGTATTTTAGATTTTACGCTCAATTACGTAATCAACCATTAACTCAAGGGAATCCCTATAGATATTACTTGGGAAAGTCTTTAATATTTTTATCGCTTCCGAACGGTAGTTTTCCATTTTTTTAATTGCAAAATCAAGGCCTCCGGCTTCTTTCACCATTTTTATGGCTTTTTTAACGCGAACTTTATCTTTGTTGTGATTCTTGACTGTTTTAATAAGCCATTTTTTATCTGAACCTTTAAGAACGTTAAGCGCATGAATCATCGGAAGGGTCATTTTCTGTTCTTTGATGTCAATTCCTGTGGGTTTTCCGATTTTTTGATCTCCATAGTCAAACAAGTCATCCTTAATCTGGAAAGCCATTCCCAGCAGTTCTCCAAAGTCATGCATTTTGGAAACAAATTCTTCCTCTGCATCTACAGATTTAGCTCCCATCGCACAACATGCAGCGAGAAGAGTAGCGGTCTTCTGTCTGATGATTTCATAATAAACATCTTCCGTAATGTCTAGTTTTCTTGCTTTTTCTATTTGCAATAACTCTCCCTGACTCATTTCCCTAACGGCTATAGAAATGATTTTAAGCAAATCAAAATCTTCGTTTTCAATCGACAAGAGCAAGCCTTTGGACAAAAGATAATCTCCAACCAAAACTGCAATTTTATTTTTCCACAACGCATTTATGGAAAAAAATCCGCGTCGCTGATTGCTATCATCTACCACATCATCATGTACCAAAGTAGCTGTATGAATAAGCTCTATGACAGCAGCCCCACGATAAGAACGTTCGGTGATTTTACCCTTCCCTAGCATTTTTGCAACCAAAAAGACAAACATAGGACGCATTTGTTTTCCTTTTCTATTTACAATAAAATGGGTGATTCTATTTAATAGAGCAACTTTTGAGGACATCGAATTAGAAAACTTTTTTTCAAAAAGCTCCATTTCCTCATAGATTGGTCCTTTAATTTTCTCAACAACTTTCATAGGGAAATAAATATACCATTTTAAATGAATTTTCTAAGAACTAAGTCCTTCTGTTTTGTTGGCAAGTTGACCACAGGCTGCATCGATATCTTTCCCTCGCGAACGTCTAATCGTTGCAGTAATCCTAACCCGTTCTAGTGCTTTCTGATATTTCTCAACCTGAGAAATATCCGCTTGTTTAAAAGTGTCATCCCCAATGGGATTGTATTCAATAAGATTCACCTTGCAAGGGACGTGCATACAGAATTTAACCAAAGCATCAATATCCTCCTGCTTGTCATTGATGTCCTTCCACACCACATATTCATAAGTCACCAAACTAGAGGTGGCTTCATACCAATATTTCAGAGAATCCGCTAAATCAGTCAAAGGAAATTTTTCAGCAAAAGGCATCAATTGCTTTCGCACCTCTTGACGGGCACTATGAAGTGAAACTGCCAAACCAAACTTGATATTTTCATCCGCCAGCTTCTTTATCATTTTAGGAATTCCAGAAGTTGAAATCGTGATCCGACTGGGAGACATCCCCAACCCATCAGGTTGGGTGATTTTAGCAATCGAACCCATTAAGTGTTTGTAATTCATTAAGGGCTCGCCCATCCCCATAAAAACAATATTACTGAGCGGACGATCAAAATAGTATCGACTTTGCTTATCCATCGCAACGACCTGGTCATAGATTTCATCAACATTGAGATTTCGCATCCTTTTGATACTTGCAGTGGCACAAAACTTACAGTCTAAACTGCAACCTACTTGAGAAGAAACACAAGCTGTAGTTCGAGTTGCAGTAGGAATTAAAACAGACTCAACAATTAGATTATCAAAAAGCTTTACAGCATTTTTTAGGGTGCCGTCTTTACTTTTTTGTTGGCGATCTATCGCAATGTTGTTAATAACAAAATGCTCCTCTAAAAGAGATCTGGTTTCGATGGAAAGGTTTGTCATTCCTTCAAAGTCGTGAATGCCTTTCTGCCACAACCATTGATATACCTGATTGCCCCTAAAAGCCTTGTCATTATTATTGACAAAAAAACCTCTCAGATCCTCTAGTGATAGGGCGCGAATATCTTTTTTCCTAACTGTTTCCATTGGTTGTACTTATTCCCGAACAACTCAAAATTGAAAACTGTCAAGGAATGAAATGCTATATAATTAGCATGGCATCGCCGTATGAGTAAAAGTTATATTTTTTCTTAATGGCTTGGGTGTAAGCTTCTTTTATAAAATCAACATCAGCAAATGCAGAAACCATCATCAATAAAGTAGATTTTGGCGTGTGAAAATTAGAAATCATACAATTTGCAATTGAAAAATCATGCGGTGGAAAAAGAAATTTATGGGTCCAACCGTCATAAGGGTTAAGTGTACCCATAGAGGAAACAGATGACTCTAATCCTCTCATAACAGTAGTTCCAACTGCACAAATTCTTTTTTTATTCTTAAGAGCGCTGTTTACCATATCAGCAGAATCTTGTTTAATAATCAATTCCTCAGAATCCATCTTATGTTTTGAAAGATCCTCAACCTCAACAGGGCTAAAGGTTCCAAGTCCAACATGTAAAGTAATTTCTGCCAAATCAACACCTTTAATTTGAAGTTTTTTAATCAAATGTTTGGAGAAATGAAGACCAGCAGTAGGGGCCGCAACAGCTCCTTCATGCTTTGCGTAAATCGTTTGATATCGTTCTTCATCTTCAGGCTCAATAGGTCTGTTGATGTATTTTGGCAAGGGTGTTTGTCCAAGTTGTTTAAGTTTTGATCTAAACTCACTGTAAGATCCATCGTATAGAAATCTTAAGGTCCTTCCACGTGAAGTAGTATTATCAATGACTTCAGCAACCAAGCTGTCATCATTCCCGAAATAAAGTTTATTTCCAATTCTTATTTTTCTTGCCGGATCAACAAGAACATCCCATAGTCTTTGTTCTTCGTTTAATTCTCTCAACAAAAAAACCTCTATTCTTGCTCCTGTTTTTTCTTTGTTACCAAACAGACGTGCAGGAAAAACTTTTGTGTTGTTTAAAACCATCAAATCTCCTTCATCAAAATAATCAATGACATCCTTAAAAGTTTGGTGTTTTATTGTTTTCTCTGCTCTGTTTAAAACCATCAACCTGGATTCATCTCTTCCGGGCGAAGGTCGTTGAGCAAGTAAAATATTGGGTAATTCGAAATTAAAGTCAGATAGTTTCATGTAATTTTTTTTGCGTTGCAAATATACTTCTCCGAAGGGGGGCTTGTCAAGTAAATCGTACTTTAATATGAAACTAATTCATATCATACTGAAAATCAATACTTTTGAAGTCCTCCCAAAACCCTGGATAAGATTTTGAAACAACCTCAGAATTGTTAATCACGATTGGAACTTTTATGCCCAAGGGAGCAAAAGCCATTGCCATTCGGTGGTCGTTATAGGTATCAATAGAAATATTTTGATTGATTACACCAGAAAATCTCAATTCAAGACTGTCATTTGTTATTGAAATTATAGCTCCCAATTTTTCAAGTTCGACCTTAAGGGCTTCTAGACGATCTGTCTCTTTTATTTTTAGAGTATGAAGTCCTGTCAAATTACAATCAACGCCAAGTCCAAAACAACTCACCGCGATTGTTTGCGCGAGGTCAGGAGTGTTTCTAAGATCTAAATCTAACACTTCGGGAAGTACAAAATTAGGGGTTTTAGATAGGGTTATCGAGCCGTTGTTAAAAACAGTCGTTACGCCTATTTTTTTATAAATCTGAACCAAATCAGAATCTCCTTGTAAGCTCTCAGAATAGTAGCTTTCTAAAGTAATTTCACTTTTATTTGCAATCGCAACTACTGAATAAAAATAAGAAGCAGAACTCCAATCTGACTCAACAGTCCATTGATTTAATGTAATTTTTTCCGCAGGACTAATCTTTATTTTATTATTATTAAAAAAGGTTTTAAAACCCAAATTATCTAAAAGAGTTTGAGTCATTTTAATATAGGGAATGGAAGTGGTTTCCCCTATCAAATCAATTTCAAGACCATTTTTTAAGGAGGGAGCAATTAACATCAAAGCCGAGATGTATTGGCTACTGATGTTCGCTGGCAAAGCAACTTGGCTGATGTCTATTTTTTTGCCAGTGATTTTTAAAGGAGGAAATCCCTTTTTATTAACGTATTCAATTTCTGCTCCTAGAGACCGCAAGGCCTCCACTAATAATTCAATGGGGCGGTCTTGCATTCTCGATGAGCCTGTCAAAACAACTTTAGAATTTGGCTTAACTGAAAAAAAAGCTGTTAAAAAACGCATTGCGGTTCCGGCATGATGAATGTCCACAATAGATTCGTTATTCTTCAATGCCTTCAGGGTCACCTGAGTATCATCAGAATTCGACAAATTACTTATTTCTAAATCCGGATACAGTGCCTTTAAGATCAAAAGCCTATTGGATTCACTTTTCGAACCAGTTATCGTTATTGATCCAAAACAGTTCTTAGATTTATGATCGAGTTTAAGATTCATTATAGAATAGAAGTTTATTTTAATTTAGGATTATTTTGATGCCTTTCATGATCGCGTTCTGACTTAATGATCATTTTCTTGTCAAATGCTTTTTGCAAATCCACTCCAGTTTGATTTGCCAAACACAATACTACAAAGATAACATCGGCGAGTTCCTCTCCTAAGTCTTTGGATCGGTCACTTTCTTTTTCGCTTTGTTCGCCATAGCGTCTGGCAATAATTCGAGCGACTTCTCCGACCTCTTCAGTGAGTTGCGCCATGTTGGTCAATTCATCAAAATACCTGACTCCATGCTCTTTGATCCAGTCGTCTACTATTTTTTGGGCCTTTTGCAATTCCATAATGTGCGAATTTAAAACTTTCAAACTTGGGTTAAAAATTAATTCAATTAAATTATTGAGCGCAATTCCTACAATAACGCTTTAAGTTCTTCAAGTTTATTTATAATAAGACAGTGTTCATGAAAGGGTTCATGATGAGAATTAAAGTGGATGGCTTGCATTCCTAAATGGATTGCACCTAAGATGTCAGCTTCAAGACTATCTCCAATCATTAGAGCATTTTGTGGCAGGGTGTTTGTTGTTTTTAAAGCGTGCTCGAAAATAATGGGATTGGGTTTTTTTACTCCAACTTTATCAGCAGTAATGACATGTTTAAAAAAAGGCTTGAGCCCAGATCGTTCAATCTTCGGGTGTTGAACCTCTTCAAATCCGTTAGTGATTATGTGCATGTTGTATTTCTTTTGCAAACCGCTCAAAACAATAATGGTTTCAGGAAATAGATGAGGAAAGGTAGATAAGTATTGGATGTATTTATCAGAAATTTCATTTATGCTAGCCCCTGCTATCTCATGATCAATCGCTTCAAAAGTTTTTTCTAACCGCTTAAACCTTAATTCAATCTGAGTGATTTTATCTTCACGATATAGCTTCCAATAAGCGTGGTTGATGGGGTTGTATTTTTCAAGAAAAACCGAAAGTGGAACTTCAATTTTCAACTCATTAAATATTTTCTTAAAAGTGAGTGCTGAGTTTTTTTCAAAATCCCATAAAGTGTGATCTAAATCAAAAAAAAGGTCCGTAATTATTTCATTCTTCACCATCCAAACAAAGGTAATTAATAATTTTATCTCACTTGATAAGCCCTATACTAATCAAATGAAATATTGAGAAATGATGATTTTTTTGAATAATAATTCCGAATTTTTAAATAATACTTTCGTCTTTAAAACTATAATAGCCTTTTTCAGAAATAATCAGATGATCTAAAACGAGAATGTCAAAGGTTGCTGCAGCGTTGATTAATTTTCTGGTGATATTCTTGTCTTGTTTACTGGGCTGTAAATTTCCCGAAGGATGGTTGTGAACCAAAATCATTCCAGTAGCTCCAAGTTCTAGTGCTTTTTTCATTGCCAGTCGAACATCGACAACCGTCTGAGATATTCCGCCTTTACTAAGGCAGCTTTTATCGACCAATCCATTGGAACGATTTAAGTATAAAATCCAAAATTCTTCATGGGGCAAACGGGCTAAAATCGGAAACATTATATTGAACACTTTTACACTACTGGTGAACTGAACCAGTTCTTTCGAAGGCGTTTCAACAAGTCTTTTAGAAAGCTCTAAGGCTGCTTTTGTTTTCACAGCCTTTGCTTGTCCTATACCTTTGTAATCCATAATTTTATTTATGGATGACTTTTGGAGTTCTGAAAGACTGTTTCCGTATTGGGACATCATACGCTGCATCAATCGGACAGCACTTTCTCCTCGATTACCACTTCCAATTAAAATTGCAAGTAGCTCTGCATTAGATAGATAATCTGAACCTTTTTGAATTAACTTCTCTCTAGGTCGATCAGCAGCTTCCCATTGTTTGATGGTAAAATTAGGGGTATATTTCGCCATATTTATTGATGTACATAATAAATATAGGGATTTTTTAAGATGTATTTCTAATAATTCGAAAGGGTATTCTTAAGTTTCTCCCAATCAATTCCTCCATAATTACCCGAACTCATCATCAATAAGACGCACTCGGTGTATGCTAATCCATTAAGGTATTGCTCTAATTCCTGCGGGTCTGTAAAAACCAATAGTTGCTCATCGTCAAAAGCATGCTTGATTTGTTGTTCACTTATTTCAGGGCGATTTTTTATTTTCAAGGCTGCTGGATCATAAAAAACAATCGCCTGATCTGAGGCACTAAGACTGCCTTGATATTTATTTATAAACGTTTTATCTAAACTACTAAAGGTGTGTAATTCGAAACAAGCAATAAGTTTAAATTCAGAAAATTGATTTTTAACCGCGTTGGTGGTTGCACTTACCTTGCTTGGTGCATGGGCAAAATCTTTATACAGGTGACTGGTTTTTCCAGAAACCATTTTTTCAAGACGTTTGGACGCACCCATGAACGAAGTAATGGCCTGATAAAAATCGTCCTCATCAACTCCCATCAACTGACAAATCCATTTGGCACCTGCCAAATTGGACAAGTTGTGGTTTCCAAAAATCTCTAGTGGAAGTGGGCCCTCATCCGTTTCCAAATAGGTGGTACCTTTTTCAATAACAAAGTCTGGGGTCTGATAGGCTTCTTTTCTTATGGTATTTGGAGAAGCTGCCGAAAGGCTCGCAAGCGTTGCATCTTCATCATTATAAACCAAAACACCTCCTGGAGTAATCGAATCAATAAAAATCTCAAATTGCTTGTTATAATCTTCTTGCGTTGGAAAAACATTGACATGGTCCCAGGCAATGCCACTAATCAATGCAATTTGTGGCTTATAAAGATGAAATTTTGGTCTTAGGTCGATGGGAGAAGATAAATATTCATCCCCTTCAAGTAAAATAAAATCATTCGTTTCACTCAAGTAAACCGAGTTTTCAAATCCTGATAAGCCAGCACCTATCATATAATCGACTGCGATATCTTGATAATTTAAAACATGAAGAATCATTGCGGTAATGGTCGTTTTTCCGTGACTCCCAGCAATTACTACCCGTGTTTTTTCCTTAGAAAACGCATAAATAAATTCGGGATAAGAATAAATCAAAACCCCCATTTCTTTGGCTTTAATCAGCTCTGGATTGTCTGCTTTTGCATGCATCCCCAAAATAACAGCTGCTAGATCCGGAGTTATTTTTTCAGGAAACCAGCCCAATTCTTTTGGGCAAATTCCAGCTGCTTCTAAATTGGATTTGGAGGGGTCGAAAATAGCATCGTCGCTCCCGGTGATTTCGTCTCCATTGTTTTTTAATGCAATTGCCAAGCTGTGCATTGCACTGCCTCCTATTGCGATAAAATGAAGTTTTTTCATTTTTATTTTATTTCTTTTTTAAGAAGTAGTGCCTGTTTAAAATCAGGTTTAATTTCCAAAGCCTTTTCCAAATAAATCTTACTTTTTTGCATGGCTTTCTGCTTGATTGAGATTTTAGCCAAATTAAAATAGACCCATTCCAAGGCAATATTGTCAATAAAATTATAGTTTTTTAAATAAAATTGAAGTGAAGTAATTCCCAATTCATCGTTAATTTCAAAATCAGCGGTCACTCTCCCTAACTCGTAAGCCAAATCTCTTCTCTCTCGATTTAGAACAAATTCCAACTCCTCTTTCAAAATTAATTTTATGGCTTTGGAATAGTTAAATTTTGCCAACACAAGGTTCTCCTCCTTTTCATTTAAATAACCCTTTGCCATTAAACCCTCAACAGGATCAAGCTCATAAAGGAGTGCTGCTTTTTCCTTGGCAAACTCCTTGTCTCCTCCCAAAAAATAAGGGATTTCATAAAAAACCTCTATAGCGGTTCTCAAAAACAAGGGGTTGTTTGGCTGAAACTCTAATGCTTTCAATAAAGCACTTTTTGTTTTACCCAAGTAACTGATAGAATAGAACCTAGAGACCTCGAGCGATTTTCTTCCTGCAGCCACAGAAAGTCTAAAGTAGCTGTCTCCTTTTGGCGCATTTAAGACTACTTTTTCATAAAAATCAATGGCGGTATCCCAATCTTTATAATAGAAGGCTAAATCTGCAATTTTTCTTTCTAATTTGCTGGTTGAGTTTTTATTTAAACTGTCTTTTAATTCCTTTAATTTGAGATTATAAACTTTGTCATTTTTAAAATCATATTTAACAAAAGACCTTAATTCTTGTGAGAAAGAAAAAAGAAAGCTTAAAAAAAAAGTTAGAAAAAATAATTTAAAACTAAGCATTTGGCGTATTCAATATTTTCCAAATTAGATCTTTCAATTGCTCCAATCCAGTTTGCGCTACCCCTGAAATCATACAATGAGGAATGCCTTTGAAATTTTCTGCCATTTCTTTAGCATACTCACTTTTAAGCTCTTCATCAAGTAAATCACATTTAGAAAGTGCAACGATATAGTCTTTATCTACCAGTTCTGGATTAAAAATTTTAAGCTCATTCATTAGAATATTAAAAGTTTTTTTAACATCTGAAGAATCTGCAGGAATAAGAAATAACAAAACCGAGTTTCGCTCAATGTGACGCAAAAAATAGTGTCCAAGTCCCTTCCCATCAGCAGCACCTTCAATAATTCCTGGTATGTCGGCCATCACAAAAGATTGAAAATCTCTGTAAGGGACAATTCCTAAGTTCGGTTTTAAAGTGGTGAACTCATAATCTGCAATCTTTGGCTTTGCGCCACTAACGGAAGCCAATAGGGTAGATTTTCCTGCATTCGGAAAACCAACCAAACCAACATCAGCGAGTACCTTAAGTTCAAAGGTTACATCAAGCTCTTTTGCCGGTCTACCAGGCTGAGCATATCTCGGCGTTTGATTGGTTGGAGATCTAAAATTCCAGTTCCCTAAACCACCCAAACCACCTTCTAAAAGTATGACTTCTTGATCCGCTTCAACGATTTCAAAAAGTATTTCATTTGTTTTTGTGTCTCGAACAATGGTGCCTAATGGAACATTGATGTAGGCATCAATCCCCTGGGCACCACTGCTTCGGCTTTTACTTCCATGTCCTCCATGTCCCGCGGCAAAGTGTCTTGAAAACTTAAAGGAATAGAGTGTCCAAAGATTGGGATCCGCTTTTACGATCACATGGCCGCCTCTACCTCCATCTCCTCCATCGGGTCCTCCTTTGGTGATGAATTTTTCACGGTGTAAATGGACAGAGCCTTTGCCTCCGTTTCCAGATTTAACTTTTAACTTAACATAGTCTACAAAATTCCCTTCTGTCATCTGTTTTTATAAAAAACTATCTATTAGTAATGTTAATCTTCCCGTAATTTCTTCTATACTACCAATACCATTAATGCTGTGAAACTTTCCTTGATCTTCGTAAAAATCACGAAGTGGCGCAGTTTTACTGTTGTATTCGTCGAAACGATTCCTAATTTTAACCTCATCTTGATCGTCCGCTCTGCCGCTGGTTATTCCTCGATTTAATAAGCGTTCAATTAAAACATCATCGGCTGCTTCGAGGGCAACAGTAGCAGTAATTGACATTGATTTTTCTGTAAGAAATTCATCTAAGGCAATCGCCTGTTTCGTGGTTCTTGGGAAGCCATCAAAAATAAAACCTTTTACCTCTGGATTGGATTCTACCGCAACTTTCAACATGTCAATGGTGACTTGGTCTGGGACCAAATCTCCTTGATCCATATAAGATTTAGCTAATTTTCCTAAATCAGTTGCGTTGGTTATGTGGTGTCTAAATAAATCCCCTGTTGAAATGTGAAATAGTTCGTATTTTGATTTCAAAAATTCCGCTTGCGTTCCCTTTCCCGCACCGGGTTTTCCAAAAAGTACTAGATTAATCATTTAAAAATATTTTATACAAAGATATCCAAATTGTAATGCTTTCTTCCTTTCCACAAAAGATATGCTTATTTTTGCATAAAACTATTTAATGGATTTTTTTTCAACTTCAAAAACAATTGGCATATTAGGCGGGGGACAACTGGGTAAAATGTTGCTCTATTCAACCCGTAAATGGGATATAACAACTCATGTATTAGACCCAAGTGATGATGCCCCTGCGAGAATAGCTTGCAATAAATTTATCAAAGGAGATTTGATGGATTTCCAAACTGTATATGATTTTGGTAAAAATTTAGATCTAATTACCATAGAAATAGAAAACGTAAACGTCCAAGCCTTAGAGCAACTCGAAAAAGAGGGAGTCAAAGTCTATCCACAGCCTCATGTCTTGAAAAACATACAAAACAAATGTTTGCAAAAAAAGTTTTATAATAAAAACAAGCTCCCAACTGCACCTTTTGAAGAATTTACTCGGATCGACGAAGTCAAAGATGCCGTCGCAAAAGGGAAGCTGTCATTCCCATTTGTATGGAAATCTACTTCGATGGGGTATGATGGTTATGGCGTAAAGATTGTTCGATCAAACAAAGAATTAGAAACGCTACTTGAAGGCGCTTGCTTGATCGAAGAAATGGTCAGTTTTACCCACGAACTCGCCGTAATTATTTGTCGAAGAGCTCAAGGGGAAAGGGTCAATTACCCTGTGGTCGAATCAGAATTTCACCCCACCTCAAATCAAGTGGAATATGTTTTATGCCCGGCTAGAATTGATAAAAAACATGCTGATAAGGCCATAGAAATAGCAACAAAAGTTTCTGAAGCTTATGGTCATATTGGACTGTTGGCGGTAGAACTCTTCCTTACATCAGAGGGAGAGATTTTGATAAATGAAGTTGCTCCACGACCCCACAATAGTGGACACTTTAGCATTGAAGCTTCCTATACCTGTCAATTTGAGCAGCACCTCAGGGCCATACTCAATTTGCCCTTGGGCAAAACAGACAGTAAAACTGCTGGTGTGATGGTTAACCTTGTTGGTAGCGAGGGACATACCGGAGCTGTTCATTACAAAAACATTGACCAAATCTTAGCAATTGATGGGGTAATTCCTCATATTTACGGTAAAAAAGAAACCCGTCCCTACAGGAAAATGGGGCATGTTACGGTCATTCACTCAGAAATAGAAACTGCTCGAAAAATAGCGGAACAAGTAAAACAAACCTTATCAGTAATCTCAAAATAATATGGCACAAGTAGGAATAATAATGGGAAGTCAATCGGATCTGCCAATCATGCAAGAGGCCATTGACATTCTCAGAGGATTTGACATCGAAATTGAAGTAGACATTGTTTCGGCGCACCGGACTCCACAAAAGATGATGGCTTATGGTGAAGAAGCACATAAAAGAGGGCTCAAAGTAATTATTGCCGGCGCTGGTGGCGCTGCTCACCTTCCCGGAATGATCGCCTCATTGACACCACTTCCAGTTATAGGTGTACCTGTCAAGTCATCGAATTCTATTGACGGATGGGATTCTGTTCTATCCATACTACAAATGCCAGGTGGTGTTCCCGTTGCTACAGTAGCACTAAACGGCGCAAAAAACGCTGGTATTCTTGCCGCTCAAATCATCGGATGTGCTGACAGTTGTGTCCTTGACAAAGTTGTTCTTTATAAAAAATCCTTAGAACAAAAAGTAATTCAAAGTTCAGAAAATTTAAAAAAATAATATTGAAAAACCCCCTTTTAAGTTCGTTTGAAACCCCTTTTCAAGCTGCTCCTTTTAGTAAATTTTCTTCGGAACATTTTCTCCCTGCATTAACTGAAAACATCAAAAATGCCCTGATTGAAATTGATGAGATCACTAATCAAAGTTCAATAGCAACTTTTGAGAACACTCTCGAAGCAATGGAAAATTGCAGCGATCTTCTCGAACGAAATAGTGCTTTGTTGTTTAATCTCAATAGTGCTGAAACCTCTGATGAACTTCAGGCGGTCACACAGGAGGCCTCCCAGCTACTTACAGAGTTTCAAAATGACATTCGACTTAACAACGCACTTTTCAATAGGATTAAGTACATCTTCGAAAACGAAGACCGCCAGAAACTCAATACGGAACAAATAACCCTTTTAGAAAAAGAATACAAGGGGTTTGTTCGAAACGGAGCTTTATTATCAAAATCGGAAAAAGAAAAATTGCGTGAAATAGATTCCGAAAAAGCAAAGTTAGGACTCACTTTCGGAGAAAATGTTCTGGCAGACAGTCAGGCTTTTGAACTACACATATCAGATGAGAGCCAATTGAAGGGTTTGCCTGAATCTGCAAAAGAGATGGCCGCTGAAATGGCCAATTCCAAAAACAAACAAGGATGGGTTTTCACTTTGGACTATCCAAGTTACATTCCTTTTATGACCTACATTGAAAATCGCGAGCTTAGAAAAGACATGAGTATTGCCTTTGGAAAAAGAGGTTTTCAAGAAAACGACCATAACAATACCGAAATCATCCTAAAACTTGTCAGACTGAGAAATGAACGGGCAAAACTTTTGGGTTATGAATCCCATGCAGCTTTTGTTCTAGAGGAACGAATGGCACAATCTGAAGAGAAAATAACTGATTTCCTAGAGGATCTTTACGAAAAAGCACTGCCCATCGCAACCTCAGAATGGGAAGAGATGAAACAATTTGCAAAAAGCCATCTTCAAATTGATACTATTGAAAAATGGGATACTGCTTATATTTCTGAAAAGTTAAAACAAACGCAGTTAAAGCTCGACGAACAAGAGCTCAAACCTTATTTTTCTTTGGAAAAAGTACAGTCGGGGCTTTTTGAAATTGTAGCTAGATTGTATGGATTAAGCTTTAAGAAAAACAACAAGCTTGAGGGCTATCACAAGGAAGTTGATGTTTATGAAGTGTATAATAATGACGGGGAATTCCACGCCATATTATACACAGACTTTTTCCCAAGACCTGGAAAACGAAATGGCGCATGGATGACATCCTACCGTTCACAAAGTAAAAATCAACGTCCTCACATTTCAATTGTATGTAACTTTTCTAAGCCCACCGCAACACTACCCTCTCTATTAACTTTTCAGGAGGTAACTACCCTGTTTCATGAATTTGGACATGCACTACACGGGATACTTGCCGACACAGCTTATAGTGGTTTGAGTGGGACAAGCGTTTATTGGGATTTTGTTGAGTTACCTAGTCAAATTATGGAAAACTGGTGCTACGAACCCGAGGCCTTAGCTTTGTTTGCCAAGCACTATCAAACGGAAGAAGTGATCCCAATACATTTGATTGAAAAAATAAAAAAAGCAGCTCATTTTCAGCAAGGACTTCAAACACTTAGACAATTAGGTTTTAGCTTTTTAGACCTGTCTTATCATGGGAAACATGCCCTTGAAATCAAGGACATCAAGGAACATGAAACTAAAATATTAAAAAGAATACAATTTACTTCGGACACTCCTGAAAACGCATCTAGCACTGCTTTTTCTCATATTTTTCAGGGAGGATATTCCGCAGGATATTACAGTTATAAATGGGCTGAAGTTCTGGATGCAGATGCTTTTGAGTTGTTTCAAGAAAAAGGAGTTTTTGACAAAGAAACCTCTCAGTCTTTTCTGGAAAACATTCTCTCAAAAGGTGGCACCGAACACCCAATGAAACTTTACAAAAGATTTAGAGGAAAAGAGCCTGACCCTAATGCTTTGCTCAGAAGAGCAGGTTTGGTGAATTAATTATAAACGCCTGTCCAATTTAAATAGCCGCCTCTTAGGTCGTATATTTTTTTAAACCCTAAGGAATCCATTAAATGCGTGGCCTTAGCGCTTCTTCGTCCTGATCGGCAATAGATCAACAACGTATCTTCTTTCGAAAGGGAGTTTATTTGATCTAAAAACTCAATTGATTTGACATTAATATTCTTAGCACCATCAATATGTCCTTCCATAAATTCAACTGGAGTTCTAACATCAATTAATTGATGTCCTTCTTTTAAAAGAACTTCATAAACAGGCTTTTCGACAACTTCAACCGTTGGTAACTGAACGAACATCCAGAGCATAATAATTCTTATAAACATCTTATTTGATTTTAAGGAACAAGATAATAATTATCTTAATAAAATATAAAGCGAACACCACAAAACAGGAATGCCCTCTACCCAAAAGCTACTGTAATATTCTGATTGATTTTCGCCACTTTTTAAGATTAAAATCATTAATACCAACAAAACAAAAGATTCAATTATAAAAAAGTCTAAGGGGGTTTTGATGATGAAAAACGAAATTGAGAAGTGAAAAATAATCAAAATGACACCCAATAGCTTTGTGTTTCTAACTCCAAATTTTTGGGGTAAAGTGCTCAACTGAAATTCATCAGAATTTAAATCTCTTATTTCGAAAGGCAAAGTCGCCACCAAAACGAAAACATACCGCTGAAGTGTAAGGAAAATTAAATTATCAAGATCAACTGTCTCAGAAAAAACAAGCGGTAAATAAAAAGTAATGATTAGCCATGCAAGTGCTACTAAATGAATCTTTAAACCTCTTAAAGCACGGAAGTTTTTTCTTTTTTTTGACAAAGGAATACTGTACAAAAGCACTAAAATTCCCGCTAGAAAAACCAAACCTAATGCAGCATAAGTAAAACTTGAGAGTCCAATAAAAATAACTATTAATGCAATGATTATTGGAGGGAAAAGGAACGGAAAGAATTTTGATTTATTGAATCTGTTTTCTAAATAAAGAGAAAAAAACTTTATGAAATTATAGCCCAAGAATGCAATGCAAAAAACAGTAGCGTAAAACAGAAAGGAGAGTGAAACATTAAAGTTAAATGCTGTAACTCGGGTTAATGCAACCACTGCCAATCCCACATGAAAATTGAACCGCACGTAACAGTCGAACAAGCGTATTATTGAATTCACCAGACAAAAGTATTCGAAACTGTTAATAAGTCGCGATTTTGTTCAAAAATAAATAATTATTGACTCTTATTGAACTTAAAAATTAAAACCCAATCTCGTAATTTTGACGAAACAACAATTGGTATGAAGAAGAATGAATTTGTGTCGCGACACATCGGACCCAACAAGAGTGAAATCCGACAAATTCTTGCAACCCTAGAAGTGGATTCTATAGCGGAACTTCTTCAACAGACGATTCCTGAAGAAATACGATTACCAAATTCGCTAGACTTACCAAAAGGCATAAGCGAGTTTAAATTCTTAAACGAATTACGCGAGCTTTCTGAAAAAAATCAACTTTTTGACACTTACATTGGACTTGGTTACCACCCCACAATTACTCCTGCTGTTATTCAACGAAATATTCTGGAAAACCCTGGGTGGTATACCGCATACACTCCCTATCAGGCCGAAATAGCTCAAGGAAGATTGGAAGCTTTATTTAATTATCAGACCCTCGTCTGTGACCTCACGGGAATGCCACTTTCTAATGCCTCACTGCTTGATGAAAGCACTGCAGTAGCAGAGGCCATGGCGATGACATTTGCGCTTAGAAGTTCAGATCAGAAAAAAAGAAATACCAATCAGTTTTTTGTTTCGGATCAAATATTACCCCAAACACTCTCTGTTTTAAGAACACGATCAGAACCTTTAGGAATCGAATTGATCGTAGACGATATAGAGGAATTTTATTTTAATGAAAATTTCTTTGGGGCAATCTTTCAATATCCTGGAAAATCAGGAAATATAATTGACCTTCCAGCTGCAATTTCAAAAGCCAAAGAGTTTGATGTAAAGACAATCGTAGCTGCTGATCTTCTCAGCCTAACAATTCTTGAAGCTCCAGGCAAATATGGTGTTGACGCAGTAATTGGAACCACTCAGCGCTTTGGAATACCTTTGGGTTATGGAGGCCCGCATGCAGCTTATTTTGCAACCAAATCAGAATATAAAAGAAACATCCCTGGACGAATCATTGGTCAAACCAAGGACATGGACGATTCCATTGCCTTAAGAATGGCATTACAAACCAGAGAGCAACACATCAAAAGAGATCGAGCCACTTCAAACATTTGTACCGCGCAAGTGCTACTCGCAGTAATGGCAGGTATGTATGCAGTTTATCATGGTCCTAAGGGGTTAAAAGTAATTGCTAAGAATATTCACCTGAATGCAGTAAAACTCGAGAAAAAATTAGAGGATCTGGGTTTAAAACAACTAAACAGATATTATTTTGACACCCTTTGCGTTCAAGCCGATGCAAAAATCATTAAGTCCATTGCTGAAAAAAATAATGTCAACTTTCTCTATTTTGATAATCACACAATTGGAATTTCAATCAATGAAACCACAGATGATTCTTCATTGTTGAAAATTCTAAACATATTCGAACAGGCCGTCAAACAAAAAAGCAGCTCAGAAAAAATAGAAGTGGATTCGTTTCGGATCCCAGTTAAACAATCAAGAAAAAGCTCTTTTTTAACACACAAAACATTCAATACTTATCATTCCGAAACTGCATTGATGCGATACATCAAGTCATTAGAAAGAAAGGATTTGGCGCTAAACCACTCGATGATCTCTCTAGGATCTTGTACGATGAAACTCAATGCAGCCGCAGAAATGCTTCCTTTGAGTTGGGCAAAATGGTCTAACATCCACCCCTTTGTACCAACAGAACAAGCAGCTGGTTATCAATTCATGTTGAAAAGCTTGGAAGCTCAATTAAATGAAATCACTGGGTTTGCAGCCACATCGTTGCAACCCAATTCTGGAGCTCAGGGAGAATATTCTGGATTAATGGTCATACGTGCCTATCACCAGTCAAGAGGAGAACAAAACCGAAACATCTGTCTCATCCCTTCCTCTGCCCACGGAACAAATCCCGCCTCAGCCGTTATGGCAGGAATGAAAGTCGTGGTTATTAAAACAGATGAAATGGGAAATATCGACTGGCTGGACATTGCTCAAAAGGCAGAAGAATACAAAGACAATCTGGCTGCATTAATGATAACTTACCCTTCTACTCATGGAGTTTTTGAATCAAAAATCAGACAGATCACCAAAAAAATACATGATTTTGGAGGTCAAGTTTACATGGATGGTGCCAACATGAACGCACAAGTTGGTCTCACCAGTCCAGCCATGATTGGAGCAGATGTTTGTCACTTAAATCTACATAAAACATTTGCCATACCACATGGAGGTGGTGGACCAGGCGTAGGGCCTATATGTGTTGCGAAACATCTTGAAGCTTTTTTACCTAATAATCCTTTAATAAAAACAGGGGGAGAAAACGCTATTTCTTCAATCTCAGGTGCGCCCTGGGGATCGGCACTCGTGTGCCTTATCTCTTATGGTTACATAAAAATGCTCGGGGCCAGTGGCTTAAAAAGAGCTACCGAAATAGCAATTTTAAACTCAAATTATATTAAAAAAAGGCTTGAGGGCGCCTATGAAATTCTGTTTTCTGGTGAAAATGGTCGAACAGCGCATGAACTAATCATTGACTGTCGACCCTTCAAAAAACAAAATATTGAAGTTGTGGATATTGCTAAACGTCTTATCGATTATGGCTTCCACGCTCCAACGGTGTCTTTTCCAGTAGCAGGGACGATGATGATTGAACCTACGGAGAGTGAAAATCTGAGTGAAATAGATCGTTTTTGTGATGCCATGATTTCAATCAGAATGGAGATCGGATCAAATGACGATGCTGACCTGGCAATGCTTAAAAATGCGCCACATACATTACAAATGATTACTTGTGATCATTGGAATCACCCCTACTCTAGACAAAAGGCTGCTTTCCCACTCGAATTTGTAAAGGAGAATAAATTTTGGCCAAGTGTGAGAAGAGTGGACGAAGCGTTTGGCGATCGTAATTTGATCTGTAGCTGCGAGCCCGTGGAGAACTACATAAATGCTTGACTAGCATTTGTTTAAATATTTAAAAACCATCATTATCTCAGTAAATTCAATTACTGAATTTCATACCGTTTTTTAAACTTTCGACATATAATCTCTTATTAAACGCTACTATTGTAATCTAAATATATGAATTACAAAATTACAGGTAGCGGCAGTTGTATTCCAACAAATAATCAAGATAACGGTGCTTTTTTGTCACAATCATTTTATGATGACAATGGTGTGGAACTTGAATTAGACAATCAAATCATCATTGATAAATTCAATTCTATTACTGGGATAGAGCAACGCAAATACATCAATAAAGAGTTAAAAACCTCTGACATTGCTGCTGTAGCTGCACAAGATGCAATTGAAGATGCGCAAATCGATCCTGAAACATTGGATTATATCATTGTAGCCCATAATTTTGGTGACATTCCTTACGGAAGCAAACAAATCGATACCTTACCCAACCTAGCTGCAAGGGTAAAGTCAAAATTAAAAATAAAGAACCCTAGCTGTGTTGCCTATGACATCCTATTCGGCTGTCCTGGATGGGTCGAGGGAATGATTCAGGCGAAAGCATTTATCAAGGCCGGAATGGCTACAAAGTGCTTGGTTGTAGGAGCAGATGCGCTATCGAGAGTGATCGATAAATACGACAGAGATTCCATGATATTTGCGGATGGCGCTGGCGCAACCATTCTTGAGGCAACTGATGAGGATGGTGGCGTTTTATCCCACACTTCAGCTACTTACACTTCTGAAAATGAAGCTGAATTCATTTATTACGGTAACTCCTGTAATACCAAAGCGGATCAAAGTGAAAAGTACATCAAAATGCAAGGAAGGAAAGTGTATGAATTTGCACTTAGACATGTTCCCGCTGCAATGAAAAAATGTCTTGATGATGCAAATATTGAGATCGACCAACTAAAAAAAATATTTATTCATCAGGCGAATAAAAAAATGGATGAAGCCATTGCAAAAAGGTTTTATAGACTTTATAAGGTTCCAATGCCTGAGGATATCCTTCCTATGAATATTGAAGAATTTGGAAACAGTTCCGTTGCAACGGTTCCTACCTTATTTAATTTGGTACTCAAGCAAAACTATAAGGGGCATCGACTTAACAAGGGAGACATTATCCTTTTTGCCAGTGTAGGTTCAGGAATGAATATCAATGCTATTACCTATCAAATTTAATTTTTCAATTACTTAACAAATTAAACGAACTACTCTTAAAGGTTAAATGTTTAAATTTACTGCATGATTATCATTCATCACATAGGCGCTTATTTTTTAATGCTCCAAAAAGTCTTCAGGAGATTCGTAAAATGGAGTGTATTAAAAGAGCTGATAATTAAAGATATCGATGCCTTAATCATCGGATCTATTGGAATTGTCGCTTTCATTTCTTTTTTTGTAGGAGGAGTTGTTGCGATTCAAACCGCATTAAACTTGACCAACCCTTTTTTACCACAATATTTAATTGGTTTTGCGACTCGACAGTCTGTTATTCTTGAGTTCGCCCCTACTTTCATTTCCATTATTATGGCTGGAAAAGTTGGATCATTTATTACTTCAAGTCTTGGAACAATGAGGGTTACCGAACAAATTGAAGCTTTAAAAGTGATGGGAATAAACACCTATAATTATTTGATATTCCCAAAAATTGTTGCGATGTTTTTTTATCCGTTCGTAATTGTTGTTTCCATGTTTTTAGGAATAATTGGAGGCTACTTCGCATCGATATATGGTGGATTTTGTAACAGCGCAGACTTTATTCAAGGCATTCAGCTAGATTTTATTCCGTTCCATGTTGGCTATGCTTTTTTAAAAACAATAATATTTTCCTTCATTTTGGCAACTGTTCCCTCCTATCACGGCTATTTCCTTAAAGGTGGAGCATTGGAAGTTGGAAAAGCAAGTACAACGTCTTTTGTTTGGACGAGCGTACTGATCATCATCGCAAATTATTTAACAACTCAACTTTTACTCACCTAATGATTGTCGTTGAAAACCTATACAAATCTTTCGATGGAGTAAACGTTTTAAACGATATCTCCACAACTTTCGAAAAAGGAAAAACCAATTTAATTATTGGTCAAAGTGGATCAGGAAAGACAGTTCTACTCAAGAGCGTCCTTGGCTTATTCAATATTGACAAAGGAAATATTTATTTTGGAAATCAATCGATTCAAAACATTAGCAATAAAGAAAGAAGTATTTTAAGACAAGAAATGGGCATGGTTTTTCAAGGAAGTGCTTTGTTTGACTCGATGACCGTTGAGGAAAACATTATGTTTCCAATGCGAATGCTTACTAAAAATAGTTTTGAAGAAATGCAATCGCGTGCCAATCAGGTTATCAAAAGGGTAAACTTAATCAATGCGAATAAAAAATTACCCTCTGAAATATCTGGCGGAATGCAAAAAAGAGTTGCCATTGCAAGGGCCATTGTCATGAATCCAAAATATTTATTTTGTGATGAACCTAACTCTGGGTTAGATCCCAAAACCTCAACGATTATTGACAATTTGATTCATGAGATTACTCAAGAATTTCAAATCACTACGGTAATTAACACCCACGACATGAACTCTGTAATGGAGATTGGGGAGAAGATTATTTTTTTACAAAATGGAAAAAAAGAATGGGAAGGAAATAATAAAGAAGTTTTTAAAACCGAAAATGAAGCCGTTGGTGGTTTTATTTATTCTTCTAATTTATTTAAGAAAGTTCGAGAGGTATACCTCAGAGATAACGCTTAATCCTTAGAGTTAAAATTAACTTAGCAGCATTACTTTTGCATGGGGACTAAACAGATACAACCTTCCAGTAGAAATTTCTTTACACTCATATTTTTTCACTCTTTTCGAACCAAGTACAAATTTCCTCTCGTTATGAATCTTAAACACTGAGCCTTCTTTCAACTCGAAAATATAAGTGTCCTCTGTCTCGGGATCAAATTTATTTAATTCAACAACTAATTTAAAATCGGAATCAGTGCTTGCCTTTGGATTTTTAAAATGAAGCGCAAGCGTCTCTAATAAAGGTGAAGGGAAAACTGAGTCATTTAAAAAAGGTAACATCATTTCACGATAACACAATTTCCAGTGCTTGCCATGCGGTTTGATTCTATTTCCATAAGTCTTAAAAGCGACCAAGTGTGAAATCTCATGTACGAGGGTGATTAAAAATCGGAAAACATTGGTTGTTTCGTTAATGGTAATTTGATGAACGTCATGGGATAACATCCTGTAATCTCCATGTTTGGTAACACGTTTTCGAGAGACAATAACGTTCACTTTCCAGCGCGATAAATATTCAGAAATTAAAAGATGTGCTTCTTTTGGGAGGTAGTCTTGTAAAGCGGTTATTTGAGCCTCCATAAAGATTAGGGCGTACTTGAAGAAACAGGAAGAACTTTTCCGTTATAAAATTGATTCCCATTTAACGCAAAGTCTAGAATATAACTTCCCATTTGCTGCGCCGTTAAGGGAGCCTCATAACCTGGAAAGGCCTCTGACAACATTTCCGTTTGAACGGCGCCCAATGCCAATGCATTGAATGAAGGACCTGTTTTAGCGTACTCCTCCGCTAGCATTTCAGTCAAAGTGATTAGTGCACCTTTACTACTGCTGTAAGCTGATAATCCGGGGAATTTAGAACTGCCCTGTATGCCGCCCATGCTGCTTATATTGACAACATGACCCTTGGGGTTTATAATCGGCAAGAGATTTCGTGTGAGCGATGCTACTGAGAACACATTCACTCTATAAACTGACTCAAACTCTTCATCAGTAGTTTCGGCAAAAGACTTATTTATTAAACTTCCAGCATTATTAATCAATATATCTATATTTCCAAACTCACTTTTAACTGATTCAGCAAAATCATCTATTTCTTTTTGATTTAAAAGGTCTACAGCGAAAGGGTGAATGTTTTCAATATTAGAAAGCGGCTTGATATTTCTCGATAGTGCAATTACTTGATGTCCTTCAGCCGCGGCTTTAATACAAATTTGCAATCCAATTCCCTTACTGGCCCCAGAAACAACTATCGTCTGCATAAGTCAATCATTTTATAGTTTTCGATTTAAAGAGCGTTGTTCTTTTTAGGAAACCAAAAGTGTAATCGGATTTTCGATATACGATTTTAATGTTTGTAAAAATAAAGATCCAGTTGCGCCATCAACAGTTCTGTGATCACAGGCCAGTGTCAATTTCATAGTGTTACCCACCACAATTTGCCCTTCTTTAACGACAGGTTTGTTGACTATTGCGCCTACAGATAAAATTGCTGAATTGGGTTGATTGATAATCGAAGTGAATTCTTGAATACCAAACATTCCTAAATTAGAAATAGTAAATGTGCTTCCTTCTATTTCAGTAGGAGTTAATTTTTTCGCTCTTGCTCTGCCTGCAAAATCTTTGACGGTTGCACCAATTTGTCTTAAATCCATTTCATCTGTGAACTTTAGAACAGGAACAATCAAACCGTCTTCAACTGCAACTGCCACTCCAACATGAACGTGGTGGTTTTGAATGATTTTATCTTCAAACCATTGAGAATTTACTTGTGGGTGTTGTTTTAAAGCCAGCGCTACGGCTTTTACTATGATGTCATTAAAAGAGATTTTAGTCTCTGGAATGGTATTGTATTGTTGACGGAATGCAATTGCATTGTCCATGTCAAACTCAACACCTAAATAATAATGAGGTGCTGAAAACTTAGAAGCGGAAAGTCTTTTGGCAATTACTTTTCTGATGGAACTGTTCGCGATTTCCGTAACTCCTTCTACTCCAGCAGGAACAAATGATTGTACTGAAGCAGCAGGAGCATTGAAATTTTCAATATCTCGCTTAATAATTCTTCCTCCTTCGCCTGATCCGGCAACATTATTCAAGTTAATTCCTTTTTCTTCTGCTAGTTTTTTAGCAAGAGGAGAGGCCACAATTCGTCCGCTGGTATTTGAATTTACTTTTGGCGCTTGAGCTACAGGAGCTGGTTTTGGAACTGCAATAGCTTCGGGTGTTGAAACAACAGGAGCTGTTTCTTTGATTGCTTGTGGCTTCACATCAGCTTTAGACATAGAAGACAAAGCTGCTTTCACGGCCTCTTTGTCAGTATCTTTATCTCCAATAATAGCCAATATTGCATCGACAGGAGCGGACTGTCCTTCTTCTAAACCAATGTGCAAAAGTGTGCCTGTATAAAAAGACTCAAATTCCATTGTTGCTTTGTCAGTTTCAATTTCAGCCAAAATATCGCCTTCTGCAACAGTATCGCCTACTTTAATATTCCATTTCGCAACCGTTCCTTCTTCCATGGTGTCACTCAATCGTGGCATGGTAATGACCTCAACTCCTGAGGGCATTGTGACGGTGGCAGTTTCCTCAGCAACAGCTTCGGTTTTAACTTCCTTTTCATCGGCAGGGCTTTCATCACCTGCGATCATTCCAGAGATATCTTCTCCTTTTTCACCTATAATGGCTAAGAGTGAATCAACAGGAGCAGTTCCTCCTTCTTGAATTCCGATATAAAGTAACTCACCTTCTTGAAAAGATTCGAATTCCATGGTGGCTTTATCAGTCTCAATTTCAGCTAAAATATCGCCTTCAATTACTGAGTCACCTACTTTTTTATACCATTTAGCGACAGTGCCTTCTTCCATGGTGTCACTTAACCTAGGCATATTTATTAATTCAGCCATTTTATTTTATTTTATGCTTAATAAAAGGATAATCCTTTTGTTCATATACAGCGTCATACATAACAGACTTTTCTGGGTAGGGAGATTCCTCTGCAAACTTAACACACTCAAGAACACCTTCTTTTACCTTAGCATCAACTTCGTCGAGCTGCTCTTGTGTGGCATATTTGTTTTTGAGAATGATTTCCTTTACCTGAGAAATAGGATCAATCTTTTTATACTCAAGAACCTCATCTTTGGTTCTGTATTTTTGTGCATCCGACATGGAATGACCTCTATAACGATACGTTTTCATTTCTAAAAAAGTTGGTCCGTTGCCTTCTCTTGCAAATTTAATGGCTTTATCCATCGCCTTAGCAACGGCCACTGGATCCATTCCATCTACCGGTCCACAGGGCATTTCATAACCCAATCCTAATTTCCATATCTCTTCATGGCTTGCAGTTCTTGCCACAGAAGTTCCCATCGCATAGCCATTGTTTTCAACAACAAAAACAACAGGAAGTTTCCAAAGTGTCGCCAAGTTTAATGTTTCGTGAAGTGACCCTTGTCTGACTGCTCCATCTCCCATAAAACATAGGGTGACATTGTCGCGATTAAAATATTTATCTCCATAGGCCATTCCAGCGCCTAAAGGTATTTGACCTCCAACAATACCGTGACCTCCATGAAATTTGTGTTCCTTAGAAAAAATGTGCATCGAACCACCCAATCCTTGTGAAGTTCCAGTTGCCTTGCCAAATAATTCAGCCATTATTCGTTTTGGATCTACACCCATTCCGATTGGTTGAACGTGATTCCTGTAGGCGGTTATCATTCGGTCTTTACCAATTTCCATTGCGTGAAGCGACCCTGCCAATACAGCTTCTTGACCATTATATAAGTGTAAAAAACCTCTTACCTTCTGTTGAATATAAACTGCTGCTAATTTATCTTCAAATTTGCGCCAGAACATCATGTTTTCATACCAACTAAGGTAAGTTTCTTTTGTAATTTTTTTCATTAAACGAGTTGAGATAATAAAATTAAATTATTCTGTAAAATTAAAGAATTCTAGGGTAGGGAGAAAATATATTTATTAAATAAAAAAAATCTTTAATAAGTGCCCTGAATTTGACCACTCTGACTGTCGTTAAGCCTAGATTTTGAAGAATTCAAGTTGAAGGTCAAGGAGAACCTAAGGGTGTTTTCCAATGGGTTTCTAACCTTAGAAAGAGAAGAAAGATATGAAATATCAATAGTAATGTTGTTTAATGTAAATCCAGACCCGAAAGTAAGATAGCGTCTTGAACCTTTTTCCTCGCTTTCATTAAAATAGCCAGTCCTTACAGCGAAATTGTCCCCTAGTAAATATTCCAACCCTAGCGCCCAAGTAAATTCTTTAATCTCTTCAGAGAATCCTCCAGGTGCATCGTTAAATGACTTAAATATTGCATCTAAGAAAGTGGTGTCTGGTTGTCTGTATCCAATAAAAACATTGTTGTCGTCATAGGTTGCAACTGGAGATGGGACCAATAGTTTTGCGAATTCCAAGTTGATTCCCAACGCGTTGGAATCATCAAAAATAAAATTCAAACCCGTTCCAAACCTAAGATTTGTAGGGATATAGTCTTCTTGTCCTCCTTCATCATATTTTAATTTAGGACCAATATTAGATATGTTAAATCCGGCTCTCAAAAAAGCTTTATTATTAAATAAATCAAAATTATTACCCTTATAAAATCCAGCGATATCAACCCCCAAGCTATTAGAAGAAGTTGCATCCACATCTGTGGATATTTTCAAATCAGAGCGAATATATCTCCCGGCAACTGACATCGCAAATCTATCACTTAATTTTAATGCGTAAGAAAGGTCGATTGAAATTTCATTTGGCCGCTCAGCGCCTTGATCAACTATTGTTCCTCCAACACTTTCATTAAATTGAATATCCCCTAAGCTAAAATACTTAATACTCCCCGCCCAAGAGCTTCTCTCGTTAATTTGGGAATAAAAGGTTAAACTTCCTAGGAAAATATCATCAACGAGTTTCCTTAAATAGGGGGTATAGCTCAAACTCAGCCCTTTTGGAGATTCAGCAAAAACATACTTTGCTGGGTTCCATTGTTGGGAGTAGGCATCCGCTGAGGTCGCAACTCCCAATTCCCCCATTCCACCAGCCCTAGCATCAGGGGTAATTAATAAAAATGGCACGCCGGTAGTGATCACTCGATCTTGTGCAATTCCAACTCCTGAACAAAAGGTGGCAATTGTGAAAACTAAATAAAATATTTTTTTGAGTTTCATTTAATGAATTCAGGTTTAGATTACTTTACAACGAGAAAAACAGATATTTATTGCTAAAGCCTTTAAATGCCATGTTAATATCCTATTAAATCTAATGGGAAAACTGTTTTAGTTCTGAAAATATTTTGGAAGGATTGTATCAATTTAATTTGCCAAAATATAATATTAGAAAACTTAATACGTTATGAATTATAAGATTGTAACATTTTGAATAATATTTTAATGCATAAAACAGCTATTATTAGTATCTTGCAATCATATAATACATATATTATAGTAACTATATGAGAATCAAATTTTTATTTAAGAGCTTTGTATTTCTATCCCTCGTTGCGTTTTTCGTAAGCTGTGGAAAAAGTAATAATCAATCTCGCGGAACAGGCTGGGGAATCAATTCTAAAGACGGAGGATTCCAATACAACTTAGATTTTGAAAACCAAGAAACTGGGCCAGGATTAGTTTTTATAGAAGGTAGTACTTTTACAAAAGGACAAGTCCAAGATGATGTTATGCATGATTGGAATAACTCTCCTTCACAGCAACATGTTATGTCTTTCTACATCGACCAAACTGAGGTTACTAACCTTATGTACATGGAATATTTGGATTGGTTAGAAACAGTATTCCCTCTTAATGAGCCTCGTTATCTTCAGATTTATGAAGGTGCACTCCCAGATACTTTAGTTTGGAGAAACACTTTAGGTTATCTTGAAGAACTTACAACAAATTACTTGCGTCATCCCGCCTATGCTGAATATCCGGTGGTTGGGGTTAATTGGCTTCAAGCAGTTCAATTTGCAGAGTGGAGGACAAATCGTGTAAATGAATTTATTTTAGAACGCGAATCTTTTGTTCAAAAAAATATTAGATACGGAGAATCTCAGGGTGGTGTCGTTAACGCGAATAGCACCTTTAGCACAGACGCTTATTTAAAACGTCCCGAAACCGCCTATGGTGGATTGATGGCTTCTGATAGCCTTATGGGCAAAAGAGGAACCGTAAAAAAAGATACTGCTACTGTTAATGTATATGCAGGAGTTGACAAAGGAGTTTTATTACCTTCTTATAGACTTCCAACAGAAACAGAATGGGAATATGCAGCATTGGCTTTGGTAGGAGAAAGAGAATACAATACTTATCGAGGTAAAAAGAAATATCCTTGGTCTGGAGAATACACAAGATCAAGTGATAAAAGAAGTGAAGGAGATCAATTAGCAAATTTCAAATTCGGAAAAGGAGATTACGGCGGAATCGCAGGATGGTCTGATGACGGTGGAGATATAACCGTTCAAGTTAAAACCTATCCCCCTAATGATTTTGGAGTTTATGACATGGCAGGTAATGTTGCAGAATGGGTTGCTGATGTTTATCGCCCAATAATCGATGATGAAGCAAATGACTTTAACTATTATAGAGGTAATATTTATTCAAAAAGTGCAATTGGAGAAGACGGAAAAGCTGTAATCGTTTCTCCAGACGAACTGGTATATGATACGCTTCCGAATGGGAAAATAATGTTAAAACGTCTTCCGGGTCAACTCGCTCAAATCCCTGTTGATGAAGAAGAAACTTTTTTGAGACAAAATTTCACAGAGAGTGACAACAGAAATATTCGTGATGGTGATGTTGAATCAACAAGACTTTTTGCATCTGCTAGAGGTGATGACGAAAACAACCCAAACAAACGTCCGGAGAGCACTGTGATGTACAACGCCCCAACCCATCCAAAAGTAGAGTTGGATGAAGAGGGAAATATCATCAGAAGAATTGACAAGTCTACAAACAGAACTTCACTTATAACAGACGAAGTAAGAGTTTATAAGGGAGGTTCTTGGAAAGATAGGGCTTACTGGTTAGACCCTGCACAAAGAAGATATTTGCCACAATACATCGCAACTGATTATATAGGATTCAGATGCGCAATGTCTCGTTTAGGGCAAAAAAGCAATATAAAGAAGACCGCAAGACACAAGCGGGCCAGGTAATAATCGTTCATAAAGGCATCCTCTGAGATGCCTTTTTTTTTGACATGATGCTACATGAAATTCATAAATACTTTCTAGCCTCTTCGGGAGTTGTAACTGACACTCGTAAGATAAAAGACAATTGTTTGTTTGTCGCCCTAAAAGGCGAAAACTTCGATGGAAATTTATTTGCTAAAGAAGCCATTCAAAAAGGAGCAATTTTTGCTCTGGTTGATGATCCAGTTATTGCCAGGGAAAATAACCAAATGATTTGTGTAGAAGACACCTTAAAAACACTCCAAGAATTATCTCGTTTTCACAGGAAATCCCTAAAAGCAAAAATCATTGCACTCACTGGAAGCAATGGTAAAACCACCACCAAGGAAGTCTTAAAAAGTGTTTTGTTTCAAAAATATAAAACTCAAGCTACTGAGGGGAACTTAAACAATCACATAGGAGTTCCTTTAACCTTGTTAAGCTTTGATACAGATACCGAAATCGGGATTGTTGAAATGGGAGCGAATCATGGAGGAGAAATAAAAGAGCTTTGTGAACTCGCTTTGCCCGATTATGGTCTAATTACTAATTTTGGGAAAGCACACCTAGAAGGTTTTGGAAGCTTAGAAGGAGTTGTAAAAGCTAAAACAGAGCTCTTTGAACACCTCGTTAACAAAGAAGGAGCGCTCTTTATAAATGAGGATGATCCCATTCAAAAGGAATGGAAAACAAAAAGTAAATACTATTCTTTTGGAGAAGATCTGAATGCAACTTGTGTGATTGAATATTTAACAAAAAGTGGAAATCCATTAAAAATAAAATTTCAAGATAAAATAATTAATAGTAACCTAAATGGCTTTTATAATTTCACTAATATCGGAGCGGCAATTGCCATTGGAAAGTATTTTGAAATTTCTAACGAAAATATAAATTTTGGTGTTTCTGCTTATTCGCCGTCTAATAACCGTTCGGAAACTATTACTCAAGGGACAAATAGAATCACATTAGATGCCTACAATGCAAATCCCACAAGCATGGAAGTGTCTATAAAAGCTTTCGCTTTAAACACAAACAAAAATGGCGTTGTCATCCTAGGCGATATGTTTGAACTTGGAGCCTATACCGATGAGGAACATCAAAAAACAGTAATGTTGTTAGAGGAAACTAATTTGGAGGAAATTCTAATTGTCGGGGAAGCCTTTTTTAAGACTTCAAGCAGGGACTCAAGAATACAGAAGTTTAAAACCCTAAGCGACATTAAAGAATACCTTAAAAAGAAATCTTTCAACAACAAAACCATCCTTCTCAAAGGTTCAAGAGGAATGGCTTTGGAGAAGTTACTTGAGTTGCTGTAAAACTTATTCTAATCCAGCACCTTTAATAATCTCTTGAACAATCTCAGGATTTAATAACGTAGAAGTATCGCCTAAACTTGATACATCTTTACTTGCTACTTTTCTTAAAATACGACGCATTATTTTTCCAGATCTTGTTTTCGGGAGATCAGATACAATTTGAACATGTTCGGGTTTTGCAATAGGACCGATTATCTTTCTCACCATGGCTTTAATTTCACTTTCCATCTCAGCATTAGATTTTGTCGAAGAATTGCAAATTGCATAAGCGTAAATTCCTTGCCCTTTTATCGGATGGGGAAAACCTACTACGGCGGACTCGACAACTTCGGGGTGTTCATTTATCGCATTTTCCACTTCTGCAGTACCCATTCTATGACCAGAAACATTGATCACATCATCAACTCTACCTAATATTCTTAAATAACCATCATGATCTCGTTTTACACCATCACCAGTAAAATACATTCCTTTATATGTAGAAAAATAGGTCTCTTTACAACGGTTGTGGTCCCCATAGGTTGTTCTTATTATTGAAGGCCATGGGAATCTTATACACAGATTTCCTTCCACATTGTTCCCTATAAGCTCATTTCCTTCTGCATCGACAATTACTGGCTGAACTCCGGGTAAAGGTAACGAGGCGTGCGCCGGTTTATTTGGAGTAATACCTGCAAGGGGTGAGATCATTATTCCACCCGTTTCGGTTTGCCACCAAGTATCTACTAATGGACATCTTCCTTTTCCAATATTTTCGTGATACCAGTGCCAAGCTTCCTCATTTATTGGCTCTCCTACTGAACCAATTACCTTAAGTGAATCTAAAGTGTATTTTTCAATTGGTTCAAGACCGTAGACTTGAAGGGCACGAATGGCAGTAGGTGCAGTATAAAATTGATTGACTTTATATTTATCAATAATCTCCCAAAAACGTCCAGGATGCGGGTAGGTCGGAACGCCTTCAAACATTAAAGTAGTTGCACCAGCCAAAAGCGGTCCGTAAACAATATAAGAATGTCCAGTAATCCAACCGACATCAGCTGTACACCAATAAACATCAGATTCTTCGTACTGAAAAACATTTATAAAAGAATAATAAGTATAAACCATATAACCTGCAATTGAATGAACAACGCCTTTGGGCTGTCCGGTTGAACCAGAGGTGTAAAGAATAAACAACATGTCTTCGGCATCCATTACTTCGGCCTCATTCTCAGAAGACTGTTCGGCAATCGCATCGCTCCACCAGATGTCTCTCCCTGTCTTCATATCAACAGGCTCCCCCGTTCTCTTAAGTACAATAACTTTTTCAATGGTCGTTGTTTTTTCCAAAGCCTCGTCAACAACTGCCTTCACAGGAATCTGTTTACTCCCGCGAAAATTCCCATCAGAAGTAAGCACCATTTTCGCTTGACAATCATTGATTCTGTCTGCCAATGCCGAAGATGAAAATCCAGCAAAAACTACAGAATGTACTGCTCCGATTCTGGCACAGGCCAACATGGCAATAGCGGCTTCAGGAACCATCGGCATGTAAATAATTACACGATCTCCTTTTCGTACACCATTTGCACGCATCGCATTCGCAAACTTACAAGTAGCTTCAAAAAGCTCAGCATAAGTAAGACTCACAGAATCAGAATTAGGGTCGTTTGGCTCCCACAATATGGCAGTTTTATCAGCATGCGTTGGGAGTAGTCTCTCAAAAATATTTTCAGTTAAGTTTAATTTCGAATCTTTAAACCACTCCATTTTGGGTTCTTCAAAATTCCAATCTAATACTTTGCTCCATGGTTTTCTCCAACGAAAATCTTCAGCAATTTCTCCCCAAAAAGCCTCGGGATTGGAAATGCTATTTTCGTATTTTGTTGTATACTCGAAAAGACTTGATATTTTATGATTCATGTTCTGTTTTTAAAACCTAAAAATAGGTCATAAAATCATTTAACACAAACTTTAAATTTAGGGGGTTATGGACGAAAATAAGTTTTACCCAAAAAAAAGGTGATTTTTTTAAATAAAAAAAATTTTTGGGGAAATTTTAGGAATATATCTCAAAAAAAAATTATTTTTACTAATACATTAATTAAATATCTGTAAATATGGTAGATGCATTAGTAGTTCTAGTTTTTCTAGCGGTGTTATTTGGAGGAGTATACTGGTACGCAGGTTATTCTACTCGTACAGGGAAAGAACTAGATGAAAACAATAATTTTATACCTGATTCTTGGGAAAAAAATTTCTCGTGGTTCTTTTCTGGAAAAGTATTAATAATGCTGATTGTAGGAATTGCAATCGGATTTGTAATTGCTAAAGTGATCGTTTAGGTGCTTACTGACTTCTAAAAGCTTTAAGTAAGCTGTTTTTATTTAAGGAATAACAGCGCATACACTATAACAAAAGCCTCCATTAGGAGGCTTTTGTGGGTGTTAAGGGATTCGAACCCATGACCTCTACCCTGTCAAGGTAGCGCTCTAAACCAACTGAGCTAAACACCCGTAAAAAACTAGCTGTTTTAAACATTTGAATTGTGCCCAAACATCGTTTTGGTTTCAAATATATTACTTCTTACTTAATTGATAATATTTTATAGCGTTAATTCTAATGACCTGTTTTATAGGACTAGAAATAACAGAACTTGCTGAAAAGGATATGCCTATCGGTAAAAAGAAAACCCCTGATTACTATTTACTAAGATTCAAAAATTGATTCATAGCTTTTTGCTTCACCAGAGGTTTAGTTATTTTTGTATCTGAAACATTAGCAGTTGCAGTTATCCTATCAACTATTCTCCTAAACAACACCATTTCCTTTCTAATTACTTTTGCAGCCATAGATTTGAAGTGATTTATTAACGACTAATAACTAGTATAATCTTTTAGAAAATTAGAACATAAAGAGTAGAATATAACCTAATAAAAGCAATTGATCTCTCAAAATATTTACCATTCACCAAACAGTTAGGTCTTAGTGTGTAGATTAATTCTAATGTTAACCAAATGTAAAGAATTAAACTGTTAAACGTTTAGCCAATTTATTTGAAGAAAACAACAAAAGTAATTCCATTTTAATATTACAAATAACGGATTTTAAAGGCTTCAAAATGATTATATATGAATTTCTTAGCCGCAACATTACACATTCAGCAAAATAGCCTTTTAATGTTTAGAAAGGAGTTTACAAGAACGAATTTGACTCTATATTTGTAAAATACAAAAAGCATTATCTATTGCTCTTAAGAGCAGTAAGTTTATAAGAAGTTTTAGTTTAATTATTTAATTGTTTGGTTTTTATTTCGTTTATGGGTGGGAGCTTTCCCACCCATTTTTTTTACAATAGTTTCGTTTAAAAAAAATAAACACTATTTTTACTAAAATCCTTTATCTTGAAAATCAATAAAAAACACCTACGCTATGCAATCATTTTCGGGATTGTAAAAAAAATTATCTTAGTAATCATTCTGCTGACAAATTTTAAATAGTGAAAAAAAGCATCAATCGTTTTAAATATATTCTCATTTTAATTCCATTGGGGATTGCCATCAGATTCATTGATATTCAGGTTACTGACGGCTTTCTTTCCTCAAACGAGAATAAGGATCATTTCATGTTTATTGGAGGTCTAGTAATTATCGTAATAGCCCTTTTGTCTGCCGTTTTGTATTTTGAGAAAAAATCTAATTCTTAATTTGACATTCTTTAAAATAAGATTCACACTATATCTATAAATACATTATGCAATATTTTAATCAAACTGACGTAAAAGAATTGTCCAAGATTTATCGTTTAAACTTAGTGAACAGTATCACAGGATACAAGTCGGCCAATATGATAGGAACCCGATCAAAATCGGGATATGAAAATCTCGCAGTTTTCAGTTCGATCACCCATCTAGGAAGCGACCCTGCTTTGATCAACTTCACCATGCGCCCAAACACTGTGCCACGTGATACCTATAAAAATATAAAGGAAAATGGGGTTTTCACAGTCAATCACATCAAGGTTGACCATATCGAAGATGCGCACCATACCAGTGCAAAATATGAGGAATATATTTCTGAGTTTGACCAAACCGGTCTTAATGCCGAGTACAAAGGAGATTGGCAAGCACCTTTTGTTAAAGGAGCACCTGTACAGTTAGGATGTCGTTTTTTGAACGAATATCTAATCAAAGAAAACGGTTGTGTTTTGATTGTTGCCGCCATTGAGCATATCTATGTAAGAGATGAAATGATCGGTGAAGATGGCTGGGTTCAACTCGACAAGGGCAATGTAGTCGTTGTCAACGGACTGGATGGTTATGCGCTTCCAAAGCTCGAAGAGCGCTTTGAATATGCAAGACCAAAGGACATTAGGCAACTTAATAAATAGATTTTAAACCTATGGATTTTATAGACAATAAAATCTTGGATTACGCGCTGCTTCATTCCGATAATGAATCTGATTTGCTCAAAGAATTAGCAAGAGAAACTTATCAAAAAATTCTTCAACCGAGGATGCTTAGCGGGCCGTTACAGGGTCGGTTTTTAAGTTTGTTGTCAAAAATAATTCAACCCAAAACAATTCTTGAAGTAGGAACTTTCACTGGCTATGGGACTCTATGCTTGGCAGAAGGATTACAGAAAGACGGACTGCTCCACACGATTGACACCAACGAAGAATTGATTGATTTTCAGAAAAAATACTTTAACCGAAGTGATTACAAGAACCAAATCAAATGCCATTTAGGAGCAGCTAAAGATGTGATTTCAAAACTTGATCTATCCTATGACCTAATTTTTTTAGATGCGGATAAAGCAAACTACCTTAATTATTTTAACCTTTTAATTCCAAAATTAAATCCAAAAGGGATCCTAATTGCCGACAATGTGTTGTGGAGTGGAAAGGTATTAGAGGAAACTACTTCAATCAAGGATATGGACACACCAGCACTGAAAGAGTTTAACGAACATGTTAAGAATGATCAACGTGTGGAAACATTATTATTGCCGCTCAGAGATGGCTTAACAATCTGCAGGAAGGTTTAGAGCTTTCTTTTTATTGAATCCGTGAGGTTGTCAAAATCTTCTTTAACCTTATCTACCTGATCTTTAATTTCACCTCCAATTGAACCTACGGAATCTTTTGTATCCGCAGATTTTTGAATTTCGGACTTTATTTCATTTGTGGCTTGACGCACTTGAGTCACTCCTTTTGCCAGTGATCTCGCAATCGAAGGGATTTTATCTGCCCCGAATACGAGCAAAACAATAAAAAAAACAAAGACGAGCTCTGCACCGCTAATAAAAAGAAACATTAATTTATATTTTAATCAAAGATATAAAAAACACAACTTAAAAGCACAACTTAAATAAGTCGTGCTTTTAAGAGATTTTAATTTTCTGTTTTTTTAATAAAATTTTCAAAATCGCTAGCAGCCTCCTTTTTGGGCCAGCTGTTATTTGACGTATCAATATCTGCAGTTTCTAAATCAGGATCAACCAAAATATTAGTAATTTCTTTGTCTGAAGCCATAACTTTACGAACCACTTTGTCATTTTTTCTCCAAACTTGAACAGGATATTTAATTCTTTCCGAAGTACCATCGGCGAAAGTATACTCAACAATTATGGGCATTACGAGGCCTCCAGGCTTTTCAAATTCAATTTCATAAAAATACTTAGGAACCTTAAGCCCCTTAAGTTGCTCTTCAGTGAAATTATCTTTCACATAAGCATCCAATACTGTAGAATGGTCCATTGGAGAGCCTTCTGCATATTCAGGATTAAAATCATCACTGTCATCCATTACTGTAAAAACAGCTGGGGGAAGATCATCTAAGGTCATATTATAAGCGGCCAATTTTCCTTTAATTTCAGCATTTGGTTCATTTGAAATAAAAAACTTTTTGACATTTTTCACGCCAATATCGACGTAATCTGTAGAATAGAACCATCCTCTCCAAAACCAATCCAAATCGACTGCAGAAGCGTCTTCCATTGTTCTGAAAAAATCTTCAGGAGAAGGGTGCTTAAACATCCAACGCTGTGCATAGGTTTTAAAAGCGTAATCGAAAAGCTCTTTGCCCATAACAGTTTCCCTAAGTATATTTAATGCTGTGGCTGGCTTGGCGTAAGCATTTGGCCCTAATTGATAAATATTTTCAGGATTGGACATGATCGGAGAAATAAAACTCTGATCTCCTCCCATATAATTAACAATTTTTGAAGGCGCCCCTCTACGAGAAGGGTAGTTGTCCAAGCCCAAAATTGAATTTGGATAATTTTTTCCAAACTCTTGCTCTGTAAGGTATTGCATAAAAGTGTCTAACCCTTCATCCATCCAGCCCCATTGACGCTCGTCAGAATTCACAATCATTGGAAAGAAATTGTGCCCCACTTCATGGATAATGACACTAATCATTCCAAATTTAACCCTATCAGAATAAGTTCCATCTTTTTCGGGACGACCATAATTCCAGCAAATCATCGGATATTCCATCCCTTGATTTTTGGCATGAACTGAAACCGCTTTAGGATAAGGATATTCAAAAGTAAATTTTGAATACGTTTTTAAGGCTTGAGCTACTGCAACAGTGGAATATTCTTCCCACAAAGGGTTCCCTTCCTTAGGATAAAGGGAAACAGCCATCACTTTTCGTGACCCAACTTTTACGGCCATCATATCCCAAATAAACTTCCTAGAGCTTGCAAATCCAAAGTCTCTAACGTTTTCAGCAATAAACTTCCAAGTTTTTTTCTTTTCAGAGAACCCAGCTTCACGTGCTTCAGCCTCTGCCTGGTTTACAATAATTACTGGTTTATCAAAAGTGTTTTGAGCTTTTTTATACCTGTTTAATTCTTGTTTAGATAAAACATCTTTCGGGTTTTGTAATACGCCAGTTGCATCGACAATATGATCTGCAGGAACGGTCAAATTAACTTCGTAATCCCCAAAGTTTAAAGCAAACTCACCATTACCCCAAAATTGATAATTCTGCCATCCTTCCACGTCATTATAAACGGCCAATCTTGGGAAAAACTGAGCGATTACATAGGCACGATTTCCATCTTCGGGAAAATATTCAAATCCTGAACGTGCTCTATTTTCGACGTGATTGTTAATGTTGTACCACCATTTTATAGAAAAAGTATACTGATCTCCACTCTTTATCGGAGTAGGCAAATCAATTCTCATCATCGTTTCGTTGATAAGGTGCTTGAGTGGTCGATTGTTAGCATCCTTAACGGACTGAATATTAAAACCGCCATCAAATGGATCTTTAAGGTAATCCGAAACAAATTCTTCAACCATCATTAGAGGTTTGGCTCCATTCCCATCTTTTTCATGGGCAATAGCATCTTTCTTTCTTATATTTTGCTCCAACTGAACCCACAAATAAGACAATGCGTCGGGCGAGTTGTTTGTGTAGGTGATTTTTTCTTCCCCGTAAAGGCGTTCATTTTTGTCGTCCAACTCTATGTCCATGATGTAATCAACCTGCTGTTGATAGTAATCTACTCCAGGAGCACCAGAAGCAGTTCGATAACTGTTAGGAGTTGAAAATTCTTGATAGAGCTGCTTAAACTTATTGTTATTGGTGTGACCCCCTTCTTTTGCGACTACTGAATCGGGTTGCGCTAACAAGCCTGTCGTTAAAAAAAGGGTCGCGAAAATAATTAAATGTGAATAAATTTTGTTCATAAGATTTAGATTTATTTGTACAGTCCAATGTACAATTTTTTCCTATTTTCAAATTAGTTTGTACTAAAATTATAAAAGGTTTAATTTGATTTTAAAACGAGGTTGGGTGTGAGTAAATAAAAAACTTTTTCGCTGATTTCCATTTCTATAATGAACGATGTTCTTTTGCTCTTCTGAAAAATCAAATAGTAGGGTGTTTTGTATGTTGATATTTTCATCCAGCTTGTCAAATTTCAGTTCCAAATAGCAAACCATCGTATCATCTTTGTATTCCTTACCTAAAAAATTAATTTTAAATTCATTTTCAACAGAGGTAAATATTAAATTGTCTTCAAAGTAATTCGTTAATAAACTATCCACAACAGATGCGTCACTGTCTGGTGCTAGTTTCAATTCAGTATTACTGCTTTTTACCAAGATCGATTCAATGTCCTCAATAAAAAGTCGAGAGGTGATTTGAAAACTGTTATTGGATTCAACGAACCTTAAAGAGGTGGTCGTAACATAAAACTTATGAGAAATCATTGCTGACAGCAACACAGCAGAAGCAATAATAAAAAATAAGCTAGAACGCTTTCTAAATATTCTCATAGTAACTAGTTTTATAACTAAAATTGAGCTCTATAACTTTGACTCTCAGAGATCAAGTAATCAATCAACTCGAATTGCTTATCTACTTTTAATAATTTTTGAGAAGGTAAGTTTTTATCTATATGCTCAAGAAAACCGACAACTTGATCCTCTTTTAGCTTAAGGTCTCTTGTAAAAAAGTCGTCATCAAAAACATAAAGTAAAATCTCGCTTGGCTTAAGGTTGTTCTTTTCCTCTTCGGTTTTACCACTTACCATTTTTGCAATTAATTTAACCACATTAATCACATTTAAACCGTTGGTTAATTGGTCTTTTTTCACCAATACATTATCCAACTTTGAGGACTTGTCCAGCTCATAATCATAAGACTTAAACTCTTCTTCCTTTAAATCAAGAAACTTTTCAGTGTTATAAGGCGTAATCACGACCTCTTCAAGTGCGTTTATTCGCTCATTCACAGCAACCGTTAGCCTATTGTTTTGAAGTATTTCAGGAGTGATAACAACAGTTCTTATAAGGTATTGAACAGAAGAAAACAGAACCTCATCTCCCAGCGCTACATCAATTTCAAATTCTCCATCGCCATCAGTAATGGTGTTTATTTGTGCGGTGTTGTTCACTACGTTGGCTGCTACAACATTTACATTACGATAGAGCAACTTCCCTTTTATAGGCATTCGATTTTGTCCCCACGAAAGCATGTTTGATAAAAGAAGCAATAGCAATATGAATTTTCTCATGGTTAAAGATAAGAAGCTAATTAATTTATTAAATCCTTCTGGTGTTAATTTTTAATTAAAAAGTAGTTTTTAGTATTAATACCGACTCAAAATCTATCCTATGATTAGAATTTAGTATTTTTATATTTTGACCCATATGATTATTCAATCGTCTTCGTCCCAAACAACCCATCAGGTTAGGCATCCAATTCTCAGAAAAGGGAAACCCCTCGAGAGTTGCCGATTTGAAAATGACGATCACCCAGATAGCATTCATCTTTGTGCAAAAAAAGAAGACATTATCATCGGCGTATTGTCTGCACTGCCCAATAATTGTAGTGATTTTCCCTTAAAAAAAAGCTATCAACTCAGGGGTATCGCTATTAATCATGAATTCCAAAGGAAAGGTATTGGGTCGCTTCTGGTTCAAAAAGTTGAACAACAAATTCGATTAAATAAATCAATTGAATACATTTGGCTCAACGCAAGGGTAAACTCCAAAAATTTCTATTTAAACCTTGGATATCGTCCTGCTGGCAAAGTATTCAACATAAAAAATATTGGAATACATCAACGTTACATAAAAAACAACTCATGAATCGTTTTGAATTTATCAGTAGCCTAATCAGTCTGCCCTTACTTAACTTCTGTAGCAATGAAAAGTTTGGTGCTGAAATATTAATCGGTAAAGGAAAACCAAATCTTGTGGGAAAAGATCATCGTTTACTTCCAGAGGTTGAAAAGGCTTATCAAAATATGGAAAGGGCGGCTAGGGCGGCAGGTATTAAAGTTAAAGTGGTCTCCTCCTATCGGTCCTATGAAAAACAGAAAGCCATTTGGAATCGAAAATTCAATGCATTCAAAAAAGAAGGACTCGAGGGATTGCAAATCATCAATAAAATCATTGAATACTCAACAATTCCGGGGACCTCTCGACACCACTGGGGGACCGAAATCGATGTGATTGACAGTAATCCTCTGGCCGAAGGGGATGTATTACTTACAGAGAAGTTTCATGATGGGGGACCTTATGAAAAACTCAGGATTTGGATGGATAAGAACGCCCAAAACTTTGGATTTATCAGACCCTACACTCTGGACAAAGAACGTAGTGGATTCTATTATGAACCATGGCATTACAGTTTTTCTGAGATTTCAAAACCCATGCTTAAATCCTATTTAAAATTGGATATCGTTAAACTCTTAAAAGACGATTCGCTTTTGGGATCAGAAATGTTAGATGCGTATCTGTTAAACAAATACCTTGAAAGTCATGTTTTGGGAATTGACCCGTCGCTTTTATAAGTACTATCGAATAAAAACTGGGGCTAGTTTTGATTCAGTATGTGCTTCACTATAGACATAACCTCCAGAATCAAACCCGAGTAGTGCGTCGTAATCATTTTTTGGTGAATCCAATAAATAACGCACCATCATTCCCCTTGCCTTCTTGGCATAAAAAGATATTATTTTAAGTTTTCCGTTTTTAAAATCTTTAAACTGAGGTGCTATGATTGGGGTTTTTAAGACTTTTTGATCTACCGCAGAAAAATATTCAGTGCTTGCCAGATTGACAAAAAGCTCTTCTTCTTCTAATTCTGAATTTAAAAAGCTGGTTATTTTCTGTCTCCAAAATTCATAAAGATTTTTATTTTTTTCAATTCCAATTTTAGTGCCCATTTCTAGGCGGTAGGGTTGAATTAAATCTAAAGGCTTAAGCACTCCATAAAGACCTGAAAGAATCCTAAGGCTGTTTTGCATTTTACTGATCTTCTCCTCCGGAAGCGTGTAGGCATCTAATCCAGAATATACATCTCCATTAAATGCAAAGACTGCAGGCCTTGAGTTTTTCAAACTCTCCTGATTGTTAAAATTTTGATTCCGTTCCCAGTTTAAATTCCCAAGCTTATCAGAAATATGCATTAATTGCGATAATTCAACTGGAGATTTCTTTTTTAAAAGCTCATTTATTCTTTTAGCTTCTTCAATAAAACATGGATTTGAGTTTGTCGAATTGGGTAAAACCGCATCAAAATTTAGCGATTTTGCGGGAGAAATTATCATTTTCATTTTGCAATCGTTTTTCCAAATGTATAAGGATTTAGTCCAAAAAACAACTCTATCAAATCACCAAATTCAATTGGTATATCAAGAATTCTTATGTTGTGCATAATTACGCCACTTTTCAAGTGCATTTAAAATGTCCGAAGGAGTTTCAGAATTAAAATCCATCCACTCGTTAGTCGTGGGGTGGTTAAAACCTAAGGTTTTTGCATGCAATGCCTGACGCGGAATCAATGTAAAGCAGTTCTGAACAAATTGCTTGTATTTTGTAAAAGTCGTACCTTTTAAAACAGCATCACCTCCATAGCGCGAATCATTAAACAGTGTGTGTCCAATATGTTTCATGTGCGCACGAATCTGATGGGTTCGTCCCGTCTCGAGTCGGCATTCAATCAATGTTACATATCCAAAACGTTCTAAAACCGAATAGTGCGTAATGGCAGGCTTCCCAGATTCTCCCTCTGGAAAAACGGTCATTTGAAGGCGGTTTTTAGGATGTCTCCCAATGTGTCCTTCCACAACTCCTTCTTCCGCTATGACATCTCCCCAAACCAAAGCTAGGTATTTTCGGGAGGAGACCTTGTCGTGAAACTGTTTTGCCAAATGTACCATCGCTTTGTCTGTTTTAGCAACGACTAAAAGACCACTTGTATCCTTATCAATTCGGTGAACCAAGCCCGGTCGATCATTAGAATTTAATGGTAGTGTCTCAAAATGATGCAAAAGACCATTAATCAAAGTACCTGAATAATTTCCATGTCCGGGATGAACAACCATCCCCGCTTCCTTATTGACCACAATCAAGGCTTCATCTTCATACATAATGTCCAAAGACATTTCTTCTGGTATTAAAAGATTTTCGTGAGGTGGATGAGACAATAACACTTTCACCTCATCTCCTCCCTTGATTTTATAACTCGACTTTACGGGAACTCCATCTACTTGAATTGAACCTGTTTTAGCAGCTTGTTGGATTTTATTTCGCGTTGCATTTTCAATCCGATTCATTAAATACTTATCCACCCGAAGCGGCTCTTGCCCGGGATCAGCCTTGAATGAATGGTGCTCGTGTAATTGATCTTCTGCCATCTCCGAACCGGAGACTTGTTTATTTTCGTTTTCCATTTCCTAATACTAAATCAATCTTTGCTGTTTTTGGAAGCAAAGTTCCTGGAGTTAGTATTTCTCCTTTGTGTTTAATTTCTAAAACCATGTTTTTTCCGATATTGTCTCTGTAGGTTATTTCTCCAATAGAAAAACCGACAGATTGCAGCGTGGTTTCTGCATTTCTTCTTGTAATCTGAACTACGTCAGGGACGCTTACTTTTTTATAATTAGATGGGTTTAGGGTGATGTAAATTTTTCTATTTTTTTTGACAAAATCTCCAGCTTTAGGATGATGCTCTAACACACTAAGCGGTGGCATATTTGGGGTGTATTTGGAAGAATCGATGATTTCAAATCTTAAATTTTCTTCTTCAATTAAAGGGATTAAAACAAATAGAGGTACCCCTTCCAAATCTGGAACTTCCTGAAGTTTATCGTGATGTGTAAAGATTTTTAAAAAGCTCAAAGCGAGGTAACAGAAAATCAAAAACACAATAAAAGCAAGCGCCAATTGTTTAAAAAAAGTCTTACTAAAAAAGAATCTAATTAAATTCATAACTTTAAATTCGAAACAAAGATAATGAATCGCATTGCTTTTGATTAATTTGAAATACAATACCTTTGTTTAAAAGTGTTTTTATGGGTAAAAAGGTTGTTGGGATTGCCATGGGAGGGTACTCTTCCGAAAGAGAAATTTCTCTAAATAGCGGTAATACGGTCAATAAAACCCTTTCAAATGAAAGCTGGGTTTGCTATAGGATCGTAATCAGTTCTGACAATTGGATTGTTTTAGACAGCCAAAACAACAGTTATCCACTTTCGATGGGTGATTTTACTTTCTCAATTGACAACCAAATCATTCACTTCGATGTAGTTTTCAATGCAATTCATGGGATTCCTGGAGAAAACGGCCAATTGGCGGCACTTTTAGAGTTATTAAACATCCCACATACCAGCTGTGACAGCTACACAGCAGGACTCACATTTAACAAAAGAGACTGCCTTGATGTGGCAAAAAAATGGGGGATTCCAGCAGCAAAATCAGTTTCATTTGACAAAGGTGACATTATTGATCTTGACTTAATAAAGCGGCAAGTAGGGTTTCCTTGCTTTGTGAAACCAAATCGTTCTGGCAGTAGTTTCGGAATTGTTAAAGTAAACCGTCAAGAAGATTTCTCAAAAGCATTAGAAAAGGCCTTTTCGGAAGACAGGCAATTAATTGTTGAATCTGCTTTGGTCGGAAGAGAAGTTTCTGTAGGAGTTTTCTCAGTGGGGAAAGAAATAATTGTTCTTCCAATAACCGAAATAACTACTGATAATGAATTTTTTGACTACGAAGCTAAGTATGAAGGAAAATCGGAAGAAATCACTCCAGCTCAGATTCCTCAAAAATGGTCAGATGAAATAATTCGAATGTCCAAAAGACTTTATCTAAAAATGGAGCTGTCGGGTGTATGCCGAAGTGAATTCATTATCGTTGACGAAGTACCGCATCTTTTGGAAATCAACACAATCCCAGGATTAACGCAGGCCAGTATAATTCCACAACAACTAGAAGCAGCAGGTCTAGGTCTTAACGACTTGTTCGAGGCAATGCTAAACAACGCTTTAGAAAAAAACGTTTAAATTTGTATATATGAAACGTGCAATTTTCCCAGGTTCTTTTGATCCAATCACTCTAGGTCACTATGATCTTATCAAAAGAAGTATTCCTTTGTTTGACGAAATAGTTATTGCTGTTGGAACAAATTCGGAAAAAAAATACATGTTCCCGTTAAAGACAAGAATGGATTTTATCGAGGAAACATTCGCAGGACACAATTCACTGGTTATAACGAACTACGAAGGATTGACGATAGATTTTTGCAATAAGTGTAATGCTGATTTTATCATCAGAGGGTTGCGAAATCCAGCTGATTTTGAATTTGAAAAAGCAATTGCCCATACGAACAGGAAGCTTTCTGGGATTGAAACAATTTTTCTTTTGACTTCTGCGAACACTTCCTACATAAGCAGCAGTATTGTGAGAGAGATCATCTCAAATAAAGGAGACTACACACTCCTTGTCCCTGACGCTGTTAGGATTTAACCCATAAGGGCTTATAAAATTTCTTTAACTAGTATTTTTATATTTTCATAAGCATTTTTCATTAACTCGGGAATAGCTTCCTTAGATTTCCATACCGCCTGATTTATTCCTTCTTCAACTTGAGGTGTCAGCTTACCCTCAAAGGAAGTCGTCATCAAAAACCAATAGGTTTTCTTTAACTTGTAAGAGCCATTTCTCTTAAACAAATGGAACGTAGTAGGAAGTGGTTTTTTGACTATCAAATCCTTTACCCCTGTTTCCTCGATCACTTCTCTTAAGGCGCCATCGATAATCAATTCCTTTTTCTCAATCCTTCCTTTGGGGAGGTCCCACTGATCATTTCTGTAGATAAATAAAATTTTTCCATCATGATGCTCAACAAGCCCACCGGCTGCTTCTATCTCAGGAAAGTGCTTTTTAATGTGTTTCCACAGCTTTTTTTCCTTCGGGTGGTAGAGGTATAATCCCTTGACTTTTTTAGACTTCAAAGCAGTTATTATCAATTCTTTATTTGTGTATTTTAAGAAAAGAAAGGGAGCGGTGTCGTCAGTATCAACCTTTTTTGTGGTTAAAACAACTAACTTTTTATTGAAAAAAACTTTATACATTTGTGTATGATTTATGACCAAACAACGGCTCAATTAACGGCCAAGAGCTTACTGCAAATTAATGCAATTAAATTGAATCCAAAAAATCCTTTTCAATGGGCAAGCGGATGGAATTCTCCTATCTATTGTGACAACCGAATTGCACTGTCTTTTCCGGAAGTAAGAAATTTTCTTGCCGAAAAATTAGCCGATCAAGTAAGGTCGCTCTACGGGGAAGGAAACGTTATTGCAGGAGTCGCAACTGGTGCTATCGGAATCGGAATGTTGGTTGCACAACGCTTAGACGCTCCTTTCATTTATGTCAGACCTGAAGCGAAATCACATGGTCGACAAAATCAAATTGAAGGAAATTTAGAAAAAGGTCAATCAGTTGTTGTCATAGAAGATTTAATTTCAACCGGAAAAAGCAGTCTTAATGCCGTTAGAGCGTTAAGAAATTCAAATGCTGAAGTCAAAGGGATGGTGGCGTTGTTCACTTATGGTTTTGTTGTTGCTTCTGATAATTTTGCAGCTGAAGAAGTGAAGCTTCATACGCTTTGTGACTATGATCATTTATTGGAAGCTGGAGTGGCTTCAAACTATGTTGATAAAAATGATTTGGAATTGCTAAGGTCGTGGAAAAAAGATCCTGCCAATTGGAGTCCTGCTTAATAAAGCAATTTCAAGGAACCGCCTGAAAAGTATTCAACCGTTCCATTTTCTTTTTCAATTTTAATTTTTCCTTTCGAATTAACCCCTTTTATCTTTCCTTTAAATTTTGAATCTGTATGCTCAAAAACCACCCATTGGTCTTTCATATAAAGGTGTGTTTGATACTGATTGATCAATTCGATTTTGTTTTCAGTTTTACATTGTTCAAAAAAAATATTAAACTTGTCTAAAAGCCTTTTTAAAAGTTTATCTAAGTCGTGTTCTTTTTGAGTAAGCATTAAAATTGAACTTGCTTTAGGGAATAAATCAAAATTATCTTGATTCACATTTATCCCTACTCCTAGGATTGTTCCCGAAAACCGGTCACCCCTGACAAAATTCTCTATTAAAACTCCTCCAATCTTTTTATTACCTGACAAAATGTCGTTTGGCCATTTTAAACTTAAATCTGGAATATTGATTTCTTTCAAAGCCATAAGAATGGCAAGTGTTACGGAACAATTAATTAGGAACTGATCTCGTGTAGAAAGCTTGTCAAACACCTTAAATAAACTAAAAGTTAAATTTTTCCCAGGAGTTGATATCCATTGGTTTTCGCGCTGCCCTCTTCCCTTAGTTTGATCATAAGCCCAAACCAAATCACCCTCAATACAGTTCCCTTGGAAAAACTTTTCTTTTAACCAATCATTAGTAGAGTCTGTGGCATCAAGTTTGATTATTTTGAAATTGATCATGGATTAAATCTGTGTGAACTTAAAAAGTAATAAATTTGTGTAAAATTAAAAGATTTAATGGCAAAAAAGAAGTCTAATGCAGACGAACTCATTTCAAAAATAATTTCTGGGGTAGAGGATGTAAAAGGAATTGATATAAGCCTGTTAGATCTGAGGGATATTGAAAATACAGTTTGTAGCTACTTTATCGTTTGTAGCGGAAGTTCAAATACCCACGTAAACGCAATTGTTAGTTCAGTTCAAAAAACCGTAAGTAAAGAATTAAGAGAGAAACCCTTCCACACCGAAGGTCTCGAGAATTCTGAATGGGTTCTTATTGACTACGTAAACATCGTTGTTCATGTTTTCCAAAAACCCATCAGAGAATATTATAATATAGAGGAGCTTTGGGGAGATGCTAAAACAACTCAAATTGCATCCAACAACTAAGCACTATGGAAAATAAAAAAATTAATAAACCAAAGTTTAACCCGTATTGGATTTACGGAATCGTAATCACCGTACTACTTGCGATGAGCATGTTTGGTGGCGACAATAACTGGCAAAGCATTAGTAAAACTAACATTTCTGATTTTGAAAGATTTCTCAATCAGGAAGATGTTGCCGAAGTTGTTGTAATCAATCAGAAAATGGCGCGGGTTACCCTTACTCAAAATGCCCTTGAAAAAAGTGTGCACAAAGTCGTAAAAAAAGAAAATCTCATTGGTCAACAAAACATTCAAGGTCCTCACTATGAGTTTGAAGTGGGTAACTTGGAATTGTTTCAAAGAAAATTAGAGCAAGCGAAGGACAATGGGATAAATTTTAAATATGATTTCATCTCTGTTGAAAACCGATGGATGGACGTTATTCTTGGATTTTTGCCAATAATCATAATCATCGGTATCTGGATTTTCTTAATGCGAAGAATGTCTGGTGGAGCTGGCGGAGGTGCAGGTGGTCAAATTTTTAATATCGGAAAATCAAAAGCCAAACTTTTTGATCAAAACACTGATGTGAAAACCACCTTTAAAGAAGTCGCCGGATTAGAGGGGGCAAAAGAAGAGATTCAAGAAATTGTCGACTTTCTTAAGAATCCAAAAAAATATACAGTCCTAGGGGGTAAAATTCCAAAAGGCGCATTGCTCGTTGGTCTTCCCGGTACCGGAAAAACACTTCTGGCCAAAGCAGTCGCAGGGGAGGCAAAAGTTCCTTTCTTCTCAATTTCAGGATCTGACTTTGTTGAAATGTTTGTAGGAGTTGGTGCATCAAGAGTAAGAGATTTATTCAAACAAGCCAAGGAGAAATCACCTGCAATAATTTTTATTGATGAGATCGATGCCATCGGAAGAGCCCGAGGTAAAAATAATTTTACTGGTTCGAATGATGAACGTGAAAACACACTAAATCAATTGCTCACCGAAATGGATGGTTTTGGAACAGACACTAATGTCATTGTATTGGCAGCGACGAACAGAGCCGATGTCTTAGACAAAGCATTGATGAGGGCAGGTCGTTTTGATCGACAAATTTATGTAGACCTTCCGGATCTCAATGAGCGCCGTGAGATTTTCAAAGTTCACCTGAAACCATTAAAATCAATAAAAACACTAGATGTTGAATTCTTAGCCAAGCAAACTCCAGGTTTTTCAGGAGCTGATATCGCAAATGTTTGTAATGAAGCTGCATTAATTGCAGCTAGAAAAAACAAAAAATCTGTTGGTAAACAAGACTTTTTGGATGCGGTTGATCGTATTGTTGGAGGACTAGAAAAGAAACATAAAATCATCACCCCAGGGGAAAAGAAAACCATTGCTTATCACGAGGCAGGACATGCAACAGTGAGTTGGTTGTTGGAACACGCTGCTCCGTTAGTCAAAGTAACTATTGTCCCTAGAGGACAATCCTTGGGTGCGGCTTGGTACCTACCTGAAGAAAGAATGATTGTTAGAACAGAACAAATTTTAGACGAAATTTGTGCTGCGTTGGGTGGAAGAGCTGCTGAAAAATTAATTTTTAATCAAATTTCAACCGGTGCTTTAAGTGATCTGGAAAAAGTAACCCGCCAAGCAAGGTCAATAGTTTCGGTATATGGATTGAATGATGCCATTGGTAACCTCACTTATTATGACTCTACAGGTCAATCAGAAAATAGTTTTAACAAGCCCTACTCTGAAAAGACTGCTCAAATAATTGATGAAGAAATTTCAAATATTATTGAGACCCAATACAAACGGGCATGCGATCTTCTTAAAAAGAACAAGAGTAAATTAACCCAGCTTGCGGAAAGATTGTTAGAAAAAGAAGTTATATTTAAGGACGATTTGTCTAACATCTTGGGGAAGAGACCCTTTGATGATGATCAGAATCCTGGAAAAAGCGGTGACAACCTAGAGATTGAAGTCGCTGTTAAATAGTAAGTTGTGAGCTTTTGGAATAAATTATTTAGCACCAAAACTAAGACTGATAATTCCGATGAAAAAAGTAAATTTCTTCCTGAGGAAAAAGAAGCAGTTGAGATTACTTTTGCTAAAAAGTTTACCGAAAAAGGAGGTAAATTTATTTATTCTGAAAATTCTTCTTCAACCGATCAATTTTTCAATGACATTCTTAAAGAGAATAATTGGCACAGAAATGATGTGCTTTGCATTGACGAGAATTTAGCTGATCGATTTCAACTGGAATGTAATAAAAAACAGTTCAACTTCAAAAATTTTCCAGTGTTTCTAATTGATTGTGAATTTCTAATAGGAGACCAAGGAACCCTCCTTATTTGCAACCATCAATTAAAAGATTTTAAGCTAGAACAACTCCCCCCCTATTTCATAGTGTTTTCTGGTCTCAAACAATTCGCTTCGGACGTAAGTGATGGCATGAGCAAACTGAAAGAAAAACACGCCGCACAGCTTCCCAACAATATAACCACCCTGAATGTTAAGAATATTGTAGACGAAAAAAATTTTTTAACCTACGGAAGTAGCGCTAAAAACTTATATTTACTACTTCAAGAATCATAATTAATGAAAGAAATTTATGTCAGGGGTATATCGGGATCATTGTATGTAACCCTTATATTGGTTTCTTTATTTTTTGATCAGCTTGCTTTTAACCTTGTGCTCTTTGTGTTTTCTAGCTTGGCCATTTACGAATTTCAAAAACTCATCAATCATAAAAGTTTTCTCTCTATTGCACTGCTTGTTCTTTTGGTATATAACTTATACACCTTAAAGCTTAACGAAACATTTTTAAACGGAATTCTTGTGACGGCCTTGGTGGGGCATGTAGCCTTATTGCTTTGGCTATATCAAAAAGAAAAAACAAAATTCAATTACCTCTTTAAAAGCATATTCTCTGTCGGATACATGTGTCTTTCCTGTTTCTTTATTATTGCATTAGCAAATACAGGGAATACTTATAATCCATCAATAGTATTTCTTTTTTATTTACTCGTTTGGAACAATAATTCTTTTGCCTATTTGGTGGGAAAAAAAATTGGGAAGACCCCATTATTCCCAAGTGTTTCTCCCAAAAAAACTTGGGAAGGATTTTTCGGAGGACTCTTATTTTCAATAATCACTTCTATCATATTTCAATATTTCAATTCGGAATTTTCAATTATTCTTTGCGTTGCCTCGGCATTAATCGTTTCGATTCTTTCTACATTTGGTGATCTAATCCAATCCAAATTCAAACGCCAAGCAAACGTTAAGGACAGCGGTTCTTTGATCCCTGGTCACGGTGGATTCTATGACCGAATGGATAGCGTTATCTTTGCTGCCCCTTGGTTTTATTTACTTTTTAATTATTAACTGTTATGTTTCACAAAGAAGGTTTTAAAATAATTATTGCTACTTTTTTCATCACGACCCTGATGGCATTAGGGGCAGAATACTTAATTGATTTAGTATATATCAAAAAAGGAATTCAGGTACTTGCGCTAGTTTTACTGGTAGTAGTTTTACAGTTTTTTAGAAATCCCAAAAGAGCCACTCCAAAAAATGACAGACACATCATCGCACCTGTGGACGGAAAAGTCGTGGTCATCGAAGAAGTTTTTGAAAAAGAATACTTTAAAGACAACCGCTTACAAGTATCCATTTTCATGTCCCCGATTAATGTTCATGTAACAAGATATGCTATCAGTGGAAAAGTTATTTTTAGCAAATACCATCCAGGGAAATTCCTTGTTGCCTGGCATCCAAAGTCTTCTGAAGAAAATGAAAGAACTACTGTCGTACTAGAAAATAAACATGTAGGACAAATTCTTTACCGTCAGATTGCCGGAGCGTTGGCAAGAAGGATCGTCAACTATGCCGAAGCTGGAATGGAAGTTACCCAAGGAGAAGATGCTGGGTTTATAAAATTTGGCTCAAGGGTAGACTTGTTTTTCCCAGTGGGTACAAAAATAAATTTAGAGCTCAATCAAGTCGTCAAAGGCGGGATTGATTGTATTGCAGAAATATAATCTACAACTGGTTCAAGCTTTTTTCCAATAAAGTTATTTTTTCTTGAGCATCTGCTGCTTTTTTCCTTTCCATGGCAATGACCTGCTCAGGTGCATTGGAGACAAACCGATCGTTAGATAATTTCTTTTCAACCGATTGTAAGAATCCTTTTGCATACTTTAATTCTTCTGTAAGCTTTTTTCTTTCTTCCTCTGGATCTATTGCAGTGTCAATTGGAATGAAAAATTCAAGCTGATTTACGCGAAACGAAGCCATTCCTTGTTCCTCAATTTCATCTTGCTTTTCAATCTTCTCAAGTTGTCCCAACTTAGAAATAACTTCAGGATAAGGGATTACGGTTTCTGAAGTAGAGATTAAAGTTAATTGCTCCTTAAAGCCTAAGTTTTTCACTTTTCTAAAGTTTCGAATGCCTCCAATGATTTGTTTTGTAATTTCAAAATCAGAAATAATCTTTGTATCCTCAGCTATAGTTTTTGGCCATTCAGAAACGATAAGGGATTCCGTTTTTGATCTATCAGCAATAATATGCCAGAGCTCTTCTGTAATGAAAGGCATGAAGGGATGCAAGACCCTTAGGTTGTCTTCAAATAAATTTTTAACAGCTACCAGTGTTCCTCTATCAATGGAGGCGCTATAGGCAGGTTTTATCATTTCTAAAAACCAAGAACAAAAATCATCCCAAATTAATTTATAAAGTGACATTAAGGCATCTGAAATACGATATTTATTGAAATGATCATCTACTGTTGCCAATGTTTTTGAAAACAATTGTTTGTACCACGCAATTGCTGAAAGGTTGAGCTCACTCATTTGGAGTGACTCATCAACCCCCCATCCATCAACCAAGCGATAGGCATTCCATATTTTGTTTGAGAAATTCTTACCCTGTTGACATAGACTTTCATCAAACAACAAATCATTTCCAGCCGCCGAACTTAACATCATTCCCACACGAACTGCGTCGGCTCCAAAGTCATCTATTAACCCCAATGCATCGGGAGAATTCCCCAATTGCTTTGACATTTTTCTGCCTTGTTTGTCTCTAACTAATCCTGTAAAATATACCTTAGAAAATGGCTTTTCTCCTCTAAATTCATAACCTGAAATGATCATTCGCGCCACCCAGAAAAACAGAATGTCTGGACCGGTGACTAAATCTTGCGTTGGATAATAATAATTTATTTCAGGATTTTCAGGCTCCATTATTCCGTTGAAAACCGATATGGGCCATAACCATGATGAAAACCAGGTATCCAACACATCTTCATCTTGTCGTAAATCTGTGATTTTTAAATCCGAATTTCCGGATTTAGTTTGTGCCAAAACAAGAGCTTCTTCTGGACTTTCAGCAACCACAAAATCATTTTTTGCAGTACCATAGTAATAGGCTGGAATCTGGTGTCCCCACCACAATTGTCTCGAAATATTCCAATCTCGAATATTTTCCATCCAGTGGCGATAAGTATTTTTGAATTTTTCTGGTACCAGGTCGATTTCTCCACTTTCCAAAACCGCTTTTATTGCAGGCTCAGATAATTTTTCCATTTTTAAAAACCATTGTTCCGAAATCCTAGGTTCAATAACGGCTTTAGTTCTTTCTGAAGTCCCAACTTTATGGTTATAATTTTCTTTTTTTATTAAATTACCGTTGGCTTCAAGCTCAGCCACTATTTTTTTCCGAACCACAAATCTATCTAGTCCTTCATAATGCAAGCCATTTGCATTTAAAGTTGCATCTGCATTAAAAATATCAATGACTTCCAGATTGTGTTTTTCGCCCAAAGCTTTGTCGTTCATGTCATGAGCTGGGGTTACTTTTAGGCAACCTGTTCCAAACTCAATATCAACATATTCGTCTTGGATAATTGGTATTTTTCGATTGGAAATAGGGACTACAACCTCTTTTCCTTTTAGGTGCGCAAAGCGCTCATCCTCAGGATGAATACAGATCGCTGTGTCTCCCAAAAGTGTTTCGGGTCTTGTAGTGGCAATGATTACTTTTTCATCACTATCTACTAAGGCGTATGCGATATGATACAATTGACCTGTTTTTTCTTCGTAGATAACTTCTTCATCTGAAAGGGTGGTTTGGGCTTCTGGATCCCAATTAACCATACGATGACCTCTGTAAATTAAACCCTTATTAAATAAATCAACAAAAGTTCGAATAACAGATTCTGACATGTCAGGATCCATGGTAAACTTGGTTCTATCCCAATCACAAGAGCACCCTAATTTTTTCAATTGATCCAAAATCACACCACCATATTCATGGGTCCATTCCCAAGCATGTCCTAAAAAGGCTTCACGGGTGAGCTCATTTTTTTCAATTCCTTCAAGTTTTAATTTTGCCACAACCTTTGCCTCAGTTGCGATCGAGGCGTGGTCCGTTCCTGGAACCCAACATGCATTATATCCTCGCATCCTAGCGCGTCTTATCAGAATGTCTTGTAGACCATTATTAAGCATATGTCCCATGTGAAGGATCCCCGTGACATTGGGCGGCGGAATAACAATGGTATACGGTTCTCTTTCGTCAGGCTGAGAACTGAAAAAATCATTTTCCATCCAATAGGAATACCATTTTTCCTCAATATTTTTAGAAATAAACTTAGAAGGGATCTCCATTTGATATTTTGGTCTTAATTTTGAGAGACAAAAGTAAGATACCTTTTGGGATTATGAAAGGAAAGCTTTTTTGGTTTTATTTTTTTAGTTGTATTTTTGTGCAAACATTAATTTTAAGATTATGAAATATTTTATTTTACTTGCTATTATTGCTTTAAGCCCAACATGTATTTTAGCACAAGAAGCCAATTCTCAAATAAAGTTTCAAACAGAATCTATTGATTATGGCTCCATTGAAAAAGGAAGTACTGGTTTACGTGTTTTTATATTCGAAAATACTGGAGATGCTCCACTTATCATAACAAATGTAAAATCCTCTTGTGGGTGTACGATCCCAAAAAAGCCAGAAGCACCCGTTGCACCTGGAGAAAAAGGAGAAATACAAGTAAATTATGACACCAACAGGCTAGGTGTTTTCAGAAAAACAATAACAGTGAGCACCAACGATCCCAATTCCCCTATCATAGCATTAAAAATTGGTGGGACTGTTTTAGCCAAAGAATAATAATCAATTATAAGTATTTAAGAATTTCTCTCAATTGAGTTGATTTTTTCTGATATTTGCATACAAAAAATCACTCATGCCAAAGATTTCAAAAAGAGGAATTCACCTTCCTGCTTCTCCCATTCGGAAATTGGTCGTTCATGCTGACAAAGCAAAAGAACGCGGCATTGACATTTTGCACCTCAACATAGGTCAGCCGGATGTTTTATCCCCTAAAGTAGCAATGGATAAGGTGCGTGAAGCCAAATTAGAATTGCTTCCCTATGGTTCTTCTCAAGGTCCCTTTTCTTACAGAAAAAAACTTTGTGATTACTATAAAAAAAATCACATTTCAATTGAGCCAAACGATATCATCGTAACCACTGGTGCAAGTGAAGCTCTTTCCTTTACATTGAATGTCATCTGTGATGCTGGAGACGAAATCATTATTCCTGAACCTTTTTACGCAAATTACAATGGCTTTGCAGCCTCATCAAGTGTAGTGGTCGTTCCTGTGGTTTCTGTTTTTGATGATAAATTCGAACTGCCTTCCATCGAAAAAATGGAAGAAAAAATCAGTGATAAAACCAGAGCAATACTCATTTGCAACCCCAGTAATCCAACAGGCTATCTGTATTCGAAAGAAGAAGTTAATGCGCTAATCGACTTGGCAGTAATTCACGATATATTTATCATTGTGGATGAAGTCTATCGAGAATTTATTTTTAATGATTCCCCTCATTATTCTGTACTTCAAAATGAAAAGGGCAGAGAACACGCTGTTATGATTGATTCTGTTTCAAAACGATATAGCTTATGTGGTGCTCGAATTGGGTGCATGATTTCAAAAAACAAAAGTATTATTGCAAATGCTATGAAATTTGCACATTTAAGACTCTCCCCTCCTGCACTAGCACTCATTGCAAGTGAAGCAGCACTCGATGCACCAGAATCCTATTTGGAGGACATTAGAAAAGAATACGCTGTTCGTAAAAAAGTGATTACTGTGGCATTATCGAACATTGAAGGCGTTGAAGTATCAGACCCTATGGGAGCGTTTTATTGTATTGCGAAACTTCCAGTTGAAAACGCAGAAGATTTTTCAAAATATTTATTGACCGACTTTAGCGACAACGGTCAAACCATAATGCTTGCTCCCGCAGCAGGATTTTATTCCTCCCCTGAACTTGGAATAAATCAAGTTCGAATTGCATTTGTTTTAGAAAGCAGTAAGCTATTACGCGCTGCAGAAATTTTAGAAAAAGCACTCAAGGCCTATTCCAACTCATAAGAGTTTTCTATCTTCGGGTATGCTTAATTTCCAGAATGACATTTCGCTTCGTCAATACAACACCTTCGGGATTGATGTCATAGCCAAAAGTTTTATCAATGTTAAAGATTCAAATGACTTGGTTGAGATTTTATCTCAAAACTCAGCTCAAGAAATTTTAGTTATCGGAGGCGGAAGCAACCTATTGCTCACCAAAGACTACCCAGGTTTGATTATTAGCATTCAAACCAAAGGAATTGAAATTATTAAAGAAGATAAAAAAGAAGTAATTGTTAAGGTTCAAGCAGGGGAAAACTGGCATGAATTTGTTTTGTGGTGCTTAGAACACAACCTAGCAGGCATTGAAAACTTAGCCTTAATTCCAGGAAGCGTTGGAGCTGCACCATTGCAAAACATTGGCGCATATGGAGTAGAATTAAAAGATGTTTTTCACGACTGTGAAGCGCTCTCTATTGCGACTAAAAAGCTGGAGATTTTTAACCTAAATGCATGTGATTTTGGATACAGAAGCTCAGTATTTAAAACAACATTAAAGGGCAAATACATTATCAATTCAGTAAGTTTTAAGCTTAAAAAAGAACCGCATTGGGTCAACACCTCCTACAGAGGGCTTGAAGAACATCTTCAAGGAAAAGAGAAAACGATTCAGAATATCGCTAGGGCAGTAATAGAAATACGCTCCAGCAAGCTACCCGATCCAAAAATAATAGGCAATAGTGGCAGTTTTTTTAAAAACCCCATTATCTCAATTGATGATTTTAAAAAACTTGAATTAAAACACCCTGACATACCTAATTACCCTGACAAACAAGGTTGGATAAAAATTCCTGCTGCATGGTTGATCGATACCCTTGGCTATAAAGGTTACCGAAATAATGATGCGGGAGTGCATCAAAATCAAGCATTGGTTTTGGTCAACTATGGAAATGCAAAAGGGAGTGAAATAAAAGCTTTGGCTGAAAAAATAAAAACTGCTGTGCAAACTCAATTTTCAATTGACTTAGAGTTTGAAGTAAATATTATTTAAAGCTACTCTCGGTTTTTAGAATCTAAAATCAAGGTGACTGGGCCATCATTTATTAACCCTAACTTCATGTCAGCACCAAATACTCCTGAGGCAACTTTTTTTCCTAATTTCAATTCAGAAAGACGCAAGAACTTTTCATAAAGAGGAATGGCAATTTCATGTTTTGCCGCTCGAATATAAGAAGGTCGATTTCCTTTTTTTGAAGCAGCCATCAATGTAAATTGACTGATGACCAATAATTCGCCCTCAATGGCTAATAAAGATTGATTCATTACTCCGTTGGAATCGTTAAAAATCCTGAGGTTAACAAGCTTATTTACCAGCCAATCTATATCGTGGTCTGTGTCTGTTGTTTCTATCCCTAGCAAAACCATCAAACCTTGAGAGATGGCACCTTTTACCACTCCTTCCACTTTGACTTCTGCTTCTAAGACTCTTTGAATTACAATACGCATGGCTATCGATAAGGGGTGTCTTCCTCTAATAATTGTAAATAAGACTTATAGCGGCTTTCGGCAATACTTCCAGTTTCAAGGGCTGCTTTGATTGCGCAATCTGGCTCATTTATATGTAAACAATTATTAAACTTACATTTTTCTTTTAAATCTAAAAACTCAGGAAAATATCCTGCCAATTCGATGGGCACCATATCTACCACACCAAAACCTTTGATTCCTGGAGTGTCAATGATTTTGGCATCATTTTCCATGTCATACATTTCCGCAAAGGTGGTCGTGTGTTGCCCTTGTTGGTGCTGAAGGGAGACCGCAGCGGTTTTTAGGGACAAGCCATGCGAAAGGGTATTGACAAGGGTGGACTTCCCTACCCCACTATGCCCTGAAAACATACTGACCTTACCTTGCATCAAACCTTGTATATCTTTTAAACTAGATTTGTCTTTGGCAACTACTTCAACACATTTGTAACCTATATTTTCATATACCTTTCGCATCTCATGAAGTGAGTTTAATTCTTCCTCGGTATATATATCAATTTTATTAAAGACAAGAATCGCTTCAATCTGATAAGCTTTTGCTGTTACCAAAAAACGATCTATAAATGCCGGATGCGTTGGCGGTGTTTTCAGGGTAATCATCAAAAAAGCTTGATCAATATTGGAGGCAATAATATGAATTTGTTTCGATAGATTAACTGATTTTCTTACGATGTAATTGGCTCTAGGCTCTATACCATTAATCACCCCGATATCCTCTCCCTCTTTTTCAAGTGCAAAACTAACGCGATCCCCAACAGCAACTGGGTTGGTGCTCTTTATGCCCTTTATCCGGAATTTACCTTTTATGCCACAGGTATAAAAACGTTCTTCAGATTTAACTTTGTATTGACTCCCTGTTGAACAATATACAACGCCTTGTTTGATCATATGATGCAAAGTAACAACAAATATTTTTTCCAGCGACACCCCTTATTAAGGCTTGCAGAATTGTTATCTTTGTTAAAAAAATATTTATGTCCAAAAAAGTTATTTTAATGATTCTTGATGGTTGGGGATTTGCCCCTGATCCAAAAGTATCTGCAGTAGATCTTGCTAAAACCCCATTCATTGACAATCTTTATGAAAAATATCACAATACAGAATTACTGACTGACGGAGAAAATGTTGGGCTTCCGGATGGACAGATGGGCAATAGCGAAGTTGGACATATGAATTTAGGTGCAGGCCGAATTGTTTATCAAGATTTGGCAAAAATATCAAAAGCAGTCAAAGAAAAAACACTCGAAAAAGAAGCGACTTTGATTGCGGCATTTCATTATGCTGAAAAAAACAATAAAAATGTTCATTTAGTAGGACTACTTTCTGATGGTGGAGTGCACTCTCATATTGAGCATTTGGAAGGACTGATTGATATCGCCGCAGCTTACAAACCCAAAGGCGTTTTTCTTCACGCATTCACAGATGGAAGAGATGTTGATCCAAAATCAGGATTAAAGTTTATTGAAAGAATTGAAAAAAAACTAGAAAAAACTGGAGGAAAATTAGCGTCAGTAATCGGGCGCTATTTCGCCATGGACCGGGATCAAAGATGGGAGCGAATCAAGAAAACCTATGACCTTTTAGTCAATGGGAATGGGAAACTATCGCACGACATTCAGAAAGACATAAGGGAAAGCTATCATTCGGGAGTTACGGATGAGTTTATAGAACCTTTGGTTGCAGTTGATGAAAACAATAAGCCTTTAGCTAAAATTTCTGATGATGATGTATTGATCTTTTTTAATTTCAGAACGGATCGCGGAAGGCAACTCACTCAAGCACTTTCTCAAAAATCATTTCCAGAATATCAAATGGAGCCATTAAACCTTCATTATGTAACCCTCACCAATTACGATAAAACGTTTAAAAATGTTAAAGTAGTATTTGAAAAAGACAACCTGCAAGACACCCTTGGAGAAACGCTTTCAAAGGCGGGTAAAACACAGATAAGAATTGCTGAAACAGAAAAATATCCTCATGTTACTTTCTTTTTTAATGGGGGTCGAGAAGTTCCTTTCGAGGGGGAAGAAAGACTTTTGTGCCCTTCGCCTAAAGTAGCTACTTATGACCTTCAACCGGAAATGAGTGCTTTTGATATTCGGGACAGCATCATTCCAAAAATAAATGAAGCCAAAGCCGATTTCATCTGTCTCAATTTTGCCAACCCTGATATGGTAGGGCATACGGGTGATATTAATGCCGCAATAAAAGCTTGTGAAACCGTTGACCAATGTGCAGGGGAAATCATTACTGCCGCATTAGAGCAAGAATACAGTATTATTGTGATTGCCGATCATGGTAATTGTGAAACCATGGTGAATGCTGACGGTAGTCCAAACACAGCGCACACAACGAACCCAGTTCCTTTAATTTTAGTTGAAAATGAACCTACCCCGATTAGCAAAGGAGTGCTAGGTGATATCGCACCGACGATCCTAAAACTAATGCAGATAAGCATTCCCGAAGCAATGACTGGAAAAGCTTTGATTTAAATCTTTTAAAATGAAAAACGCCCTACTACTTTTTGCTTTTTTAAGTTTTACTTTTTGTAAATCACCTGTTACGCAAAAGCCACTTCCTGTGACTCAAGTTGAAGCAACAAGTGGAGAAAAGATCCTCTTGGGTGAAATAAATCGTGCCAATTTAGACAGCTCTTCTTTGACAGATTGGTTTGTTAAAGGATATAATGAAATAACTATTGACCCGAATTGGGCCTCGAAAACTAAACCCCACATTGAGGGGGTGGAAATCAAGGTTTTTATGGGAACCTGGTGTGACGACAGTCGCAGAGAGATTCCTCACTTTTTAAAGATATTGGATGCCTTAAATTTTAATCCTAAAAATATTAAGATTTATGCCATGTCGGAAGAAAAAACTACTCCTGAAAATTGGGAAAAAGGTCTGGAGATTTTTAATGTTCCCACACTTATTTTCTATAAAAATAACATAGAAATGAATCGGATAGTCGAATTCCCAAAAACTACCCTTGAGTCAGATATTGAAAAAATTTTAAATGGCGAATCCTACAGCCACTCTTATTTATAAAAATAATGCTAGTTCTTAAAAACTTAGAAGAAATTGAACTGATGCGTGAAAGCGCACTAATTGTTTCCAAAACCTTAGGGATGTTGGCTGGTGAAATTAAGCCCGGAGTAACAACACTTAAGCTTGACAAATTAGCAGAAGCTTTCATTCGCGACCATGGTGCTGAGCCAGGTTTTCTGGGGCTTTATGATTTTCCAAACACTTTATGCATAAGTCCCAACGAACAAGTTGTTCATGGAATTCCCAACAATGACTTCCTTCAAGAGGGAGACATCCTCTCTGTGGATTGCGGTGCCTTAAAAAATGAGTTTTATGGTGATCACGCTTATACCTTTCAAGTAGGAGAAGTTTCTGAGGAAACAAAAAAGTTATTGGAAGTCACCAAAGCTTCTCTCTATAAAGGCATAGCTGCTTTCACAATTAATAATCGTGTGGGGGATTTAGGTTTTGCAATTCAGTCCTACGCAGAAGCAAATGGTTATGGGGTCGTTAGAGAATTGGTGGGACATGGGCTGGGGAAAGAAATGCATGAGTCTCCTGAAATTCCAAACTATGGGAAAAGGGGTCGCGGAAAGAAATTCCAAAACGGAATGGTCATCGCGATAGAGCCCATGATCAACCAAGGAACCAAAAACATTAAGCATTTCGATGATGGCTGGACCATCAAGACTGCTGACGGCAAGCCAAGTGCACACTTTGAACACAATGTAGCCTTAATTGACGGCAAGCCTAAATTGCTTTCAACTTTCAAATATGTCAATGAAGCGTTGGGTATTGAAACTGAGGAAGAAAAACCCTTTCAGTCAAATTCAATGGCTGTTTCATGAAATGGTTACTGATCCTTTTCTCTCGTGAATTTTTGATCCGCATGAGTCTTTTATTTCAGCCCATTATCAATTGGTATTTTAAAGGCACTACTTTCATTGATCCAATTGATGGAAATGGATACAGGAAATTCCTTTCATATGGTTATGATAAGTTAAGGGAAAACGCACTATCTCCAGGGACATTTTCTTTAGAAAGGCATCGACTACTTTGGTTATACTTTGAAAGAAAAACAAACCTATTAAACAGCAAAATAAAAGTTTTGCATGTTGCTCCTGAACAGGCCTTTTACAAGAAATTTAAAAATATTCTTTCTTGGGATTATATCACAACGGATTTACACTCTCCCCTCGCTGATGTGAAAGCAGACCTCACAAACCTGCCCTTTGAGGACAATCATTTTGATCTTATTTTATGTAATCATGTTTTAGAACATATTACTGACGATCACAAAGCAATGTCAGAGATTTTTAGAGTATTAAAAAAAGGAGGGAAAGCTATTCTACAAGTCCCTATGGACCAAAACAGACCTAACACTTTTGAAGACTTTAGTATTACCGACCCAAAAGAAAGAACCAAGAATTTCGGACAGTATGATCATGTCAGAATCTATGGTGTCGACTTTTTCGATAGACTTGAAAAAGTAGGCTTTAAAACTGAAAAAATTGACTTTACAGCTGAATTGACTCGAGAAGAAATAGAAAGATTTTCGCTCCCAAAAGGAGAATGGATTCCCCTCGGAATCAAATAATTTATTTCTGTCCATTGATTCTCTCCATTCTTAATAATCTTTCTTCTAGGACATTTATCCTCTTTTCTTGTTCAATTGTATAGAGATACAAGGCTTCAATTTTTTCCAAATTTATCCTCACCCCTTCTGTGATGTCCCATCCCTTTTGCAGATGAATTTCCTCCCTACTTTTAACCCCTGGCAAATGCTTGTTTTTCTTAATAAATATTTCTACTTCTAATAAATCTAGCCATTGATATAGATGATTTGAATTTGAAGATTGGTCATAATAAACTTCAAAAACATAATCGGGAAAAGTCGCAGAAATAATACCTGATTTCCATAGATTCCCTGTCAAGTTAATGTCCCCATCGACATCGAGGGTAAAGACTGGGTTGGCTTCTCCAATTCCAACATTTCCATTTTTTAGAATCGTAAGCGCGTCTGCCCTAGTACTGCTTGAACTCCCATGCCCAACAACCAGTAATCGATCTGTGGGTATCCATGTGTCGGGGTCATCGGCTCTTTCGGTATTGTACCTTCCCAGAGCCGTCTCAGCAAATCCAGCGGCAACAGTGTTTGCGCCTATCGCGACGCTTCTTGCTCCCTTGGCTTTTGGTAAATACCCAATTGCAGTTGACTTATCTCCAATATTTGACTCACTCCAATACCCTTTAGAGTCATATCCAGCTCGAAAGGCAGCATGTGATTTGTCAAAAACAATACGTGCATTATCTTCGGGGCCTGTAACATTACTTAACTGAGTGCTTCCAAAAACAAAATCATCATTTGCAAAATCTCCTTTCGAATTGCTGGTAACACCATTTTCGGTCTCAAATCCTGTTTCGGAAAGTGTTAAAGTCAATGTGTCTGATGCATTTGATAGGTTTAAACCAAAACCAGTTGCTAAAGTCAATACATTTCCACTACTGATCTCAATCGCTGTTGTTCTAGAAGTTGTGAGACCCCATGCTAAAGTTTGACTATCAGTATCCGTATCAACAGACTGAATTAAAATTCCATTTCCAATTCCAGTAATTTGAGAAGAACCACTGGCTGTTATCGAAATTGCCTCACCATTTTCTATGGTTACCGAGACACTATTTACTCCAACAATTATTCCCAAGTTTTGATCGTCTGCGTTTAGGACATTTAGATCAACACTCCCTCCTCTTTCTATACTAAGGGTCTGTGACACCAAACTAATTTTCTGATTGTCATTACTCAAGGGCAAAACAACACTATTGCCTGAACTAAGAGAAAGTACGTTTCCACTAATGGACAAGAGTTGATCATTTTTTGGTAAATAAGCGCTTAAATCCACCATTCCCCCATCAGAAAGCAAAAGTTGATTTTTGTTTAATGAAAGTTGTTGACCAATTGGCTCAATGTTTTTAAGGCAAATCCATTCTTCAGACTTTCCATTCCAAAATTCTACACATGAGGCATCTAAGTTATAAATTATCAAACCCTCAGGAATTGGAACAGAAAAGGCAAGGTCACGTTCCGCTTGTGTCATTCGGGGGATCAATAAACCTTGGTGATTGCTTTCTAATTCAAAAAGTGCGTGTGGGTTTATGTCTTTAACATTTTCTCCAAGTTTGGCTTGGGCAAATCCTGAAGCAAGGAAGACTAAATTAAAAACTGCGAAGAATAATACTTTAAATAATGTTGAATTCATGATTACTGGGGCTTAATAATTAGAATCATTTTACTGGTGGTATTCTTAAAATAATTAAACAACATTAGTCCACCTCACAAAAATATTTTGCGTTGAGGAAAATGAAATTAAATGAAGTGCGGGAAATTGAATTTAATAATTTTAATTTAAAAAATAAAATCAATTCCAATGAGAAGAAGGAATCTGGATCAAACTATCACTTTTTGCGACAATCCATAAAGCCTCTAGCTTGGGATCATTTTCAATAAGCGCTTGACCTTTTTCGAGAGGCAAAACCATCAATGCCGTTGCCCAAGCGTCTGCGGTCATACAGTCAGGAGCTAAAACAGAAGCACTCAATACATTTGTCTTAACCGTTCTTCCCGTGAGCGGGTTGATCGAGTGAACATATTTCTCACCTGTAAGGCTGTCTGTTCTGTACTTGCGGTAGTTTCCTGAGGTTGCTAAGCCTTGGTCACTTAACTCAACAGTAGTAATCCATCGACGTTGATTGATTTGAAACGGGTCATCAATGGCTACTTTCCAAGAAGTTCCAGATTTAGGGTTTCGACCAATTGCCATAAGTTCTCCACCAATTTCTACTAAGATCGATTGCTTACCCTTTAACAATAAATAATTGGCAATACAGTCTACTGCATAACCTTTGGCTATGGCATTAAAATCTAAGTAAGTTGAGGGATGCTTTACTATTTTTCCACTAGCTGTCAATTTTATCTTTTCCCAGCCAACACTTGTAAGAATTTTCTGAAGGCTCAATGAATCTATTCTATTTAAAGGCTTCTCTGGGCCAAAACCATATGCATTTACCAACTGGCCTAAAGTCGGGTCGAAGTAACCGTCAGTGGAACGCCAAACGGCTTCTGATTTGTCAAATACTTTTTTAAAATGATGGTCAACAACAATGGTAGTGTCTCCTTCATTAATTTTGGAAATGTCAGAAGTTTTAAGATAGGTAGAGAGGGAACGGTTGATTTCAAAAAAAAGGGAGTCAATCCCTTTTTGAATTGATTCAAATTCTTCTGGGCTTCCAGCATATTTAAAATGATAAGAAGTCCCCAATGCATAACCCTCATGTTGTTGAAGTTCAAACGTTTCTGAACATCCAATCCATAAACAAAGGAATAATAAACTATAAAATTTCTTGAAGTCCGTCATAGTTGACTACGTAAGGTGCATTTTTAGAAAGTGGTTTTTGATAATCCTCTGCATGTGCAAAACCTACACCTGCATAGTAAGTCCTTGCTTTAAACTTAACACCGTGTTCTTTAATTTGATTCATCAAGGCCACATCAAAAACTATAGGGTTTTTTGGATACAAACAGGCTTTGACTACAATAAAATGAAGACTTTTATCTTTTAGACAAACAAATTGAGGGTCTTTTTTAGGTTTAGAATTGACCGTTAAAAACTCGAAACTTTTCTCTTTTAAATCTTCCCCTACGACATCCATAGCGAGTTGATGTATTTCTTGTTCACTCAGTGCTTCCATAGAATATATAAAAAGATATTACGAAAAAAGGAGTTGAAAGATTTATCCTCCAAAATCATCAAAACGCACATTTTCTGGTGGAATTCCAAAATCATCTGACATTTTCTCAATGGCCTGATTCATTAATGGAGGTCCACAAAAATAAACTTCAATGTCCTCTGGAGTTTCATGTTTAGAAAGATAATTGTCGATCACAACCTGGTGGACAAAACCTTTAAATCCGTCCCCTTCTCCATCCAAACTTTCTTTAACGACCCAGTTGTCTTCCTCCATAGGTTCGGACAAAGCGATGTAAAATTTAAAATTAGGGAAATCTCTCTCTAAAGCTTTAAAGTGCTCTACATAGAACAGCTCTCTTTTAGAACGACCACCATACCAGAAAGTAACTGTTCGTCCTGTTTTGAGTGTTCGGAACAATTCATATAAGTGAGAACGCATTGGCGCCATTCCTGCCCCTCCTCCAACATATAACATCTCTGATTCTGAGTGATTGATAAAAAATTCACCGTAGGGTCCTGATATGGTTACCTTATCTCCCGCTTTTTTAGAAAAAATATAAGAAGAAGCAATCCCAGGATTAACATCCATCCATCCATTTTTTTTTCTATCCCATGGCGGTGTGGCAATCCTTACATTCAGCATAATCTCTTTTCCTTCGGCAGGAAAGGAAGCCATTGAGTAAGCTCTTTCAACCGTTTCAGGATTCTTCATCTTTAAAGGCCAAAGGTTAAATTTGTCCCATTCTAATTTAAATTTATCTGGTTCCCCTGGGTGTTCTTCTGGATGAGCTGTAATGTCCATATCAGTAAAGTTTACCTCACAGTCAGGGATTTCGATCTGTATGTAACCCCCAGCTTCGTAATCCATTGCTTCAGGAATTTTAACTACAAATTCTTTTATAAATGAAGCAACATTCCAATTTCGAACCACAGTAGCTTCCCATTTTTTAATTCCAAAAACCTCTTCTGGAACTTTAATAACCATGTTTTGTTTTACTTTAACCTGGCATCCCAAACGCCATCCTTCGGCAATTTCTGCACGTGAAAAATGGGGGGCTTCCGTTGGAAGGATTTCTCCTCCACCCTCAATCACTTGGCATTTACATTGAATACAAGTACCTCCACCTCCGCAAGCAGAGGGAAGGAATATTTTATTGTTTCCAAGGGTAGAAAGCAAAGTACTTCCCGAAGAAACTTCTACGTTATTCACTCCATTGATCAACAAAGAAACTGGTCCAGAAGGCAAAAGTTTTGCCTTAGCTCCCAAAAGCATACTCACCAACAACAAGGTGATTAATAAAAAAACAATAACACTAGCACCGATAACCGTTAAATCCATTTCTTAAATTATTATAATTTAATTCCCATAAAACTCATAAACCCTAATGCCATCAAACCTGTGATGATAAAAGTAATTCCCAAACCTCTCAGAGGTGCAGGTACATTAGAATAAATAATTTTCTCTCTTATCGCAGCAATGGCCAAAATGGCTAAAAGCCAACCAATTCCTGATCCAAATCCATATACTGCTGATTCTGTTACTCCCGAAAAGTCTTTCTGTTGCATAAATAATGATCCTCCAAGAATGGCACAGTTTACCGCAATAAGTGGAAGGAATATCCCCAAAGCTCCATAAAGCGCAGGAGCAAATTTTTCTACAATCATTTCAACCAATTGAACCATAGAAGCAATAACCGCAATAAACATAATGAAGCTTAAAAAGCTCAAATCTATGTCGGCATAGCTTGCGTCTAACCACTGAAGTGCTCCTGGACGAAGCAAATAGGTGTCCAGCAAGAAGTTAATTGGTACTGTTATAGAGAGTACAAAAATAACTGCAAAACCTAATCCAACCGCAGTTTTTACTGTTTTTGATACCGCCAGATAGGAACACATTCCTAAGAAATAGGCGAAAATCATGTTTTCAATAAAGATGCTTTTTATAAATAAATTTAAATATCCTTCCATGATTAATTCTTTTCGATTAGTTTACGATTTCTTGAACGTTGAATCCAAATGAAGATTCCTACAGTGATCAGCGCCATTGGAGAAAGCAACATTAAACCGTTGTTTACATAACCCATCTCATAAATAAAATCTGGAATTACTTGAAAGCCAAATAATTTTCCAGATCCTAAAAGCTCTCTAAAGAATGCAACTACTATTAAAATAAATCCATAACCAGCGGCATTCCCAATGCCATCGAGGAAAGATTTCCAAACACCATTACCCAAAGCAAATGCTTCGAGACGACCCATTACGATACAATTGGTTATTATCAATCCGATAAAAATCGAGAGTTCTTTACTCACATCATAGGCATAAGCCCTTAAGATTTGGTCTACAAGGATTACCATAGCGGCAACCACAACCAATTGAACAATAATTCGAATTCGGTTAGGAATTAAATTTCTCAACATAGAGATGATCACATTACTCGCTCCCATAACAGCCATTACGGAAAGGCTCATTACGATTGCAGGCTTTAATTGAACAGTGATCGCAAGGGCGGAACAAATTCCAAGTACCTGAACGGTAATCGGGTTGTTGTCATCCATTGGGTCTGTCAGAAGCGCACGGTTCTTTTTTGAGAACAATGGTTCTGAGTCTTTATTAATAAATAATAAAGTGGTTTTTTCAGGAGTAGAACCTTTTTTTTCTGCCATTAGGATTTAATTTAAAAGGGCGGTTGCGTTTTTTTCTTTTTCGAAGTAAGGAAGGTAATGATTAAGTCTTTCTATAATCATATCAGTCACTCCATCTCCTGTTATTGTAGCGCCAGAAATCGCATCGACTTCATGGTCATCTTTGTCAGTGTCTTTAGGGTCATTGTTAGTTTTAGAAACATAAATCCCAACTAATTTACCTGAAGTATCAAATACTTTTTCATCAGTAAATCTATCTTGAAACCATTGCTGAGTTATTTCGGCTCCCAATCCAGCTGTCTCTCCTTTGTGGTCAAAAACTGCTCCTTGAATGGTATTGATGTCCGCTTTTAAAGCAACATATCCCCAGATGGCATCCCATAACCCTGAACCTCTAAGCGGAATGATATAGAACTTGGCATTGTCTACTTCAGCTTTGTACATCGGAAAACGTTGTTCACTTGCTGGTTTTTTTAATTCATAATTGAGCTTTAAAGTAAAAGCATCTACAGAATCATCTACACCTCCCAGGTTATTTAATGCTAGGGTACTGGTAATGTATTTTTTATACAAAACTTCGGCTTGCTCCCGGTCGGTTTGAATTCCAATGGTTGAAAGTATGTTTTGCATTTTTTCTTTTCGGACATTGTCTGCCTGAAGGTCTTTTAACGAACTTGCAGTAAAGGCAAGTGTCGAAGCTACCACGAGTACCATAATGGTAGCAAAGAGAAAAGTATATGCGTTGCTGTCTCTATTCATCATTAAGCGGTTTTAAGGGTTGAAGCCCATCTTTTTTTACGTTTGTTTATGTTTCCTTGGATTACATAGTGGTCGATGGTGGGTGCAAATACGTTCATCAATAAGATGGCAAGCATTACTCCTTCTGGATAAGCAGGATTGAATACTCTAATCATTATACAGAAGATTCCGACCAAAACACCGTAAATCCATTTTCCTTTCGCTGTTTGCGCAGCAGATACTGGATCGGTAGCCATGAATACAACTCCAAAAGCAAAGCCTCCTACGACCAAATGGTTCATCCATGAAAAACTCATCAATGCGTTGGCTCCCCAAAGGTTGAATAAGAATCCCATAAAGGCTGCCCCTAGGACACTTCCTAGCATAATCCTCCAGCTTCCTATTCCTGTGGCAATTAAGATGATTGCTCCTACGATGATCCACAAGGTGGAAGTTTCTGCAATAGATCCAGGAATTGACCCCTGAAACATTTCAAACATACTGTAGTTTACGTTTCCGTCGGCAGCTAAAGTTCCCAAAATAGTTTCTCCTGAGACACCATCCATACTTGAAGCCTCCGAAACCCATACTTTATTTCCTGACATATAGGTTGGGTAGGCAAAGAATGCAAAAGCTCTTGCAGTTAGTGCAGGGTTTAAAATATTCATTCCAGTTCCTCCAAATGCTTCTTTGGCAATCAAAACGGCAAAAGCTACTGAAATAGCAACCATCCATAGCGGAATATCTACGGGCATAATCATCGGGATTAATAATCCCGTTACCAAATATCCTTCGTTAACTTCATGTCCTCTGTAAACGGCAAATGCAAATTCAATACTCAGCCCCACAACATAAGAAACAACAATCATTGGAACAATTTTCCATGCACCATGTATGAAGGCATCTAGAAAAGAAAAATCTCCCCCCAATTGACTGAAATGCTGGTAACCAGTGTTGTAAATACCATAGATAAGCGCTGGAAGTAATGCAATGATTACGGTAACCATGGTGCGTTTTAAATCTACTGCATCTCGAATGTGTGAACCTGTTTTTGTTGTATGATTCGGTACAAACAAAAAGGTATCAAAAGCATTTACAGCTGGTGCAAATTTTTCGAATTTTTCACCTTTTTGAAAAGGTCGTTTAATTTCATCTAATTTTTTTCTCAAAAAATTCATACTGTTGTGTTTTATCCTACTTCTTTAATCATTAATTCAATTCCTTCTCTGATGATCTCTTGGGCTTCAATTTTGGAAGTACTTGCATAATCTATCAATCCAAAATCTTCTGGAACTACTTCATAAATCCCAAGGGCTTCCATCTTTTCAATATCCCCTGCCATGCATGCTTTTAATAGTTGCATTGGATAAATATCCATCGGAAAAACTTTCTCCATTTCACCAGTGACAACCAGTGCCCGTTCTTCACCATTCAAGTTGGTATTTACTTCATACCCTTTGTTTTTAAACAACCATGAAAAAGAAGTTTTTGAGAGACTCGGTATTTTATTATCAACAAAAGGCAACCAACCGAATAAGCGATAGTCGTTCCCTTCTGGAATTACGGTTAAAAGATTGTTGTAAAAGTTTAAGTATCCATTAGAAGCAACGGTAGCACCCGAAAGTACATTTCCATTGATAAATCTGTTTTGGATCGTATTATCAATATCACAATCCTTGGTTAAAGAAGTGATTTGAGCACCGATTTTGGCGATTATATATTGAGGCTTACCAACTGAGCCACCAGCAACAGCGATTGTTCTGTGTGCATGGTATTGTCCCGTAGAAAACAAAAGACCTATATTAAGAACATCCTCAGGGCGTATTTCCAAAACCTTTTCTCCCACATTGATGGGATCGTTTTTTTGAATTTGAAAACTCACATTACCAGCAGGGTGAGCCCCTGATATGCTGAGTAAATTTACGCCTTCAACGTTTTCGAAAAAACCTTTAAAATTTGAATCTACCCCCAAATTGACTTTCCCGGGAAGCAGCTGGTTTAAAACAGCTATTCCTTTTTGGAAGTCTTGTTTATTATTTTTTAATAGGAAATCAAAATCAACGTCCAATGGACCAGAGGCATAGGCAGATATGTAAACCGACTTAAAATCAGCTTCAGGGTCAGCAACGACGCCATAGGGTCTTTGTTTAAAAAAAGCCCATGCGCCACTTTTTAAAAGTGTTTCCAAAACCTCTTCTCGCTTGAGTGTATTGATCGGCTTGATTTCATGTGTGACAGTATCACCATTTTGAGCATAAATGACGATTTCTAAAATCTTACGTTTAGCACCTCTTCGAATTTCTTTAATCGTTCCTGAAACGGGAGAGACAAAAAGGATTTCTGGATTGTGCTTGGCATGAAATACCGGTGCTCCTGCTGCAATCTTCTCCCCCTCTTTGGCCATGAGCCGAGGAACTATTCCGAAAAAATTATCAGGTTTTAGGGCGTAAGTTTCAGATGGAACTGCGTTGTGCAGAATCTTTTCTGCTCCACCCTTCAAATTTATTTTTGCACCTCTTCTGGTGCGAATGCCTGTGGACATATATTTATTTTGTAAAATCACACAAATTTACTAATTATGAACCACCATTAAAAGTGAATTTTTAGAGAAACTTCATAATTTATAATAATTCTAAATAAGTATTTAACGTTCTACTCAAATTCAACATTTAGAAGGCGTGAAATGTTATTAATTTCTTAACTTTATAAAATGCTAAAACAATTGTTTTTCAAATCAGTCGTCTTAATTTTATTATGCTTTGATGTTTGCCTAAGTCAAGGAATAGCAGAGGTTTACGAACCTCCCCACATCAAGTCTATTGTTTTTAAACAAACAGATGAACAACAATTCCCTGTAGTTGCGCTTGGCACTCCAATGGTTTTAGAGTTCGATGACCTCAATGGAGATGAAAAAAACTACTACTACAAAATCAAATATTTCAATCACGATTGGACCCCTTCTAACTTATTTGAGAGTGAATTTCTTGATGGTTTTGACAATTTACGAATCGAAAACTACCAAACTTCGTTCAACACCCTCCAACCTTACACCCATTATCGTCTTGATCTTCCCAACGAACAGACTAAAATCAAACTTTCTGGCAATTACATGCTAGAGGTGTACGATGAAGACGATTTATTGGTTTTCTCGAGACGTTTTTTAGTGTATGAGAATCAAGCTACGGTTAGTGCTGGTGTTTATCGTCCGCGTGATTTCGGATATTACAACACCCATCAAAGTGTTCAGTTTTCCATTAATCCAGAGAAAGGTACTTATTTCCGTGATCCCGAAAATCAGGTTCATGTTGTTGTATTACAAAACGAACAATGGGGCAATGCGATCTCCGAAATCAAACCACAATTTATAAGCGGAACAAAATTAGAATATCGATATAACGAAAAAACACGTTTTGAAGGTGGAAATGAATACTTGTTTTTTGACACCAAAGACATCAGAATCACCGGCTCAAACGTCAGCCTTGTTGAGCTGAATCGGCTCTATGAAAGTTACTTAAGCACCGACCTTTTAAGAAGAGGTTACCCCTACAGCTATGCGGCTGACATCAACGGAGATTTTGTTGTTCGAACTGTTTTGGGTAACAGAGATAGCGCCATAGAAGCCGACTACAGCTGGGTTCATTTCAGTATAGCAACCTCAGCACCCTTAGAAGAGGAAATCTATATTTATGGTAAATTCAATAATTACAACCTTGGAGAGGAAAATAGAATGTATTACAATCCTGCCCTTGAAATCTATGAGGGAATATTACTTTTAAAGCAAGGAATTTATAATTATAAATACGTAACGAAAACCGAGGAGACCCTCTACCTGAATGGCGTGAGTGGAACCCATGCTTTAACCGAAAACAGTTATTTGATTCTTGTTTATTATCGGAATTTCGGGACCCGACACGATGCATTAATTGGTATTGGAAACACCTCTTCTTTTGAAATTATAGATTGATCTCGTGATTTGATTTTAAAAAAAATAAAATCAATCCATTTTTTCACTACCTTTAGTTAAAGATTTTTCAGCTTTAACACAATGATTCAGCAAGTAACACGAGGCATCAAAATTACGGTGAAGACCCAATATGAGGGAACCTTCCTAAAAGACTTTGCGCTCAATTATGCCTTTACTTACGATATTGAGATTGAAAATCAGAGCAAGAGTTCGGTTCAGCTATTGAGTCGCCATTGGAAAATATTTGAATCTCTCGGTAAAACAAAAGTCGTAGATGGTGCTGGAGTTGTCGGAAAAAAGCCGGTGCTAAACCCTGGCGAAATCCACAAATACAAGTCAGGATGCCTCATTACTTCTGCCATCGGCTCTATGAAAGGTGCTTATACCATGATTGATTTCTCTACGACTAAAAAATTCAATGTAGAAATTCCTGCATTTAAACTCTGTGCTCCCTTTGTTTTAAATTAAGCTTATTTTGAATTGAAAAACTACGCTATTGGTAGATAAACAATCTTTTTAGTTTCAAAAAAAGGCTCACTGAAAAAATCACTTAAAGAAAATACTTTTGCTTGGGGATAATCCTGAAGTTCTTCCTTAAGATCTCCTCCTTTCAAACAAATCAAACCGTTTTTAATGTCATTTTTATGCTGATTTGAAACCTTATCTTCAACCCAACCCATCAAAATCTCCATCGGAGCGACCGCTCTGCAAACAATAAAATCTACTTTCTGGTCAAAATTCTCCATACGATCATAGTAAGCTTCCACATTTTTTAAACCCAATTCTTCTTTTACAGCGCTAACCACTTTGATCTTTTTTCCGATACTGTCAATTAGGTGAAAACTGACCTCGGGAAACATAATTGCAAGCGGAATTCCTGGAAAACCTCCCCCAGTTCCAACGTCAAGAATTGCAGTACCCGGCTGGAAATCGTGGATTCTAGCAATCGACAAAGCATGTAAAACATGGTGAATAAAAAACGAATCCATGTCCTTTCTAGAAATGACATTAATTTGAGAATTCCAATGCTGATAAATTGGTAAAAGAGCGCTCAAATCCTTGATTTGATCCTTGGTTAGTTGTGGGAAGTAATTTGAAAAGTTAAACAATTAATGTTTTTTGTTAAAAATATGAAGAATGGAATAAAATTCAATATTTTTACATTAATAAAAAAAACTAAAATGCCAGATAGAGTAATTCCGAAGTTTTCAAGAAAGGATTCCCAAGAGTTTTTTCAAACACTAAATAAAAGAGTTAATAAATATTTTAAAGATCATAAAATCTCGAAAACAGGAAACTGGAGGCTTTACACCAAAACGATCGTAATGTTTTCGCTTTTGTTTGCTCCTTATTTTTTGATTCTACTGTTAGATATTAATGATTGGTTCAAACTTCTTCTTGCTGTGCTAACAGGAATAGGCATGGCTGGTGTCGGGATGAACGTCATGCACGATGGGAATCACGGTTCTTTTTCAAAACACAAATGGGTCAATACGATAATGGGAAGTAGCATTTACATTTTAGCTGGAAACGTTTTCAACTGGAAAGTACAACACAATGTCCTTCACCATACCTATACAAATGTACATGGACACGATGAAGACCTCGAAGCAGGAAGAATTCTTCGTTTTTCGAAACATGCCGAATGGATGCCACATCATCGTTTTCAACATTTATATTCTGTCTTGCTTTATGGACTTTTGACAATAAACTGGGCAATTTTTACGGATTTTCAGCAATTGGTACGCTACCAAAAAAGAAATCTTTCTTATGCCAACAGCAAAAGTGAAAGGCTTCAATGGATTGGATTGATCATTGCTAAAATTGTCTATTGGGGTACTTGGATCGTTTTGCCAATATTTGTTTTTAACATTGTTTGGTGGAAAGTAATTATCGGATTTGTTGCCATGCATTATACGGCAGGATTAATCCTAAGTTTGGTTTTCCAATTGGCACACGTTATGGACGATGCAGAAATGCCCGTTCCTGATAAAAAAACAGGTGTATTGAAAAATTCTTGGGCCATTCATCAGTTATTAACCACCGTTAATTTTTCAACGAAAAACAAAATTGTAAACTGGTTTACTGGTGGGCTTAATCATCAAATTGAGCATCATATTTTCCCTCACATTAGCCATGTGCATTACACGAAGATATCTGAAATCGTCAGAAAAACTGCTAAGGAATTCAACTTGCCTTACAACGAATATAAATCAACAAGAAGTGCCATTTTATCGCATTTCAAATATTTAAAACAAATGGGGGTACAGCCCGCATAAGCTCAAACCATAAGGACTATACTTCATGTTATCAGATAGAATCAACAGCTTGCCTGCTTCGGCAACGCTTGCTATGGCAGCAAAAGCCAGAGAATTAAAAAGCCAAGGGGTTGACATCATCGGGCTCAGTTTAGGAGAACCCGATTTCAACACTCCAGAATTCATTAAAGACGCTGCCATTCAAGCAGTAAAAGACAATTACAACTCCTACTCTCCCGTAGACGGCTATGCAGATTTAAAAGAAGCCATTTGCAATAAATTTAAGCGAGATAACGGTTTGGATTACAAACCTTCGCAAGTTGTGGTTTCCACTGGTGCCAAACAATCCATTGCCAATTTGTGTATGGTTTTGCTTAACCCCGGAGACGAAGTCTTATTGCCTGCCCCCTATTGGGTTAGCTATTCTGCCATTGCCACTTTAGCAGAAGCAAAATCAATCATCATCCCTTCCAGTATCGAAACGGATTTTAAAATTACGCCCGAACAATTGGAGGCGGCCATTACGCCAAAGACTAAATTGGTGATGTTCAACTCGCCAAACAATCCAAGTGGGACAATTTATACCGAAGCAGAATACCGAGCTTTGGGAAAAGTTTTAGAGAAATACCCAGACATATATATTCTCTCCGATGAGATCTATGAATTGATCAATTACGGAAAACCGCATTTTAGCATTGCTGCCATCCCAGCCCTTTATGATCGTACGATTACGGTCAATGGTGTTGCAAAAGCTTTTGCAATGACGGGCTGGCGTATCGGTTATATTGGTGCTCCAGAATGGATCGCCAAGGCTTGTAACAAGATGCAAGGACAAATTACTTCGGGAGCCAATTGTATCGCTCAACGTGCTACCATTGCCGCGGTGAATGCGCCTGTGAGTGAGATCCAATACATGGTGGATGAATTTAAATCCAGAAGAACGCTGATCTTAAATTTACTCTCCAAAATTCCAGGTTTAAAACTTAACGAACCCGACGGTGCATTTTATGTATTCCCGGATGTTTCTGCTTATTTTGGAAAAACAATGAAAGGCAAAACCATCAATGATGCCAACGATTTTGCGCTCTTCCTTTTGGAAGAAGCCAATGTCGCCACGGTGACTGGAGATGCCTTTGGAAACCCAGACTGTATCCGGATTTCATATGCAGCCTCTGTTGAAAATATTAAAGAAGCCGTAAAACGGATTGCCAACGCACTGGCTTAGTATCCCAATTCATAATCTAAAAACCGCCAGTGGCGGTTTTTAATTTTAAAGACCTCGCTAGGCTAAGCCTAAAATATAAGCGTACTTTTATCCCCTAATAGAACATATGACATTCAAAGACTTAGCGCTGGAGCCACCCATTTTAAAAGCACTTGAAAAACAAGGCTACACCCAGCCCACTCCCATACAAGAACAAGCCATTCCCATTTTACTTAAAGGGCATGATTTGTTAGGCGTTGCACAGACTGGAACCGGAAAAACAGCCGCTTTTGGAATACCAATTTTAAATCACTTGATAAAAGATGGAAATTCAGGGCAAGGGCAACGCAAAATAAAAGCCCTAGTCGTTACACCTACAAGAGAATTGGCCATTCAAATTGCTGAAAACTTTACTGCCTACAGCCAATTTACCAACCTTAGAAATACAGTTATTTTTGGAGGCGTAAAGCAAGCCAAACAAGTAGCCAGCTTAAGACAAGGTGTTGATATTTTGGTGGCAACACCCGGACGTTTACTGGATTTGATGAGTCAGGGATTTATCTCATTTAGAGACCTGAAATACGTCGTCCTGGATGAAGCAGACCAGATGCTAGACATGGGTTTTGTGAATGATGTTAAAAAAATAATTGCTAAACTACCTGCCAAAAGACAGTCACTTTTCTTTTCGGCTACCATGCCCAAAACGATTGTAGAGCTTTCTCAAAAAATGCTAGGAGAATTTGAACGGGTAACCATCAAACCCGAACAAGCCACGGCAGAAAAGGTAGAACAAGGCGTTTATTTTGTGAGTAAAAGCAACAAACCCAAATTGTTGATTCACCTTCTGGAGCAACGAAAAAATGACTCCGTTCTTGTTTTTTCTCGTACCAAACACGGTGCCAATCGCATTGTGAAAACCCTAGACAAAGCTCAAATAAAATCGGCGGCAATACACGGGAACAAATCCCAAGCCATGCGCCAAAAGGCATTGAGTGCCTTTAAGGACGGCTCACTAAAAGTATTGGTGGCCACTGACATTGCCGCGCGAGGAATTGATGTTGATGATTTGGCTTTGGTGATCAATTATGATTTGCCCAATGTGTCAGAAACCTACGTCCACCGTATCGGACGAACTGGTAGGGCCGACGCCAGCGGTATTGCGCTTTCTTTCTGTATGGGAGACGAGCGTCCTTATTTAAAGGACATTGAAAAGCTCATCAAGCAACAAGTTCCTCGATTGGGAGAACATCCTTTTATGGAGGGTGCGGATGTGGTGGATGGTTCACTGGCAAAAAAACCGCAAGGCAGATCCAACAATCGAAATCGCCCTAGCAATAAAAATAGAAACAACAACCGCAACAGGAATCGGAATTAGGAATTAAATCCTATCTCTCTTAGTTTTCCAAAAAAAACCAAAACCGCTTTTTAGCGGTTTTTTTTATATCTTTAGCTAATCCAAATCCTACTACTGCCATGAAAAATAAAATTTATCAGTAACAACATTTGAAAAGTTAAGAGTGGCACAATACATGCCAAATAGATGTGTATTGTGCCACTCCGAACTGGATATAACGGAAATAAACGCACCTAAAGGTGCACATACACAATAGTTGTATGGCATTGAGAACAAAAGAAGTAAGAAATGATGAAAGATATTTTTGACATACTTAAAGAAATAATGCCAGTATGGCTTGTTCTTATGACTCTTGCTTTTGGATACTTACTATTTCTTTACACGAAAATATTTAAACAGACTAACCAACTTGCAGAAAAACAGGCTGATTACCTAAAAGATAGGGTTGATACTGTTGATAAAACAACAAATATATTTGAAAGGACTGTCAAGCACCAGGAAACTGATTTAAATCGACTTTATGAGTTAAATCAACAACTTAAACAAAAATTGGAGAAGCAAAAAGATATCGAATTAAAGAATTTAGACGAGCAATTAAAAGATATTACTGGTAGCTTAAAATCTTTGAACGAAAACCAGATTAGTAAACAAGAACTTGAAAAAATAAAGTCAGAAATATCAATTACTAAATCTTCTACTGTAGAGAAGTACGATGCATTAATAAAAGACCTAAATAATCCAGAAAAGCCAACAGAAGTCTCAAAACTGAAAAAGGCATTTGTAATAATGCCATATTCTGAAAATTTGAATGCCAATTACAATATTATCAAAGATGTATTTTCTGAACAAGGACTTGAAACCATAAGAGCAGATGAATTTATCTCAGCAGGTCAATCTATTTCTGAGAAAATCAAGGATTTAATTTCAAGTTCGGATATAATAATTTGTGACGTTACAGGAAATAATCCAAATGTAATGTATGAACTGGGATTTGCTCACGGTATAAACAAGCCAGTAATTCTAATTGCTTCTAATATTAATGAATTAAGAATTGACATTGCAAATTATAGAATCATAATTGTTGATGAAAATCAAAAGAGTAAAGAACAACTTTCAAAAGGATTAACTGAAACTCTCGAAGAAATAAGAAAGGACTCTCGCAGGAAAAAACTCATAGAGTTGAGAGACGTACTAATAGACCAACTACCTTTAGGTGATTACTTAAATATGATGCATAGATTATTAACTTGGATATGAAAACGCCATACAACAAAAGATATGAAGTAATAGGTTCGTTCCTCACCTACTACTCATATCCAAACCGTTTTCCCTCTCAAAATCACTCAGCGTTTTCCTTCAAATATTGATAATACAGCGTAAGAGTTGTGTTGTGCCATGGGACCACTGCAAAAACACCCACTATAAAACAAAGTAAACCCAGAAGATACCAAGGGATAAATCGCAAATTAAGCTCCAACAATTCCATCTTATAGCCATCGGTGAGCTTCCAACTTTGTTCTAAGGCAGTTTGAAAAGAAATTTCAGGATCTTCTGCGATGACATAATAGGTCATGGAAAAGCCCAATGCCACCACAATCCCCGGAACAATCAATAAAATCAAACCAATCACTGTTAGCGCGGTAATGATCGCATACGCCAAAAGCACAGTCAATAGGGGCTTAAATCCTTCAAACAAAAGCTCGAAACGGGTTTCTTTTCCCTTTACCAAATTCAAAAAGAAAAAACACAAACCCAATTGCAGCGGACCCGCCAGTAAAAGACTTACAATTTCTCCATAGCTATCTAATTCAGCAGGGGCAGCAACCATCACAGCATTAGCCAAACAAACTCCTATAGCCAAAATCCAATGGGGTTCTAACAATGTTCTTGCTTTGCGCATCAATTGTATTAAATCCATAATTGAACTTTGTTTATAGAAGTTACTGGCTTGTCAATTCTTTATGAATTAATAATTTTTTCTTGTTGGTTTATAGATTCTTGGTGAACTGCTTTAAACACACGCAAGATAAATTCTTCAGATAAATTGCGTTCTTGTCCTTCTAAAATCATTTTACCCAAGATTTCATTCCAACGCTTGTTTTGCAAAACAGCAACATTGTTGTCTTTTTTAATCGTACCAATCTCAACAGCCGTTTTCATGCGTTTCCCTAAAGTATCCAATAGCGTTTGATCAATCACATCGATCTGAGCTCTTAAGTTATTCAGGGCTTGCTGATAGGCCTCCTCATCGGTAGTAACCTTACGTACTTTTAGATCATTCATGATTTCAACCAAACGTGTTGGAGTCACTTGCTGTGCCGCATCACTCCATGCATTATCTGGATCCGTATGAGTTTCTATCATCAAACCGTCAAAGTTCAAATCCAAAGCCGCTTGAGAAATATCAAAAATCAGATCTCTTTTTCCACCAATGTGAGAAGGATCACAAATCATGGGAAGATCCGGAAATTTACTTTTAACCTCAATCGCAATTTGCCATTCTGGAATGTTACGGTATTTTGTTTTTTCATAGGTAGAAAATCCACGATGGATCAAACCTAAATTCTTGATGTTGGCCGTATACAAACGTTCAACGCCGCCAAGCCATAAAGCCAAGTCAGGGTTTACAGGATTTTTTACCAAAACAATTTTGTCCGTTCCTTCCAAAGCATCTGCAATTTCTTGCATGATAAAAGGACTTACCGTAGAACGTGCACCAATCCAAAGTATGTCAACATCATATTCTAAAGCTAACTTAACGTGGTCTTTATTTGCAACTTCAGTAGCCGTCAACAAACCCGTTTCTTCTTTAACTTTTTTCAACCAACCGAGTCCAATCGCTCCCACGCCTTCAAACATGCCCGGGCGGGTTCTTGGTTTCCAGATTCCAGCACGGTAAACCGTGACATCGGTATCTTTCAATTCGTGAGCAATTTTCAATACTTGCTCTTCGGTTTCAGCGCTACAAGGCCCTCCGATTACTAAAGGATGATCTAAACCAAAATTGGTTAGCCATTGGCGCATTTCTTTTTTATTTTCCATGGATTTAATTTTAATGTTTGCTTGTTTTATTGATGCCTTCCAGAATTTCGCGAATACCATTGATCGCCTCTATTTGTTGATAGAGTTTATCATAATCGTTTGCTTCTAAAAGATTTTTAAATTGATTTAAATTATTAATGTATTCAGAAAGTGTTTCTAAAATATTGTCTTTGTTTTGGTTAAAAATCGGAATCCACATATCGGGAGAACTTTTCGCCAAACGGACTGTTGATTCAAATCCACTACCTGCCATTTCAAAAATGGTTTTTTCGTTTTTTTCCTTTTCCACCACTGTTTTTCCTAACATAAAGGAACTGATGTGCGAAAGGTGAGAAACATAAGCAATGTGCTGGTCATGTTCCACTGGATCCATGGGTCTGATTTGCATTCCCATTTTGCGAAACCAGTTTTCGGCCCATTCTAATAAATCCGGTCGGGTATTGTGGGTTTCACACAGAATCTGAGTTTTGTTTAAAAACAAATCTTCCATGGCAGCATCCGGCCCCGAAAATTCTGTTCCCGCAATGGGATGGGTAGCCAGGAATTGCCCTCTTTTTGAGTGCAATGCCACACGGTCACAAATAGCAGCCTTGGTGGAGCCAAAATCAATAACAAGACCATTGTCATGAACCTCATCCAATAGGCTGACAATCTGCTTGCTGGCCGCATCAACAGGGATCGCAATCAGCAGTAGGTCCATTAGTTTTAGGTCAGCATTATTAAGCTTAAAATCAATCAGCTTAATTGCTAAAGAGTGGTCGAGGTGGTCCTCGTTTTGATCCAAACCATAAAGCTCAACATCAGGAATGTGCTTCCGCGCTGACAATGCCAGCGACCCTCCTATCAATCCAATGCCTAAAATCCCTACTTTCATCTTGTTGTTATTCTTTCGATTGCTTTGCGAATTTGTGATTCCTCAACACAAAGTGAAAACCTAATGTATCCCTCCCCTTGACTTCCAAAGATGGTACCCGGAGTGATGAACAATTCATATTCATATAATATTTTATCAATAAACGCTTCTGCGTCTAGTGTGGAGTCCTTCAGTTTTGCCCAAACAAACAAACCACTGCTGTTGGTGTCAAACTCCGATCCTAACAATGTGGCCAATTCATATATCAATTGACGTCTTTTGTCATAGACTTTATTCAGTTCTTCAAACCAAGAATCTGGCGCTTGAAGTGCTGCAATTGCGCCCTGTTGTATGCCGTAAAACATCCCAGAATCCATATTGCTTTTAACTTTAAGAACCGCTTTGATATTTGCTTCATTCCCCAAAAGCATTCCTACCCGCCAGCCTGCCATATTGAAGGACTTGCTTAGGGAATTGAGTTCCATTGCGACATCCATAGCACCCGGAGTGGTTAAAACACTCTGAGGTTTATCGGTCAAAACAAAACTGTAGGGATTGTCATTGACCAATAAAATATTATTTTTTCTCGCCCAGTTGATTAATTCTTCAAAAACCGCTTGCTTGGCATTTGCACCCGTCGGCATGTGGGGATAATTGACCCACAACAACTTAACGCCTTCCAAGTCCATTTTGTCAAGTTCCGCCAAGTCGGGTTCCCAGTTGTTTTCAGGTTTTAAATCATAAAAGACTGGAACTGCTTCTACCAGTCGGGTGACCGACTCGTAGGTGGGATATCCAGGATTGGGAATAAGCACCTTGTCTCCCGGATTGAGAAATGCCATGGAAAGGTGAAGAATTCCTTCTTTAGACCCCATCAAGGGAAGTACCTCACTGGTGGAATCAACCGCAACTTGATAATGCCTTTGGTAAAAGTCGGCAATTCCTTGCCTAAGTTCTGGAAGCCCTTGATAACTTTGATACTGATGCGCTTTGGGATGAGACAAACTAGCTTTTAGCGCTTTTACCACAGAAGGTAATGGCGCCAAATCTGGGCTGCCAATTCCCATATTGATAATGTCTTTTCCCTCAAGAATAAGACCTGCCACTTCTCTCAATTTTTTTGAGAAATAGTATTCCTGAACACTTTCTAGCCGTCTCGCTGTCATGACTTACCATTTTTATACTCCCCCAAAACCTTGAATGAGGTTGCCATTATTTCTAAAAGAGATTTTGCTTTTAAATAGTTTTCTATTTCATCGAAAGTAACGTCCACAAAAAAAGCGTACTTACCAGGAGTTTCGATGACAGGTAAAGATTGAATTTTTGTAAGATTTAGGCTACAATCACTCACAACATTTAGGGCGGTTGCCAAACTTCCGCGCTTGTGGTCCAAAATAAATTTCCAAGCTCCTTTTGAAATGGCTTCGGATGTTTTTGGATCTGATTTTTCGACGATCACAAAACGTGTGACGTTGTTTTTTATCGTTTGAATGGAAGCATTCAGAATTGTAAGTCCATAAATCTCTGAAGCACTTTTACTCGCTATTGCTCCAATGCCATGTGTATTGTTTTTTTGAATCTCCATCGCTACCTCAGCAGTATCATTGCTTTCAACCAACTTGATGTGAGGGAAAGCCTCAAAAAACAACTGGCATTGTAACAATGCCATCGGATGAGAATGTACTTCATTAATGTCTTCAATCTTTTGTCCGGGCAAGACCATTAGATTGTGTTCAATACCTAAATAGTGTTCCCCAACAATGAATAGACCATATTGATCTATCAAAGCATAATTGGGAATGATCGAACCTGCAATGGAATTCTCTATTGCCATCACCCCCTGATCACAGCTCCCCTGCGCCAGGGCCTTTGCCAAGACATCAAAAGTGCTGCACTCCAGCAATTCAGGAGCAGCAGTATAGTACTCCTGTGTCACCTGATCGTGAAAGGATCCTTTTATTCCCTGTATGGCTACTTTTGTTCTTTTCATTTCAAAAAAAAAGTCCCGAATAAATCAGGACTCTTTGTTATATCTATTTATTTCAAATACTACAAAGTCCTTCCTGCTTCTGGATAGAAGTAATAAAAGTTATTGTAGTAAAAGAAATTCTTGTTCATTATTTGTTTGTTGGCACAAAAGTAACACAGCTTTTCGCAAAAACAAATTTTTAAGCAAAATTTTTATACATTAGAGAGACAGAATCCTAAATCTTACTTCTACCATGAGTTACCTAAATTCATTTAAAGCCATAAAAAATTGGACTCCTAAAATTTACTTTGAGACAATTTTAAATAGATCGCTGCCTGTTTCGCTCGGAAAACAAAAAAATTGTAGGTCCTAAAAATTTAAGAAATGACATTAGAGAAATTACTAGTAGATTTTTATCTTAAAAACGGAATTCCTGAAAATGGCGGAGTTAACAAAAGCTCTTTTGAAATGAATGTGTTGGGGATTAAACTAAAACTTCCAAATCCAGAATTCAGAAAAAAGGTGATTCACATTCACGACATTCAACATCTATTAAACAACTGCGACACCTCTTGGAAGGGGGAAGGGTTTATTGCGGGTTGGGAAATCGCGACTGGATTTTGGAAACATTTCCCAATTTGTGTTTTCAGCATTTGGGCAATGGGATACAGTCTATGGATTTACCCAAAAGCAGTTTTTGATGGGTTTAAAAAAGGCTTGAATGCTATTGGCATTATCGACCTTAAGATTTCCAAAGCTGACTTTATGAAAATGGAGTTTGATGAGTTGGAACGCATAACTCGAAAAAGTAATCCTACTGAAATGGGAATTGTACAGTGGTTACAATTCATTTTTTGGAGCTTCATAAGTGAGGTTGTTTTTCTATTCCCTTTCCTCTTGCTATTGAGTGGGATATTTTGGTTGATTAAAAACTAAGTATCATCAACATACTCAGAATCTATTTGGAGAATTCTATTTTTTCTTTCCACCAAGAAATCCTCCAAGAATATCTTTAACAGGGTTTTTGGCTTCCGTTGACGTAGAGTCTTCTTTTGACTTGTTCCCGCCAAACAAACCGCCCAACACATCTTTGATTTGATCTTTCCCTTGATTAATAAATTTCTGCTTTTGAATCTCAATGAGTTGTTTGGTTAGATGGGCAACACCGCTGCTTAAATCGGTTGAAACCGTGGGACTTAAAAAACTCCCTCCAATGGATGCCGTAACAGGTATTGTAAATTTATTCGCCTCATCCGTATTGATTTTAGCAATCAAATCATTCACCTCATCACCAAAATATTTTGCAGGTACATCAAAAACAGCCTGATAACTCATGGTTTTGTCAAAGCTGTGCGACCCTTGAACTGTAATGGCAATATCCTCATACGCTAAATTGAAAGGGCTCACATTAACCTTCCCATTTTCAAAATTGAGTTTCGTTTTAAGATCGTTTAAATTTAATTTATCAAAATCTACAAAGGTCAAAGCCCCTTTTAATTTATCGAAAACTACTGCATTTTTGGGCGTCACTTTTGTGGCCAACAACTCCCCAAACACAGCTCCTGTTAAGGAGTTTAAATCCGGTGTTAATTCATTGGTTAAATTCCCAGAAATCTTAAAGTTACTGTTCAGTTTTCCTTGCAAAGCATTTGCAATGGGGGCTAAACTTTGAAGTAATTCCAAATCGTTGAATGATTGTGAAATATTAAAACGATCAATGCCCAATTCCATATCAAAAGTGGGAGTGACTGGCTGTGTGTCAACGGTTCCGTTTAGGGTTAAATCACCCTCAAAAATTCTTGAAGACATGTTTTTTAAAATCGCTTTTTCATCTTTAATGACCACCGTTCCTTTAACGTCTTGAAGCGTTAAATTATCATAGAAAACCGTTTTAGCATCGGCTGTAAGGGTACAGTCCAAAAAGGCAGGGATTTTTAGGGATTCCGTTGGCGTGTTTTCTGTTGATTCGACAGCACGTTCCACCATAAAATCACTTACCGAAAAAACATTTGAATTGACTTTGAAATTTCCTTGAAGTGTTTTATCACGCAACAGAAAACCCAATAAATTATTAATGGTTCCTGATGCTGCAATGTCACTTTTCCCAGTGGTGGCAGCAAAGGATTGAAGTGTTACAATTCCAGGTTTAAATTCAACCGCTACTTTAGAAATATTGAATGGATTTACTAAATCCTCTGAGGAAAAAACGAAATCAGTTATGGTAAGCCTTCCCTTGTTTTTTATACGTTCGTAGGCATTCGTTTCTAGGGCATTCCTGTCAAAAATCGTATTCAATTTTCCTTTGAAAATTCCGCTGAGTTCATTGTCCAATTCAATGGGATAGGCTTTGGTAATATTTGCCAAATTTAGAGTCCCATCAATCGTGGCATCCACCATCATGTTTTTAGAAAGGTTTTTGATCGATGCTGAAGATTTAAATACATCCTGATCAATCTTAAAGTTTAAATTTTTGATATTTATATAGGTGTCATCCACATTCCCAGAGTCATTTCTTACACTTGCGTTTATCGAGATGGCCTCCACCCCTTTGGGGAGTTCAGGATATTTAAAAGAGGCATTATTTGAAACAATACTTACCTCCATAGCTGGTATTGAAGTTTCGGTCATCAAACCTTTCGCCCAGCCTTGAACAGTAAAAGATCCTGTAGTTTTGACATCTTCAAGGTTTTGTGTGTAGGCTTCAGGCAGCACAGCAAGAAAATCTCGGAAAGTGGTGCTCTGGTTTTTAAAACTGATATCAATTTCCTGTCCTGCATCTAAAAGCTTAAAAAAGCCGTTAAATTCTAAGGCCAATTGATTGATAAATGCTTTGTTGTCTTTAAAAGTGTATTTGTTTTCGTTTAAATCTAAATCCAATATCGCCTCTAACTTTACAGAATTATTATTCAAATATTTGGCACTATCTATGGAGAGACTAACCAAGGCTGCTGTTGTGGTGTTTAGTTCGGAAACCTCTGACGAAAATGTCCCTTTCCCCGAATGATTTAGTTCAGAAACATTAACAACGGTCTTTGAAATTTCATCACGATAGGAAATTGCGCTATTACTAAGAGAATACTTATCAATTTTGAATTTAAAACTAGCATTAATGGTGTCCTTTTTTGGAGTTGAATCTTCTGTTTTCTTAGAGATATTATAATTAGAATTCCCCAGTTTATCTGATGTAACATTAATCCGTGCTTCGTCAATCGCAATAGAACTCACCACGATAGGTTCTTCCTCAGTTGATTTAAATAATTCCTTGATGGACATATCAAATGAAATCAATTTAATCATTGCCAAGGTGTCCCCTTCAAAAGGCTTGTGATTGATGATTTTTAAACTGTGAACAGACACATTCGCATTTGGGAAACTGCTTAACAGACTTAAGTTGACCGTCTCAAAATTAACCTGTGCATCCACCGAATCATTTAAAAATGTTTTAACGGATTCTTTAATCTTGTCTTGAAACAGAAAGGGGGTTGCGATCAAAAGTAAAAGAATGACCAACAACGAAATACCAAATATTTTAATTAGCTTTTTCAATTGAATGTGATTTGGGCGTTTATTATACTCCTACAAAAATGGTGCTAAAAGATGAAGCACACATCCTTTTTAAATAAATTTAGTGATTTTCAGGAGTTTTGGGTTAAAATTTTTTAAAAAAACCTAGGGGAAATATCGACCTGTTTAGACCTAGACGAATACTTTAAAAATCACCAAAGCATAAAATAAAAAACGAGCATATCGGAAAAGCGACCACATTAGATAATGCTTAAAATCGTATTTAATCAAGCCCGAGGCGAGGCTTACGATTGAGTGAGGAATGGGACTGATTGCACCCAACAACACAAAAAAGCCTCCCCATTTTCGTAAATTCACAATGTGCTTTTCTATTTTATTTTCAATATGATTTTTTATGTTGGGGATTAAAAACAACCGATTGCCAATAAAGTAAGAAATGATTCCGCCAGCGTAGGAAATCGTTGCCAATATGAACAAAAACAACCAAGGACTAGCTGATTTTGATGACCATGCAATAAAAACTTCCGGTGGAATTATACCTAAAATAGTTTCTGAAGCTAAGAAAAAAGAAAAAATAAATGTAGCGGAATAAGTGGCTACCAGATGATTAAGCAGAGAATTAAAATCCAAAACGAAAAGCTCCAATACTACTAACAATAAAACAAAAATAATTACTGCAGCACCGCCTTTAAAAGCAGTATTCTTTAAAAATGAATAAAACTTTGTTATTTGATAATAACGATTAAGTAAAACCAATCGTTTGCTTAAACTAAAATTAGATTTTGGATTATTTTTGATTTCTGAAGACTTTGTAAATTATATTAAGTTGAAGGTGACTTGAATTAACCTGAGCATTTCATTGTCTGTGATCTAAATGATGATTTTTATACATTTTTATGGTTTAAAATTCCAAAAAAAAACAACAGTAAAAACCACTAATTTCGATTGATTTTTTAACAAGTTAATCTGATTTCAAAGGTAGTAAATTTTTTACATTTTAATTTTGTAAAAAGTTAATTTAAAACATGTTTTTCATGTTAAATAAAATAAATTCTTAAGTGTGTGTTTTTAATTTCAAATGTTTCCTTTTAAATAAAAAATAAGCTCCTTTTGAACAAATCCCACCGATTGAAAGAGAATTTAAAAGATTAAACCAAGAGTGTTAATTAAAATTAAATCGAATTCTCTAAATTGAACCTTCAAAGAAACAAGAAAAAAGTGGGAATCGTCATTGACAACTTAACAAAAAACTATGCTGCAGCGGCAGCCTTAAAAGGCATCTCTTTGCGCTTTGAGCAAAATGGAGTGGTTGGACTTTTGGGACCTAACGGAGCCGGAAAAACTACGCTAATGAAAATATTGACGGGCTATCTTAGTCAATGGGAAGGAACTGTCTCTTTTGACGGCATGGACATTCGCACCAATACTAAGAAAATTCAACAGATAATTGGATACCTTCCGGAAAACAATCCGTTGTATTTGGAAATGTATGTCAAGGAATATCTCAATTTTGTGGGTAGGCTCTATCAACTAAAGATCCCACCTGTTGAAGCGGTTATAGAAAAAACAGGTCTGCAAGAACATGCACATAAAAAAATTGGGGACTTGTCTAAAGGCTACAAACAAAGGGTAGGTATCGCAGCCGCATTGCTTCATGATCCAGCCTATCTGATTCTCGATGAACCTACAACAGGTCTGGACCCCAATCAGGTGATTGAAATTAGAAATTTGATCAAAAATCTGGGGAAGGAAAAAACTGTGTTTCTCTCCACGCATATCCTTCAAGAAGTGGATGCCATGTGCGATCGGGTGATTATTATCAACAAAGGGAAAATCGTATTGGATCAACCCCTAGACCAATTGAGAAATAAACAAGACCAAGTTATTGAAGTGAGTTTTGATTATCGGATTGAAGTGGTTGCTTTAGAAAAAATTCCCAATGTCCAAAAAGTGATCAATATTCATGATTTTGATTATGAATTACAAATTAAAGGCACCCAAGACATGCGCCCTGCCGTCTTTGATTTTGCCCATGACAATGGCTTGAAAATTTTAAATCTTCAATTAAAAAATGAAAGTTTGGAGCAATTATTTAAGAAATTGACGGTTTAAAAAACCGCCTCTGTAATCTTCTTAATATTATCCGATTTACCCATGGAGTAATAATGTAAGAAAGGAACCCCAGCCGCCATTAATTCTTTACTCTGGAGAGTGCACCACTCCACCCCTACCTGACGTACCGCTTTATTGTCCTTACACTTAATCACCTCTTTAATCAGGGCTTCGGGTAGGTCAACATGAAAACGATGAGGAATCATATTGAGTTGTTTGAGAGTCGAAAGGGGTTTTAATCCTGGGATAATCGGAGCCGTAATACCTTCTTCTCGTGCCTTTGCCACGAACTCAAAAAACTTTTGATTGTCAAAAAACATTTGAGTTACAATATAATCCGCACCGGCTTTAATTTTTTTCTTCAAAAAATGAAGATCACTTTCAAGACTGGGAGCTTCCATGTGTTTTTCTGGGTAGCCAGAAACGCCAATACAAAAATCGGTTTTGTGCGAATTAAGCAGCTCCTCATCCAAGTAGGTTCCTTGATTCAAATCAGAAATCTGCTGAACCAATTCGTTCGCATAGGAATGTCCTTCGGAATCTGGAGTGAAATAATTTTCAGTTTTTATGGCATCGCCCCGCAAAGCCACCACATTGTTAATTTCTAAAAAATCCAAGTCAATTAAAAAATTCTCTGTATCCTCTTTAGAAAATCCGCCACACAGAATATGAGGCACCGCATCAACATTATACTTCCCTTGAATTGCAGCGCAAATACCAACCGTTCCGGGGCGTTTTCTAATCACTTTTAATTCAAGTAATCCATTTCCCCTGTCCTTATAAACATGTTCTTCTCGATGATAGGTCACGTCAATAAAAGGAGGGTTAAACTCCATTAATGAATCTATTGAACTAAATAAGGCATTAATATTTTGTCCTTTCAAAGGTGGTAAAATCTCAAAAGTGAATTGCGTTTTGCCTTTGGCTTTTGCGATGTGTTCTGTTACTTTCATAATTCTATTGTAAGTTAGGGTTGAGCCACTTACGTGCTTGTTCTAGAGGAATATTTCTTCGTTTACTGTAATCTAATAACTGGTCTTCTTTGATTTTTCCGAGACCAAAATATTTTGCTTCAGGATGTGCAAAATAATATCCAGAAACGGATGCTGCTGGCCACATGGCATAACTCTCCGTAAGCTCCACACCAATGCTTTCTTTTACTTGCATCAAATCCCAAAGGGTTTGTTTCTCCAAATGATCAGGACAAGCAGGATAACCCGGAGCCGGACGGATCCCTTTGTAGGTTTCCTTTATCAACTGTTCTTTGGATAAAGATTCATCTGCAGCGTATCCCCAAAAATCTGTTCTTATTTTAAAGTGTAAATATTCAGCAAATGCTTCTGCCAGACGGTCTGCCAAAGCCTTAATCATGATGGAATTGTAATCATCATTTTCTTTTTCAAATTTTTCTGCTCTCTCTTTGGTTCCAAAACCAGTTGAAACACAAAAGGAACCCATATAATCTTTTATATTAGATTCTACAGGAGCAATAAAATCAGATAAAGCAAAGCTCGGTTGTCCTTGTCTTTTTTTCAATTGTTGCCTAAGGGTTAAGAACCTAAAGGTTTCTTTGGAAGGATTTTTGTGATCATAAATTGCAATATCATCACCAACGCTATTGGCTGGAAAAAGTCCAAACCTCGCTTTGGCAATCAGCCATTTTTCATTGACAATTTGTTCCAACATTTCTTGGGCATCCGCAAACAATTCTATTGCTTGTTTTCCCACCACGTTATCCGAGAGTATGTCTGGATATTTACCATGCAAATCCCATGATCTGAAGAACGGACTCCAGTCGATGTAAGGAACCAGTTCCCTTAAGTCAATTCCTTCGAGGGTTTTAAAACCAATTTCTTTAGGTTTCACTGGTTGGTAATTACTCCAATCAATTTTATACTTTTTATTACGTGCTGTTGCAATGTCTATATATTCTTTGGAAGAAGTTCGCAGAAGAAATTTTTCTCTAAACAAATCATAATCTTTCGCGATCTCATTCGTATAATCAAGACTTTTCTCTTTACTCAATAGTTTGCTGACGACTCCTACAGCTCTTGAAGCATCATTTACATGAATGGTAGGTGTTGGCGTCATGGGTGCGATTTTCACAGCCGTATGCGCTTTTGAGGTAGTTGCTCCACCAATCAATAGTGGGATTTTAAGTTCTACCCGATTCATTTCCTTGGCCAAATAAACCATTTCATCCAGCGAAGGAGTTATCAATCCTGAAAGACCAATGACATCCACATTTTCTTCAATGGCTTTTTGAATGATTTTTTCTGGAGGAACCATTACACCCAAATCAATAATTTCGAAATTATTGCAAGCCAAAACTACACTAACAATGTTTTTACCTATATCATGGACATCGCCTTTAACGGTTGCCATTAAAACTTTTCCTGCAAATTCTTTTTTTCCCGATTTTTCGGCTTCTATAAAAGGCTGTAAATAAGCAACAGCTTTTTTCATCACCCGTGCAGACTTCACTACTTGAGGTAAAAACATTTTTCCAGAACCAAATAAATCTCCCACCACGTTCATCCCGATCATCAGATTGTTTTCAATCACTTCGAGTGGACGGCTTGCCGCTAGTCGGGCTTCTTCAATATCAGTTTCGATGAATTTGTCAATTCCTCGCACCAAAGAATGGGTAATCCTCATCTGTAATTCTTCTTTTCGCCAAATATCATCGGTTGCTTTGGCTGTTCTTTTTGTGTCTTTTAAACCTTCTGCATAGTCAAGCAAACGTTCCGTAGCTTCATCATTGCGATTTAAAAGAACGTCTTCGACTTTTTCTAAAAGCTCTTTGGGTATTTGATCATAAACTTCTAGCATGGTAGGGTTAACAATCCCCATATTCATTCCGTGTTGAATCGCATGGTATAGAAAAGCAGAGTGCATTGCCTCTCGCACTGCATTATTCCCTCTAAATGAAAACGAAACATTGCTCACCCCCCCACTTACACTTGCAAAGGGAAGGTTTTCTCTTATCCATTGCGTCGCTCGAAAGAAATCCAAAGCATTGTTCTTATGCTCGTCCATTCCGGTGGCTACTGGAAAAATATTGGGATCAAAAATGATGTCTTCGGGGGGAAAATTAACCCGATCCACCAATATCCTATAGGATCGTTCGCATATCTGAATTCTTCTTTCAAAATTATCTGCTTGACCGTCCTCATCAAAAGCCATGACAATCACGGCAGCTCCATAGCTTCTTATGGTATTTGCTTGAGTAATAAAATTATCTTCTCCTTCTTTTAAACTTATAGAATTAACAACACTTTTTCCTTGAACGACCTTTAGTCCGGCTTCAATAATTTCCCATTTAGAGCTGTCTATCATCACAGGGATTCTTGCAATATCTGGTTCCGCTGCAATTAAATTCAGAAATTTAGTCATTGCCTTCGCTCCATCAATCATTCCCTCATCCATGTTCACATCGAGGATTTGAGCACCCCCAAGCACTTGATCTAGGGCAACTTCTACGGCCTTTTCGTAATCATTGGCTTCGATTAATTTTAAAAACTTCCGAGAACCAGTCACATTGGTTCGTTCGCCAATATTGATGAAATTACTCTCGGGAGTAATCACCAATGGTTCTTGACCAGAGAGTTTTAAAAATCTATTAGTTTTATGCATTTTGATTTTCGTGTATGGTTCTGGGGCTAAACTTTTCAACTTCTTTTGCGATCAAGCGAATGTGATCGGGCGTTGTTCCGCAACAACCTCCAACTATATTTACCAGGTTTTGTTCTAAATAATCACGGATTAACAAAGCCATTTCTTCTGGTGTTTCTTCATATTCACCAAAGGCATTCGGCAAACCTGCATTGGGATGAGCCGAAGTAAAAAAAGGTGTAATTCCAGACAATGTTTTCATGTGGGGCAGCAATTGATCTGCTCCCAAAGCACAATTAAAACCAATGCTTAACAAAGGAAGGTGAGAAACTGAAACTGAAAATGCCTCGACGGTTTGCCCAGAAAGGGTTCGACCACTATTGTCCGTAATAGTTCCACTCACCATGATTGGAAGTTTGATTTTGTTTGTTTCAAAAAAATGATTGATGGCAAACAAAGCTGCTTTTGCATTTAAGGTGTCAAAAATAGTTTCTACCAATAATAGATCAGCACCTCCTTCAACCAATCCTTTTATTTGTTCGGTATAAGCCTCAAATAAATCATCAAAAGTTACGGCGCGATATCCAGGGTCATTTACGTCAGGAGACATACTAGCAGTCCTGTTGGTCGGTCCAATTGAACCTGCAACAAATCTTGGTTTACGAGGATTTAAAGTTGTGAATTTATCAGCTGCTTCTTTTGCGATTTTAGCGGATTGATAATTGAGCTCATAGACCAGATGTTCCAGTTGGTAATCTGCCATGGCTATTGAAGTTGAAGAAAAAGTATTGGTTTCGACAATATCTGCACCTGCAGTGAAATAAGCTTCATGTATCTTTTTTATTGCGTCAGCTTGTGTTATCGAAAGTAAATCATTATTGCCCCCCAAGGGACAGGGATGATCCTTAAACTGATCGCCTCTATAATCGGACTCCGAAAAGTTTAGCTGCTGTATCATGGTTCCCATGGCGCCGTCCAAAACAAGTATCCGTTCTTTTAAAATATCTTCAATCATGTTTATATTTTATCTAGGGCTTGATCAATATCTGCTATAATGTCTTTAATATTTTCCAAACCAATTGAAAGTCGAACTAATCCATCGGTGATTCCAACCTCCAGGCGATCTTCAGGCGAAAGTTTACTGTGGGTGGTCGTAGCAGGATGAGAAACAATGGTTCTCGAATCACCAAGATTGGCCGTAAGGGAACACATTTCTATTTTATTTAAAAAAGCCTGACCCGCTTCAAGTCCTCCATCGAGTTGAAAAGTAACAATATTGCCCCCATGGCGCATTTGCTTTTTTGCAATCGAATATTGCGGATGCGACCTTAAAAATGGATACTTGACAGCACTAATTTTGGGGTGCTTTTCAAGGTGTAATGCCAATGTAAGAGCATTTTCACAGTGACGATCTACACGAACTGCAAGGGTTTCAAGACTTTTGGAAAGTATCCATGCATTAAAAGGAGACAATGCAGAACCCGTGTTTTTATAAAAAGCATGAATTTCGGCGATCAAATCTTCCTTTCCGACAATTAATCCTCCGAGGACTCGTCCTTGACCATCAATCAGCTTTGTAGCAGAATGAATGACCAAATCTGCTCCATATTTTATGGGCTGTTGTAAATAAGGCGTTGCAAAACAATTGTCAATGATGAGGATTAGATTGTGCTTCTTTGCCACTGCACCCAAAAAAGCGAGGTCTAAAATATCAACTCCAGGATTGGTTGGCGTTTCGGCATATATTACTTTGGTATTCGACTGAATTATATCTTCAATTCCCTCAGGCTTATCAACACTAAAATAAGAAGTTTCAATGTTCCATTTTGGAAAGACATTTGTAAACAAACTGTGTGTAGATCCAAAAATAGACCTTGCAGAAACAATGTGATCACCACTTTTAAGCAGTGCGGCAAAACTGGTGTATACTGCGGCCATTCCTGATGCAAATGCAACACCTGCCTCGGCTTCTTCCATGACGCAAATTTTGTCGACCAATTCCTTATTATTAGGGTTGCTAAATCGACTGTATATGTTTTTGTCGTTTTCCCCTGCAAAAGAGGCTTGCATTTGTTCTGCATCGTCAAAAACAAAACTTGACGTCAAAAACAACGGGCTGGAATGCTCGGTATATTGTGTGCGTTCTATCTGTGTTCGAATCGCTTCTGTCTCAAAATGCTTTTTCATATTTTTTTCCCATTTAGAAAAATTAAATAATTAATTTCTGCAGTATGTTCTAAAGTTTTGGATACAGAACAATATTTGTCAAAAGAAAGCTGGACTGCACGCCTTATTTTTTCAGGAGAAATTTCACCCTCAACAATCACCTTAACATTAATCTTGTTAAATAGTGACGGGATTTCAGTCTCGTTACGCTCCCCCTCCACTTCCATTTTTAAAGAAATCGGATTTAGTTTTTGTTTGTTTAAAATCGCAACAACATCAATACTACTACAACCAGCAAGTCCCATCAAAAGAAGTTCCATTGGACTGATGCCCGCTACTTCCCCCTCTTTTTTTGACTTATTGTCTAAAAGAACGCTGTGTCCGTTTGAGTTTGTTACTTTAAAAAGATAATCCTGGTTTATTCTTTCTAAGGCTACTTTCATTATTTTTTATGGTTTTAATTTGGGTTTAAATACTAAACTTAAAATCTTAGATACAATCTCATTCTCTATAAGAAAAGCGTCGTGTCCATGAATAGATTTTATTTCATGGTAAAAAATATTTTCTTTATTCTCTTTAACCAATTCAAAGGTTTTTTGATCCTCATCAGGGGTGAAAAAGATATCGCTGTCAATCGCAATCAAGTGAATGTCAGCTTTAATTTTATTAATTATTTCCTTGGGGTCTTTTCCATTCCTAGAAATATCGACCGAGGACAACAGATGATTCATTGCCTTGTAGGCTTCAAGAGGAAAACGATTAAAAAGTTTTTCTCCATGATGAACCAACCAGCTTTCAACGTTGTATAGGTTTTTTTCAGAATTTTTTGTTCTTTTAAACCGCTCTGAAAAAGAAGCCGGAGTTCTGTAAGTAAGCATCGCATGAATCCTTGCGTCTTGAACCGGGTCTTTTGAGTTTTCGAGTAGTCTTTTTTGCAGAAAAGTATTGGCAATAATCCAATCAGAGGCTTTCCAATCGGCTGCAACTGGAATAAGATTGTCTGTCAATTCAGGATATCGGGCAGACATTTCCCATGCGATACCCCCTCCTATCGATCCGCCTAGAAGTGCGAAAAGATGAGTTATTCCTAATTTTTTTAAACCAGAATAAAAGATTTCGGCTATATCTCCGGTGTGAAAATCCAAATGATTTTTTAAGACAGAACCCTTGATTCCGTTACCAGGAATATTGAAAGCAATGATTGCAAACTGATTTGTATCGATGGTTAAATTTGGCCCAACAATTTCATTCCACCAACCCGATGGACCGGCAACATTGGCGTCGCCGGTCAAAGAGTGGTTTATTAAAACTACGGGGGCATCATTATAATCCTGTCCAAAATGCTGATAATGCAGATCGATCGTGTCATAACTCACCCCTGAGTCTGTTTTAAATTTTGATATGGAAATTGTTTTAATCACTTAGATTTATAACGTTTTGAATGCTTGATCTAAATCATTTTTCAAATCTTCAATGTCCTCGATGCCAACTGATAGTCTCACCAAATCAGCAGAAACTCCAGCATTTTTTTGAGCTGTTTCATCTAATTGTTGGTGGGTAGTACTTGAAGGATGAATGATTAATGACTTTGTGTCTCCAATGTTGGCCAATAAAGAGAATATCTTGGTATTATCAGCAACTTTCTTAGCGCCTTCAAAACCTTTGTGAAGTCCGAAAGTAACAATACCACTCTTTCCATTTGGCAAATATTTTTCAGCTAGGGTGTTGTATTTAGAAGATTTTAATCCCGGATAATTCACCCAGCTAACTTCATCACGACCTTCTAGCCATTCTGCCAATTCATGTGCGCTTTCAGAATGTTTTTGCATACGAATCGGAAGTGTTTCCAATCCTTGAATTACTTGAAAACTATTCATTGGACTTGCAGCTGCTCCAAAATCACGGAGTCCCTCGATTCTTACTTTTGCAATAAAAGCAATTGCTCCAAGGGCATCGTGATAAACCAAGCCGTGGTAACCGGCAGAGGGCTCAGTAAATTCTGGGAAGTTTCCGTTTGAATAATCAAAGGTACCTGCATCAATAATGACCCCTCCCAATGTTGTACCGTTACCTGTGATGTACTTTGTTAAAGAATGAATAACAATATTTGCTCCATGAGCAATCGGGTTTAAAAGTGCTGGTGTAGCGATTGTGTTATCTACAATAAAAGGCACTTTTGCAGCCTTAGCGTGTTCACTAATTCCTGCCAAATCAAGTACATCTAATTTTGGATTTCCTAATGACTCCACAAAGAAAGCACGGGTATTAGGTTGCACTGCCTTTGAAAAATTATCAACATCATCTGGATCTACAAAAGTTGTTGTAATTCCCAAACGAGGAAGCGTAACGCTAAGTAAATTGTAGGTTCCGCCATAAAGACTACTAGAGGCTACAATATGATCTCCAGCCTTAAGAAGCACTAAAAGCGCAGTCGCGATAGCAGAAGTTCCAGAAGCCGTGGCTACTGCAGCAACTCCTCCTTCAACAGTGGCTAATCGCTGCTCAAGAACATCATTTGTTGGATTATTTAATCTTGTATAAATAAATCCAGGTTCAGCCAAAGAAAAAAGATTGGCCGCGTGATCAGAATCATTAAATACATATGAAGTTGATTGATAAATTGGAACCGCTCTTGTTCCTTGTGTTTTTGTTACGTCATGCCCTGCATGAACTGCATTGGTTGCTAGTTTTAAACTCATAATTGAAAAGTGTTTTTAATTTCAGATAAATAATTTAGTTTTTCCCATGTAAATAATTCAACGGTTTTTTCAACCCTTCCGCTGTAAGGGGATTCAAATATTTTAGTGACCTCTTTTGGCTGTCGACCCATGTGGCCATAGGCTGCAGTTTCCAAGTATATTGGGTTCCGTAGTTTTAGACGTTGCTCAATTGCATAAGGTCGCATGTCGAAGATTTCGTTTACTTTCTCCGCAATTTGAGTGTCACTCAATGATACTTTTGCAGTACCATATGTTTTAACATTTATTGAGGTTGGCGCTACGACTCCAATAGCGTAACTGACTTGTACCAGGATTTCTTTTGCAACGCCAGCTGCAACCATATTCTTTGCAATATGACGTGCAGCGTAGGCTGCACTTCGATCTACTTTACTTGGGTCTTTACCGCTAAAAGCTCCACCACCGTGTGCTCCTTTTCCACCATAAGTGTCAACAATTATTTTTCTGCCTGTCAATCCTGTGTCCCCATGCGGCCCACCGATTACAAACTTCCCAGTTGGGTTGATATGGTAACTTATGTCATCGTTAAATAGCTTTTGAATGTGTGCAGGTTCTTTATCAATAACCCTTTTGATTGCGATGTTGATGATGTCGCTCTTGATTTTTTCGAGCATTTTCTCGTCATCCTCCAAAAAAGCATCATGCTGAGTCGAAACAACAATGGTGTCGATTCTTAAGGCAGTATGATCCTCATCGTACTCAATCGTGACCTGAGATTTTGCATCTGGTCTTAAGTACTTGATTTCTTTATTTTCTCTTCTGACGGCCGCCAGCTCAATTAAAATTTTATGAGACAAGTCGAGCGTTAATGGAATGTAGTTTTCTGTTTCATCAGTAGCATAGCCAAACATGATTCCTTGATCACCAGCTCCTTGATTTTCTTTTTCTTCTCTGTCAACCCCTTGATTAATATCTTGTGATTGTTCATGAATTAAAGAGATCACTCCACAAGAGTTTCCACTAAATTGATACTCATCTTTGGTGTAACCAATCTTGTTGATTGTGTCCCTTGCTATTTGCTGCACGTCTAAGTAGGTTCCGCTTTTGACTTCTCCAGCCAGAATGGCTTGTCCTGTTGTTACCATAGTTTCACAGGCAACTTTACTTTCAGCGTCGAAAGCAATAAAATTATCTAAAAGCGCATCGCTAATTTGATCAGCTACTTTGTCAGGGTGTCCTTCACTAACTGATTCGGAGGTAAAAAAATATGACATTTAATTATTGCTTTAGTAGGGGATTTGACAAGATGTCGTTTTAAAGCAACACTGCGTTTAGCATTTTTTTATGAGGTTGCAATCAGTCAAATCCTTCCTCGTTAATATTTCACAAATGTATTATATATTTTAATATTTCAAAAATATTTCATCTTTTTTTAAACAAATTTATTTTTAATAAAAATGAATTCTTCGTTTGATTTTAACAAAACCATAAATTAATTTTTGAGTTCTATTTAAAAAAAGTGTTTATCTTTCTCCTAACAAACTATTAATTATGCATTTTGCGATTGCGGGTAACATTGGAGCTGGAAAAACTAGTTTAACTGAATTATTATCAGAACATTACGGATGGGAAGCCAATTATGAAGATGTAATAGACAACCCCTATTTAGATGACTTTTATACCCACATGGAGCGCTGGTCATTTAATCTTCAAGTCTATTTTCTAAACAGTAGATTCCGTCAACTACTGGCCGCCAAAGGGAAAGACATAAAATTCGTTCAAGATCGAACGATTTATGAAGATGCACATATTTTCGCCCCCAATCTTCATGCAATGGGCTTGATGAACCATCGTGATTTTACGAATTACAAGTCGCTTTTTGAATTAATGGAGTCGTTGATTGAAGGGCCAGATTTATTAATCTATCTCCGAAGTAGCATTCCTAATCTTGTAAGTAAAATACACAAACGGGGTCGAGAATATGAAAACTCTATCAGCATCGATTATCTCAGCCGCTTGAATGAGCGTTATGAAGCATGGATATCAACCTATGATAAAGGTAATTTGCTAATTATTGATGTTGATGAATTAGATTTTGTTGAAAACAAAGCCGATTTTAGCAAAGTCATTGAAAAAATAGATGCCGAAATAAAAGGGCTTAATAAATAATTGAATTATTTATTAAGCCCTTTAAAATATTTATGAAGTAGTTGACTATGAAATTGTAATGACTGTTGGGTCGTTTTCAATATCCTCCACAATCTGCTCTACTTTAATTTCTTTTTTAATCTCCTGTTCAACTGCTGAATGACTTTCTGCATTTTCGTCTGCCAATAAAGGAGCGATCACCAATCCAATCAAACAAGTCAGCTTAATAAGAATGTTCATAGAAGGGCCTGAAGTGTCTTTAAAAGGATCTCCAACTGTATCTCCAGTTACAGCAGCTTTGTGAGCTTCTGAACCTTTGTAAGTCATTTCACCATTAATCTCCACACCTGCTTCAAAAGATTTTTTAGCATTGTCCCAAGCGCCACCGGCATTGTTTTGAAATATTGCCCATAATACTCCAGAAACTGTTACACCAGCCATATAACTTCCCAGCGCTTCAGCTCCCATGAAATAGGCGATAACTAAAGGAGAAACAATGGTTAGCAATCCAGGGAGTAACATTTCTTTTAATGCAGCTTTGGTCGATATGTCAACACATTTTCCGTAATCTGGTGTTCCTGTTCCCTCTAATATTCCGGGGATTTCTCTAAATTGTCTTCTAACTTCTTCTACCATTTCCATTGCAGCTCTCCCTACCGCTTTCATAGCAAGGGCAGAAAAAACGACTGGTATCATCCCACCAATAAACAAGGCGGCCAAAACGTCTGCTTTAAAGATATTGATGCCATCGATGCCTGTAAAAGTTACATATGCAGCAAAAAGTGCAAGTGCAGTAAGTGCTGCTGATGCAATGGCAAATCCTTTACCAACTGCTGCAGTTGTGTTTCCTACTGAATCTAATATATCTGTTCGTTCACGAACCTCATCGGGTAAATCACTCATCTCAGCAACTCCACCTGCGTTGTCAGCAATAGGTCCAAAAGCATCTATCGCCAATTGCATTGCCGTGGTTGCCATCATTGAAGAAGCAGCGATTGCTACCCCATAAAATCCAGCAAAAGCATAGGATCCCCAGATTGCTAACGCAAAAAGGATTACTGAACTAAATGTCGACATCATTCCTGTGGACAAGCCAGCAATTATATTAGTTGCAGCACCAGTTGATGAATTTCTAACAATATCCATAACGGGCTTTTTACCTAAGGCCGTGTAATATTCTGTAAATAATGAGATTAGATAACCTACACCCAATCCAACAAGTGTTGCATAAAAGACATTGTTACTACTGATGTCTCGGGTTCCCTCACCAAAGAATCGCATTCCGATAATGATTTCTGGTAACATCCAGTCGATTAAAAACCAACCCACAACACCTGTGATTAAAATTGAAACAATGTTTCCAGTATTTAATGCTCTCTGAACTTCTTTTTCTTTGGCATCATTGCTTTTAATTCGAATTAAAAAAGTTCCAATTATAGAGGAAATAATTCCAACCCCTGCAATGACTATGGGGAGTAAAATCGGTCCCATTCCGTTAAACGCATCTGAAAACTGAGTTCCAGTAGCGTCAGACATATCTTTTATGATATAATTTCCTAAAACCATTGAAGCCAAAACTGTGGCAACGTAACTTCCAAAAAGGTCGGCACCCATACCGGCAACGTCTCCCACATTGTCTCCTACATTATCAGCAATTGTTGCTGGATTTCGAGGATCGTCTTCGGGAATACCTGCTTCAACTTTTCCAACTAAATCAGCTCCTACGTCAGCAGCTTTTGTGTAAATACCTCCACCTACACGTGCAAACAAAGCAATTGATTCTGCTCCTAATGAGAATCCGGCAAGTGCTTCTAGCACAACTGTCATTTCATTATAAAAATTTCCACTTTCCGAAATAAAGTAAGAAATGAAGAATAAAAAGAATAAGGAAAGACCTAACACAGCAAGACCAGCAACACCTAAACCCATAACAGTTCCTCCACCGAAGGAAACTTTTAGCGCTTTAGGCAAACTTGTTCGAGCCGCCTGTGTGGTTCGTGAATTGGCTTCGGTTGCAATTCTCATTCCTATGTTTCCTGCCAATCCAGAGAAGAAAGCACCAAAGATAAATGCTGGGATAATCAGTATACTTGTAGTGTCTACAAAGTAAGATATCGCATAGAGCGCACCAGAAGCAACGATTACGAAAATCAATAACAATCTGTATTCTGCTCTTAAAAATGCAAGTGCTCCCTCTTTAATACTTAAAGAGATACTTTGCATTTTCTCATTTCCTGCATCTTGTTTTCTAACCCATTGGGCTTTGATAAACATGTATACTAAACCTATAAGTGATAATATTATTGGTAGGTAAATAATGTTTTTTTCCATTTCTTAATTTCTTTTCAATTGCGGGCGTAAAAATAACCAAATTGAATAATAAAGGGGTATAAAAACTAGGGTTTTTAATATCTTTGTTTTCGTGTGCGCACACTAATAATCAAGGTGTTTATAAATATCAAAACGTAGGTCTAAACGCAACTCTCACGCCCATCTCAGGGGATTGAGGACCATTCAAGGCTTGGTATTGGCTTCTCCATATAAAATCTAGTCTAAAAAATCGCACTTGCCCCAGGCCTAAATTCTCAAAACCAAAACCGTATTCATAATAGGGTTTTTGATCTGGTGATTGAATCTCCAGTTGGGTATCCAAAAGCACTTTATTTGCATTTGACAAAGACCCATAAGCCATACGAAAAGTCATTAAAAGCCTGAGTTTTAATTCCTTTATATAGGGCAATCGGTTCATTACAAAACCATTAAAATGATGCTCAAGGTGAGTATTAAAATAAGTATCTGTGACAAAATCGTAATAGCTAAGGAGAGAAAAAGTGTTTTTTTCTAAGGAGAAAGTCTGATTGGCGGGAACTGAAAAAAGAGAAGGTAGTGGAACTTTATCGAAAGATTTCCCTGCTTCGATGGTCGCATCTAAAATACCGAATTTACTCAATTTTATCGGGTAGTTTTGCGAAAGTTGAATTTGCGTGTAATTCAAATTACTTCCAATAAAACCGGCAACTCCTTTCTTTAGTTTTATAATTGTTGAGGGATAGAGATTGTTTCCAAATCGTTGAAAAACGCCATATCCAAAAACCTTTCGCTTTGGTGTGAATATCATTCTAAACTCAAAACCTGAATCAACATATTCGTTTTTGGTGTCCGACCCTACCCGATAGCCAATCGAGAAACGATCAGGGTCAGCCGAGGCGATGTCTCTTAAAAACCACAATGCACTTAGGTGCAAGTTTTTCGTGATGGCATAATCAGTCAGCACTTTGAAATCTTGTATATCGGTTCTGAAGTAATTATTTCCCCGTTTAAAAAGTGCATCAGCAAAAGGATCAAAAACAAGTGGATCTTCACTCATCAGTTTCCCGCCGAATTGCTGCAGATCATCGGAATAAGAAACACCAAAGATGACACGAGGTCGATTGCCAATTAAAAAATTAGCTGATAACCCATAATTCCAGCTTTTGTTTTTAAGGCCATGTGTCAGGTAGGATTGAAATCTAAATTTATCATTTTGAGAGGTAAATGTCCTAAAACCAACTTTGATTTTGGTACCCTGAATTTCATTACTACCCGCTGTTCTCCAAAGATCCCCTAACTGAATACTTTTATAAATAGGGAGAAAGCCTGATGTTAAAATTGTTATGTTCCTAGATATCTTTTTAATCTGATCAACATTTTTTAACTGATTCACCATCCTAAACAACTTTTGATCATCTGCCTGAACAGGAATCTCTTTGTTCCAATAGGTTTCGTCTTGTTCAAATTGATCCACTCGGTATTGTGGTTCTTGGTTCTCAAACCGTTCTAGAGCAATTCCCTTGTTCAGCTCATATTTATCAAAAAAGTCTACCTGTTTTACATAGAGTCCTTTTTCTTCGTCACTTTTGGTTAATATCGTAAAATCCGCTTCATACTCATCCTTTAACGGAAGGTAGATCGAATCCTGAATGATAAAAGATTTCTCAAGAAACAAATTCTGAACAAGATTTAAATTTATCTTAGGATTGGTACGCATTTCAATATGGGTCAATGCACAATCCTTTGCTGTAACACTAAATTTTCCTTCGAAGGCAAGGTCTCCATCTTCAATTGGAAAAAAATGAATTAAATACTCTTTTCCATTTGTAGTCTCTAAACTATCATTTAAAACATAATGATAAACACTGTAACCATGTTTAGAAATTGGACTTACAAAAGTTCGATTCACCAAAGGAATATCATCTGAATAAACATCTATATCTAAAAAAACATTCTGAATTCGATCAAAAACAAAGCCATTTTGTTCGATTCCAACGCTTCGCTTTGCAATGATCTTTTCTACTTGAAGATCTTTTTGATTGTCCCCTAAAAAATTTCTTACCGTTTGGCCTGCAAAAACAGGAATATAGAAACCTGATTTGGTTTTATTTTGAACAATTATTTTAGACAGAGATTCGAAATCATCTTTAATCCATTTTGACAATGAAGTAGAATCAATGTTTGTCAAACCTATTTCCATGTTCCGAACTCGGTTATAACTGTAATCACTCACCAGCTTCAAGCCATTCTTACGTTTATTCTTCCAGATTTTTTCAAGAATTTTATAAGCAGGGTTTTCTTTCTTTTTAAGTCTCTTTTTAGGCTTAAGCAAAAGAACAACCTCATCAAGTTGCCCCGCTTCAACCATCGTGATTTTATAAGAATTTTTGATCCTAGATTTGAGTGAAATCACTTGAGTCTTCATCCCAACATAGCTTACCTCAAATGACTCATGATTTTCCTCGGTGAGTAATTCAAAGTAACCTTCGAAATCTGTAACCACACCATCTGCAACATCCGTAAAGTAGACATGTGCGTTAGGTATTGGAGTTTTAAGATCGTCTCTCACAAATCCCTTAATCACTGTCTGTGAAAGGCAAAAATTAGAAACTAGAAAGAAAAACGCTAGATTAAAATTAAATTTATAAATGGCGAATATTGATTTTAAATGAGGTTATTTAGTTCTTGTACATTACTTTTTTAACCGCTTTAATTACATCATCACTGTTGGGGAGCCATTCGGCTAAGAGAACAGGGGAATAAGGGGCGGGCGTATCTGCAGTATTAATTTTTTCGATCGGTGCATCCAAGAAATCAAAGATTTCACTTTGAACCTGATACGTTATTTCGGTTGCAACATTTCCAAAAGGCCATGCTTCTTCTAAAATCACCAAGCGATTGGTTTTTTTAACAGAATCAAAAATTGCCTGATAATCCATTGGACGAATGGTTCTCAAGTCAATAATTTCGCAGTCAATTCCATCTTTGGAAAGAGATTCGGCAGCAGTATATGCCTCCTTAATTATTTTACCAAAAGAAACGATTGTAACATCTTTTCCTTTCCTTTTAATTTCAGCAACACCAATGGGCAGGGTGTACTCGCCCTCGGGCACTTCACCCTTATCTCCATACATTTGTTCCGATTCCATAAAAATTACAGGATCATTATCTCTGATCGCTGATTTTAGCAATCCTTTTGCATCATAGGGGTTTGAAGGAACGATTACTTTAAGTCCTGGACAATTGGCATACCAGCTCTCAAAAGCTTGCGAATGCGTTGCTGCAAGTTGACCTGCAGACCCAGTGGGGCCTCTAAAAACAATTGGACAAGGAAATTGACCTCCAGACATTTGCCTGATTTTCGCAGCATTGTTAATAATCTGGTCAATACCAACCAAAGCAAAATTAAAAGTCATGAACTCAATTATAGGTCGATTACCAGTCATGGTTGAGCCAACGCCTATCCCTGAAAAACCAAGCTCTGAAATGGGGGTGTCAATCACCCTTTTTTCACCAAATTCATCGAGCATTCCCTTTGAAGCTTTATAAGCACCGTTGTACTCAGCAACTTCTTCGCCCATCAGGTAGATGGTTTCATCTCGTCTCATTTCTTCGCTCATCGCCTGGCAAATGGCTTCTCTAAATTGAATTGTTTTCATCTAAAATTATATGTATTGAAGCGCAAATTTAATTAAATGTTAACTGATAAGTTTTATCATTATCAAACTTTTTAATTTTGTTAACCAAAAAATAGCTTCTTTAACACTAATTTAGCTGAAATGTACGATTCTCGAACTGTGACATTATGAAATTAATCCAACTAACTATTAAGGGCATTTCCTATAGCGAAACCCAAACTGGTGCCTACGCCTTGATTCTTAAGGAAGCAGAGGGAGACCGTCGTTTACCAATAATCATTGGAGGTTTCGAAGCGCAATCGATCGCCATAGCATTGGAAAAAGAATTAAAACCAAAAAGACCACTCACACACGATCTTTTCAAAAATTTCGCAGAAAGATTTAACATCTATGTAAAACAAGTTATTATTCACAAACTTGTGGATGGTGTTTTTTATTCGAGTTTAATATGCGAAAGAGATAAAATTGAAGAAATTATAGATGCCCGGACATCAGATGCAATAGCAATGGCACTACGATTTAATGCCCCGATTTTTGTATATGATTCAATTTTAAAACAAGCAGGCTTTACTTCGGAAGAGATTTCTAAAGATGATGGGGATAAAAGTGAAGACAATTGGATTCAGAGCTTTGTTGCGGAACAAAGCAAACAAAAAGAACTTCCCGACGATCTTAAAAAATTGTCGTTGTCTAAACTAAAAACACTTCTCAACAAATTGGTGAACCTTGAAGACTATGAAAAAGCAGTCAAAATAAGGGATGAAATTTCCAAACGAGAATCTAATAAATAGTGTTAATCTTTTTTTGAAAACTATTTTTGTTTGGAAATAAATCATCGCATAGGTTCTCTATTTTTGGAATTATTAAATTAACGTAAATGCAACAATATCTAGATCTTGTAAAACACATTCAGCAACATGGTGTTGAAAAAACTGATCGAACTGGCACAGGAACTAAAAGTGTTTTTGGCTATCAGATGCGATTTGATCTGTCAGAGGGCTTTCCCTTGGTTACAACCAAAAAAATCCATGTCAAGTCTGTGATATTTGAACTTTTATGGTTTTTAAAAGGGGATACAAACATCAGTTACCTTACGGAAAATGGCGTCAGAATTTGGAACGAATGGGCCGATGAAAAAGGAAACCTTGGTCCTGTCTACGGTCACCAATGGCGCAACTGGAATGATGAAGGAATTGATCAGATTAAAGAAGTAATCACTTCATTAAAGAACAACCCTGACAGTCGAAGAATGCTTGTGACAGCATGGAATCCTGGAGTCTTACCTGACACTAAAGTTTCTTTCTCAGAAAACGTTGCTAACAATAAAGTTGCTTTACCCCCCTGTCATGCATTTTTTCAATTTTATGTTGCAGAGGGAAAACTATCCTGTCAGCTTTATCAAAGAAGTGCCGATGTGTTTTTGGGAGTTCCTTTTAATATTGCCTCTTATGCATTATTGACCTTAATGATGGCTCAGGTTTGCGGTTTAGAGCCCGGAGATTTCGTTCACACTTTCGGGGATGCACACATTTATTCGAACCACAAGGAACAGATTGAAGAGCAACTTGCCAGAGACACTAAACCACTTCCCAAAATGGTTCTTAATCCTGAAATAAGAGATATTTTAGATTTTGATTATGAAGATTTTGATTTAATCGGTTATGATCCTCACCCATTAATCAAGGGGAAAGTTGCTGTTTAACTTTACTAAACAAACACTTTTTCATCAAATACACTAAGGAGTTTTTCAATGTCCGTTTCTGTATTATAAAAGTGAACTGAAAAACGAATATAGTTTCCTCGATGGGAGAATCTAATCTTTGATTCTTCTAATATTTTACTAATTGATTCCTTATAGGGAATACTAACAATACTACTTTGTTTTTTCCGACTTGAATAAGCGGGTTTGAGGCCTAAATCACTAAGTCCCTTTCTTAATTTAGACAAAAGAATGTGATTTTTTTCTATCAATTTTTCAAATCCCTTTGATTTTAAATAGTCTAATGCAAAAACCAATGAAGCAGCTGCAAGAATATTAAAATGTCCAGCAAAAATCTTCGTTTGCATTTCCGAGTTTGTGCTATTCGTAAGCCTTAGGAAGTCATCAGAAACAGCGATAAAACCACTTCCAAAACCAGCGAGCAACCATTTGTACCCACTACAAACAATTGCATCAAACGACGATGCTGAAAAGTTAAAAACATTGGTTCCTATATATTGTGTAGCGTCTCCAATGATTAGTAATTCGGGATATTTATTTTTTAATTCCGATATAAAATCTAAATCAATAATCAAACCATTGGTATATTGCACAATGCTTAAAGCCAAAACATCTATTGAATTGTTTTCTAGGGCATTAGCAATCGCAGACTCAATATTTTCTTGCATTTTGACAGAAAATAGATTAAAATCACGTTCCTCAATAGCAGACAATAGAGAATGATAGTCCTCGTCAATAAACAAAAGGTTTGTCCCTGGCTTTAACCGATCCAAAACAAGTCTAATTCCAGTGGAAAAATTTGGAACAAAATAAGTTTGGTCCTTTTGGGAGCTAATAAAATCAGCGATCGAAGCATGTGTTATGTCTAAACGTTTGTATGCATTTAGCTTGTACTCATCTCCTTCAAGAAGGTATTCCAATTCAAAATTCACTCTGAAATCATAGAGAGATTTTGACATTAAACCGACATATGCCGTGTTTAAATAAGTAGAGGAGTTTAATAACGGGAAATCGTTTCGAATCTCCATAAATTAATTAGAAATTGTACATTTGTAGCTTCAAAATTAATCTATTTAGATTTATTTTAACTTAAAATTAAATTAAATCTATCGTGTTTTAAAAAAACACTAATTCATGATTTATGAGTTCTAAAAATGCCATTGATAAAGCAAATGAGAAATTGCTTTTTGAAGCTGAAAATGACAAGAAATTGAGTTACATAGAAAACACCAAAGAAGTTACCATCATTGCTGCTGCATCAGAAAACAACGCTTTAGGCAAAGACAACCGATTGATTTGGCATATACCCGAAGATCTTAAGCGTTTTAAACGACTTACTTCTGGTCATGCAATTATCATGGGTAGAAAAACTTTTGAATCGCTTCCCAAGGCGCTTCCCAATCGGCATAATATTGTTATTTCAAGAAATAAAAGTTATACCGCCGAAGGTGCTAGCGTTTGTCATAACCTTGAGGAGGCTATGGCATTGGCTGAAAACGATAGCCAACCTTTCATAATTGGAGGAGGACAAATTTATGAGCAAGCAATGGAGATCGCGCACAAAATCGAGCTGACTCGTGTGCATAAAGATTATGAGGCAGATACATTTTTTCCATTCATTGACCTTAATAAATGGAGCATCGTATCGGAAGAAAGCATTGAGAACTCTAACGGTGAGCCTTCGCGTTTTTCCTATTTAACTTATATTAAAAAATAAAATCAATTTAAGATGGAAGCATATATTTTTCCTGGACAAGGTTCTCAATTCCCTGGAATGGGTAAAGACCTTTTCGATCAATATGAGATTGCAAAAAAACTATTTAATCAAGCCAACGAAATTTTGGGCTTTGATCTTTCAAAAATTATTTTTGAAGGCGCAAAAGAAGACCTTCAACAAACAAGTGTAACCCAACCCGCAATTTATGTTCATTCGGTGGTACTTTCCAAAGTAATGGGAGACAGTTTCAAACCTGATGCTGTCGCTGGGCATTCACTAGGAGAATTCTCGGCTTTGACTGCTGCAGGAGCGATTGACTTCGAGTCTGGATTAAAGTTGGTTTCCAAAAGAGCTGAAGCCATGCAAAAAGCATGTGATCACGAACCGGGAACCATGGCTGCTGTCCTTGGAATGGAAGACGATTTGGTCGAAAAAATTTGTGCTGACACCGAAGGTATTGTTGTTGCGGCAAACTACAACTGCCCAGGTCAACTGGTCATTTCTGGTGCTGTGCCGGCGATTGAAATGGCGTGTGAAAGCCTTAAAAAGGCTGGTGCAAGAAGGGCATTGATTCTTCCCGTGGGAGGTGCCTTTCATTCTCCTTTGATGGAGCCAGCAAGGATTGAGCTTGCAAATGCAATTGACGCTACTTCATTCAAAACACCACGATGCCCAGTCTATCAAAACGTTGTTGCTAAAGCTGTTAACGATCCTTTGGAAATACAAAAAAACTTAATTAATCAGCTTATTGCTCCTGTAAAATGGACACAAAGCATCAACGAAATGCTAAAAGCAGGTGCAACCTCTTTTATTGAAGTTGGTCCAGGAAAAGTGCTACAAGGTTTGGTGAAAAAGATTTCCAAAGAAGCAAACGCCGCTTCAGCTGTAATCTAACTTGCTATTTCTTGTCCAAGAACTCGAGAATCGTATTGCTTATGTGATCAATTTGATCCTCTCCCAATTCCGTATGCATGGGTAGAGAGATGACCTCTTTAACAATTTGGTTCGTAACCTCAAAGTCTGCTTCATTATACCTGTCGCTTGTGTAAGCCTTTTGAAGATGAAGTGGAATCGGATAGTAAACACCACAAGGGATTTCCTTTTTATTAAGTTGCTTTACTAAATCATCGCGATACGCTTCAGAAACCCTGAGTGTATATTGGTGATAAACGTGAGAATCGCAATCTCCAGCTCTAAAGGGAGTTGTTATTTCTGGATGGTTGTTTAAGCGTTGCGTATATTTTGCTGCCGCTGCTTTTCTTGACTCGTTATAATGATCTAAATATTCAAGTTTAATATCTAAAACTGCAGCCTGAATAGAATCTAGCCTTGAATTGACCCCTACCACATCATGGTGATATCGCTCGTACATTCCATGATTTACCATTCCTCTCAGCGTATGGGCAAGCTTGTCATCATTTGTAAAAATAGCGCCTCCATCTCCATAAGCACCTAGGTTTTTTGAAGGGAAAAAAGAAGTAGTTCCAAGCTCCCCTATTGTTCCTGTCTTCATTTTGCTTCCGTCCGAAAAAGTATAATTAGCGCCAATGGATTGCGCATTGTCTTCAACCACAAAAAGTTTATTTTCTTTGGCTATTGAAAGAATCTCCTCCATCGGAGCAGCTTGACCGAATAAATGGACGGGGATAATCGCTTTTGATCGAGGGGTGATTGCATTTTTAAGAGCATCAAGATCTATATTAAAAGTTTTTAAATCTACATCAACCAATACGGGCGTTAAGCCCAAAAGAGAAATCACCTCAACCGTTGCAGCGAATGTAAAATCAGCGGTGATGACTTCATCACCTGGCTTAAGCCCCAAGCCCATCAACGCAATCTGAAGTGCATCTGTTCCGTTGGCACAGGGGATGACATGTTTGACGCCTAGATAATCTTCTAAGTTTTTTTGAAAACTTTTTACTTGAGGACCATTAATAAAGGAAGTTGCATCAAGGGTATCAAAAATTGATTCCTTAACTCGGGCTTCTATTTTTTGATATTGACCCTTAAGGTCAACCATTTGAATTTTTTTCATAATCAATTAAAGCCCAAAATTAAAAAAAGGATTCGGCTTTCCTTAATAGATATATAAAAACTATTTTTGAAGTAATATTATGATACATATTCTTTACAATATTTTCCTTAGCATTGCTTCCCCTGTTGTCTCAATATTGGGAATATTCTCAAATAAAATTTCCATTTTCAACAAGGGTCGAAAGCATGTGTTTGAGCAACTCGCTGCTAGATTTGAATCTCAGGATCGAGTAATTTGGTTCCATGCAGCATCTTTGGGAGAGTTCGAGCAAGCTCGCCCGCTGATTGAGGCTTGTCGAAATGAATTTAGAAATCATAAAATTTTACTTACATTTTTTTCGGCCTCGGGATATGAAATACAAAAAAACTATACGAATGTAGATTTTGTGTCCTATCTCCCAATTGATACCCCCGCCAATGTCAAAAAGTTTTTGAATGTCATTATGCCTGAATTGGCAGTTTTTATTAAATATGAGTTTTGGCCAAATTATTTTACGGAAATGAGTAAGAGGAAAATTCCTCTAATTTCTGTATCATGCATTTTTAGACCCAATCAGCTATTTTTCAAATGGTATGGAAAAGAATATAGAAAACTGCTGCTGGGAATTCATCATTTTTTTGTTCAAAACGAGTACTCAAAAAACTTACTCGAAACGATTGGCGTCAAAAACATCACGGTGAGTGGAGACACTCGATTGGACAGGGTCTATGATTTACTCAGTCAAGACAATCAGTTGGAAAAAATAGCCCACTTTGTCGGTAATGAATTGTGTTTTGTGGCAGGAAGCACTTGGCCAGAAGACTATATTCTGATGAATGATTTTTTAACTACATCAAAAAAAATAAAAATCATAATTGCTCCTCATGAGGTTAATGAAAAATCAATTAAAGCGCTGGAGAAAAAGATAAAAGTTCCTCATACAAAATGGAGTACCTATGATTTAAAATCTACTGTTGAAAACAATATCTTAATTGTTGATACGATTGGACAATTGACCAAGATTTACAGCTATGCTTCCTTTGCCTATGTTGGAGGCGGTATGGGGAACAGCGGACTCCACAACACCCTAGAGCCGGCTGTCTATGGAATCCCCATCATCATTGGAAAAAACTACAAACGATTTCAAGAAGCTGTTGATCTTGTCGATAACAAAGGGGTCATTAGTGTCGAAAAAGAATCTGATTTTAATATTATTTCCAATGATTTTATAAATAATAAAAAATTAAGAGATAAATTAGGGGATGCAAACTCAAACTATGTTGTTTCAAATAAAGGCGCTACCCCAAAAATCATCAAATTCATAAAGCCTTTGTTAGATTAAATCTAGATTCACAAAGAAATAAAAAACTAATAATGAAGAATGTTTTATTCCTGACCTTATTTACAATCTTTCATGTCATAGGGCAAAAAACACCTGAAACTCCTGTCAATATTATATTAATGATAGGAGACGGAATGGGTTTAAGTCAGATTACAGCTGGTATGTATAGTAACGGTAACAAAACTGCTCTCGAAGAGTTTGAATATATCGGGTTGTCGAAAACACATTCCTCAAAAAATCTAGTTACAGATTCTGCAGCTGGTGGTACCGCTATTGCCTGTGGTAAAAAAACACTGAATGGCGTTTTGGGTATGGACTTAAACAACAATAAATTAAGTTCAATATTAGAAATATGTAAATCAAGAGGTTACACGACTGGTTTGATTTCTACTTCCAGTATTGTTCACGCTACTCCTGCTTCATTTTATGCAAACGTATCTTCTAGAAGACAGTATGAAGACATCGCACTTCAGTTGAGTGAAAACGATGTTGATTATTTTATAGGAGGTGGAAAAAAACATTTTCAAAACAGAGAAGATGACCGAAATTTGATTTCAGAAATGAAGGATTATGAAATGGTGAGTAGCTTAAAGAAATTCAGTCAATCAACTTCAAATAAATTAGGGTTTTTTACTTATTATGACGAACCGCCTAGAATAAATGATGGAAGAAAACCACAGCTCAACGAAGCCTTGACGGCAACTTTAGAAAAACTCGACCAAAGAGAAAAACCTTTCTTCCTTATGGTTGAAGGTTCTCAAATTGATTGGGGGGGGCACGCAAATGAAATCGACTATATTACTTCTGAATTTAAAGATTTTGACGGTGCAATTTCTGTGGCGGTAAATTATGTGAATTTAAATCCCAACACTCTATTGATTGTTACCGCAGATCACGAAACAGGAGGCTTGGCAATAACGCTAGGAAAAACAAACCCATTCACTTTTAGATCAGATTTTAATACCGGAGGTCATAGCGCAACTATGGTTCCCGTTTTTAGTTATGGAACCTGTGCGGATAAATTTAGCGGCATTTATGAAAACACCGCTATTTTTGAAAAAATGCTAGAGTCCGTAAAACAAAATTAAAATTACTTAGTTCGCATACCGTTAATTATTTTCTTCTTAAACGCATTATCATCTTCAAGGACTTCAAAAAAGCTGGTCAAAAACTTTTTAGAGTCACTGTATTGGGATTCTATGTCAAACTGGGATTCGAAATCCTCTAACAGTTTGAAAAAACTATCCTTTTTTGTGAGGTATTGTTGTCTAACTTCTTGAACTAAATCTTCATCCCTTTTAAAACCTCTGTATTTTCTATCTCGAACACTATCAATGCCTAAGGTACTATTCACAACGGAATAGCTAGGGTTTACAAAGCCAGACATGTCAAAATCATAGGGCAAAGGAAGAATTTTTTTGTCAACAAAAAGAAGCTTTCCATTATGTTGATAAGCAACCGAATAATCCGTGTTCCCTATTAGGTATTGATGCATTGAAACCTTGATTGAAGTAATTGCGTCCATCGCCAATGGATGGGTATAGCGCTCAAAGGCTCTTCCTTCAAAACGATCCGCAACATTATCGTCATCTTCAATTAGAAAGCCTGTAAGTTGGTGAGAAACAATTTTTTTTCCTTTAATTTCTTCAAATGTCACATCAACTCTTCTGGTTTTAAAATGATAAGGAGATATGTTTTCATAAAACTTATAGGCTAAATACTCCTGAAGGATATTGTCATTTTTTTCTTTCTCTAAAAGACAAGGCAACACAAGTTTTAAGCTTTTATTCCCTTCAAACAATGTTCCTTTACCATTCGACTTTTTAATTTTCATTTTAATCGGTGGAAAGTAACATTTTGACCTTCTAAAATTGCCTCTCGCTCGCAAAGAGACATCAACAGTCTTCCAAACATTGTCTTGTTGGTAAGAAAGAGTCGTCTTAATTAATGTAGAATCATTGGTTTTGACCCTCATTTTTTTATTAGAATAACTCAGTTTAATGTTTAAGGGCGCCTGACCCTGAAAGAGTAATGTTGTTTTGTTTTCATTTTGAGCGACTGCTCCAAAAAAAATAAAAAAACTCAAGAGGAAATATATTTGTTTATTCATATTATTGTTAATAGATTTATTGAAATAAAAATAACAAAAATTGTGATACGATATCTATCAATTATAAATCATAGGACTTTAATTACGATTTTACTTTCCTTACTCATCCCTTTCAGCGCGTATAGATTCAATATCGTCTATAATATTGATCTCACTTTAATTAGTCTTGCGATAATTTTTCCGCTAGTTTTTGCAATTAGAGGGGCTTTTAAAAGACGTGAAAAAGCTTTAGAACACCTTAGTTTGTATCGAGGCTCTCTAAAAACGATTGAATATTTTTTCATGAACAGCCCAAAATTGAGCGATGAATCTAAAAATGATGTCAAGGTTCTTCTGATCGATTTAAGCGATACTTTCTTAAATTATCTATCAAAAGATGACAATAATGCAGAAGAAATTGACAGGAAAACAGAATCATTATTTGATTTCATCATTTCCCACAACGAAGAAATTTCTGGAGGTGTAAAGCAAAAGATCTTTAGGTTCATGAGAGACCTTCATGTTGCTCAAGAAAAACTGATTTCAATACACACGCACAGAACGCCAATAAGTTTAAAAGCTTATTGTCTCATCTTTATCTATCTTTTCCCTGTAATTTACACACCAACAATCATTAACAAGATCGGAATCGACAATCCTTCTGAATTAACTTATTTTATAGTATTGTTAAGTGAGTTCATTTTGATTTCTCTTTACAACATTCAAGATCAAATGGAATATCCTTTCGATCGAGATGGCTTGGATGATATTAAGCTTGACAACTACAAGATCAATCGGGTAATTGATTAACTTTCTTTTTAAAGATTGTCTTTAACTGCTTTGATGTTTTGACTTTATGCTTTAAGTAAAGACAAGAGCACAACCAGAAAGGCTGAATAAAGGAGGTGTTAAATGGGCTTATTGTGCTCAACCATAGACTCGATTGTTGACAAGCATCAGTAACGTTTTTTCGAAATCATAAAACAAAACCCATCTTTCTGGTGTAATATTTTAATTCACATTGATTTCCTATTGAATTTATTAAGGTCGATCAAAGCCCAATTGAGGATTAGTGAAACTCCCTTAAAAGAATTCCATCTAGCAGCACCACAAAAAGATTGAAAAGGTTCAAATAGAACCAATCAGACTAAATCAGTTCATATTATTGTTAATCAGATGTTTGTAATCTTTATGAGTGTGTGTAATAAACAATTAAAACTCTCGATTGGTGGGATTAACATTAAAATGACCAATAAGTCGCCTTAATGTGAATTAAACATAAATTAATTAATAGAAATTGACTAATTTTATCTTAAATAAAATATCTTATGGCAAAGATGGTAATTTAATACACTATGTGGATAAAATACTTAAATAATTAGAGCAGAAACAGGCTTACCTTTGAATATCATTAAAAAAAAAGTTATTGTTATGAAAAAATTATTATTTATCGGCTTAGTGATCTCAATCACAATGCTAAATGCAAACTTCGATCGGACTGAATCAACGGTTGAAAAAAAATTAGATTCAATCAGTAATGCTTATGTAGGATTAAGCTTAATTGAGGAAAAAGCCCTTGACGCAATTCAAAATGAAGACTATGTCTTTATCGAAAAAATCCTCAAGGACAGAATATTAAGCCCTAGAGCGTCTATTGCAGGGAAACCGCTTATCATCCATGCTGCAATAAATGACAAAGCCGAGATGCTATTATTACTTGCCAGTTACGGTGCAATGATTAAAGATCCTGTTTGTGATGAAGGTAAAAACATTATGGAGTATGCCATCGAAAACAATGCGATCCATGCACAAGCTCAAATCATCTTAATCAGAGCTTAACAAAGAAATTCAGGCAGGCAGAATTCAATATTAATGATGGTTGAATTTGTAGTTGTGCTGCCAAAAGCTTGCAGGAAATCTCATTTATTATTTCATCAAAAGAAATTATACGAAGGAGGGGGAAAATTAGACACAATAACAAATAAAAAAACCGCTACATATTTATAGCGGTTTTTTGCTTGTGCGGGTGAAGGGACTCGAACCCCCAAGCCGTGAAGCACTAGATCCTAAGTCTAGCGTGTCTACCAATTTCACCACACCCGCTTTAAAATTGAGCACAAATATAATCAAGTTTTTCATAAATAAATTTTAAGACAAAAGAAAAAGCAATAATGTTTTGTAATTTTATGCCTCTCTAAAAAATCACATGAAAAAACACATTCAAGAAAACCAAGATAAGTACCTCAAACAGTTGATTGAATTGTTGAAAATCCCTTCCATAAGTGCAGACCCCAGCTACACAGCTGATATTAGAAAAGCTGCCGTTTGGGTCGGTGATGCCTTAGAAGAAGCGGGCTGTGATAATATTGAAATCATCGCGACAATCGGTCATCCTATTGTTTATGCTGAGAAAATTTTAAATGCCGATTTTCCAACTGTTTTGGTTTACGGACATTATGACGTTCAACCCCCAGACCCGATTGAATTATGGGACAGCCCCCCTTTTGAACCCGTTATTAAAAAAACAGCGATACATCCTGAGGGAGCAATTTTCGCAAGAGGTGCGTGTGATGACAAAGGTCAGATGTTTATGCACATTAAGGCCATTGAACTCTTACTTGAAAATAATAAATTGGATTGTAACGTCAAGTTTATGATCGAAGGTGAGGAAGAAGTTGGGAGTGATAATTTGGAGAAATTTATTAAAGAAAATAAAGAGAAACTAAAATCAGATATCATCTTAATCTCTGATACCGGGATTGGAAATATTAAAAAGCCAGCAATAACCACTGGACTAAGAGGTCTAAGCTATATGGAGGTTATGGTGCAAGGACCTAATCGAGATTTGCACTCAGGTCTATATGGAGGCACTGTCGCCAATCCAATAAACATACTGAGCAAAATGATTGCTTCTCTTCACGATGAAAAAAACAGGATTGTCATCCCAGGGTTTTATGATATGGTTGAAGATATTTCACCGTCTGACAGAAAAGAAATGAATACTTTTAATTCTAATGAGGAGGAATTCAAAGCGTCTATTGGAATTGAAGCTACCTATGGCGAAGAAGGCTACACTTCGCACGAAAGAAAATCCATTCGACCAACATTGGACGTTAATGGGATTTGGGGAGGCTATACTGGAGAGGGAGCAAAAACAGTAATTCCGAGCAAGGCTTTTGCTAAAATTTCAATGCGACTGGTGCCCAATCAAAAATGGGAGGAAATCAGCAAGCTATTTGAAATTCATTTTAAAAACATTGCCCCTAAAGGAGTGAAAGTGGCCGTCGAAAGGCATCATGGGGGTCAAGCTTATGTTACCCCTACAGACAATGATGGGTATCGCGCAGCTGAAAAAGCTTATAAAGAAGCTTTTGGAATCGCACCTCATCCAAAAAGAGACGGAGGAAGCATCCCTATAGTACCGATGTTTGAAGAAGTTTTGGGCTGTAAAACAATACTCATGGGTTTTGGATTAGATAGCGACGCCATCCATTCGCCTAACGAACATTATGGCATCTATAATTTCCTGAAAGGAATCGAGACGATTCCTTTATTCTATAAACATTATGCAGCATTAAGTAAAAAGAATTAGGCCTTTAGCATAAAGAGATCAGAAGCGATCCCGTCAGACAAAAATTTTGCTTTTTTAGTAATCTTAAGTAAATCTCCGTCCCAATACAACTCATTGGTTATCAGATATTTCTCCGCTTGTTTTTCTAAGTAATCTGAAAAATGAGTCCCGAAGACATCCGTCACTTTTTCTTTGGAGATTCCCCAAATTGTCCTAAGGCCTGTCATTACATATTCATTGTAAAGATCGACCTGACTCAATAACTCGGTTTCATTATTTAGTTTACCTTCCTTAATGGATTTTAAATAAAGGCTATTGTTGGAAACATTCCAGCTTCTTTTTTTATTTCCATCGAAGGAATGTGCTGCGGGGCCAATGCCTAAGTAGGGTTTACCATTCCAATAATTAGAATTATTTACCGAATGAAATCCAGGTTTTCCAAAGTTTGAAAACTCATAATTCTCATACCCTTTTTCCTCTAATTTTTTTAACAACAAATCATATTGATCTTTAACCAACTCTTCATCGGGTAAGTCCAGAGTATTCTTTTCTATTTGATCAGCGAGTACCGTTTTAGGCTCAACAGTCAATGCATAGCTAGAAATATGTGGCGGATTAAAAGACAAGGCTTTTAGAATATTATGTTCCCAGGAAGCCAAAGAACTGTATGGGATTCCGTAAATCAAATCGACAGAATAATTATCAAATAATTCAGAAATCCATGTGATCGACTGAAGCGCCTGATTCAAATTGTGTGCACGGCTCATCATCTTTAACTCCTTCTCATGAAAAGATTGAATTCCAAGGCTCAAGCGATTGATTCCAGCCGTTCTTAAACCTTCTAAATATTCCTTAGAAACATCATCTGGGTTGACCTCTAGAGTTATTTCAACAGAAGCTGCTAGCTGATAGTGACTCGAAATAAATTTGATTATTTCCCCAACTACTTTTGGTTTAATAAGAGAGGGGGAACCTCCGCCAAAGTAGATGCTTTCTATGGAACCTGTAAGCTCTTTTTTTCTAAGTTTTAATTCAACCTTAATCGAGTTCAGAATTTCATTCTGATTTTTAGGGTTGGTTGAAAAATAAAAATTACAGTAATGACAAGCTTGCTTGCAAAATGGAAAATGAATATAAAGTCCTGCCATTGATATGAGTTAATGCTATTAATTTATGGGATTGTTCAGGATTGAATTTTCTTTTCATTTTGGCTTGCAAACGACGCCCAGCTACTGTACTTTTTTGTTGTCTCAAGTCTTCCCTGATTGTAAAAGTGACATACTGCGGCTGCAAGTCCATCAGTGGCATCAAGATTTTTGGGAAGGGTCTTTATTTTCAGGAGATTCTGTAACATTTTAGCAACTTGTTCCTTACTCGCATTTCCATTTCCCGTGATGGCCATTTTTATTTTCTTGGGAGAGTACTCTGTAATAGAAACCTCACGCGAAAGACCAGCTGCCATAGCAACTCCTTGAGCTCGGCCTAATTTCAACATGGACTGAACATTCTTTCCGAAGAAAGGGGCTTCAATTGCAATTTCATCTGGATGAAATTCATCAATTAAGGCAATGGTTCGATTAAAAATATGCTTAAGTTTAAGGTAATGATCGTCATACTTTTTGAGTTGCAACTCATTCAGCTGGATTAACTCCATTTTCTGACCAACCACTTTAATTAATCCAAAACCCATTATGGTAGTTCCAGGATCTATTCCTAATATGATTTTTTCAGGTTGAATCATTTACTCGGCTGAGCTACGATCTGAATGGGCAAACTTAGTTGAGATTCCACATAAACTCCTACATTAGTTTTTGTTGCAGGCAGCGCTTTGGGCAAGCTCCCTATTGCCTCCTCTAGAATGGACTTTAGCTCAGGGATCGCTTTCTTAACCGAGGATGAAATCTGAGCTTCAACCAAACTAAACACCCCTTCTTGATCGATCTTTAAAACAAGATTAACCTCTTCATCGAGAGGAGCACTAGAAATAGGGCTCGACATCGCAATTTGATCCATAATTATATTGGACAAAATCTCTTGAAGACAGTCGAGTTGTTCCTTTTTATCGAGTGTTTCGCATTCAGGAAAAGTAGGAGGCTGATCATTTGAGGACCAGCTAGAAGCTTTTTTTATTTCAACACTTGTCAGCCCTGAAGGACCAAAAAAGTCACAGGAAACTACATGTGAAAATACTATGATTAGTGCAATTAAGTAGAAATGATTATATTTCATTTTAGGTGGTTTTTTAATCTATCATTTAAATTTACAAACTTTTAAAAGAATTTAGCTTATTGCCTTTCTATTTGTTATTAAAAATTAACCTCAAATCTTAAAAAAAAATTAAAATGGATTTATTTTTATTTTTTCTAAGCTTTATTTTCCTACTCCTCGGAATTGCAGGGAGCTTTCTTCCCATTCTACCGGGGCCTCTTACTGGCTGGATTGGATTTCTATTAGTTTATCAAGTCTCCTACATACCCTCCAACAACTCGTTTTTATCGACTACATTATTCATCGCAATTGGAGTCTTTTTAATTGACTACCTCGTTCCGATTATTGGAACAAAAAAATTTGGGGGAACTCGAAGCGGTGTTATTGGATCTACCATCGGTCTCGTGGTTGGACTGATAACCCTTGGTCCCTTTGGCATCATTATAGGGTCATTCGGAGGTGCTTTTTTTGGAGAATTAATCAATGATCCAACACACAAAAAAGCAGCGTTAAAGGCTGCAATTGGATCACTTATTGGATTTATCAGTGGATTTTTATTAAAACTCGTCACTGCGCTGATCTTCTTTTTTTACTACCTCAAAATACTTTGGGCAAATGTTAACTAGTGTTTATATTTTAAGCGTGAAGCCTCCCCGTTTAAAAAATTCAATCAAACCACAACACTATATTTATTTAATGAATTTTTAATGCTGGTTTCAGAAAGCAAAGTTCTAACAATGCTCCCTGTTTACTTTTAAAGGGAAGGGAATTCACATCATAAAATTATTTTTTTTAGTTTTTAAATAATATGGTTCTTTATCAGCAGACATTTCATCAAAAACGTCCAACAAAAACTTATCTCGTGTTTCTATTTTACGCGTGAAACCTCCCCATTTAAAAAATTCAATCAAACCACAACACTATATTTATTTAATGAAATTTTAATACTGGTTTTCAGAAAGCAAAGTAATAACAATGCTCCCTGTTTACTTTTAAAGGGAAAGGAGTTCACGTCATAAAATTATTTTTTTAGTTTTCAAATGATAAGGCTCTTTAGCCTCGGATATCTCACCAATAATATTCAATGAAACCTTCGTGGGATTATAGGTTAGCCAACCGGTTTTCCTAGATCCAAAATTATTTATTCTCACATAGGATGGTGCTTCCGTGGTGTCAAGCTCATTGTCAAAGGCCAAACGAAATTCATAGAAATAGCTTGAAAGTTTTTGAACCCGATAGAGGTGTCTAATTAAAAAGCTCCTTGATTCATTTTTTTAATGTATCATTTAAATCATGTATTCCAAGTAAAAACAAATCGTTAATGGCCAAAGTGGTTACAAATTCAGAATCTTCCTCAGGAATTGCATAAATAGGCTGTTTTAATCTTTCTCTTCTGACTGCTTCCCAAAAACTAACAACATCTTCAGAGTATTCATTTTTTGAGTTCTTGTATATAATTACATGATGATTTTTTCTAAGGTTGACATGTTGATTCACATTGTCGCTTAACTGAACAGCAGCGTTAAAAGTTTCTCTTAGCCTCACCTTTTTGACAGGAACAGGATCTCCATTTGCATTAGGTAAGAAGACCTTAGGCTCCATTCTTCCGTCTCTACTAATATTAAAAAAACGTTTTTAGGTATAAAATTAGTAGACTCAGATATACCAGCATCATCTAAGGTCTTCAGCACCGCTGACTTAAATCTACAATTTTATCTATTTGACTCAAAGTGTTAATCGCAGCTAAAGACTTTCTCATGTGGTATGCTGTTTCCAAATTCGGAGGCGTTCGCTTACCAAACACTGAATCCTTGTGTAAAGATCCTCTCACTGCAATACTTGAATTTTCGATCACCTTCCCTCCTCTTTTTGTAAAAACTTTTCTCTTTGAAATTAGTCTAGAAAATTTTTTATGAGAAACTAAAATTGAATTTATAAAATACTCGACCTCATCCCTAAAATCAATGCGCGGAGTAGGGAACGGAGTTTTAACTTTTTGAGGTTCATACTTGTTTATTTCAGAAAGCACTTTCAAATAGTTCAAATCTCTAATGGCCGTGATATAGGAGTTAAGGGCATGATATCGGTGGTCAATATATTTATATTTTTTTATACTTGAATCGAGTATTTTATTTAAACTTAGCATTTCTATCATTCGCTCTGTAGTATAACCTGATGTTATTGAAACCCTTACACAAACCTTTGACAAAAAGCAAGCAACTTCACGACTGAGAAAGTTAGAATCGTTCATTTGGTTTTCAACATGATTCCTATGGTAATAACGCTTTACGAATTTTCTAAATTTTTGGTGTTAGAAGGATATTCTTTTGTGTTTGAAAACAACTCAGAGGCCCTCCTGACCACAGTATCCCATTCCTGTGGTAAATGGGTGTTAAAATATTCAAAGGGAGTGCTTTCCCCAACCTTTAAAGAGGTCTCATACAAACAGAGGGTTTTATTGAAGTTGCTGTCATTTAATGATTCACTCCATGGATGGATGTAGATAATTTGAGTCCTTTCCGTAAAGAGAATATCTAGAGGAATAGATACTCCGGAATAAGGACAGGTACCTTTGCACTCTTCCCACAATTCAAGTTTAAGGATATTCATGGGGGTAAGGTTTTCTGAAAGAGCACCTATTTTTTGAATAATTCTTCTTCTGTTGGCTGCTAACCTATTTTGATCTAAACGATACATGTACCGTTGAAATTTATTTATCTTTAAATTGGTGTTTAACTCAACCTTAATTTCATCAATAGAGCCTTGTTTTTCAACTATAGAATTAATTAATTTCCTAGTTTCAAAGAGGGAGTTTATCAATAGTGGATTCTTGAAATCATTAATCTCTTTGTCTTCGTGAGCCCCTAAAGGGAATTTCTTTTTAACAGAAAAATCAATTACCTGAGCATATTGTCCATATAGTTTTGTTATTTGAAAATCAGTAAACTGCATTTCATCAAGTAAAAACTCCTGAAGCTTCGGCATAAAACCTCCTGATACATTTTCTTTGTAAATTTCAATTACTTTATTGATAATGTATTGAATATCACTTTCTGCAATATTGTCCCAAAATGCTGAAAGGCTATTTTTCACCCCAGCCAAAACAACAGAGAGGTCATACTTTATTCCTCGCTTAAGAAAAAATAAAATATTTTTTGCAGCCTTTTCACTAATTGGAGCATACCGTTTATCAATAGCGATTGAGGAAAACCTTTTAGAGGCAACTTCATTTAGCCCCCATTTAAGCTGAGCCTGAAGCTGAAGCTTGTCTTTGTCATTAAAAAAATATAACGCATGCCAAATATCTTGCTTAATCTTAGGGTCAAATTCAAACCAATCCAATCCAAAAAGATCATTAGATGACAGGGTGGCATTTATAAAAGACCCTATTATAACTTCTTTATCTTTCTTATTTGAATTCGAGCTACTCAAATTTAACATTTGTCGAACTTGACCAAAATTGAATTTTCTGTGGGTATTGAAAAAGAAAAAAACCCTTTCTCTATCCTCATCAGAAAGCGACTTTCCGTCGACTTGAATAGTATTGATTCATTTGTAGGCCAAAACACTTTGATAAGCTAAACTTGAAACACAGTACTTACTTTTTTTGGGTTCAAACAAACATTTACCAATTCTAAATTTCTGAGATTTTAAAGGTTTTTGATAGAAAACAGCTCCTTGTATTTCAGAAAAATCATTTTCCTTGCCAATCAATTGTTCTCTTAACTCACCTTCCAACTCAAAATGAAATTTTTCTTGATGATTCCATATTGCATGAGCCTCCTCTCTATACATTTGCCGTGAAACAAAACGATTTCTAACCCTTTCGTCGAATGCAGTATATGATTTATTCATCTCTGGTAAAAGTGTATACAAGTGCGCTCCAAGTGTACTGTCTTTTAAATTCGAACTTATGTCATTTATTCCAGGTCTGTTGAAAGCAGGAATCCCATTGTAAATTGCATTGTCACGCATTGAAGTGTTTCTTTTTCCAAACGGAAAACCCCTTCTAAGTGACATATGGTAATAAATCCTGCCTAATTCATGTAATGTTAATTGTTCATGAGTAGCTCGCGATCTTAACTCATAAGGATTCATACTAATCCATTGGTCAAAGATTTTACTTTTAAAGGATTTCTTTGATTTAAAAGCTTCTAATTCCTCCTGTTTCATTGGACACATTCCGTTGGGAATTAAGATTTTTAGAAAAAAAATCTTACGCATCCTTTTTCGAGAATACCTAAGCCGTTTTACCCGGTTAGCTGTCCTTTGAGTTTTTTTAGAAACCTCTCTTGCTCCACTACCAAAATTGCCCGAGCCATGAGGAAAAACGCGTGTCCCCATCGCTTTTATTTTTTTCGTTTTCCCATCTATCAAAGTCCATCCGATGGTGTTTACGTCAATTGAAAGTCCTAGTAGATTTGGCATTATATTTTTTTATTATATCTTTATATCTCAATCTTATCACAATAAGGCTATATGCCGTAGATGAAATCTTTAATCCCGCTTCGGTGGGATTTTTTTTTAAACTTTAATATCATGACGATTAAATTTATCTTCATAACAATTGTGAAAATCTAAAAGCAAATCATACAATTCCCATAGCAAGTATTTTGAATCGCTTGGAATGCTTTTAAGTTGGTTGATTTTACTGTAGGCATACTCCAACGAAAAAGACTTTAATTCCTCTGCGGTACAATCCTTCTTATTTAAAAGCTTCATTTCGAAAGCATTTTTTACGGCGAAATAAGAATTAGAGGCACCTATTTTTTTTAAAAGAGTTGCGCAAGTAGTTTCATAACTATCTTTATTAATTTTTAAAAGATTTTGAATTTCTTTACAACTTAAATTGAGTGTTAGAGACTTTAAGATAGAAAGTTCCTGAAACGTTAATAATTCAAGCATTTTTGTAGTTGACAACATAATTTACATTAAAATCTAGTTGGTTATTCACAGCATCAGGTTTTCAAAACAGAACAGATATTGAGCTATTTTTTATAACTGATTTTATCAAATTTCAATTATTTTAAAGCGCAAAACCGCCCTGTTGTAATAGTTGGGCTCACATGTGTTACTAAATACTCAATCAATGTCATAATTGGTGATTTCAAGGAATTACGATTAGAGGGAAAATTCTTACAAAACAAAAACTACTGTCAAATAATGAGCTAAGCGACAATTTTTCTTAATTTTGTATTAATCATGAAATTATTCTTAATTACCTTTTTACTTCTTGGACTCGCCTTTGCTGGAATTGCAATCAAAATATGGGCGAAAAAAGGAGGGGAATTCTCAGGGACTTGCGCAAGTCAAAATCCTTTTTTGAATAAAGAAAATGAACCCTGTGGATTCTGTGGAAAACTCCCTAGCGAACAAGATTGCGAGAAGCCCAATCCACAACACAATTAACAAAATCACTTGGTTCATCTCATAATGAAAAATTTAAAGTCTGCCATTCTAAGAGCGCAAAAGCAGGAGCAGAAGGCATTCAATGAGATTTTTGACTTTCATTGGGACTATCTATATGGTTTTTTATTAAAAAGGACAAGCAACGAAGATCTTGCCGAAGAAATTTCAATTCGAGCTTTCGCCCGAGCTTTTGACAGGATTGAAACATTTGACTTTAAGTATGAATTCAAAACTTGGCTTTTAACCATTTCCAAGAATATTCATAATGATTTACTGAGAGAAGAAAATAAAATATCGGCTATCAAAACATTTTCCTATGACAATGCTTTTGAATTGGCTGATTTAGAAACCACCCCTTCGCCCGAAGACATATTGATTACCAGTCAGAATTTAGCAGCTCTCTTAAATACGATAAAATCTTTAAAAGATGATTATAGAAAAATATTACAACTTCGATTTTTTGATGATCTTTCCTACAAGGATATTAGTATTAAATTAAACCAGCCCATTAATACCATAAAAGTTAAAATCCTTAGAGCTAAAAATCTGCTAAGTCAAAAAATGAAAAATGAGCGCTCTTAAGTTTTCAAAATTAGGCCCCGGTTTGCTTTTTGCTGGTGCTGCAATCGGGGTTTCTCATCTTGTGCAATCTACCAGAGCTGGCGCAGATTTTGGATGGGGTTTGCTTTGGGCACTTTTATTGGTAAATCTTTTTAAATATCCATTTTTTCAATTTGGTCCAAGATATGCCATCGCAACCGGAGAAAGCCTTTTGGATGGCTACCTCAGACTGGGCAAAATCTACCTTTGGATTTATGCTTTTTTGAATTTGGCCACCATGTTTACCATTCAAACTGCAGTGACAATTGTAACAGCTGGTCTGGCCTCTCAATTGTTTGGTATTTCCCCTGATATGGTGCAATGGAGTATTGCAATTACTTTTATTTGCTATGCAATTCTGCTGATTGGGCGCTACAAGCTTTTAGATAAAGTAATAAAAGGAATCATACTTCTTTTAACCCTAAGCAGTGTACTCGCATTGCTTATCGCCGCAATTAAACACGAAGGAAGCATGAGTTTTGCTCAAGTTTTACCCGAGGCCTCCGGATTTTTGTTCGTTATCGCTTTTATGGGGTGGATGCCTGCGCCCATGGACATTTCGATATGGCATTCTATTTGGGTATTAGAAAAGAAAAAGAGTCTGAAAGAAAAATTATTAATCAAAGAAAGTCTTTTCGATTTTAACGTCGGCTACCTCACAACCTTTTTACTTGGGTTCTGTTTTATTGGTTTAGGCGCTTTGGTCATGTTCAATTCTGATCTTCAATTTTCAAATAAAGGAAATGAATTTGCAGGACAATTGATTCAACTCTATGTTTCAAACCTAGGGGATTCAGCCTATCTATTCATTGCTATTGCAGCTTTCACGACCATGTTTAGCACGACTATTACTACTTTAGATGCCTCCCCAAGAGCAATGTCTCGCACTTTACAACTCCTTTTTAATAAAAAAAATAAAGATTTTTACATCTTATGGATTTCCATATTGGCGGTTGGGACCTCATTGATCTTTCTTTTTTTACTTTCAGAGATGGGACTACTAATTCAAATCGCAACGGTGCTTTCTTTTATTACCGCACCATTTTATGCAATTCTTAATTACCGACTTGTAACCAGCAAGCACATGCCCAAAGCAGCTCATCCAAATAAGGGTTTGAAAATATTAAGTGTTTTGGGCATCCTATTTCTAAGTGGATTTACTCTTGCATATCTTTTGAGTCTGTAACTGAAGTTTGTATCTTTGAAAAAAAAGTTATTGGAAACCTTAGAAAAGAAAAATAGCGGGCTTGGAAAACCAAAATGGATAAGAGTAAAACTCCCAACGGGTAAGAAGTATACTGAACTCAGAGGTCTGGTTGACAAGTATAAACTCAATACCATCTGCACTTCGGGAAGCTGCCCTAACATGGGAGAATGCTGGGCTGAAGGAACTGCTACGTTTATGATTTTAGGGAATATCTGTACGCGTTCTTGTGGGTTTTGCGGGGTTAAAACCGGAAGACCAGGGAACGTAGATTGGGAAGAACCCGAAAAAGTTGCTCGATCTATAAAGTTAATGAATATTAAGCATGCCGTGATCACTTCTGTTGATCGGGATGATTTAAAAGACATGGGATCTATCATCTGGAATGAAACCATCAAAGCAATTAGACGTCTCAATCCGCAAACCACTCTAGAAACCTTAATCCCTGATTTTCAAGGAAATAAAACCAATATTGACAGAATCGTAGCTGCGGCTCCTGAAGTAGTTTCTCACAATGTTGAAACAGTCAGAAGACTAACCCGAGAAGTTAGAATTCAAGCCAAATACGACCAAAGTCTTGAGGTATTAAGCTATCTCAAACAACAGGGTGTCAACCGAACAAAATCGGGAATAATGTTGGGTCTGGGCGAAACTCAAGAAGAAGTTTTTGAAACGCTCCACGACCTTCGAAAATCTGATGTTGATGTTGTGACAATAGGTCAATACCTACAGCCGTCAAAAAAGCATTTGCCAGTGAAGTCTTTCATAACGCCTGATACTTTTAAAATTTACGAAACTGTGGGAAAAGATCTTGGCTTTCGCCATGTGGAGAGTGGACCTCTAGTTCGTTCTTCCTACAAAGCGCACAAACACATTCACTAACTCGATTTTATCGCGCTTTCAATTACAGCATTGAATTCTTTTTCCTCTTTTTTGTTCGAAAAAACTAAAGATATTTCTAAATAGAACAGTTGATCAGTGGCTAATTTTGGTGCAAGTCTTCCAAAATCTTTTTCTGTGGTTAGGATGCGCTTCCCTGCGGCTTTTTCTAAAATCGCATTACAATCAGTTGATGAGAAATTGTGGTGATCATTAAATCTCATGTGCTCAAAAGAATACCCGCTTTTATTTAAATAATCTATTAAATGAGAAGGATCTGCAATTCCTGTGACCAAAACAAAAGCTTCCTTATCAAGACTTTTTAGAGGTATCGATGCTCCGGCCCCTATGAGGTGTTCAGAATAAGAAATGGAAGTGAAAAATACTGGTAAATTTTTATTTAATTTAATATTTGTTAAAAAAAGCAGCTTATCATTTTGGGTTAAATCCGATGGAGAACGAGTGATCAGGATAAGATCCGCTCGATTAACTCCATTTCTAGTCTCCCTCAATGATCCCACAGGAAAAAGAAAATCTTTAAAAAAAGGTTTTTCATAGGAAGTAGTTAAGATCATGAAATCAGCTTTCACCCAACGGTGTTGTAAAACATCATCCAAAAGAATAACTTCACTCTTTTGGGGCAATTGTTCCAAAGCCTCAAGTCCAATGCTTCTTTTTTCAGAAACACTTATAGTGATTTCAGGATGTTTTTTATAAAACTGGTAAGGCTCATCCCCTATATTTTCAGCGGTGGCATTTGAGTTCGCCAAAACGAATCCCTTGGAACTCCTTCCGTACCCCCTACTCAAAGTAGCTGTCTTGTATTTACTTTTTAAAGTATTAATTAAATAATCAATCACAACGGATTTTCCTGTTCCGCCCATTGACAAATTCCCGACACCAACAGTAGGTGTCTTGTATTGCTTACACTCAAGGAATCCAAAAGCAAACAGGATATTCCTTATTGTCATAATCAGTCCATAAACAAGCGCAAAAGGCGCGAGAAGAAAACGGAAGTATTTCATGCCCTGAAAGATAATATTATATTTGCAATCAACGATACATCAAATGAAGATCAAAGAAGTCATAAACTTACTGGAAGAATGGGCACCCTTAGCCTATGCAGAAGATTTTGATAATGTTGGACTTCTGGTGGGTGATACCCAACAAGAATGTAGCGGGGTTTTGGTAACTTTAGATACTCTAGAAACGGTAGTGGACGAAGCAATTGAAAAGAAAATGAATCTTATTGTAAGCTTTCACCCAATAATTTTTTCAGGTTTAAAAAAATTAAATCCAAAAACTTATGTCGAAAGAACTGTCATTAAAGCAATAAAAAATGATATTTCAATATATTCAATGCACACCGCATTAGACAATCATAAACGAGGGGTGAGTAATCATCTGGCCAAGCGACTGGGGCTTATCAATAACCAAATACTAATCCCAAAAAAAGACACCTTAAGCAAGCTCACCACTTATGTTCCAGAAGAAGACGCCACTGAGCTTCTTGAAAAGCTATATGAAGCGGGAGCAGGCGCCATTGGGAATTATGATCACAGCAGTTTCAAGACCCAGGGTCAGGGAAGTTTTAGAGGAAATAACGACTCAAAACCAAGCAGAGGAGAAATATTAAAAGACAATAAGGTTAAAGAGGTACAATTAAATCTCATTTTTCAAAAACATTTACATCAAAAAGTACTTCAGGCCCTATTTAAAAATCACCCTTATGAGGAAGTCGCTTTTGAAGTTAATTCGTTAGAAAATACAAATCAAGACATCGGTATGGGCGCCATAGGAAAGCTTGAAAAGCCCATGAGCGAAAATAGCTTTCTGGAGCTCTTAAAAGAAAAACTAGGGCTTTCAATGCTCCGACACAGTGATTTTTTAAATAAAAAAATATCTAAAGTTGCTGTTTTAGGTGGCTCGGGTAGTTTTGGAATAAATGAAGCCAGTCAACAAAAAGCGGATGCTTTTGTTACTGCTGACCTTAAATATCATGATTTTTTCAGATCTGAAAAACAACTGCTTTTAGTAGATGTTGGTCATTATGAAAGTGAGCAGTTCACAAAAAACCTGATAGTTGATTATCTTAATGAAAAATTGCCTAATTTTGCAGTCGATTTATCTTTAACTAAATCAAACCCTGTAAACTATAAATAAAATGGCTAAAAAGACTGAGGTAACAGTAGAAGAAAAACTTAGAGCCCTTTACGATTTACAATTGATTGACTCTCGAGTGGACGAAATTAGAAACGTTCGTGGAGAGTTACCTCTAGAAGTCGAAGACCTAGAGAACGAAATTGCTGGATTGCAAAAAAGAATGGACGATTTCCAACAAGAGCTAAACGATTTCGAATTTCAAACCAAAGAGCAAAAAAATAGGATTGAAGTTGCAAAAGAGGAATTCAAGAAATATGAAGAAAACCTCAAAAATGTTCGAAACAATCGAGAATACAATTCTATTGTAAAAGAACAAGAATTTCAAGAATTAGAAATACAACTTGCTGAAAAGAAAATAAAAGAATTTATTACAAAACGTGAGCTTAAGACTGAAACAGTTGATTTGTTGGCTGTCAAACTTAAAGAACGTAACAAGCACCTTGATGCCAAGAAAAGTGAACTCGATGAAATCTTAAAGGAAACTGAGAAAGAAGAGGGAATTCTTGCAAAAAAATCAGCTGAATTTGAAACTAAAATCGAAGCGCAGCTTTTTGCAGCCTATAAAAAAATTCGAGGGAATGTCAAAAACGGAATGGCAATTGTTCCGATCGAAAGAGGAGCTTCTGGAGGGTCTTATTTTACAATTCCACCACAGATTCAAATGGAAATTGCTTCCAGACAAAAAATAATCACTGACGAGCATAGCGGAAGAATACTTGTAGACGCTGAACTTGCACAAGAAGAAAAAGAAAAGATAAGTGCTCTCTTCTCTAAAAAATAAACAAATTTCTTATTAATACTAAAAAGCCTCGACAATGTTGAGGCTTTTTTTTTGTTCTAATTCTAAATTATTATATTTTGTGAGAGCGATTAAAACAACTTTTTTTATGACAATTTAGATAATTTGTATTAAAGCTGATATTCCTAAAGAAATCTGTGCAATAGATGACGAATTAAAAGCAATTTATCATAGTAAGGATTCTATTTGTATTTGGTTATTTAAAACCCAAAAGGAGAGAAATAGTTTCATGAAGGCTACTAGCGTATGCTAAAAACACAACGGGAGGAACATTACATTAAATTTCATGGAGAAAACAGAGCTGAAAAGTGATGTTAAATTGGTAGAAGAATTAAAACCTTTTTCTCAATAGGATCCCATTCCAGCGCCAATGGCTAACCCTAAGCTGATCCAAAGACCTGTTTGATGATTCCTTGGTTTCTAATTAGTGGCTAACGAAAGCATAAACGGCGGCCTGACCGAATGGAAAGGCTGAATGTTTTATGCATTGTTAGCAACAGTATTTTAATTTACTGTTAAAAATATATTATTACATATCAACTATATATATGCCATGACCATGGTGTTTTTTACGTTCAATTTCAGTTAACGTAGCTATGCGTAAAATCTCTTCAGCCATATCTTCACGACCTATAGTATTAGAATTACATGAAAAAATCGAACTTTTTTTTACGATTCCTGGTTTAGTATTTATGTATTTTATAAAAGCTGTTCCAATTCTAGTTGGAATAAGGATGATCATTTTATGAGAGGGGCGACCAAATAGTTGTAATGCATTCGATTTAAGAATCTAAAATAAACTTATTTGGGTTGGGAGTGGACTGTCTTCGGTTCCCTCCATTCCATTTGATTTTCAATTTGAGGGCCCAAACCTTTGGGCTGTTTTCGAGCTTCTGCTATGCGCTGATCGATGACGATAACGAGAGAATCCTTAATTTTTTTGTACGATTGAAAATCGGCAAGGTTTTTAAGTTCCTTTTGATCAAACTTATGATCATACAATTCATGTCCCATTATTCCATTTTTTCCCCATTGAGTAAGGCGATATCGGTCTGTTTTTATAGAATAACCCTGTATCTTTAATCCATTACCGTTGGAAACACCAAGTTCGGTTAAAGCACTGGACCTTACCCTTGCATTGGAGTCTTTAAGTATGGGAAAAAAACTCTTTCCCGACACAAACTCTGGAGTTTCCATTCCAACCAAATCCATAAGTGTTGGGAAGATGTCTACCAGCTCTACTGGAGCATCCATTATTTTTTGATTTTTGTTGACTCCTGGACCAGCAACAATCAACGGGACTCTGGTCGCATTGTCAAAAAGGGTTTGTTTTTGCCAATGGCCATGTTCTCCCATGTGATACCCGTGGTCGGAGGTAAAGACCACTATGGTGTTTTTGTCCAATCCTGTTTCTTTCAGCTTATCCAATACCCGTCCAACTTGGGCATCAACAAAGCTGGTGGTGGCATAATAAGCTTCTTTGATGGTTTTGGCCAAATTCTCCTCTAAATTCCTTTGTTCCTTTTTTTTACTCACACTGATGGCCGCAGCTAAGGGAATGGTTTTTAAATAATCATCTGAGATTTTGGGAACTTCCATTTCCTCCGTTTCATATTGGCCGAAATATTTTTTTGGAGCTACATATGGCGTATGGGGTCGGTAAAGACCGAAGGCCAAGAAAAAATTTTCTCCACTTTCAGCAAATCGATCCAAAAACTTGATCGTTTCACTGGCTCCAATACCATCGGTTTGTTCTTCGTCGGTTCCATCTGCAGAAAGCCAACTGAGGGTTCCTCCATAGGATTGTTTTTTTAAGGTATTGATCTTGTACTCCTCAATTTTATCTCTGCCATAAGGATTAACGGTTTGGTCCCAAGTATAATTATCGTCGTGTCCTGCAGTACCTATATCTCTAGGATTGTGGTAATGGAAAATTTTACCGACTCTCACAGAATGATAATTTTCTTTTTTGAATTGTTGACCCATGGTTGTTACCTTGGGTATAGCTTGTCTGAGATAAAGTCTCAATTTTTTAATTTTGGTTTGATCGGGATATAAGCCCGTCATAAAGGAGGCCCTAGAGGGGCCACACAATGGATATTGATTGTGAGCATTTCCAAACAACACTCCTCTTTGTGCCAACTTATCAATGTTGGGTGTAATTACTTGAGTATTCCCATAAGCTCCAATATCACAATTTAAATCGTCTGACACGATGAACAGCACGTTTAGTTTTTGGTGGTCTGATTGGGATTGCACAGACACAGAAGAAAAAATTATTATAAAAACAAAATACTTAAAGATTTGATTCATTTTAATAGGTATAGAAATGATTTATTAGATAAATATAGCAATATATATGAGAGTGTTTATTCCTATAAAAAACATCCTAATCAAAACTATACATCTAATATGGGAAAACCTCAACAACATTTTCACTCCAGAGATCGAATCTATTCTATTGGCCAGTAAGGTTTTGAAAGGTATTAAAAAAAAGAATATTCTGAAACGTCCATAACACACTCTTCTATTTGCAATTAACCCCGATAACTTAACCTACTTCAACCCTATAGGTTTAACTAATTAGTGCTTTAAACCTTTTCTAGAATTAAACCCCCTGACTCCAACAGGGGGTTTTTTAACAAAACAATAACACAAACCTTATAGTGCTTTTGTGCTTCTCAACTATATTATATATAACTGATTTTATGTTTGAAATTTGTTTCATAAATACTTATGAGGGTTTCATACTCCCTTTGTTTTTAATGTATTTTAGTTAAAGGAACCCCCTGACTCGAATCAGGGGGTTTTTTATGCTTAATTTATTTTAGTTATCTGACGTTTTTTGAAGATTTAGACGGTTTTGACGGCATTAATAGACAAGGAAAAATAGTCTGTTTTGTGAGTTTTTTGTGAGTTGGAGGGGTATAAAAAAACCCTCAAGTTTTGTGAGGGCCTGTTATTACTGGTGGGCGCTAAGGGATTCGAACCCCTGACCCCTTGGGTGTAAACCAAGTGCTCTGAACCAACTGAGCTAAGCGCCCTTTTGACAACAATCAACTGAATTTTGATTTGTCAATTAAGTGGGGCAAATATATTATAAACTTTAACAATAATCTAAGGTTTTTTTAAAATTAATCGAATTTTAAAAGTGCATTGTTTTTTAGTTCGTCAAAAAAATCGGCATCCTGATTCTGTAAAACTTTTTGCGCTATTTTTACGTTTTTAAAAGTAACCTGAAGGTCCTTTTTATTGCTTTGCTCATAGTTTCTGTAGAAGCTAAACTTATTTGGAAATGTTTTTTCAAAAGTGCAGTCTTCAATCGTAACGTTGAGTATTTTTCCCAATTTAGAAAGCTTACGATCTCTTTTGGTAATGTAAAAGTTAATCCCCATTTGTTTTCTGTCAGGAAAGTATGTTTCTGATCGGTTATTCTTAAACAGGACTTGCTGAACAACAGCTCCATCTCTTACATTAATCCCCATCACACGATCAGCCTCTATAACATCATTGTTTTCAAAAATAATTCTTCTCATATTTTCACATCGAGTTTCCGTTCCGATTTTCAATCCTGATTTTTTCGTTAAGAAAACGCATCCCCGAACCGTGATGTCCTCGACATCTGGCACATTTACACCTGAACCAATTCCTGTACATTTTATTGCAACTGTATCGTCTCCAGCCCAACCGAAACAATCTTCTATCAATACGCTTTTTGAGGAATCTGGATCCCATCCATCCAAGCTACCGAGGTATTTACTTGGAGCTAGGTTATTGAGAAGCTTACAATTTTTAAATACAACGTCCTCAGATTCTAATATATGGGTGTTCCAACGTCCAGAGTCTTTTAACAAAACACCATTAAAAGAAATGTTTTTTGAATTTTGGATAAGCAATAACCTTGGGTTTTTTATTTTAGTCTTCGACCCTTCTGCATTAAAAATCATCATGCGGGTACCATTCCCATCAAATGCACCTAAGCCAGTAACCGATACGTTTACTGCGTTTTTGATTAAAATAAATCGACTTAGAGAGGTTTCATCGTCACTTAGATAAGGTTTCAAATCTGAAACATCTGCAATTATCCTAGTGTTTTTTGACAAGTGAATGCGTGTATTACTTTTAATGTTTAGTGTAAAAGTTTTGTAGATTCCATCAGGAAAATAAAGCACCTTCCCACTTCCAGAATGTTCCTCGAGTGCTGATTGAATTTTTTTAGTTTCATTGACGCCTCCAGTATTGTCAATACCATAAGTTTTCACCACATCTACAATGTCATTGGGGGTTACTTCAGGAGATTCTATAAGAACAACCAAACGTTTTGTGAAATCTTGATCGTTTTTAAATCGTAAGACCAAATAGCCCGTTCTGTTAATCGTAAAAGACAATTGGTTTCCAGATTTTTGCCCTTTAATATTATAACTTTTCGGCGAAATACTCCACTCAGCATCGTTGAAATCAAATCCTTTGATTTTTACTACGACTTCTAATGGTTTTCCTAAATAAGTCAGCCTGACATATTTATAGGTCTCAAGACCGTTCGCTAAAGGAGCATCATTCTGTTCTAAAACTGGCAAATCAATCCCATTACTTTCCAGTTGAAAAGTTTGGGCTTTGGCAGTTACTATTCCTATGAAAGCTATTAAAATATACGTTTTTATATAAATATTTTTTTTCAAACTAGTCGGGTTTAAGATGCAATCTAGTGATGTAGACCTTAGGATTTATAAAAAGTTTAACCCCAGAAAACCCGTTTTGCAATAAATATTATTTAAAATAAACAAATACTTTTTTGATTACTATTTATTAAAGAATCTCCGCGACCACAAAAGTACTCCCCCCCACATATATCAAGTCTTCGGGTTTTGCATTTGCCTTGGCATTGAATAGGGCTTCCTTAACAGAATAATACGATTGGAAATTCAATTTCAAGTTGGTTGCGATTAGAGCAAGATTTTCTAAAGGAAAAGCCCTTGGCACTTCCGGTTGGGTAAGATAATAATAAGCAGTGGTAGGAAAAAGACTTAGGATTTCTGCTACGGATTTATCATTAACAAAGCCTAAGACCAAGTGTAAATTATCATGGGGTGTCGTGGAAATTTGTGGAATCACATATTTTAAACCCTCCTTGTTATGCGCAACATCTGCGATGACTTTTGGAGCATCACCCAAAACCTGCCAACGACCTTGCAAACCCGTATTGAGGATTACCTTACTTAATCCTTGCCTTATTTTATAAGTCTTAATTTCAAAACTTTTTAATGTTTCAAGAGCAATTACGGCAGTTTTTATGTTGTTGAACTGATAGGACCCTTTCAGGTCAGATTCGTGATTTTCTATTTGTTCTTGATCTGCAAATGAAATTGGAGCATTCAATTGTTTGGCCACTTTTTCAAAAACAGCTTTTGTTTCCGGATGGGTTTCTCCAATTACAACTGAAATCCCTTCTTTTATAATTCCGGCCTTCTCAGCTGCGATTTCCGCTAAATTATTTCCTAAAAACTGCATATGATCAAATCCAATATTTGTGATTACGGAAACTTCGGGAGTCAATAGGTTGGTGCCATCCAAACGACCGCCCATCCCAACCTCAACCACAGCGACGTCGACTTGAGACTCCTCAAAATAACAAAAAGCTAAACCGACGGTCATCTCAAAAAAAGATAAGGAATGATCGAAAAAATAGGGCTTGTGTTTGGACACAAAGTCGACAATGTATTCTTTACTAATGAGGGATCCATTTATTTTAATACGTTCTCTAAAATCTTTGAGATGGGGAGAAGTATACAAACCGACTTTAAAGCCTGATTCTTGTAAGACCGAAGCAATCATGTGGGAAGTTGAACCTTTCCCATTGGTTCCTGCCACATGAACTGATTTAATTTTCTTTTCTGGGCTTCCTAAATAGTCACAAAAATCTTGCATCCTAGACAAATCAGGTCGATAGGCTACTGCCCCTTTTTGCTGGTACATTGGGAGTTGTGAGAACAGCCACGACAATATAGCTTCGTAGTTTTTCAAGATTATTCTCCGAGTTTGAATTGAATCACGACGAACCCCACTTGTTTCGAGGGCGCCATGGCATCAGGATGCCATTTGTGCAACAAAGCAGTTTGTTTTGCTGGAGCAAGCAAGCAAGGATGGGTGTTGGTCGTGCCCTTAACTCCAGCCTCAGCCAAGATTACATCTCCCTCCTTATTTACAGTGATTCTAACCACCACTATCCCTTCTTGATTACATTCCTGTGCAACTTTCCCTGCAGACTCTAATCTTCTACCATTCAGCCCAAATCCTTTGCCCATTCCACCGGGGCCGCTGCGATTAAAGTAACTGTTAGCATAAGGGTTTCCTTCAAGCTTCCCTTTGTCGCCAGCAACAGTGTCGTCACCTTCTCCTTTGGGTTGTTCACTTTGTTCCTCTGCCTTTTGGTTTACGAGGTTTGAAAGAATGTTTTTCGTAGCATCATCCAATTTGGGTTTAGGAGGCACGACTTCCTCTGGTATTTCTTTGATGGGTTCACTTGGCTTATCTTCAGTTTTTTCTGGTAGAGTAACATCGCTTTTTTCTTGGGTTACTGCCTTTATCTCCTTGATAGGCTCTGGTTGGGAAACTGGAGCTTTTTGTATTGGTTGTTCAGCTTGAATTTGAGGTTTAGCTACCGCAGGTTTTTTTGGCTGAACCTCGCCTTTTCCTTGAGAAGAAGTTCCAAAGTTTACTTCCATTCCATAGCTAATGGGAGGATCGTAATATTTTAAACCCAAGACAAAAAACAACAGGACAATCAAAACCGTTATTATAGTTGTGATTACTGCTGATTTTCTTTCGTGTGTTGTTTTTAAATATTTCATTGTGAATCAACTGCCAATACAACTTTGATGCTGTTTTGATTTGCAATATTCATGATGTAAACCACTTGGTCAATGGCAACTTTTTTCTCTGCCCGCAATACAATAGAAGGAGAAGAAGAACTTTTCAATTTTGAAAGGAGCTCGCGTTCTATCCGTCTTTTAGAAACCTGCTTTGAATCAATAAAAAATTGGGATCTGTTGTTTATCGTCACTGAAACGGTATTTCTGTTTTCTGTCTTTCCTTTTGCTTCTGGTAATTTAATTTCTATCGTATCCAAGTTTTTAGCTAAAGTAGAGGCGATCATGAAAAAAATCAACAACAGAAAAACAATATCTGTCATCGAGGACATGTTAAATTCAGGTGATATTTTATTTCTTCCCTTAAGATTCATTCTATGTGGGTTCGTTAAGTAAATCAAAAAACTCTAGAGAGGTTGCCTCCATTTGATAAACAATCTTGTTGGTTTTAACGACCAAATGATTGTAAGAGATATAACCTATAATCCCAACAATAAGTCCAGCAACAGTAGTTGTCATGGCGGTATAAAGACCATTAGAAAGTAACTGCATGTCGATATTTCCGCCAGCATTTGAGATTTCAAAAATTGAAAGAATCATTCCAATAACAGTTCCTAAAAAACCAATCATCGGTGCAGCTCCCGCAATGGTCGCCAATACGCTAACATTCTTTTCCAGCTTGTAGACCTCCAATCTTCCCGCATTTTCTATTGCAGTATTGATGTCCTCCAACGGTCTCCCAATTCGAGATATCCCTTTGGCAACAAGTCTTGCAACAGGTTTGTTTTCACTTAAACACAAAGCCTGTGCTCCTTCAATTTTATCGCTTAAAACATAAGTTCGTATTTGCGCCATAAAGTTTCCACTAAGCTTGGAAGCCGATCTGATCGTAAAAAGCCGCTCAAAATAGATATAAATCACAATGATTAGTAGAATAAAAAGCAACCCAATAATGAGTTGTCCCCCCAAGCCACCATCCTGGATCAATTCGACCAATGAAAGTGTTTTTTCTTCTTGTAATGGGGAATCTTGTGTTAGTTGAATCATTACTTAATTAAATTAGTATTTAGTTATAACGCATTCGTAATGAAAAAATTTTATTCATTACACAATAAATCCTCGAAGCAACATAAAAGTAAGCGAACCTCCTAAAAAACCGATTGCAGCAAGCCAAGATATCTTTTTTAGATACCAAAAGAAATCGATTTTTTCCATTCCCATCGCAACCACACCAGCGGCAGATCCAATAATCAGCATGCTCCCTCCAGTTCCTGCAGAAAACGCAATGAAATGCCACAAAGGATCATCCAACAACTCAGAAAACATTCCAATACTTGCGGCAACCAAGGGAACATTGTCAATTACTGCCGAACCAACTCCGAGAAGCATAATTACGATATCAGAATTAGGAATTGTAGCATTTAATGTACCCGCAAACTCAAAGAGCAATCCTAAGGATTCTAAAGCTGCTACCGCCAAGAGAATACCTAAGAAAAATAGAATACTTGGCAATTCGATTTTAGAAAGTGAGCTATGGACTGGACTGTGACTTGCATCTTCTGTATGCGCATCATCAATAGCTGTAATGTTTATTTTGGCATTACTAAATATTTCTGCAAAAGTAGCCACTACTGCCAATGACAGCATCATTCCTACATAGGGAGGCAGGTGCGTAAGTGTTTTGAAAATCGGAACAAATACTATGGCTGAAAGCCCTAAATACAACATTGTCGCTCCATATTTATGACGTTTATTATGCTCTAAATCCTCTTCAACCTCATCCGCAATATTCCCCTTGAAAGCCGGTAATAATGTGGCACACAAGACCGGAATAAACATACATACTAGGGAAGGAATCAGCAAATAAGAGATCAATTTACCTGTCGTAACCTTATTCCCAATCCACAGCATGGTGGTGGTTACATCTCCTATGGGAGACCAAGCACCGCCTGCGTTTGCAGCTATAACTACCAATCCAACAAACCAAATTCGAGTGTCACGAACTTTAATGACTTTTTGTAAAATCGTAATTAAAACGATGGTTGCTGTTAAGTTATCTATGATTGCTGAAAGTATAAAAGCAAGTATTGAAAATATAAACAACAAACCCTTTTTACTTTTGGTTTTAATAAAACTTTTAATGGTGTAAAATCCGTTGAAATAATCTATGATTTCTACGATGGTCATTGCGCCCAGAAGAAAAACTAGAATTTCGGCTGTTTTACCTAGGTGATGAAGCAATATCTCATCAATGTGTGTAGGTTTCAATTGCTTAAGTACGGTGTCTACCTCAAAAACAGGGAGATGAAACAAAGAGATTAGCGCCCACAATATGGCCATCATGGCCAGTGCTGGTATTAATTTGTCTACTTTTAAAGAGTGCTCTAAAGTAATGGCAAGATAACCTAACACAAATATCGATACTAGAATGATTTCCATAGAAAATTGTTTAGTTTATAAGATGAGGGGTTTAACTTTTTTAAAAACTAAAAATATAAATAATCTCCTACACTTTACTGATTAGAGTTGAAAATTTTTCCACTCGAGTGATTTCTTAGAGCTCCAGTAACACTCGACAAGCAATTTACTTCCCCTCTTAATTTCAAAACTGCTAAAAAGGCAAAAATAAGCGCTTCTTTAAAGTCAATCAATTCCACTTCAGGTAGAATAATTTTTGTAGCCGTTTGCTTTTGAATTTGTTTAATTAAAAAAGAATTATATGCGCCGCCACCCGTCACCAGTACAGTGTCCATTCCTTTAATATTAACTGCAATTTGGCATGCAATGTGAGTTACATAAGTATGGAGCAAATCCTCGACGGAATGGGAGTCAAATTGACTTAAAATATTGAAAATATTTTCATTTACCCATTCAACTCCTAATGATTTGGGCGGCATTTTTTTATAATATGCCAAAACTTCTAAGGCGTGATAAAAATCGCTAATAAAGTTACCTTTTTCAGCGTTTTCGCCTGCTGGATCAAAATCTAAATTGATTTTAGAAGAAAGGAAGTTTAACACCGTATTAACAGCACAAATATCATAGGCAATAATTTCCTTATTTGTTTTGATAGATAGATTGGCAAATCCACCGAGATTCAAACAAGCTTGATGGCCCTCAAACAACAGCAAATCGCCAATGGGTACCAAGGGAGCTCCCTGTCCTCCAAGAGTCACATCTTGACTCCTAAAGTCGCAAACGACTTGAGATTTCGTCAAAACAGACAATTCAACCCTGTTGCCGATTTGTTTCGTGAAACCCTGATCAGGTTGGTGAAATACGGTGTGTCCGTGAGACCCAATTGAATCAATATTTTTAATTCCAAATTCCGATATAAATTTGAGTATTTTGTTACTTAAATAATTTGTGAAATCAAGGTCTAAAACCTCTAGTTCTTGAGGAGTCAAATGAAGTGCTTTGGACAAGCGATTTTTCCATTTTTTTGGGTAGGCATAGGTTTTGCTATTTAAAATCTCAAAATGCCATTTTGATTTTTTTTCAAACCTAACGTACACCAAATCCAGACCATCTAAAGAAGTTCCAGACATTGCACCAATTATGTTATAAATTTGATTATCCATTTGTAATAATTATCACTTTACAAATTTAGAATTCTGAGCGTTTTATTAGTGAAAAATTACTAAATATTGAGGTTGATTGTTTTTTTAACAATTAAAGGAGTAAAAAATTAAAATTTGATAATTATTTATCATTTGTAATTCATTCGTATAGCAAAACTTATTATAAAGAATTATTTTTGTAATTCGCACTTAAAACATTGATCAAATGTTACTAAAAAAACAAGGATTATATTCGCCAGAAAATGAACATGAAAACTGTGGGGCAGGATTTATTTGTAATCTGAAAGGTGAGAAAACCAATCAGATTATTCATGACGCCTTAGAAATTCTTGTGAAGCTAGAACATCGAGGTGGCGTTAGCTCTGATGGCAAAACAGGAGACGGAGCAGGATTGCTCATTGACATCCCTCACGACTATTTCAAAAGGGTGTGTGATTTTGAAATCCCCGAACCAAGAAAATATGCTGTTGGGATGGTTTTTCTTCCCAAACACAATAATCAATATTCGTTTTGTAAAGAAACCTTTGAAAATGAAATAAAAAATCAAGGCCTAAGTATTTTAGGCTGGAGAACTGTACCTGTTGACTCTTCTAGTCTTGGTGAGATTGCTTTAGCGTCTGAACCTAACATTGAGCAAGTTTTTATCAGTAAATCAGAAGATACAAGCGAGCTTGACTTTAAAGCAAAGCTTTATGCTGCTCGAAAAATATCGGAACACGCCATAAGAGGTTCCAAAATATCCGAAAGTTCTTATTTCTATATCCCTAGTCTTTCTATCACTACGCTCATCTACAAAGGGATTATAATGCCCGAAGATATTGAGCCTTATTTTACAGACCTTCAACAAGAGGATTTGGTAACACGATTGGCTTTGGTGCATCAACGATTTTCAACGAACACCATGCCGGCATGGGATCTTGCTCAACCTTTTAGATTTATTTGTCAGAATGGTGAAATCAATACCCTAAGAGGTAATGTTAGTAGAATGCGCGTTCGAGAAGAAATTATGAAAAGTGATGTTTTTGGTCCACAAATAGATAAATTATTCCCAATCATAATTCCTGGAAAGTCAGATTCTGCTTCCATGGATATGGTGGTAGAATTGTTAACCCTTACAGGAAGATCCCTACCTGAGGTTATGATGATGATGATTCCAGAAGCTTGGGAAAAGCATCAAACCATGTCTCAGGAGCAAAAAGCTTTTTATGAGTACAATGCATGCATCATGGAACCATGGGATGGTCCTGCCTCCGTTCCTTTCACGGACGGAGATTACGTGGGAGCACTTCTTGACCGAAACGGTCTTAGACCTTCAAGATATACCGTTACAAAAAGCGGAAAGCTGATTATGGCTTCTGAGATTGGTGTCGTCGAAGTTGCACCAGAAGATGTTGAAAGTCATGGACGATTAGAGCCCGGGAAGATGTTTTTAGTGGATATGAACGAAGGTCGCATCATCAATGATCAAGAAATTAAGACTAAAATTGTTTCTGAAAGACCTTACCGAGAATGGCTTAACAAAAATCGTTTGCACCTAAAGGATGTAGCCTCAGTTGGAACTACATGTCCAATTGAAACCATTGATGTTAAAACCAGACAACGTCTTTTTAATTATACATTAGAGGATATTCAGGAAGTAATCACTCCGATGGCAACTGCTGGAAAAGAAGCACTTGCCTCGATGGGGATTGACACACCACTTGCGGTCTTATCAGATATCCCACAGTTAATTCCTAACTATTTTAAGCAATTGTTCGCACAAGTAACCAACCCTCCTCTAGACGGAATCAGAGAAGAAATTGTTACAGACATTAGCTTATCGCTAGGGCAGGATAAAAATGTTTTTGATATTTCAGAAGAGCAGTGTAAAAAATTGACCATTCAGAACCCGGTAATATCAAATGGAGATTTAGAGAAAATTAGAAATATTTCTATTGGCAATTTTAAATCTGAGACCATAAAAATACTATATCCTGTAGAAAAAGGATTGAATGGACTTGAAGACGCTTTGGAGGATGTAATCGATCAGATTTCAAAAGCGATTGACCGAGGAACCAATATCATTATTCTTTCAGATCGCGGCGTAAATAAAGAATTCGCTCCCATTCCCTGTCTATTGGCTTGCTCTTATGTTCACCATCAAATGAACAGACTCAGAAAACGTTCCTTTTTTGATATTATAATAGAATCTGCCGAACCTAGAGAGCCGCATCACTTTGCCACGCTTTTTGGTTACGGTGCTAGTGCTATTAATCCTTATATGGTTAATGAAATTATTCGGATGCAGGTAACAGAAGGATTCGTAACGGGCATGACAGAAGATCAAGCGGTTAACAACTTCAACAAAGCCATCGGAACAGGTATCATCAAAGTGATGAACAAGATTGGTATCTCAACTTTACACTCTTATCGAGGGTCTCAGATTTTTGAAATCGTAGGTTTCAATTCTAGATTTGTTGAAAAATACTTTCCTTACACTGCTTCTAGAATTGAAGGTATTGGTCTTTATGAGATCGAAAAAGAAATCAAAGAAAGATACAAGAATGCCTATCCTGATAAGATGGTAAACAATAAATTGGGTCTTAATATTGGAGGGGATTATCGCTGGAGACGAAATGGTGAAAGGCACATGTTCAATCCAACCACGGTTGCAAAGCTTCAGCAGGCGGTTAGACTTCAAGATCAAGAAAGTTATGACATTTATGCCAAAACAATAAATGAACAATCTAAAAGCTTAATGACCATTAGAGGTCTATTTGAATTTGACAACCTAGATCCAATTCCAATTGAAGAGGTAGAATCTTGGACTGAAATTGTTAAAAAATTCAAAACAGGTGCAATGTCTTATGGGTCAATCTCGAGAGAGGCTCATGAGAACTTAGCAATCGCAATGAACAGAATTGGAGGAAAATCCAATTCGGGTGAAGGCGGAGAATCACGCGATCGATTTATTCCAAGTGAAAACGGAGACAGTCGAAACTCTGCGATCAAGCAAGTTGCTTCTGGTCGTTTTGGTGTTACCTCTCATTACCTAACCAACGCGAAAGAAATACAAATTAAAATGGCTCAGGGAGCCAAACCAGGTGAAGGGGGGCAGCTACCCGGTGAAAAAGTATTGCCTTGGATTGCCTCTGCAAGAAACTCAACTCCTTTTGTAGGGCTAATTTCCCCTCCTCCCCACCACGATATTTATTCGATTGAGGATTTAGCGCAATTGATCTACGATTTAAAAAACGCAAATCGTGAAGCAAGAATCAATGTTAAACTGGTTTCTGAAGTTGGTGTGGGTACAATTGCTGCAGGAGTTTCAAAAGCAAAAGCTGATGTTGTTTTAATTTCTGGTTTTGATGGTGGAACAGGAGCTTCACCTCTCACATCCCTAAAACACGCTGGATTACCTTGGGAATTAGGTCTAGCAGAAGCACAACAGACTTTGGTGCTAAACAACTTGAGAAGTAGAATTGTTGTGGAATGTGACGGTCAATTAAAAACCGGGAGAGATGTTGCCATTGCTGCACTGTTAGGTGCTGAAGAGTATGGATTTGCTACCGCGCCATTGGTTGCCTCTGGATGTATTATGATGCGAAAGTGTCACCTAAACACCTGCCCAGTCGGAATTGCAACCCAGGACAAGGATCTTCGTAAAAACTTTAAAGGGACTCCAGAACACGTGATCAATTACTTTTATTACGTGGCCAATGAATTAAGGCAAATCATGGCAGAACTCGGGTTTAGGACTTTGACAGAAATGATTGGTCAAACCCATAAGATAAATTCTAATAAAGCGATACAGCACTATAAAGCCAAAGGATTAGATCTTTCAAGTATTCTTCACCGACCTGCAGAATACAGAAAAATGAGCTTGCGGAATTCAGAAAAGCAAGATCATTGCTTGGAAAACGTGCTCGATATGAAAATCTTAAAAGTAGCGGCGGCTGCCATTGAGCAAGGAACAAAAACAAGCTTATCTTATCCAATTCATAATACAGACCGGTCTTTAAGTGCTATTCTGAGTAATGAGATATCAAAACGACACGGACACACTGGGCTTCCTGAAGACACTTTGACTTTGAACTTTAAAGGATCTGCCGGACAAAGTTTTGGTGCTTTTGGAACTTTTGGGCTTACGCTTAACTTGGAAGGAAACACCAATGACTATCTTGGTAAAGGAATGTCTGGAGCAAAAATTATTGTTAAAAAACCGCCTACTGCCACTTTCGTCGCACACGAAAACATAATCGTTGGAAACGTTTGTTTATTTGGAGCAGTCAACGGAGAAGCCTATATTAATGGAATCGCCGGAGAACGTTTTGCCGTTCGAAATTCTGGAGCCATCGCAGTGGTTGAAGGCGTTGGAGATCATTGTTGCGAGTACATGACAGGAGGGAACATTATTGTATTAGGAAATACCGGTAGAAATTTTGCTGCGGGTATGAGCGGTGGAACTGCTTTTATATTTGATCCAGAAAGCAAGTTTGTTAATGGTCTTTGTAATACAGAAACAATTGAATTTGAACCTATAGAAGAAGAGGAAGCAGCAACGCTAAAAAGCTTAATAGAAAACCATGTTAAGTATACTCAAAGTGAGAAAGGGAGCGCCTTACTTGGAGACTGGGAGAATAGCTTAAAAAGCTTCATCAAAGTAATGCCTATTGAGTACAAACGCGCACTTAAACGCTTAAAAAATGAGCCACAATTAGTTGAAGATCTAATAGTATAAGCCATGGGAAAAATAACAGGTTTTAAAGAATACGAAAGAAAAGACGAAACTTACATAAAAGTAAAAAAACGTCTTAAAGACTATAAGGAATTTACAGTCCCTCTTAAGAAAGATGAAATCGAAGAGCAAGGCTCTAGATGTATGGATTGTGGGATTCCGTTTTGTCACAGTGGGTGTCCATTAGGGAATCTTATTCCTGACTTTAACCATATGGTTCATCAAGGAGAATGGCAAAAAGCTTCCTGGATTTTACATTCCACGAATAACTTTCCGGAATTTACAGGACGACTGTGCCCTGCACCTTGTGAGCAAGCATGTGTTTTAGGGATTATTGAAGATCCAGTTTCAATAGAAAATATTGAAAAAAACATCGTTGAACGCGCCTTTAAAGAAGGATGGATTAAACCACAGCCGCCAAAAACGAGAACTGGAAAGGAAGTAGCAATTGTTGGTTCTGGTCCCGCAGGACTTGCAGCCGCTCAGCAATTGAACAGAGCCGGACACACCGTAACTGTTTTTGAAAGAGATGACGAAATTGGTGGGTTATTGAGATATGGAATCCCAAACTTCAAGATGGAAAAGGAAATCATTGATAGAAGGGTTGCCATACTTAAAGCAGAAGGGATCATTTTTAAGCTCAACGTAAACGTTGGGGTTAACTATGAAATAGAAAAGTTAAAAGCATTTGATTCTGTTGTGCTTTGTGGAGGTTCGACCGAAAGAAGAAGTTTACCCACTCCAGGAATTGATGCTGATGGTGTAGTGCAAGCAATGGATTTTCTCACCCAACAAACCAAAGTGTTGTTGGGCAAAAAAGTTGAAAACCAAGTGGTCGCAACTGGCAAGGACGTCATCGTCATTGGTGGTGGAGATACAGGATCGGACTGCGTTGGTACTTCAAACAGACAAGGAGCCAAATCGGTTACCAATTTTGAAATTATGCCAAAACCTCCTGGGTACAGATCGCCTCAAACACCCTGGCCTTATTGGCCATTACAATTGAAAACGTCTTCTTCACACAAGGAAGGTTGTGATCGAAATTGGCTCATCAACACCAAAGAATTTATAACCGATGATAACGGAAAACTCATTGCACTTAAAACCGTAAATGTTGAATGGAAAACTGAGCTAGGAAAACGACCGGAACTTATTGAGATAGAGGGAACTGAAAAAACATATCCTTGTGATATGGCTTTATTGGCACTAGGTTTTACTGGACCTGAGCCTACGATTGCAAATCAGCTTGGGATAGAACTTGATGTTCGATCTAATTACAAATCTGAGTATGGAAATTATAAAACTAACGTGCCTAATATTTTTACCGCAGGTGACATGAGACGAGGACAATCTTTGATCGTCTGGGCAATTTCTGAAGGAAGAGAAGCTGCACGTCAGGTAGACATCTACTTGATGGGGTCTTCAATACTACCGACCAAAGAAGGCGGTGACCTGCCTTCTATGTAAGGGATCATCATTAAAGTCAAAATTTAATCACATGTATCTCGATATATGTGATTTTTTTTAATCAATTTTAAATAAAATCTTAAAATTAATTTAAATTCAGGATCAACTTTTATATTTACAATATTGATTAAAATATAATGTTGATAGATAAAAAAAATATTCGTTGGGGAATTATCGGTTGTGGAGATGTAACTGAAATTAAAAGTGGACCCGCATATAAAAAAACGGAAAGATTCGAGCTGATTGCAGTCATGAGAAGATCCCCTGGAATGGCTAAAGATTATGCGGAAAGACATGGTGTGAAAAAATACTATACTGACGTAGATGCATTAATAAATGATCCTGATGTCGATGCCGTTTATATTGCCACCCCTCCTGATACGCACAAGTTATATGGGCTTAAAGTAGCCGCTGCAGGAAAACCATGTTGTATTGAAAAACCTCTTGCTCCAAACCATGCTGACAGCTTGGTGATTTACAATGCTTTTAATGCCTCAAAAACACCCCTATTTGTTGCCTATTACCGAAGAACACTTCCGAGATTTTTAAAAATAAAATCTTGGATTGATGAAGGTGAAATAGGAACCGTAAGGCACATCCAATGGCAACTAAGCAAAGTCGCTTCTGAGCAAGATTTGTCGGGGGAATACAATTGGCGAACTGATGCTAAAGTCGCTCCGGGTGGTTATTTTGATGATTTGGCAAGCCATGGATTGGACTTGTTTTGTTATTTATTTGGTGAGGTATCGGAAGCTGCAGGGATCAGTTTAAATCAACAAAAACTTTATACTGCCAAAGATGCCGTGACCGGATACTGGCTTCATGAAAATGACATCACTGGCATGGGAAATTGGAATTTTGGAAGTCATGAGAATAAAGATGACGTTACAATTTATGGCAGCTTAGGCACTATTCGGTTTTCTGTTTTCGAGGAGCAGCCAATTCATTTAAAAAATGAGAAGGGTGAGGAAACCTTAAATATTTTACATCCCGAAAACGTCCAACTTCATCATGTAGAACAAATGAGAGATCACTTGCACAATCCTCTTAAAAACCATCCTTCCTCTGGACAAACTGGAGCGCACACAAGTTGGATAATGGACAAAATTCTTGGAAATATTTAAAACTTTTTGATTGATTAAACTTCTTTAGTAAATTTGTAGTACCCAAATTACTAACACCCTAGACGGAGAATCAGTTTGGTTCTATTTACAACAAATATTTCCCTATTTTATTTCGATTTGCATTAAAACACTCAAAAGACGCAACGCTTTCGAAAGACCTGGCTAAGGAGTGTCTTATAAAGTTATGGTAAGATAATTTCATGCCAAACACAACCCAAAATCATTTAAAGGGGCTCTTGTTTGGTTTTAGTTTTTGGTACACTTCAGTGGGTTTAAGTTTTTTTAAATCACTTAGGCTCATTCTTCCCTTTATGCAAGACCCCTTTATTTTTAAACCTATAACTTTTTTAAAGCAAAACTTAACCTCAAATTAATTGTTCTTTAAAACCACGAAAAAACCACTCTGGATCGCCCCTCTGGTTGGGTTTTTTCTTTTATAATCAGCTAAGAAAATCGCCTTTAAAATACAGTCCCGCCTAAACCACTGACTCTTTTAAATACTCCAGAGATGCTATTCTTAGTTATAATTTAAATATTTAGTGGCATTCAACAGAAGATATCAACTGCTGATAGAATGTAAGTATAAGACGCCTGAAATGGTACGCAAAGATTTAAGGCTACATCTCTTGAAAAACCCACGCCACCAAGGCTGGTGTTCATTCAGGCGGTTGACTTCCCCCCTTGCGTTAACAGCAAAAAAAAGACCGCAACATTGCTGTTGCGGTCTTGAGGAAGGCGGCGACATACTCTCCCACCAAATGGCAGTACCATCTGCGCTAATAGGCTTAACTTCTCTGTTCGGAATGGGAAGAGGTGAGCCCTATTGCTATAACCACCTTAATTGTCGTAGCGATCAATCTCGAACTGGTCGAGAAGGATACTACCTAATATCTTAACATATTAAAAAGATACAGCACATGCCATTAAATTTTTTATAAACAAATACTTTTTTTAAAGAAAAAGCCTTACGATAGGCTTACGGGTAATTAGTATCACTCGGCTATGACATTGCTGCCTTTACACCTATGACCTATCAACGTAGTCGTCTCCTACGACCCTTAAAAGAAATCTCATCTTGTGATGGGTTTCGCACTTATATGCTTTCAGTGCTTATCCCTTCCCGACGTAGCTACTCGGCAATGCTCCTGGCGGAACAACCGATACACCAGAGGTCAGTCCATCTCGGTCCTCTCGTACTAAAGACAGATTCACGCAAATTTCTAACGCCCACTACAGATAGAGACCGAACTGTCTCACGACGTTCTGAACCCAGCTCGCGTGCCACTTTA
>CAJXQS010000002.1:0-196810 GCA_913058385.1 uncultured Flavobacteriaceae bacterium
CACTGCTGCCTCCCGTAGGAGTCTGGTCCGTGTCTCAGTACCAGTGTGGGGGATCTCCCTCTCAGGACCCCTACCCATCGTTGCCTTGGTGAACCGTTACTTCACCAACTAGCTAATGGGACGCATACTCATCTTTTGCCGTAACCTTTAATTATTAATAGATGCCTATCAATAATACCATGAGGTATTAATCCAAATTTCTCTGGGCTATCCCTCAGCAAAAGGTAGATTGTATACGCGTTACGCACCCGTGCGCCACTCGTCAGCAAAATAGCAAGCTATTTCCTGTTACCGTTCGACTTGCATGTGTTAGGCCTGCCGCTAGCGTTCATCCTGAGCCAGGATCAAACTCTTCGTTGTTGTCTTGTAAATATTATTTACGACGCCAACAATATTGACTTTGTCTCAAAATGGTCTAGTTCGCTTTGTATCTTTCGATACGCGCTGTCATTCTTTAATTCTTATACTTTCAATGAACTTTTACTCTGCTTTGACAGATCATTATCTGTTTAGCGAGTGCAAATATAAAACGCTTTTATTTACTACGCATCCTTTTTTTATCCTTTTTTTTATTTATTTTTTATTCAACCATAACCCCCTTAAATAAAGTGACTTGATGGGTTTATTTTTTTTCAGGTGGTAATAAAGGCGGTTTTTTTTCTTTCCATTTTAGGTATAAGGAATCGATATTATAGTTTAAAGCTTTTGGTTGCTTCTCGAGGGAGCCGTCAGAAAAGCCACGTTGTAATATATCTTCTATTAAATAATCCTCATATACTGTTTCTGGATCATAGGTGCTTTTCAGGGAAAGCTTAAAAAGTGAGGCTGTAGTTTGATAGACAAATGCGCGCCAGCCGTTTCTCAGTTCCTTAACCAATTGATGGGTGGAATACCCCGTTTGTCGGTGTACGAGTTTTATTAAAATCCTCCCTTGAGATCGGGATAACTTTTTGAGCTCTTCTTCAAACTCATCATATACAAAGCTTTCCATTCTCTTGATATAGACCTTTCTCTTTCTTTTGGATTTGATCGATTGAAGTCGTTCGGAAAGCACGTTCATTCTTTCGGCAGCGAGTTTTGCGTAGGGATAAACTTTTCGGGTACGCCGCCTCAGGAGGACGTATCGTTTTGCCTCGTCATAATTATCAAAACGAAGGGGCTGAAAGACGATGACCTCTTTTAGATCTATCTCGGATCTAACAATCGTATCTCCCTCAATTACAAAAAAATCTGGATAGCGGTTTTCTAAACCCACATTCTCTTGAGAAACGGCTTTTGAAAAAATTATTAGAAAAGCTATAAAAAGGCGTTTTTTCATATGTAACAAAGTTATAAATAAATACGTTGATTATAATTTTCAATTGAGGAGTTATTGTTATTTTAGCAATCATTTTAGAAATTAAATACCTATGAAAATTCTTAATAAAAAATCGATGTCTTTTTTGGAGCAATATTTAAATAATGCCGCTCCTACTGGCTATGAATGGGAAGGACAAAAGATATGGATGGACTATCTTAAACCTTATGTGGATACTTTTATCACGGATACCTATGGAACAGCGGTGGGTGTGATCAATCCTGACGCCAAGTTTAAAGTCGTTATCGAAGGGCATTCGGATGAAATTTCGTGGTATGTAAATTATATTACGGACAAAGGTTTGATTTATGTCATAAGAAATGGTGGTAGTGATCACCAGATCGCTCCCTCTAAGTGGGTTAATATTCACACCAAAAAAGGAATCATAAAAGGGGTTTTTGGATGGCCCGCCATTCACACGCGTAAAGCAGCAAAAGAAGAAACACCAAAAATTGATAATATTTTTATTGATATTGGCGCCGAGAGTAAAGAAGAAGTTGAAAAAATGGGCGTTCATGTGGGATGTGTCATTACTTACCCAGATACTTTTCAGGTCATTAATGAGAATAAATTTATCTGTCGTGCGATTGACAACCGTGCGGGTGGTTTTATGATTGCCGAAGTGGCGCGTTTGCTTCATGAAAACAACATTAAACTTCCTTTTGGCCTGTATATTACCAATTCTGTTCAAGAAGAAGTGGGATTGCGAGGGGCTGAAATGATCACCAACACCATCAAACCCGATGTGGCGATTGTGACTGACGTTTGTCACGACACCACCACCCCGATGATTAACCAAAAAGAGCAAGGGTTCATTGAAATGGGAAAAGGTCCTGTTGTTTCCTATGCGCCTGCGGTGCAGAACAAGTTAAGAGAGAAGATTTTGGATACTGCCATAGCGAAAGAAATTCCTTTTCAACGTTTGGCTTCTTCGCGATATACTGGAACAGATACGGATGCTTTCGCTTACAGCAATGGCGGCGTTGCCTCTGCGTTGATTTCTTTGCCCTTACGTTACATGCACACCACTGTCGAGATGGTACATAAAGACGATGTGGAAAATGTAATCCGGATGATTTATGAAACTTTACTCGAAATTAAGCCGGAGGAAAGTTTTAGTTATTTTGACTAACGGCAGACTTCGCAATATGCCACTTTTCAGTTAAAAATTAAAACATTATAGTGATCCACAGCACTTCTAAGTGGTTGTTTTTTTATTAAAAGGCTTAATGGCGTTGTGTAAAAGCTCTTTTAATTGTGGGACAGGAGGAAACTTTAAATGTGCCTGAATTTGCGTTGACTATTATATCTTGGGGCAACGTCTAGGCTCTCCAACGTTTACAATCCAAATGTAACTTATCTCAAAGCTAAAGAACCTTTTCGATTAACTAAAACTCTTATTATCCCTTCTGATTCAGATATTAAGATAACGTTCTTAAATGGTATGCTTTAGGCTGAACAAATGCTCGAATGCCTTGAGAAGACAAGGTACTTCCTAAACCAGAATTCTTTCTTCCAGACCAAGGCACTTTTGGACTAACCCTATCGCAACAATTCCAGTAGACGGTTCCAGAATTCATATTGTCTAAAATACGGATTGCCCTTTCTTCGTTGTTTGAGAAAACTGCCGATGTTAATCCATATTCTGTATCTAACATAAGCGTGGTAGCCTCCTCATCAGAACTTACTTTTTGTAGCCCAATGATAGGCCCAAATGATTCGTCTCTCATAACTTTCATGTCATGATTGCAATTTGACAAAACTGTGGGTTCAAAATAATAACCTTCACCATCGATTGTATTTCCTCCTGTTATTAATTTAGCCCCTTTAACAACAGCGTCTTCAACTTGATCTTTTAATACTCCTAATTGCTGCGCTCTTGTAAGCGAACCAATGAAAGTCGACAAATCGTTGGGATCTCCTATTTTATAGGATTTCACTTCTTCTGTAAAAGCTTCTACGAATTCATCATAAATTCTTTCAGCAATATAAATTCGCTCTATAGCACAGCAACTTTGTCCATTATTATAAAAAGCGCCTTCGGCTGCATTGATAGCCGCTTGTTTAACATCAACAACATCTTCAGTAACGTACAAGGGGTCTTTGCCTCCTAACTCCAATTGAACAGGAACCATTTTAGGTGCAACTGTTTGATATATGTGTGATCCTGTTTTATGCGAACCCGTAAAAAAATAACCATTTACCTCAGCTTCTAAAATATGCTGCCCTAAACTTCCATCACCAATTACACATTGAAAAACATCTTCAGGAATACCAGCTAGGTGTAAGTACTTCTCAAACTGCTTTCCTGTTAATGTCGCAAATTCTGATGGTTTATACAACACCGAATTTCCAGCAACTAAAGCATATAAAAACACATTGTAACCAACATTATACGGAAAGTTCCAAGCAGAAATATTGGCGATAACTCCAAGTGGTTCATATTTTATATGCTCTAGTGTTGCGCCTTCGTCAACCAATACTTCAGGTTCCAACCATTGTTCTGCATATTGTGATAAGTGATCTACTCTATTTTGTGCTCCTTGAATTTCGTTTAGTGATTGTTGTAATGGTTTGCCTGTTTCTGAAGTCAAAATTTGAGCTAGTTCAAATTTGTTTTCTTGTATCAATTCTCCAAACTTTTTGATACAATTTAATCTATTCTTTATCGTTACTTTTTTCCAACTTTTTTGTCCTTCCCGCAGGGTTTCTAACTTTGAATTTAGAGTTTGCTTAGTATCTGATTTTATGGTTGAAAAAACTACTCCAGTAGCAGGATTGATAATATCCATATTCTTTATTTAAAATGTTTTAAAAATGCATCAAAAAGTATGTCCGCGTCCACTAATTCACTTTTAATTGTATGAAAAAATTCTGGATGCCACTGGACTCCAAATATTTTTCCTACAGGTTCTTTAACGTATCCAAAGGCCTCTATTAAACCATCATCAGAAAATGCATATACCTCTAAATTTTCCCCCAAATCTTTCACTGCCTGGTGATGCACAGTATTTACATAAGGATCTTTTTCATTAACATATAATTGATCCAAAAATCCACCTTCAGCAAAAACAACAGGATGTTTTATGCTATCATATAACACAGCAGATCGATGGTCATTTACGCCTTCTTTTTGTGTTAATGTATCTTGGTGTAATGTCCCTCCAAAGTATACGTTCATCAATTGAAACCCTCTACATATGCCCATAATAGGCTTTGAGTTTTTTACTGCATAATCCAAAATTTTCAACTCAAAAGCATCTCTATAAGTATCTCCTTTCCATTTTCCAATGGGCTGTTCCCCATAAGTTTCTGGAGCAATATCTACACCACCTTGAAGGACAAAACCATCCATTTCACTCAAAATATCGTTCAATAATTTTTCATCCTTAATATCTGGAATCAAAACTGGCAGAATTCCTTTTCGAGTCACATAATTAGCCATGTCATTTTCAACATAGCTCAATGATTTTGCCCCAAAAACATTTCTATTTAGATCGGGATACATAAAACATGATGATATTCCTAACTTGATCATTTTCTATAATTATAATGCTTTCCTATATATCGCCTCAAAATCAGCTTTGGCTACTGGTTTAGGGTTAGAAGGATGACAAAAATCTTCTGTCGCCAATTGTGATAGTGTATCAATATGAGATTCTTCAACACCAACATCTCTCAGCCTGGTAGGTAAACCTAACTCATTATTTAACTCAAATAAATATGGAATTACTTTTGCTGCAGAATTTGACCCAAGACCTAATGCAACTCCCATTTTATCAAACCTGTCTTCAAATCCTCTGTAATTAAATTCCATCCCATAAGGTAAATTAACAGCATTGGCTAATCCGTGATGCGTGTCTAATAAACTAGACATTGGGTGTGCTAAACTATGAACTATTCCAAGTCCCTTTTGAAAAGCCACCGCTCCCATTAATGAAGCCAATAACATTTTAGTCCTTGACTTAACATCTGGTTTAGTCGTTGCTGCTACTAAAGAATCAGAAATGAGTGAAATGCCTTCTAGAGCAATACCATCGCACATCGGGTGAAATCCTTTTGCTAAATAAGCCTCCATATTATGTGTAAGCGCATCCATTCCCGTAGCTGCTGTAATAAAACCAGGCAACTCCATAGTAAGCAATGGATCGGCAAAAACGATTCTGGCTAACAGTTTTGGAGAAAAAAGAATACGTTTCTTTTTTGTATTGTCTTCCGAGATAATGGCACTTCTACCCACTTCACTCCCTGTGCCTGAAGTTGTAGGGACTGTAATAAAATGAGGTACATCCTCGGTAACATATTTGTCTCCTCCAATTAAATCATCATAATCAAATAAATCTCTTTTGTGATTTACTCTCAAAACGATAGCTCTAGCGACATCAAGTGCCACGCCTCCACCAATACCAATTATACAATCTCTTTTCGTTTCATGATACCTCTCTCCTCCCTGCAACACATCAGATTTAATCGGATTTTTATGCATTTCCTTATAAATCTCTGAGTTTAATCCTTGTTGCTCTAAATCCTTTTGAATCTCTTTAAAAAATTTAAGTTCTGCTACATTAGGGTCGGTCACCAATAAAGGACTTGATAGATTATTATTTTTTAAATAGGATCCTAACTCTTTGATTACTCCAGCACCAAATCTTATGGGTGTTGGAAAATTAAAACTATAAACTTCTTTAATGTCTAACATTTAAATACATATTATAATATTTCAAAATATCTTTTTGTTTCCCAATCCGTAACTTCTTTAGAAAATTCTCTCCATTCCCATTCCCTAGTTTTGGTAAAATGATCTACAAAATCATCTCCGAATAATTCTTTGGCTATTTTAGATTGCTTCATTTTTTGGGAAGATTCCCATAAGTTCTTAGGTAATGCCCCATTACTATAATCTTCGTACCCATTCGCTTTAGTTGCTGGAGTTTCTAATTTCAACCCTTTCTTAATTCCATACAAGCCACTTGCTAAAGCTGCCGCCATGGCTAGGTAGGAATTGGTGTCTGACCCAACAACTCTATGCTCAATTCTAGTTGACTGCTTTCCAGTTGTCAAAACTCTTAAAGCCGTAGTTCTATTGTCTATACCCCAAGTTAGATTGGTAGGCGCCCAAGCTCCCTCAACCAATCGTTTGTAACTGTTTATTGTTGGAGCAAACATGGGTAAAATCTCTGGTAAACAAATTAATTGTCCTGCTAGATAACTCTTCATGATATCACTTATTTCATGCGCTTCATTACCGTCATAAAACAAGTTTTTCTTCTTCTCCATGTCCCACAAACTTTGGTGTATGTGTCCACTACAACCCGGCAAACTACTAATTTGTTTGGCCATAAAACTTGGAATAATACCATGTTTAAATCCTATTTGTTTAGCAGCAAGCTTAAAAAGTGCTGCTCGATCTGCAGCTTCCAAAATATCGCTGTACTCTATCGCTGCTTCGGTAACACCAGGTCCTGTTTCGGCATGCAATCCTTCTAGTGGAATATTGAAATCTTTCATTAAATCAAATAAATCAGTGAAGTATGCATCATTCTCTCCCATTTTTAATAATGAGTATCCAAACATTCCTGATGTAATCGGATTTAAATTTTGAAAATTCTTTTCATACAAAGATGTAGAAGATTCTCTATAATTAAACCATTCAAATTCTTGCGAAAATAAAGGCTTAAAGTTCATGTCTTCTGCCGCTGCAATTACTTTTTTAAGCAACGTTCTGGGGCACACATAACTTTTATCATTAGCGGCGGTATCAAAATCCGCTATAAAAAAAGGAATATCATCTTCCCACGGAATTGTCCTAATTGTGGAAGGGTCAATTTTAGCTTCCAAATCTCCATATCCAGTATGCCAACCTGTAACTTTTACATTGTCATAACATGCATCATTCATGTCCCATCCAAACACGACTTGACAAAATCCAAACTCGGACTCTAATGCTGAAATAAACTTATTTTTGGACATAAATTTCCCACGTGCTACACCATCAATATCGATAATTGCCACTTTAATTTTCTCATGCTTTTGCCCATTTAATAGTGCTATGATTTCTTTTTTATTCATAATATTAGGATATCATTTTATTATTTAAAAAGATTAAAAAGTATAGATAGGTCAGCCCTACTAGTGCGAAAAATACAGTTGCAATAACTGGATTGTAATAACTCATCGCTATCAAAGCAACCGATGCAATGATAAGAGCTGTTATTGGAAAGAGTGGATACATAGGAGCCTTAAAAGGCCTTTCCATTTCTGGTTCATTTCTTTTTAATTGTAAGTAAGCAACCATAGAAACGATATATAATAATAATGCTCCAAAGCAAGCCATTGTAATTATTTCGGCTGTTTTTCCTGTAAACAAGGCAACGATACCAACTAGCATATTAATTATTAGTGCATTTGCAGGTGTTTTAAATTTACTGTGAATATTCCCAAGATATTTGGGAGCATACCCAACTCTACCAAATTCCATAATAGCTCTTCCTCCAGCTAAAATAATTCCATGAAAAGAGGCTATTAAGCCTAGCAATCCTATACCAATTAATAATTTATATAGCACATGTGAACTGTCTACAATTTGCCCTAATGCCAATGGTAGTGGCGAGTCTGAAGCTACATCACTCCCCTCTGGGTAAACAACCGCTTCCCAACCGCCTACCCCTACTGCAGCAGTGAAGGTTAGAACACATAGTATGACTAAGGTTGTTATGGCGGACCCAAACCCGATTAAAATACTTCGCTGAGGGTTTATTGCTTCCTCGGCTACATTAGCGACGCCTTCGATGGCTAAGAAGAACCATATGGCAAAAGGAATTGCAGCAAAAATACCTGAAATACCATTTGGCATTGGGTTTATTTGTAGGTTACTGTACTCGAATTCTGGTAAAGCTACCCCTGCAAAGATCAATAATTCTATAACCGCAAAAATGGTAATTACCAATTCGAAAGTTGCGGCAATCTTAACACCTAAAATATTTATTAGGGTAAAAATTAAATAAGCTCCAATAGCAAAAACAAGCAATGGAACTGATGGGTACAATAAATTTAAATATGCTCCAATCGCAGCAGAAATAGCTGGTGGTGCAAATACAAATTCAATATTTTGTGCAATTCCTGCAATAAAACCAAAATGCTTTCCCAAACCTCGATTAGCATACTCAAATGCACCGCCTGCTTTGGGTATCGCACAAGCCATTTCGGTATAACTAAATGTGAAAGTAACATACATAATAATGATAAAAAAGGTTGCAATTGCCAACCCATAAGTCCCACCTTCTGCTAAGCCTAAATTCCATCCGAAATACATTCCAGAAATCACATACCCTACACCAAGTCCCCATAACATTAGTGGACTTAGTACTTTAGTCAGCTCTGTTTTACTCATATTTGATTAATTTTTAAAAGAATGAATTTTAACATTCATCTTGGGTATAATACGATTATAATTGGACAACCATTTAATTCTTCAAATTTCCACTTCCCATCTGAATGTCTTTTCCAAACTGCAGGAAATGCACTCGTAACAAAATTTTTAACACCAAATCAATCGGTTGTTGTGTAAATTTAATTACCATAAATATATCTTAAATCATTCGATAAAGCTAAATCTATAAAATCAGGTTTTCAACATTCAACAAAACCAGCGATTCTCATTCATAGATTTCCGAAATTATTGAAGTACAAGTCCTCAACTATTCGTGGTATTTTATACAAAAAAAAGTTAGGAAATGAATGGCCGTAGGTAGTTCAGTTCACAAGAATATGATTTGGGTTTGTGACTAACTAAAGGTATTAAAAAAAGGAAAAATTAGAAATAAATACTCCTAAGCCGTTTGCAAAAGAGCTTTGTTGATTTTTTTAATCACGGCAGGGCCTTCATAGACAAATCCCGTGTATAGCTGCACCAAAGCAGCACCCGCATTTAGTTTATCGAGGGCATCTTGAGGAGTGTGAATCCCTCCTACTCCAATGATGGGGAAAGCATTATTGCTTTTATCGTGTAGAAAACGAATGACTTCCGTACTGCGATCTGCAACAGGTTTTCCGCTGAGACCACCCATTTCGGTTTTGTGTGGCGATTGGAGGCCTTCTCTTGAGAGGGTGGTGTTGGTGGCAATTACGCCATCTATCTTAACCGAAGTGATGATGTCAATAATGTCCATCAGTTGTTCCTCGGTCAAATCGGGAGCAATTTTTAGCAGTATGGGTTTTGGGGTTGGCTTTTTAATATTGAGGTCTTTTAATGTTTGCAGTAAATGCGTCAGGGGTGCTTTGTCTTGTAGGGCTCTTAAATTGGGGGTATTGGGCGAGCTGACATTCACCACAAAATAATCGACATATGGAAAAAGTGCTTCAAAACATTTGACATAATCAGAAACGGCCTCTTCGTTAGCAGTTAATTTGTTTTTTCCAATATTCCCACCAATAAGTACCCCTTTGTTTTTCTTTAAACGCTCCACCGCAGCTGCTACACCTTGGTTGTTAAACCCAAGTCGATTGATCAAACCTTGATCTTGAGGCAAACGAAATAAGCGCTTTTTGGGATTCCCGGGTTGGGGTTTTGGGGTGAGGGTTCCGATTTCAATAAAGCCAAAACCAAAATTAGAAAGTTCGTGATACAGTTTAGCATCTTTGTCAAAACCAGCTGCCAATCCAACCGGATTGGGAAAAGTTAGACCAAATAGTTTTCGTTCCAGACGTTTGTCCTTAACCTGATACAAGCTTCGGATCAAGGCGCCCATTCCTGGAATTTTGTTTATCCACTTGAGAAGGGCAAAAACAGTATGATGCACCCATTCAGGATCAAAGAGAAAGAGAAAGGGTTTTACTAAAAGTCTGTACATCTATTTTAAAAAAAATCCCACCGAAGCGGGAAATTATTACTTTTTAGAAGCATTGAGCTTTTCACTTGTTTCAAGTGAAATGGCGGAACGTTCAATTTTCAACTTACCTGCCATGGTTTCAATCACACAGGTATTGTCTTTGTCGTTTAACTCAACAACTTTTCCGTGAAGTCCACTCTTGGTTACAATACGATCTCCCTTTGCAAGGTTTTTCATAAAGTTCTTTTCTTTTTTCTGTCTGCGCTGTTGTGGCAGTATGATAAAGAAAAAGAACACAACTAACATTAAAAGTAGAAAGGGGAGTTGTCCCTGTAATGCCTCCATAGATATTTTTATTTATTATTTATTTTCAAGACGAGCCTTAGCCTGGTCGTCACGTTGCTTTTGCTTAACAGGATCTGGAGTAACCATTGCTTTAATTCTCAAAGTCTCGCGTCCACTTGCAGTGTTTGCAGAAATCGTAACGGTTTTTTGTTGTAAGTTAGGCTTGTTGTTAGAATCAAAACTCACCAAAATTTCTCCTTTTTCTCCTGGTGCAATTGGCACATTTTTCGGGAACTTAGGGACAGTACATCCACAACTTCCTCTTGCATCAACGATCAAAAGATCAACCTTACCAGTGTTGGTAAAAGTAAATGTTGTACTAACAACATCTCCTTCTGTAATTGTACCAAAATCATGACTTGCTTCATCAAATGTCATTATTGCAGTCTCAGCTGCTGGCTGGTTTGCGGCGTCTTCCACATTTTGTTGCTCTACTTTTTTAGATGCGCTTTGTTTGCAAGCAGTTGTGCCTAGCAAAAAAACGGCTGATAATACCCAGATATAATTTTTCATATGTAAATAGTTTATTAAAATTCAAAGTTAAATAAAATATCATTAAATCAAACCTCTGCCTGACTTCTTTATGCGATTTGAAGCTTCCAGGTCTTTGATGACCTTATCGAGAATACCGTTGATAAAAACATTACTCTTTGGGGTCGAGTAATCTTTAGAAATTTCGATGTATTCGTTCATGGTCACTTTGGTCGGAATCGAAGGGAAATAAATCAACTCCGCTATGGCCATTTTTATCAATATGGCATCTAAGGTTGCAATCCTATCGTTGTCCCAATTGGGTGTTCTTCCCTCTAGTTCCTTTTGTAATTCCTCCTCCTTAGAAATAACTTTTTCCAACAATTCTATCCCAAATTTAGGGTCTTCTTCTTCGAAGGTAGATTGCGGAAAAGGCAAACTGCTAGTGTCATTCGGATCGATTTGATTGAGCATTTTGGAAAGAAAGGTGTTGACAACGGGTAAATCATCAATCCAAGTGAGTTCCTTGTCTTCAATGTAATCGTAAAACTTATCTGAGGGTGCTATGATCTCTTTAAACAAAAACAAAATCAAATCTCGATCTTGCTGAAGCGATGGGTTTTCAACCTCACTGTAAGTTTTAAAAGCGTCACTCTGAATTAGTTGCTTGTAGTTTGATTTGACATAATCAAAATCAAGATCCCAGTTTTTAATCTTTCTTCTCTTTAGAAAAGTTGCTAAAGTACTGTGGTTTGCGATAAACTTCAACACAGCATTGGAAGCTAGAATTCCGGGGTGTTCTTTGAGTTTCGTAGCCCTAAGTTCACCTTTGAGACTGTTTTGTTGCTCGGCGTGTTCGAGAATAGATTTAAAAAAAGCAAGAATGGTGAGATAGAGTGAAAACGTGTTTTCAAAACTCTTTTTAAAAAAAATCACCTCATTTTGAAGATCATTTTCTTCATTTTGCATAAATGAATATACGGACTGCATTACTTTGATGCGAAAATGTCTTCTAGTTAGCATTATATAAGAACAAATTTAGTTGCAAAAATAGCAGTTTAGTTTGGAAAATAAGCCAACTTAAAACAATGAATTTGAAAAATTTAATAATAAGTCAAAAAGCATTTGCTTACCTTTGAATTTATCAATTAGAAGGGGGCTGTAAAAGCATATGAAAGAACTTAAATATCTAAATAAATACCTCAAAAAATATCGGTCTAAACTATTGATTGGAATTTTCATCACCATAGTTGCACGTATATTTTCACTCTTTGCCCCTCGTTTGATTGGAAATTCATTGACAGCTGTCGAAAATTTCATCACCAATAACGAAGGAAATTTAGAATCAATCAAAGAATTGATGCTTATCAATATTTTAATTATTATTGGAACTGCGCTGCTCTCCGGTTTCTTTACTTTCTTAATGCGTCAAACCATCATTAACGTCTCTCGATACATCGAGTATGATTTAAAGAATGAAATTTTTCAACACTACCTGACCCTAAATCAGCGGTTTTACAAAAACAACAGGACTGGAGATTTGATGAGTAGAATCAGCGAGGATGTGGGTAAGTCGAGAATGTATGTAGGGCCTGCCATCATGTACAGCATCAATACCATCACTCTGTTTGTTTGTGTGATTGCCATTATGATCAGTATCGCGCCAAAGTTGACGCTTTATACCTTGTTGCCCCTCCCCCTGCTTTCCTTTGTTATTTATAAATTAAGTAGAATAATCAATACCAGAAGTACCGTTGTCCAAGAAATGTTATCAAAACTTTCCTCATTTACGCAAGAGACTTTTAGTGGTGTTTCTGTTATAAAATCCTACAGCCTAGCGCCTGTCATCAATGAAAAGTTTGATGCTTTGGCTGGAGATGCAAAAAGAACAAACATGAACTTGGTAAAGGTTCAAGCTTGGTTTTTTCCTTTGATGATTCTCTTGATTGGCTTAAGCAATCTGATTGTAATTTATGTGGGTGGAAATCAATACATCAACAATGAAATTGAAATTGGTGTTTTGGCTGAATTTATTATTTACATCAACATGTTAACTTGGCCTGTCGCCGTTGTGGGATGGGTCACTTCTGTTGTTCAACAAGCAGAGGCCTCACAAAAAAGGATCAATGCTTTTTTAAATGAAGCGTCAGAAATAAAAGATGGAAAAGGAATTGCCCAACCCATAGCTGGGGCAATCACTTTTAATCGACTTTCTTTAACTTATCCTGAAACAAAAATTGATGCCGTCAAGCAGCTTAGCTTTACAGTCGAACCTAAAAAAACATTAGGGATTATCGGCGGTGTTGGATCAGGGAAATCGAGTGTTCTCAACCTCATCAACCGTTTATATGATCCCACAGGCGGCTCTATAACACTGGATGAGTATGATTTAAAAGACTTTAAACTCGAAGAACTGAGAAGCTTGATTGGCTATGTTCCCCAAAATGCATTTCTTTTTTCAGAAAGTATTGAGCAGAATATTAAGTTTGGAAAACTCGACGCTACAAAAGAAGAGTTGATCGAAGCCGCTAAAAACGGATGTGTTCACGAAAATATAATTGCTTTTAAAGAAGGATATCAAACCTTATTAGGAGAAAGAGGAATCACCCTCTCTGGCGGTCAAATTCAGAGGGTGGCAATTGCACGTGCTTTAATAAAAGATTCTAAAATATTGCTATTTGACGACTGTCTTTCGGCCGTAGACACTGATACAGAAGAGCAAATTCTCAACAATCTTAAACGCATTTGTAAGAACAAGACTACCATCATTGTAAGTCATAGAATTTCTTCTGTAAAAGATGCTGACACCATTATGGTCATGGAAAAAGGAGCACTTTTGGAGTCAGGAACTCACAATGAATTGATGGCACTCAAAGGATATTACTTTGAACTTTTTAAAAAGCAACAACACGAAAAGGAACATTAATTTGTTTTGTTTAATTTTTTTTCAGATTTTTGATTAATAATTTAGATTTAATTAAACAAAAGTTCATGGACAACAAAAATGGGCGTGACCAAGAAGAGATTCACTCTAAGGTTCTGAGGGCAGGAAGAAGAACTTATTTTTTTGATGTTCGCGAAACCAAAGCAAACGACTACTACCTGACCATTACGGAGAGTAAGAAGTTTACAAACGATGACGGAACTTTCTATTTTAAGAAAAACAAAATTTACCTCTACAAAGAAGATTTTAGCGAATTTAAGTCTATTTTAGAGGAAATGCTTGGCTATATTATTGAGCAAAGAGGTGAAGAGGTGATCAGTGAGCGTCATCAAAAAGATTTTGACCGAACCAAGGGTTTAGATACTGCGGAGGAGAAAGGAAAAGATTTCACAAGCTTTAATTTTGAAGATATCTAATAAAAAATAATTCATTAATTTTAAGTGTTTGCTTTTGCAAACACTTTTTTTTTATCCAAATTTTTATTAAAAATTAAATCATTTTAATTAAAACAAAAATTCATGTCACTTACAGCTTCTAATATGTTACCCTTGGGAACAAAAGCCCCTGACTTTGAACTCATCAATACTGTTGATGACAAGTTACTTGACCTCAAAAGTTTAGCGGGAAAACATGGGACGCTAATTATTTTTATGTGTAACCACTGTCCTTATGTGGTTTATTTATTGGAGGCCATCCTGTCATTCAGCAGAGAGATGGAAAGCAAGGGAATCAAAACCATAGCCATTTCGAGTAACAGTGTGAATACCCACTCAGAAGACGGCCCGCTAGAAATGAAAAAATTAGCTCGGTTAAAATCTTTCTCATTCCCTTATTTATTTGATGCCTCACAAGAAGTTGCACATGCTTATCAGGCAGCATGTACTCCTGATTTTTTTCTTTTCGATAAAGCATTGAAATTGTATTACAGAGGTCGCTTTGATGCTTCTCGCCCTACCAATGACCTCCCCATCAATGGAAGTGAGCTGCGTTCCGCTTGTGAGGGCATGTTGAAATCTGATCCTGCCCCTGAAAAGCAATACCCAAGCCTGGGATGCAATATAAAATGGCACATCGGAAACGAACCCAAGTAATTCAATCTATTCAAACAATTCTTCAATTGGATTCCTCTCTGAACTGCTTGGCAGTGGAATGTTTAGCAACATCGAAATTGTGGGTGCAATCTGTGTGATTGTGTGGGGCTTGACTGATTCGCCTTTCGGAATTTTCCATCCATACCATAACATCGGAACATGGGTGTCGTTATTGTAAGCCGTACTGTGAGAGGCACCATAAGGTCTTTCATACATCCAACCTGATTCCATTTGATATAAAATGTCTCCTGATCCCTTTTCATTAAAACTATTCCTGATAAAGGTATTTAGTTTGCTATTTGACAAATTCATTTGTGGAAAAGCAGGTGCAAAAACCTCTTTCACTCCAGCTGTCTTTTTTAATAGAGGAATGATTTTTTCAATCAAGAGTTCCTTAGAAACTTCTGTTTCAGCCAGATAAATTTGAGTATTGTCAATATTGGAAATGTATTCATTCTGTCCAAAAAGTTCTGAAAGATGTTTGTTTATATTCGACTTAATTTCTTTGGTGCCGAAAAATTTCCCAGGAAGCCTTTGAGATTCTAAAAACAACGGATTGTCACTTGCAGCATGATCGGCAGTTAAAAAAACCATATAATTGCCGGCTCCTACTTGTTCATCCAATGTCGCTATTAAGGATTCTATTTCACGATCCAATCTGACGTAGTTGTCTTCCAATTCTTTCGATCTGATTCCAAAATTATGCCCTAAATAATCCGTACTAGAAAAACTTATCGCAAGAAAATCTGTTTCTTTCCCACGTCCCAGTTCTTCGCCTTTGATCGCCGCTTTTACAGCAGCTAGTAAAAGTGAATTCCCTTGAGGAATCTCTGAAATTAAAGAAAAATTACCGTTTTTATTGCGAAGCGTTTTTAGATCATAAGGGAAAGTACTTGTTTTTCTTCCTTTGTATATTTTCTCCTGTGGGGCATCGTCTTTCGTACTGTTTGTGTAGCTCGAAATCGGCAAAAGTGTTTGCCATGTTGTATTTAAAAGAGAGTCTGCCACATTCCTATTGTTAAATGAAATCATCCAATTGGGTAGTTTTTCTCTATAATAAGAACTGGTTATAAAATGTCCGTTTTTGGAATTGTACCAATAAGCCGCATCTGCCAAATGTCCCGCAGGTAGAACAGAAGCACGATCTTTGATCGACAAACCGATGACTTTTGACCTTCCAGAAGTGAATAATTTCAACTCATCGGTAATGGTAGTGGTCATTAGTTTTTGAGGAGATTTTGAAGTTGATTTTTCTCCTTCTTTTTGAGGGGCTACAAGATTGTCAATGTCAAAAACCGAATTGTCTTCGACACAATATTGCACTCGTTTTAATGCGCGACTGTACCAACTATTAGAAATAATACCATGATCTGCCGGGGTCGTTCCTGTATAAATAGACGCATGACCAGGTCCAGTAGCTGTTGGCACATAATTGTAATGAGTGTTTTTTAAATTATAACCATTTCTAATTAGCTTTTTAAATCCATTTTCGGTATAGTTATCTTGGAAGCGATATAAGTATTCCATCCGCATTTGATCAACCACAATACCAACGATTAGCTGAGGTTTTTCAGTTGTTTGTGCAAATGTTAACTGAGTGAAAAATAACGTGAAAAAAAGTAATCTGTAGGTCATTAAATAAATTTTTTATTAATAAAAGAAAATACCCATTGAAAAGTACAAAACTTTTCAATGGGTAAATCCTAAGTTAATGTGAAATTGTTTTTATTTTTTAATTATCAATCTTTTCACCTCAAGATGACCACCAAAGTATAATCTGTAAATCGAATTGTACTTTAAATTTAATCAAATTGTACCTCAAAAACGCTAAACGAAGCCACTCTCTGGGGAAAGCCCATGAGGTATCAGGCCGAACAAACGCAGCAAGCTGCGAAGAATTAACCCTTAGAGATTAAAACAGTCTCAACTACTCACTATCAATCACATACTTCAGTGTCACTTTTGAATGTTTGAGCAGGTGTCTCTTTGATGGTTCGGTAAATATTGTACATTTATTAAATCCAAATACTTACCCTATGAGAAAAAATCAACCTCCTTATGCATTAATTTTACTTGGTAACGGCTTTGATATAGCGCATGACTTCAAGACCTCCTACGCAAACTTTATGGATTATTTATTAGAATATACCAGAAATAACAATTTTGCATGTAAAGCCTCGCATTTAGGATATTATATAAGAAAAGATAAAAATGGGGAAGACCCTTATATAGCTATGTCGAATATTGGATCTCCTCGAAAAGTCAAGTTAGTGGTTAAACCATATGGAGCCAGAAGTGTTTTTTTCAGTTACTTATTCAATTGTTTTGATCAGACAAATACTTGGGGGGATTTCGAGGAGAGTTATTTTAGGTGTTTAGACGAACATAAGGGTCATGATAAAGAGACTATTAACCTAAAAGGAATAACCTTAGTTAATAAGGAATTTGAGCACTTTAAAGAATTATTTAAAGCCTATTTAATTGAACAGGAAAATGAAAATAATGAAGAGGTAAATAAAGAGATCCTCGAAAAAAAAGGAATTTCTGAATTACTCTCACAAAAAATAAACGAACATGAATATGTTGAAATTATTAGTTTCAACTATACCTCTAAAATTGTAAAATTGATGAGGGAAGAAATGGTGATTAAAATGTCACCAATCGAAGAGGCTGGAAAATCCATTCCTGCTAGCGAAAGAATTAAAATTTCTCATATTCACGGAGAATTAAACTCAGAGGATAATCCGATTATATTTGGCTATGGCAATGATCGGTCAGAAAAGTTTAAAAAGTTATTGCAATATGAAAATGATGAGCTAATGAAGTACATGAAAACTTTTCTCTATAAACAGAACACTGTTAATGATCATATTAATTATTGTTTAGGTAAAGGGAAAACAAAAGTTATTGTATTAGGTCACTCATTATCGGATTCAGATAGTACTTTATTAAATAAAATTTTTAAGCATACAAATGTAATTGAGATAGAGCTCATGTACCACCAAAGCAAAGAAAAATACATGAAAAAACTTTACCAATTTGCCAGAATTGTGAATGACCAAACAATTGTTGACGAAAAAGTTTTGCCAATAGATCAAACACGTGTTGTTAATAAAGAAGCACAACCATCTCTATAAAACGGTTCTTACATAAAGCGGTTTACAATCGTTTTATTGATCTATGGAGGAAAAAATCAAACCTACTCCGGATGGAGGTTGAGTATGAAAAATGTTTAGAACAAATCGTGGAAGAAGATCAAACGGAAAAATTTCTAAAACAATTGGAGTGGATAAAAAAAGTAATTGAACAGCTGCCTCCCAAATGTAAAGAAACCCTCTTATTGAGTAAAAAAGAGGGGCTTACGAATATTGAAATAGCTGAATATTTAGATGTTTCTATAAAAACAGTAGAGGGGCAAATTAGTAAAGCTTTTAAAATTTTACGTGAAAAACTGAATGAAGACTAAAGTTCCATCTTTTTCATGATGTTTAGAAAACCTTTACTAAAATGAAAAATAAAACCATACTTTCCGCTCTAGTGCATCAAAAAATAAGGATTTCTAAAAAGAAACCAACTCCACCTCAAAAACTAAGGTAGCACCCGGAGGGATCACTCCACCAGCACCTCGTTCTCCATATGCCAGATGACTAGGGATAACCAGTTTAGCGGTAGCACCTTTATTTAATAACGAAATACCTTCATCCCAACCAGAAATTACTTGACCTACCCCCAATTTAAATTTTATGGGTTCATTGCGCTGGTAAGACGAATCAAAGACTGTCCCGTCAATTAGCATTCCTTTATAATGAACAGCTACCTGACTGCCCTTTGCAGGAGTATCCCCTGTTCCAGTTTTGGTTATTTTATATGCCAAGCCACTTGCTGTGGTTTCCATACCATCAGTAAGCGTCTCCAATTCTTTTTTGGATTTATCAGCCACATCTTTCAATCTTTCTTCTTTGCCATTTACAAAACTATTGAATGCTGCTGCTGCATCCCAGCTTTGGGCTTCCTGACCGATGCGTTCGATACTGATGTTTTCGATGGTGTCATCTTGAGCGATTTGATCAACGATTTCTTGTCCTTCAACAACATAACCAAAGACAGTATGTTTTCCATCCAACCATGCGGTTTCGATATGGGTAATAAAAAACTGACTTCCATTGGTTCCAGGGCCAGAGTTTGCCATAGAAAGCACACCAGGTTTGTCATGTTTTAAATCAGGGTGAAACTCATCTTCAAACTGGTAGCCTGGGCCTCCAGTTCCGCTGCCTTGCGGGCAACCTCCTTGAATCATGAAATCTGGAATAACGCGATGAAATTTTAAACCGTCGTAATAGGGGGTTCCCAATTCGTGTAAGCTATTTTTTAGCTGCCCTTCGCTGAGAGCAACAAAATTCCCAACGGTTCCGGGAGTTTTGTCATGGGTCAATTGAACTGTAATGGTTCCTTTCGTAGTATTAAATTTAGCGTAAATTCCGTCTTGCATCTTAAATGTTTTTTTAATGGTGCGAAGATAATAATACTATCGGAATCTGAAACAGGAAAGGGCTAATTTCCTACTTCACTAATAAACTTTAGGCGATAAATTCGAATATCTTCTTCTTCATAATCTCCGTCGAACTCTTCCAACGCAGCATCAATACTGTCTGTTTCTGCCTCCATAAAATATTCTTTCAGCTCTTCTTGTTGATCTTCATCTAGTATTTCTTGAACCCAATAATTTATATTTAGCTTGGTTCCAGAAAACACAATAGTTTCCATCTCAGAAATCAACTTAGTCATATCCATTCCCTTGGCAGAAGCTATATCATCTAAGGGAAGCTTGCGATCAACATTCTGAATTAAATATAGTTTTAAAGCAGAATTTAATCCAGTGCTTTTCACAATTAAATCGTCAGGTCGTGTGATGTCGTTTTCATCTACATAGGTTTTTATCAGAGAAATAAACTTACCCCCATAACGCTTTGCCTTCCCCTCTCCTACACCATTTATGTTTTGCAATTCTAATTCAGAAATGGGGTACTTGAGCGCCATATCCTCCAATGAATACTCCTGAAAAACGGCATAGGGCGGTACGTCAGCTTCCTCCGCAACTTTTTTCCTTAAGCCTAGCAACATTTCCATCAATACTTTGTCAGCAATTCCTAATGATTTGTTACTGATCACAGGAGAGCTGTTGGCTTCAAAAACATGATCTGCCGAAATCATAAATGAACAAGGATTAGTCAGGAAATCTTTTGCCATTTGAGTCGTCTTCACAACCCCATAGGTTTCGATATCTTTACTAAAATACCCTGCTACCAATGACTGTCTAAGGAGTGCCATCCAATATTTCGAATCGTAATCTTTTCCACAACCGAATAATGGGTTTTCATTGGTTTTGTGAGAAAGAATCAGCGCGTTTGTTTCACCTACTAATGTTTTAACAATTTCCTTCGATTTATATTTTTCTTTTGTTTCTAATATGATCCTAATCAGCATTCCCAATTCATTCATCGCCTCATGCTGACTTTTAGGAAAACGCATGTTGTCATCCATGTCTGCACCTAAACCTGTTTTTGAATCAAATTTTTCGCCAAAATAATGAAGAATAAATTTCCTTCTGGACATGGAGGTCTCAGCGTAAGCTACCATTTCATTTAGCAATGCAAAACCTATTTCTTGCTCCGCAATGGGCTTTCCTGACATAAATTTTTCTAATTTCTCAATGTCCTTATAAGAGTAAAATGCCAAACAATGCCCTTCGCCTCCATCACGTCCTGCCCTACCTGTTTCTTGATAATAGCTCTCAATACTTTTAGGAATATCATGGTGGATGACAAAACGAACATCGGGTTTGTCAATTCCCATACCAAATGCGATCGTAGCTACAATTATATCGCAATTATCTTTTAAGAACATGTCCTGGTTTTTAACCCTAGTTTTCGAATCTAAACCTGCATGATAGGGAAGGGCATCAATGCCATTCACTTGCAATGTTTTTGATAGCTGCTCGACCCGCTTACGAGACAAACAGTAAATTATCCCTGACTTTCCAGAAAAGCTTTTCACAAATCGGATGATGTCAGAATCTACTTGAGGTGTTTTAGAACGCACCTCATAATAAAGGTTTGGACGATTAAAAGATGCTTTAAATACTTTTGCTTCTGTTGTTTTAAGATTTTTTAAAATATCCTCTTGAACCTTTGGTGTAGCAGTCGCTGTAAGGGCCATAATGGGTATCTGCTGACCAATCTGTTCTAACATGGTCCTCAGGTTTCTGTATTCCGGCCTAAAATCGTGTCCCCATTCTGAAATACAATGTGCCTCGTCTACCGCCAAAAAGGAAATTTTAATGGTCTTAAAAAACTCAATTGTTTCTTTTTTTGCCAATGACTCAGGGGCAACATATAACAACTTGGTGATTCCTGAAGTCAGGTCATCTTTAACTTTTATAGTTTCAGTCTTATTTAACGAAGAATTTAAAACATGCGCGATGCCATCATTTGATGAAATCCCACGAATTGCATCCACTTGATTCTTCATTAAGGCGATCAATGGAGAGACAACAAGTGCTGTTCCTTCAAGGATTAAGGCAGGTAATTGATAACACAAAGACTTGCCACCACCAGTCGGCATAATTACAAAGGTATTCTTTGTTTGAAGAAGGTTCTCAATTACCTCTTCCTGAAGTCCTTTGAATTTCGAAAAACCAAAATGTTTTTTGAGGGATTCTTTTAAATCAATCTCTTTTTTCAACTGAAGTGTATAATTTTAGAATTTAGCTAAATTTGTATCAACAATATAAGTATTTTCGCATAACAATCGTATACAAAAAAAACAAAAATTGAGCGAATTATCACGTATCATCGAGATTGCAAAAAACACAATCAGTTTAGAAGCTGAATCAGTCGCATCATTAGCAAATAATATTAATGATGATTTTGTAGAAATCGTCAACCTCATCCATAACTCTAAAGAAAGAGTCATTATTACTGGCATTGGAAAAAGTGGAGTTATTGCAATGAAAATAGTTGCAACCATGAACTCTACCGGAACTCCTGCTGTTTTCATGCACGCTGCCGAAGCCATTCATGGTGATTTAGGCATCATTCAGGAAAATGATCTTGTTATTTGTATCTCAAAGAGTGGGAATTCAAAAGAAATAAAAGAATTAGTTCCTCATATTAACCGAAGAGGAAATACCTTGATTGGTATGACTGGCGAAAAAGATTCTTTTTTAGCTAAAAAATCAAATTATTTACTCCTAACTCCCGTTAAAAAAGAAGCTTGCCCTAACGACCTAGCGCCAACAACCAGCACAACAGTTCAGCTCGCCATGGGGGATGCTTTGGCGATGTGCCTGCTTGATCTAAATGATTTTAAAGCTAATGATTTTGCCCAATTTCACCCTGGAGGTGCTTTGGGTAAAAAACTTCACCTGACCATGGGAGAACTTTTAAATGAGAATACAAAACCCGCAGTTCGCCTTGACACTCGGATGAAAGATGTTATTTTTGAAATCTCCGAAAAAAGACTAGGCGCCGCAGTAGTTTTAGACGGAAATAAAATAATGGGGATGATTACGGACGGTGACATCCGACGAATACTAGAAAAACACGATGATATTGGCCAGCTTACAGCCGAAGATTTAATGAGCAAAAGTCCCATCAGTGTTAATAAAGAATTGCTCGCTGTTAAAGCATTTGAACTAATGACAAATAATAAAATAAGTCAGATTATTGTTATAGACGACAACAAATCTTATGAAGGAATCGTTCATATTCTTGATTTCATTAAAGAAGGATTAAACTAATGGGAAATGCAAATGAAATGTCATTCTTAGACCATCTTGAGGAACTCAGATGGCACCTGATCAGATCGACACTCGCCATATTGATTTTTGCTTCTTTGGCCTTTATTGCTAAAGATTTTATTTTTGATACGCTGATTTTTGGTCCAAAAAAAATTGATTTCCCTACCTATCAATGGTTCTGCTCCATCTCGCAAGCCTTTGGTCAGGGAGACAGTTTTTGTATAACAGAAATGCCTTTTAGAATTCAAAGTAGAACCGTAGCAGGTCAGTTCTCAGCACACCTATGGACTTCTATCTTGGCAGGCTTTATTGTTGCTTTCCCCTTTATAATTTATGAATTCTGGCGCTTTGTAAGCCCCGGCTTACATGTAAACGAACGCAAACATGCAAGAGGTTTTATTTTCGTTGCTTCCCTACTTTTTTTCATCGGCGTATTGTTTGGCTACTATATGGTTACTCCGCTTTCAATAAACTTCTTAGGAAACTACACCGTTAGCGGAGAGGTTTTTAACGACTTCGACTTAAGCAGTTACATTGGGCTTCTCAGGACTTCAGTATTGGCCAGTGGCTTAATTTTTGAATTACCGATTATCATTTATTTCTTAACAAAAGTGGGGGTTGTAACACCAACATTTTTAAGTAAAAATCGAAAATTTGCATTGGTAATCGTATTGAGTCTTTCTGCCATTATAACGCCTCCAGACATCGTTAGTCAAGTCATTGTAAGTATTCCGTTATTAATTCTTTATGAACTCAGTATCTTTATCTCTAAATTTACTTATAAGCGTATTGAAAAAGAACTTCAAAATTTATAAGTCAGCTCTATGAAACTAAGTGCTATAAATATTCAAAAATCTTACAAAGGAAGGAAAGTTGTTAAAGGCATTTCGATTGAGGTAGAACAAGGAGAAATCGTTGGTCTGCTGGGTCCAAACGGTGCTGGAAAAACAACTTCTTTTTACATGATTGTGGGTTTAATTAAGCCTCAAGGTGGTAAAATTTTACTAGACGATAGTGAAATCACTTCTTTTCCAATGTACAAGCGCGCGCAAAATGGAATTGGATACCTCGCACAAGAAGCATCAGTTTTTAGAAAGCTTAGTGTTGAAGATAATATTTTAAGTGTTTTACAACTCACTTCGCTTTCTAAAAAAGAGCAAAAAGAAAAAACAGAATCTTTGTTGGAAGAATTTGGTTTGACCCACATTCGGAAAAGTCGGGGAGATCTCCTTTCAGGAGGAGAGAGAAGAAGAACAGAAATAGCACGTGCGCTCGCAACCGATCCTAAATTTGTTTTGCTTGACGAACCTTTTGCAGGAGTAGATCCTGTTGCTGTTGAAGACATACAACGAATCGTTGCTCACCTAAAAAAGAAAAATATTGGTATCCTTATCACTGACCACAATGTCCAAGAGACACTTGCCATTACGGACAAAACTTATCTAATGTTTGAAGGAAGTATTCTAAAAGCTGGAAAACCAGAAGAGCTAGCAAAAGATGAAATGGTCAGAAAAGTATACCTTGGCAAAAATTTTGAATTAAGAAAAACTAAAATAGCGTTTTAACCCCAAACCCTAAATACCTACTTATTTTTAATGACAAAAATTAGATTCGCTCAAAGCGAAGATTCTGGAAAAATCACAACACTACTTAATGAAGGATTTGGATGGGACATCAAAAATGTCTCCGCTGATTTTTTCAATTCAAATAACATTTTTTGTTTGGTTGCAGAAGATGTGACTGGAAATATCATTGGAACAGCAACTTTGCATATCATTCAGAAGATTGAACGCCGCGCTGCCCAAATAGAAGATGTTGTGGTTTCTAAAAAGCATCGAGGAAAAAAAACAGGACAGGAGTTAATTAAAAGTCTTGTTGCGCTATCCAAGGAAAAAAAATGTTATAAAATAACATTAAACACTCATAAGGAGACAATTCCTTTTTATACTCGACTTGGATTCAATAACGAACAATGTCAAATGGTTTTAAAACATTAATGAATGTGTGGAATTGTAGCTTATATTGGAGATGAAAATCCCCTCCCAATTATCATTGAAGGCTTACAGAGGCTGGAATATCGCGGTTATGACAGCGCGGGTATTTTTCTAAGTAATAAATCAGAAAACAGCACGACTAAGGTCGCAGCAAAAGTCGAAGATTTAAAACTTGAAATTGAAAAAAAACCAAACTTTAAAGCTACAGTTGGAATGGGTCACACCCGATGGGCAACCCATGGAGTACCCAACCAAGAAAACGCGCATCCGCACCTTTCAAATTCTGGTGATCTTTTTATCGTCCACAATGGAATAATTGAAAACTATGATGTTTTAAAAAAAGAATTGATAAAGAGGGAATATACCTTTTATTCTGAAACTGATTCTGAAGTTTTAATCAATCTGATAGAAGAAACTCAAAAACAAGAACAAGTAAAGCTTGGGAAGGCAGTTCAGATTGCTCTGAATCAAGTTGTAGGTGCTTATGGAATTGTCGTCTTTGATAGAAAAAAGCCTAATGAATTAGTCGTAGCAAGGCTAGGAAGTCCCCTAGCAATAGGTTTAGGGAAAGATTCTTTCTACATAGGATCCGACGCCACCCCCTTCCTAGAATATACTAGAGACGTGGTTTACCTTGAAGATAATGAAATGGCAATTCTAAAAAAGGGAAAACCAATTAAAGTACGAAATATTTCAGATGATATTGAGGTTGATCCCTACATAGAAAAGCTAAAGTGGAATCTTGAAAACATTCAAAAAGGAGGATATGATCACTTCATGTTAAAAGAAATTTTCGAGCAGCCTCAGGCAATTAGCAATGCCTTAGGAGGGAGGCTATTAATGTCAGAGAATCAGATTCAAATCAGCAGCCTCACAGATCATGAAAATAAGTTCTTGAATGCAAAACGAATAATTGTGATCGCCTGTGGTACTTCATGGCATGCAGGATTGGTTGGGGAATACTTATTTGAAAGCTTCTTAAGGGTTCCTGTTGAAGTAGAATACGCTTCTGAGTTTAGGTACCGAAACCCGATTATATACCCCGATGACGTGGTCATCCCCATTTCTCAATCAGGGGAAACCGCTGATACTTTGGCTGCAATTAAAATTGCGAAAAAAAATGGTGCTTTTATTTTTGGGATTTGCAATGTTGTAGGGTCTTCTATCTCTAGAGAAACTCATGGAGGTGTCTATACGCATGCAGGACCTGAAATTGGCGTGGCTTCAACAAAAGCTTTCACTACGCAAATAACCGTCCTTTCACTAATGGCACTGAAATTGGGGGAACTAAAAGGTGTAATTGGAAAAGTAGAATTTCATGATTATTTAACTGAGCTTTCTCAGGTGCCCAATAAAATAGAGTGCTTTTTGAAAAATACCCTTAAAATTAAAGAGATCGCAACACACTATCACAAATCGCCAAACTGCCTCTATTTGGGACGAGGCTACAACTTCCCAGTAGCGCTAGAAGGAGCGCTTAAACTTAAAGAAATTTCTTATATCCATGCCGAAGGATATCCCGCTGCAGAGATGAAGCATGGCCCTATTGCGTTAATTGACGAAAACATGCCTGTTGTCGTTATTGCTACCAAAAAAGGACACTACGACAAAATCGTAAGTAATATCCAAGAGATTAAATCTAGAAAAGGAAAGATAATTGCGATTGTAACGCAAGGAGATACGACTGTTAAACAACTTGCTGATCATGTCATAGAGATTCCTGAATCCTCTGAATGCTTTAGCCCTCTTTTCTCAACCTTACCCCTTCAGTTGTTTTCTTATCACATTGCGCTGATGCGAGGTTGTAATGTTGACCAGCCGAGAAATCTAGCGAAGTCCGTAACAGTAGAGTAAAACCTTATTCTTTTTGTTTTAAAAAAACTATTCTTCAGCCAATCCAATTCTCGCCATGCTGTTTCTTATTAAATTTAAAATTAGATAAACAAGAATAATAATACAAAAAGCACCCCAAGAGAAAATCCAAAAAAGGAAAATTGAGATAAGGATTAAAAGAATCTTTAAAACCACATCTATCAAACCTGTCTGGTTTGATTTAAAGGAAAACAAAGGAAACTTTGCATTCATTAAAATGACAAAAATCAATGCCAAAGCGGTCAACACTGGATTAGAAATAACCAATGGCTTTAGAAAAACAAAATCTGGTTGTTTTAACAAAATAGGCAAAGAGCCAATAAACAAAGCCATCGCGGGTGTTGGCAATCCTATGAATGTATATTTTTGAGACTTGTCTAAATTAAACTTGGCCAATCTAAAAGCTGCTCCAAGAGTGAGTATAAAACCAACCAATACCCAAGGAATAAATTCAAAAGAGGTCTGAATAAAAGACCATTCGAGCTCCACATCTACAGCCCGATTACCAGCGAGAACAAAAAGCTGCGCCAAAATCATCCCAGGTGCAACGCCGCAAGTGACCATGTCTGCCATAGAGTCCATCTGAACCCCTAACTGGCTTTCTACTTTAAGCAAACGAGCAAAAAAACCATCCCAAACATCGAAAAAAACTCCTGTTATTATAAAGATAAATGCGGTTTCGAATTGAAATAAAAACGCAAAATAGATGGCGAGGCAGCCAGAAATTAGATTCAATGAGGTGAAAAAATGTGGTACTGATTTTTTAATCATTTACTTTGTTGTGATTCAAATAAAATTAAATATTTTGCACAAGATAAGATTTGAAGAACCTACAAAAAAATTACCATAGATAAATTTAATGAATTTTTTAAAAAAGCCACTTTCCCTTGCTATCCTCTCAGGAATTTTATTGACCTTTTCTTGGCCCGTTGGAGGGTTTTCAATGTTCATTTTCGTAGCTCTAGTTCCAGTTTTAATGCTAGAACATCATATCACGAATGGCAACATAAAGAGAAAAAAAATCAATGTATTCGGTTATGGATTTCTTGCTTTTTTTATTTGGAACCTTGGAACAACTTGGTGGATCGTAAATGCTTCTGCCTTCGGAATGGCCTTTGCCGTATTTTGTAACAGTCTTTTTTACACCTTGCTTTTGATGCTTTTTCACTGGAGTAAGAAGAGGCTGCCGTTGCGCAGTGCTTATGTTTTTCTTATTAGCATTTGGTTGGCATTCGAAAAACTTCATTTACAATGGGACTTTTCTTGGCCTTGGCTAAACCTCGGGAATGTGTTTTCGGAAAACATTCATTGGATTCAGTGGTATGAATACACCGGAACCTTTGGTGGTAGTTTATGGATTCTAATTTTGAATATTGGAATTCTAGAGGTAATTAAAAAAAATACACCTTGGGACAATCGGAAGAAATTCATTCAGGAATTGAGCCCCTGGCTTATCGGCATTGCAATCCCTATTGTTTTTTCAATGATCATTTTCTCAAAGCATGAAATCAAACCCCCAACCATTGAAGTGCTATTGGTTCAACCCAACATTGATCCCTACACCGAAAAGTATGGGAAAACAAACCTGGAGTTCTTAGATTTACTTTCTTCCATGACCCAGGGGAAAATTGATAAAAACACTGATTATGTTTTTGCTCCTGAGACTTACTTTGCTTCTGGATATGGAGAATTAATCAGTGAATTTAAAAGTACAGAATTACAAAGATCTATTCAGGAGTTCCTTAAACCTCATCCTCAAGTTCAATTGGTTTCTGGAATTCAATTCTATAATGTTTATCAAACAAAAACCGAACCGTCCCCAACCGCAAATGAAGTAAAAAAAGGCGTTTGGGTTGACTTCTACAATTCGGCTTTAAAAATGGAATATCAAAGTAAACCAGAATATTACCACAAATCCAAACTCGTGGTGGGTGTTGAAAACATGCCTTATAAAAGTATCCTTAAACCACTTTTAGGAGAATTCATGCTCGACCTTGGCGGAACGGTTTCCAGTCGTGCAACCCAAAAGGAGAGAAGCATATTTGAGCATTCAAAATTGAAAACTAAAGTTGCTCCCATCATCTGCTATGAATCGATCTATGGTGCTTTTGTCACCGAGTATGTTCGGAAAGGGGCAAATTTCTTAGGTATAATAACCAATGATGCTTGGTGGGGCGACACCCAAGGTCACAAGCAACTCCTAAGCTATGCCCGACTTAGAGCGATAGAAAACAGGAGAGCGGTTGTTAGAAGCGCCAATACGGGGATTTCAGCAATCTTAAATTCAAGAGGGGAAATAACCGCAAGACTTCCTTATTTAGAAAAGGGTGTATTGAGAGGAAAAGTAGCTTCAAAATCAGAGATCACCTTTTACACCCAGTATGGGGATTACATTGCGCGTTGGGCTGGATTCATATCTGTTTTGTATTTTTTAATTGCAGTTAGCGGTCGACTAAAACAAAAATAAATGTGGTTTTTTTCCTATTTAATTTTTCGGTTTAAGGCCTCTAATCTTCACGGAACCCACTCTCCTTTCGTTTATGAACTGGCCAAGTATTGTGTTTTTAATCCTCAATGGAAAAGACATCAAAAAGTGCTATTTAAACGAACAGGAATAAAAATTCTTACAGAAATTTTTCATGAAAATTTACAGGAGTTTTTAAAAATAAACAATCATAAAATGAAGCAAGAAATCGTTTCATTGTCTAAAAATGAAACTTCGCTATTTTCAGAAAAAGTCTTAATCATACAAAACAAAACTGATGAAATGCTGTTGTTTACAAAAAATGTACATTTGAATCGCGGTCTTTGGAACCGTGAAATTCAAACTAAAAAGTTAATTGTCATTGACTTTTTCTTTTGGGGAATTTTGATTAGACGAAAACAAAAATCTCAATTATTTCTGTTAAAAGCCTTTTGAATTCTCAAATCAATAATTATCCTTAATTTTGACTTTTCTAAAAAAATTATAATTAATATACTTTACCCAATCGAGTTTTAAAATGGTTTGCTCAGCCATAAATAAGCAAGTTGAAGATGTCGAAATACAAGCTGTATACAAAAACTGGTGATGATGGAACTACTGGTCTTTTTTCTGGAAAAAGAGTTAGCAAACACCATGTACGAATAAAAGCTTATGGAACCGTTGATGAACTAAATGCTTGGATTGGTTTAATTCGAAATGATAAAATAGCCGCTGAAACCAATTCGTTTTTAATTAAGATTCAAAACGAATTAATGGTCATTGCCTCTCAGCTTGCAGATGACACTTCCGAAAAAACTCCAAAATTAAGTGGAAAGATTGTACCAATTGCCTTCGAAAATGTAACTGAAATAGAATCTGAAATTGATAAAATAAACAACGAACTTCCTGAACTTAAAAATTTCATCATTCCAGGCGGCCATGTCTTAATTTCCTACACTCACCTTGCAAGATGTACTTGCAGAAGAGCAGAACGATTTATCACTGAACTTAAAGGTGAAGAAGATGTTTCAAATGTAATTATTGCCTATATCAATCGTCTTTCTGACTACCTATTTATACTTGCTCGAAAGCTTTCTAAAGACTTTGATGTGGAAGAAATCAAATGGATTGCAAAAAAAAACAAGTAACATCCTTGGTTTATTAAGTTAAAAATATATTTTTGCAAAAATTTGAGAGCAATATGTATTGGACATTAGAACTTGCATCCTACCTAAGCGATGCTCCTTGGCCAGCTACAAAAGACGAATTAATCGACTTTTGTATTCGAACCGGGGCCCCCTTAGAAGTTGTTGAAAACCTTCAATCGATGGAAGATGAAGGCGACATTTATGAATCCATAGAAGAAATATGGCCTGACTTCCCAACCGATGATGACTATCTCTGGAACGAAGACGAATATTGATCTTATAAACACAAACAAAAAGTCTCCTTGGAGGCTTTTTTTTTGATTACATTTGAAATAAATATTACAGTATACAAATGAGTTTCCTAAATTCGATTATTAAAACCTTTGTCGGGGATAAAACCAAAAAAGATTTGGCGTTGATCCACCCGATAGTTTCCAAAATAAATGAGCATTTTAATTCCTTTGAATCAATCAGTAATGATGAGTTGAGAGAAAAAACTGCAATTTTTAAAAACACAATTAAGAACAACCTCAAAGAAAACACAACTCAGATCAATGAAATAAAGTCCCAAATTGAGAATACTCCTGACCTAGACCAAAAAGAACTCTTATATCAAAAAATAGACGGCCTTAGTCTTGAAGGAGAGAAAATTATTGCAAGGACTTTGGAAGAAATTCTTCCTGAAGCCTTTGCTGTGGTAAAAGAAACTGCCCGACGATTTGTCAATAATACACAAATTGAGGTTACTGCCTCGGAGTTTGATCGAGCTATTTCTCAAGACAACAGTTATGTCAACCTCAAAGGAGATAAAGCGATTTGGTCCAACTCTTGGGATGCAGCTGGAAAACCTATCGTTTGGGACATGGTTCATTATGACGTCCAACTGATTGGTGGTATTGCACTTCATCAAGGTAAAATTGCTGAGATGCATACAGGGGAAGGAAAAACACTGGTTGCGACGCTTCCGGTTTATCTTAACGCACTTACGGGAAAAGGAGTGCACTTGGTTACCGTAAATGATTATCTCGCCAAAAGAGATAGCGCATGGATGGCCCCAATTTTTGAGTTCCACGGACTTAGTCTGGATTGTATTGATTATTACAAGCCCAATAGCCCGGAAAGAAGAAAGGCTTATCAAGCAGACATTACTTATGGCACAAACAATGAGTTCGGATTTGACTACTTGAGAGACAATATGGCGCATTCGCCAGACGATTTGGTACAACCCAAGCATCATTATGCTATCGTAGATGAAGTGGATTCCGTACTGATTGATGATGCAAGAACCCCTTTAATTATTTCCGGACCCACGCCAGAAGGTGATCGTCATGAGTTTGATGAACTTAAACCAAAAGTTTCCTCCCTCGTTGCCCAACAAAGATCCTATTTGACTGGGGTGCTGGCACAAGCCAAGAAAGCTATTGCGGATGGGGATACCAAAGAAGGAGGCCTTTTATTGTTAAGAGTTTATAGAGGTTTACCAAAGAATAAAAGTCTTATTAAATTTTTAAGTCAAGAAGGAGTTAGACAATTACTTCAGAAAACTGAAAATCATTACATGCAGGACAACAATAGGGAAATGCCTGTTGTTGATGCGGAATTGTTGTTTACAATTGACGAAAAAAATAATCAAATTGAACTTACTGACAAAGGAATTGAAGCGTTGTCGACTGACGGTGACGACCAAAACTTTTTTGTCCTTCCAGACATCGGTGGTGAGATTGCCAAAATAGAGAGTCAAGCCCTTGATTCTAAAAAGGAAACCGAACTTAAGGAAAAATTATTTCAAGAATTCAGCATCAAAGGAGAGCGAATTCATTCTATGAACCAATTGCTAAAAGCCTACACGCTTTTTGAGAAAGATGTAGAGTATGTGGTAATGGAAAATAAAGTCATGATCGTCGATGAGCAAACTGGCCGAATCATGGAGGGAAGACGTTATTCTGATGGATTGCACCAAGCGATTGAGGCCAAAGAAAACGTAAAAATAGAAGCCGCAACACAAACTTTTGCCACGATTACACTTCAAAATTACTTTAGGATGTATGAGAAGCTAGCTGGGATGACAGGTACTGCCATCACTGAAGCTGGTGAATTCTGGGAAATTTATAAACTAGATGTAATTGAAATCCCCACGAATCGTCCGATTGCCAGAGAAGACAGAGAAGATTTAATTTATAAAACTAAAAGAGAAAAATACAATGCGGTGATTGACCAAGTAACAGCGCTTTCTCAGGCAGGAAGACCTGTTTTAATTGGTACTACATCAGTTGAAATCTCTGAATTGTTGAGTAAAATGCTTAACATCAGAAAAGTTCACCACAACGTGCTTAATGCAAAATTGCATAAGAAAGAAGCAGACATCGTTGCAGAAGCTGGTAACCCCGGAATAGTTACGATTGCCACAAACATGGCAGGAAGGGGAACAGACATCAAACTCTCTGACGAAGTGAAAAGTGCAGGAGGACTGGCCATTGTGGGAACAGAAAGACACGATTCACGACGTGTAGATCGACAGCTTAGAGGTCGTTCTGGAAGACAAGGAGACCCAGGAAGCTCACAGTTTTTCGTTTCTCTAGAAGACAACCTCATGCGGCTTTTTGGATCAGAGCGAGTCGCCAAAGTAATGGATCGGATGGGCTTGGAAGAAGGAGAAGTTATCCAACACTCAATGATGACAAAATCCATTGAGCGTGCGCAGAAGAAAGTCGAAGAAAACAATTTCGGAATCAGAAAAAGATTGTTGGAATATGATGATGTGATGAGCGCACAACGTGAAGTTATTTACAAGAGAAGAAAACACGCCCTGAGCGGCAGTAGACTAAAATTAGACATTGCCAATATCCTCTACGATACTTGTGAGGAAATCGTGATAAACAATAAAGCGACTAACGATTATAAGAACTTTGAATTTGAAGTCATTGGTAATTTTTCTATCTCCTCCCCTATTGATGAAAACGAATTTACAGAAGCTCCTGAAATTGAGAGTATTAACAAATTATATGAAACCCTAAGTAAACATTATCTTTCAAAGATTGAATCTAGTGCTGCTTTAGCTTTTCCAGTAATAAAAGATGTCTTTGAGCGTCCAGGGAATAAGTTTGAGCGAATCGTTGTTCCATTTACAGACGGTGTAAAAACCCTAAATGTGGTGACGAATCTTGAAAAGGCATACAACAGTGCTGGAAAACATTTGGTTGAAGACTTTGAGAGAAACATTACCCTTGCACTTATTGACGAAGCATGGAAGACTCATCTTCGCAAGATGGACGAATTAAAACAATCGGTTCAGCTCGCTGTTCATGAGCAAAAAGATCCACTGCTCATCTATAAATTTGAATCCTTTGAATTATTCAAATCGATGATCAATGGATTGAATCGTGAAGTACTTTCTTTTTTATTTAAAGGAGGGCTGCCCTCTCAAAGTGAGACTAAAATTCAAGAAGCGAAAAGAGCTGTCGCACCCAAGGGATATAGAACCTCTAAAGATGAATCGCTCAATACCGAAGAGCTTGCACAAAGAAACAGAAGTGCCGGTGCAGCTTCTGGTCAGCGTCAGAATACGGTTGTAGAAACAATCGTCCGGAATCACCCTAAAATTGGTCGTAACGATAAGGTGGTAGTCAAAAACGTAGTGACCGGTGAAACCAAAACCCTCAAATTCAAACAAGCAGAACCCCTAATAAATAGAGGGGAATGGGTAATCAGTAACTAAATTTATTTTACCTCAACAATGTTCTTTTTAGTGAAAAGAATATAAAATTGTAATTTGGATACTTCAAAAATGTTTTGATTATGGAGACTTATGCGAGAGTTTTACTATGGATTGTGCCTTTTTTCATAGTTATGATTTTGGTTGAAATCATTTATGGTCATTTAAAAAACAAACAGACACACCATCTAATGGATACGATTTCGAGCTTGAGCTCGGGAATGACAAACATCCTTAAAGACATTTTAGGACTTGTAGTGGTTGTAATCTCTTACCCTTATCTGGTTTCGAAGCTCTCTTTTTTCACCATAGAAAGCAGTGTTTTAGTTTACATCTTGGCTTTCATATTCATTGATTTTTCTGGTTATTGGAATCACCGTTTAAATCATAAAATAAATTTTTTCTGGAATCAACACATCATACATCACAGCAGTGAAGAATTTAATCTTGCTTGTGCTTTAAGACAAAGCATTTCAGATCTTATTGGTTATGCTGCACTTTTCCTAATTCCGGCTGCCTTCTTTGGGGTTCCGCATGAGGTAATTATTTTGCTCGCTCCCCTTCATCTTTTTGGACAATTTTGGTACCATACCCAACACATAGGTAAAATGGGATTTTTAGAGTATTTTCTGGTAACACCCTCACAGCACAGAGTTCACCATGCCATTAACCCCATTTATATTGACAAAAATCTTGCACCGATTTTTTGTGTTTGGGACCGCTGGTTTGGAACATTCCAAGAAGAACTGGAAGAAGAGCCTCCTGTTTTTGGAGTTCTAAAACCTGTAAAGACATGGAACCCAGTCGTGATTAACTTCCAACACCTTTGGGGCTTAATCTGTGATGCCTGGCATACAAAAAGCTGGAAAGAAAAACTAACCCTTTGGTGGCGACCTACAGGTTATAGACCACAAGACGTAATTGAAAAATATCCGCGGGAGGCGATAAAAGATATATATTTAATGGAAAAATACAACCCTAAAACAACTTTGGATCAAAAAATATGGGCTGTTTTTCAATGGGTTTTTACCACATGCATGTTGTTGTTATTACTACTCAATTATAGTGAATTTTCTAATACTCAAAGATTGTTTTTCGGGGCACTTATACTGCTTAGTATTTTCACTTATTCTGCTCTAATGGATGGCTATCAATGGGCATTGTTTTTAGAATATACAAGAAACCTATTAGGTCTTGCATTCTTTCTTCTTCCCTCTCAAGAGTTATTCTACATGACGAATATTCCTTTTATTTATTATTTTGGAGTTGCTTATTTTTCTATCAGCCTAGCAAGTCTGATCTGGTTGAATACAAAAAGTAAATTAATTATTAATGAAGTCTAAAAAAAAAATTCTTCTTTTAGGCCCAGCACACCCCTACAGAGGGGGTATTGCAGATACTCAAAATGCATTTGCTAAAAGCTTGCAAGAAAATGGTCATGAGGTAATTCTTTTCACATTTACATTCCAATATCCTAAGTTTTTATTTCCTGGAAAAACTCAATTGACCAGTAATTCAGCACCCACAAAATTAAATATCCAAAGAAAAATTCACAGCTGTAACCCATTCAATTGGGCAAAAACGGCTCGGGCAATCAATCAGATAAATCCTGATGTCGTTTTCTTTCGTTATTGGACACCTTTTTTAGCGCCTTGCTGGCAGGGTATTGCAAAAAGACTTCCGAATACAATTAAAACAATCGCTTTGGTTGACAACTGGTTGCCACACGAAAGAAAGCCTTGGGACAATTTGTTGAATAATTATTTTGGCAAAAAAATGGATGGCTTTGCAACCTTATCTGGTCATGTTGGAGAACAAATTTCTTCGGTAGGATTCGACAAACCAGTTTGGTTTGGTTTTCACCCAATCGCTGATGACCTTCTCCCTGCCATTTCAAAAGAAGAAGCACGTGATCGATTGGATTGGCCTCAGGGAAAAAAAATTGTTCTATTTTTTGGCTTAATACGAAAGTACAAAGGACTTGACCTTTTGATTAAAGCTTTTTCAAAACCACCATTAAAGGATAAAAATGTCTTGCTGGCTATTGTTGGAGAAAGCTATGAAGACCAGGAGGTTTATAAAAATTTGATTTCAAAATTAGCGTTAAACGACCATACCCTCACCGACTTTAATTTTGCTGATATGGAAAAAGCAAGGAACGCTATTTGTGCAGCTGACGTGGTTGCTCAAACCTATCGCTCAGCAACGCAAAGCGGTGTCACTCCACTCGCCTACCAATACCAAACTCCAATTCTGGTGAGTGACATTCCTGGGCTTAAAGCCCCAATATTGACAGATGACTCTGGGAGTGTGTCTTCTATAAATTCAGAAGATATTGCATCAAAAATTGTAACTTTGATTGAAACAGACCAACTCCAACATCACATTAATCAAATCAAAAAAGCATTACCAAAATACCGTTGGAAAACCTTTAGTGAAAACCTAATGACATTTATTGAAACTTTATAATATTAAAAATAATCAAATGACTAATTTTATTAAAATCACATGTATTTCATTGCTAATGATTGCATGTAGCGAAACTAAAAAACAAAAAATTACGACTCCCCCAAATGTGGTAATAATCTTTACGGATGATCAAGGTTATCAGGACTTGGGTAGTTTTGGCTCTCCAAACATCAAAACACCACATCTAGATCAGATGGCGAAAGAAGGGATTCGTCTTACTGATTTTTATGCTGCACAAGCAGTTTGTTCCGCCTCGCGCGCTGCTTTGTTAACAGGATGTTATCCCAATAGAATTGGAATTGAAGGGGCACTATTCCCTCATCAAAAAATTGGTCTTAATCCTGAAGAAACTACAATGGCTGAAATGCTTAAAACAAGAGGTTACAAGACAGGAATGTTTGGTAAATGGCATTTGGGTCACCTTCCTAAATTCTTGCCCAACAACCATGGTTTTGATGAATTTATGGGCACTCCTTATTCAAATGACATGTGGCCTGTAGATTTCAACGGAGTACAAGTAGACTCATTGAATAGAAAAATAAAGTTTCCGCAATTACCCTTTTTAAAGAATGGTAAGAAAATAAAGGAAATTAGAACCCTAGAAGATCAAGATCAACTCACCACTGAGCTCACCGAAGCTGCAGTAGATTTTATTGAAAGAAATAAAAACAATCCGTTTTTTCTATATGTTCCCCACCCGATGCCCCATGTTCCTCTTGGTGTTTCAGATAAATTCAGGGGAAAAAGTGAACAAGGAATGTATGGTGATGTAATTATGGAAATTGATTGGTCAGTGGGTCAAATATTAAAAACATTAAAAGAAAACAACCTCCACGAAAATACTTTGGTGATATTCACCAGTGACAATGGACCTTGGCTTAATTTTGGGAATCATGCGGGAAGTGCGCTTCCGCTTAGGGAAGGCAAAGGAACCGCACTGGAAGGTGGACAAAGAGAGCCATGTGTGATTTATTTTCCAAGTAAAATAAAGCCAGGAAGAACACTCAGTACGCCAATGATGACCATTGATCTTTTACCTACAATTGCAGAAATTACTGGCAGTCAATTACCAGAAAAGAAAATCGATGGGAAAAGCGTTTGGAATATTTGGACGGGGGAAACAGAAAAAAGTCCACATGAAGCTTATTTTTTCTATTATAAATCCAACGAATTGCATGGGGTGCGTTACAAAAACTGGAAACTCTATTTTCCACATTCCTACAGAACGCTGAACGGAAGAGAAGCTGGTGCAGATGCTTTTCCTGTAAATTATGAAATGCTAAATTTTAATGAAATTGCACTTTATGATTTATCTAAAGACATTAGCGAAACCAACGACATTGCGTCTGAAAACCCTAAAATAGTTGCTAAAATAAAAATGCTTGCTGATGAAATGCGGTCTGAATTAGGGGATCGACTCTATGCGATCGAGGGAAGTGAAAATAGACCTATTGGAAGAGTTGAATAATTATTTTATAAAATAAATCAAACTTAAAACTTGATTATTAGATTTAAAAGGTGATTTAAAAAAAAAATTTTTTTTATATTTCACATATTTTATTATATTAGGAGTCCCTAAATCTTTAATATAATGAATAAATTTTTATTCCTACTCCTCCTTTTTCCTATAATTGCTATTGGTCAAATTCAAGAAGTAAACAGCGAAGAGCTCCTTGGTAAATTGATTGGACAATTAAAAAATGGTTATGGCGACCCTGAGGTAAGCCTTAGAAATAAAGACGATCGCTATGTTTTTACATATAGAAACCGTCGCTTCGATCATTTAACACAATACGGTACTTTCCAATTTAAATGCTCTAAGGACGAGCTTGACTTATTCTTCAATTATTTGGTTTCAAATCTTGATAGTGTAAGCAGAAAACGAAGGTTTATTGAGAAAACATTGAAAATTCCTACAGGGATTCTTCAATTAAATTTCAATAGACGCTTGGGAAATAATTATGTTCAAATAATACATACTCCAAAAAAAATTGATGGTTTAGAACAACTCCTGCCCCTGAACAAAAAACAATTGTTTAAACTATTCGGAAAATAAAAGAGCTTTTTAAAATAACTTCACCAATTTGCATTGGTGAATGTAGTTATGGATACAGGATTGGATTTAATGGACTATCAATTACGGTATCTACTGAAACACCAGGACACCAAGTTTCCCAATCATTTTGTTGACCATCATTTTCAGGTTTCTTTAGTCGCGTTTCCTTATCCATATAGATCACCGTCATAACCCGACGCATTTCATCAGTAATGTTTGCACCTGCGCGATGAAACACCCATCCGGAATGAAAACTGACTTCGCCTAAATCAAAAGGTTCAATAATATGCTTAAAGTCAGTGACTCTTAATCTATTTTCAATCCTCTCTTCACTATTGTCACTTATGGCCAAATCTCTCCCTTCTTGAATTTGATGACTTCCTGCGCTAAACTCCAGGGGACCCATGTTTTTCGGAACCGCTTGAAGTGGAATCCATGCCGTAATGGTTCTATCGTTGTCCAAAGGCCAATAATATTGATCCGCATGCCAAGGCGTAATACCACCGTGGGCTTCTTTGTATAAAGCTTGATCGTGATACATTCTAACACCTTCAACTTTCATTAATGATGCCGCAATTTTGGCCAAACGTTTTGAGAAAACAAATTCTTTTACTTGTTCATCCTCTCGCCACAAATTAAATAATTGTAAAAAAGCTTTACCGTAGGTATCCCTATTTCCCATGGGCCTCGTGTTTTTATTTAATCGATCTACAACCCTGTCGATGGAGTCCCCATAATGATCCAATACTTCTTTTGAAAAAACCTGCTTTAATTTGATGTAGCGATTTTTTTGATAAAAGTCAATGGCAGACTGATCCAGAGCATAATGGGTGTTTAATTCGTTAAGAACAGACATAAAACATTAGATTTGAATCTAAAGTTAAATAATTTTTAAAGGCTTGAAAATCTCAAAGAATAAAAATGTCTAAAAACAGATCAAAATAAATTTGTTTAAATTGAAGTCGAAAATTTAATAAAAACATGGAACGTAAAATTATTTTAAGCGAAAAAGAAATCCCAGATAAATGGTATAATATCGTTGCAGATATGCCTAACAAACCCCTACCTCCTTTAAATCCCGGCACTCGTGAACCGATAGGCCCAGAGGCTTTAGCTCCTTTGTTCCCAATGGAATTGATTAAACAGGAAGTAAGTATGGAAAAATATATTGACATTCCTGATGAGGTGAGAAACATCTACGGCATGTGGCGTCCGACGCCTGTTTACCGAGCTTACAATCTTGAAAAAGCTCTGGATACTCCCGCAAAAATATATTACAAATATGAGGGAGTAAGTCCAACTGGATCTCACAAACCCAACACTGCCGTAGCGCAAGCCTATTATAATAAGCAAGAGGGAATCAAAAAAATCACCACCGAAACCGGTGCTGGCCAGTGGGGAAGTGCCTTAAGTTTTGCTTGTCAACACTTCGGTATTGAGTGTGAGGTTTTTATGGTTAAACTCTCCTATTTACACAAACCCCATCGTAAAGTGATGATGAATACTTGGGGAGCTACCGTCCACCCTTCTCCTTCAAATGCTACTGAAATAGGGAAAAAAATATTAGCCGAAAACCCTGATACAACTGGATCATTGGGGATTGCCATTTCTGAGGCCGTGGAACGTGCCGCAACAAATGATGATACAAAATATGCACTTGGAAGTGTATTAAATCATGTTAAATTGCATCAAACCATTATCGGACAAGAAGCGATACTGCAAATGGAAAAAGCGGGAGACCTGCCCGATGTTGTTATTGCTCCTTTTGGAGGAGGATCCAATTTTGCAGGTTTAGCATTTCCCTTTTTAAGATTAAACTTTGAGGAGGGTAAATCCATTAGGTGTATCGCAAGCGAGCCAGCTTCTTGTCCAAAACTAACCCGCGGACAATTCAGATACGACTTTGGAGACACCGCTGGGATGACTCCCTTGCTTCCAATGTATACTTTGGGACACGACTTTGTTCCTGCACCAATTCATGCAGGAGGATTGCGCTATCATGGTGCAGGCGTCATTGTGAGTCAGTTGCTTAAGGATAAATTAATTGAAGCCAGATCTCATGACAATTTAGAAGTATTCGAAGCAGGAGTGAAATTTGCACGAGCCGAGGGAATTATTCCTGCTCCAGAAGCGAATCATGGAATTGCTACTGCCATCGCAGAAGCAGAGCGTTGCAAAAGAGAAGGGAAATCAGAAACGATTTTATTCAACCTTTGTGGACACGGAAATTTTGACATGAAAGCCTATGAAGATTATTTTGCTGGAAAGATTGTGAAACACGAATTGAGCAAAGCAGAAATTGATGCTTCTTTAGCCAAGCTCGACACTCCGTTGATACCATAATTACTTAAAGACTAATAGCCAAGAAGAGCTTAAATCTTAGGGTTTAAGCTTTTTTAATTATGTCCAAAAAAAGTATCGCAAATATTTGTGAAAAATTCCTACAGCGATGAACCGATTCATTTCCAAATAGTACTGAGGGGTTAATCTCTTCCCAACGATTCATACTACTAGTCTCATTGGTTGTTTAGCGCATTTCTTGCCAACAAACAAAATTATTTTAAAGTTAGTTTGTAAAAGAAATTTAATTTTTTGAAAATTAGTTAAATTTCACTCAAAAGATCATACAAAACCTTGGAATTCAGTAAGTCAGAATTAAATAAAGTAAAACGTGGTGCAAAGAAAGCCACCTATAACAAAAAGGAAATCTATCAGATTTTAGACGAAACAGAAATTTGTAATGTTGCATTTATATTCAGAGGAAGAGCTTTTGTCCAGCCGATTAATTATGGGAGAGATGGGGATTCTATGTATCTCCACGGCGCCTTAAAAAACAGAATGACCAATGCTCTGATCGAATCAGGTGAAGCTTCACTTAGTGTAATGTTGCTAGATGCCATGAAATTAACAAGGTCAGCTTTCCATCATTCGGTTAATTATCGTTCCGTAACGGTTTTTGGAAAGGTGAGTGAATTAAAATCAGATATTGAAAAGCTTAAAGGACTTAAAAGCATTATAAATCATTTTGTTCCAAATCGATGGGAGTTTTGCCGAGCACCAAATAAAAATGAACTAAAGGCAACAAGGGTCATTGAAATTAAGATTGAAACAGCTGCCGCAAAAATAGCAAATGGTCCAATTGAAGATAAAGAATCTGATCTTAACTTAGACTTTTGGGCTGGAGAAATACCTGTAAAAACCTCATATTTTCGTCCAATTCCTGATAATAAACTGAACAAAGAAATTGAGATTCCTGAACACATTATGGAGTTTTATAAAAACAAAAATAATTGAATAGCTCACCTAATTATTTAACATAACAACACCTAAAAAATCTATTAACTATCTTTGAAATAAAAAATGAAAGAAATGACTTTATTGATCAGCCTATTTATTTTTAATGCTTGTAATTTAATTACTCCAAAACCCGTTGATAACAAATCACAGTTATGGACTCCTCCATCAATTTCACAAGGCATGGAAAAAGCCTATTTTGCCTCTGGTTGTTTTTGGTGTGTAGAAGCTATTTTTGAAAGTGTCGAAGGAGTACAAGAAGCCCATTCGGGTTATTCTGGTGGCAAAACAAAGAACCCCACTTATAACCAAATCGGATACGGTAATACTGGACACGCAGAAGCGGTTGAAGTCATTTACGATCCAAAAGTGGTTAGTTTTAAAACACTAGTAGAAGTGTTTTTTGGTTCTCATGATCCAACAACGCTAAACAGACAAGGTCCCGATAGAGGTACTCAATATCGCTCAGTTGCTTTTTACCAAAATGACACTGAAAAAAATGCCATCGAGAGTCATATTGTTAAATTGATTGAGGAAGAGGTCTATTCTAATAAGATTGTTACAGAAGTTACTCCTTTGGTGAAATTCTATTATGCTGAGGAATACCATCAAGATTATGAAAAATTAAATCCTGAAAATTCTTATGTAAGAAATGTTTCGATTCCTCGATTAAATCGATTTAAGGCAAAATATCCTCACTTATTAAAAAAGGCGCATTAAATCTATTTTTTAAATTGATTTCCTTATCCAACTCAAAGGTTGGATGTATTTATTCCATAGGAAATAAAAGAAATAACCCATTATCGTTCCAAAAGCAATCCCCGAAACCACATCAAGAGGATAGTGTACCCCAATATAGATTCGGCTGTAAGCAATCAATGCCGCAAGCGTAATAAAAAAGAATGGAAGCCGTTTCTGATAGCCGAACAAAAGCTTTGAAAAAAAAACTGCTAAGGCAAACGAGTTAGAGGAATGCCCAGAAAAATATCCGTAAAAACCTCCACAACTCGACTTAACCAACCTTACCAACCCTTCTAATTCAGGTTCATGGCATGGTCTTAGTCTTTGAAAGGTGTTTTTGAACAAATTGGTCCCTTGGTCAGTAAATAAAATCATTATTCCTAAAACAGCAAGAAGGGTAAGTAAAGACTTAAAATTTGTTTTACTTAAATAATAACAAGCGAAAAGAAGGTAAACAACAAAGTTGGTTGCCTTATTTGTCATTAACATCCAAAACCCGTCATAGGTCTGAGTTCCCAATCCATTGAGAAATAAAAAAAGTTCTTGATCAAGTGCAATTAAACTGTCCAAAAGCTATTCGAAATTTTCGATTTCTTGATCGTAATACTCAAGTGCCTGTTCAATCAAGTCAGAGGTATGCGTAGCCAACTCCTTTTCGTCTTCAGAATCAAATTCTTCAAACCAGTGTACCTCATCGTTGGCAACGTTTAGTAGAAAACGAGGGAATTCTGTGTGTAAAATGAAAATTTCATCTTCGAGTTCCGAATTGTCAGCAATAAAAAATTTAGGTAAATCCATTGATTAAATGTTCTGATTTAATATTAATTTTTTGGTAAGATACTGAAATCTCCAAATTAAAAGCGATGCGGACAATGTTAATCCAAAGAGAAGTCCTATCCAAATTCCTGATGCGCCCAAATCTGTTTTAATTCCAAGGTAGTAGGCAATCGGAAAACCAAACAAGCCATATGCCATAAAAATAAGCAAAGCGGGCAGATTGACATCTTGAAGCCCTCGTAATGCTCCGAGGACAACTGCTTGTAGACCATCTGAAATTTGAAACAAGGCTGCAATAAGAAGTAGATTTGAGGCCAATTTGACAACGACAATTACATCATCATAAATTAAAGGATTGTTACTGTCAAGGTAAAGCCAAGGGAGATATTCGTGAGTTGCAACAAAAAAAAGTGCAAACACTACATCCATAATAAGTATTAAAAAGAAGGTTGAAATGGCGATTCTTCTCAATTCTAAAAAATTATTTTTCCCTTTTTGATTTCCTACTCGAATCATTGCTGTAACTCCAACTCCCAAGGCAACCATAAAAGTCATGGAAGAAAGGTTGAGTGCGATTTGATTGGCGGCCTGTGGATTTTTACCTAATATTCCTGACATCCAAACAGCAGAAGTGAAAAAAGTTACCTCAAAAAACATTTGCAAGGCAGAAGGGAAACCAAGAGAGATGATCCTCTTAAATAGATTTAACTGCGCTTTAACCTTATGAATTTTTTGAGTATATATCTTAAATTTCTTGTTTGTTCGAACATTTACACCCATAAATAAAAGCATTGCAAAACGTGCGATTAAGGATCCTATTGCAGCACCTTCTACTCCAAGTTCTGGAAAACCAAAGCCTCCAAAAATAAATCCATAATTTAGAATAACATTAATTACATTTCCCATTAGGGTGGCATACATCGCCAAACGTGTTTGAAATAGACCTTCCGCAAATTGTCTGAAACCCTGAAACGCAACCAATGGAATTAGAGAAATTGCCACCCAAAACAAATAAGGATAAGCGAGTTCTACAACTTCTTCAGGTTGTCCCATTTGTTTGAGTAAGGGTTGAGAAAACAAAACAGCTATCGCTAAAAAGACACCCAAAAATGTACATAGGATTAATCCATGAAGGAAAACATTCCTGACTTTATTTTCATCGTTAGCTCCGTCTGCTTCAGCAATCATTGGAGTGATTGCTGTTGAGAATCCAATCCCAAGCGACATCGCTACGAAAAAGAAACTGTTGCCCAATGACACTGCTGCAAGTTCAGCAGTTCCCAGCTGCCCTACCATAATGTTATCAATCAACTGGACAAGGGTGTGTCCAAGCATCCCAATGATAACTGGGTAAGCTAGTTTTAAATTGTATTTAAATTCTCGAGAGTAGTTGTTGAGTTTTACCATTTAGGCTTTAAAGGGAATGAATAAGCTTTTATTCAAAACCAAATTGATCTGCAAGGTACACCAAAGCTGCCATGGTCGCACCTCCCAATTCTAATTCGCGTTTATTGATGGCGTCAAAGGTATCCATTTCGGAATGGTGATGATCAAAATACCTTTGCGAATCGGGGCGTAAGCCTGCCAAAACAGTTTTGTCATTTTTTAAAGGAGCAACATCTGCAGCACTTCCTCCTTTTTTAAAATAATGAATTAAATAAGGTTCAAAATAATCTTTCCAGCTAAGGATTTTATTAAAGTAATCATCATTACAATCAAAACTAAAACCTCTTGGAGAAAATCCTCCTGCGTCCGATTCAAGCGCTAAGATATGTTCCTCTTTTAGTTTTTCAGTTCGCTTTGCATAAGCCGCTGCTCCACGTCCTCCGTTTTCTTCATTCATAAAAAGCACCACGCGAAGGGTGTTTTTAGGCATTAATTTTAATGATTTAAATATGTTTAAAACCTCCATAGATTGAACCACTCCGGCTCCATCATCATGTGCACCATCGCCTAAATCCCAGGAATCTAAATGTCCTCCAACCAAAATAATTTTTTCCGGATTTTCGGAACCTTTTATTTCTCCGATTACATTATAAGATTTTACATCTGGATAGTTTTTACAATTTTGTTTTAAAAAAAATCGAAGTTTTGGGTTTAAGGCAATCATCGAACTCAAAAGTTCTGCGTCATTTGTACTGATGGCCGCTGCGGGAATGCGCCTTTTTAAAGACAAGTTTCCATAACTCATCACACCGGTGTGGGGATAATCGTCTAATCGCAAGTTCATTGATCTAACCAAAACTGCTACAGCCCCATATTTTGCAGCCATTTCTGCACCGCTGTAGCGCTGGTTGACACAACCAGAATAGGCTTGAAAAGTACTGATTAAATTCGCCTGCATGGGACGATTAAAAAAAACGATTTTTCCTTTAATTTTTTCCTTTCCTAATTCAGCCAATTCTTCAAAGCTTTTTACTTCTATCACGTTGGCGCGAATGCCTGAAGATGGGGTCGCAATGGAACCTCCCAATGCACAAATATTTACATTAATTGTGTTCCCCGGGCTTGACTCGATATTGGCATACTCATACGTACCACGGACCCACTTAGGAACCATAACAGGCTGTAACCAAACAGAATCCAAGCCCAAGCCTTCCAACTCTTCTTTAACCCACAATACAGCTCTTTCTGCGTTGAGAGAGCCTGATAATCTGCCACCAATGTCATTGGAAAGATGGTCCAACCAATTGTAGCTTTGACTTTCGGTCAATGCAAAATCATAAATATTGCTTAACCGCTCTTCAATTTCGCTTTTGGTTTGTCCGTACGAAAATAGACCTGACAGACAAATGATTAAAAAAACTATATTTTTCATTATGGGTATTGTTAGTTTTGCTTGGAAGCAAATTGTTTTATATCATTTTCTGTAATGGGGTTTTCTCCCAAAATCATTAAACGTTCGACTACGTTTCTTAGTTCTCGAATGTTACCCGTCCAAGGATAATCCATCAACATTTTAACAGCCTCCTTTGAAAAAGATTTCTCCTCAACACCTTGTTCTTTCGAGAGCGTATGTGTGAAATGCTCCACCAACAGTGGAATATCAGTTTTACGTTCGCTTAATAAGGGTACTTTAATTAGGATCACTGCCAAGCGGTGGTATAGGTCTTCTCTAAACTTGCCTTCTGCAATTTCTTTACTGAGGTCTTTGTTTGTTGCTGAAATAATTCGTACATCAACTTTTATATCTTTTTCACCTCCCACGCGTTGGATCTTACTTTCTTGGAGCGCCCTTAAAACTTTAGCTTGAGCAGCCAAACTCATGTCCGCAACTTCATCTAAGAAAATCGTACCTCCGTTGGCAATTTCGAATTTACCTGCACGGTCTTTTACCGCAGAAGTAAAAGCACCCTTAACGTGGCCAAACAACTCACTTTCAATCAAATCTGATGGAATTGCAGCACAATTAACCTCAACAAAGGGGGCACTATTTCTTGCGCTTTTTTGGTGTAACTGATGGGCCACCAATTCTTTACCCGTTCCATTTCCTCCTGTGATTAGGACTCTGGCCTCAGTTGGAGCAACCTTTTCGATAAGGTTATGAATTTCATCGATCTCTTTTGATTCCCCAATGATGGTGTACTTTTTTGCAATTTTCTTTTTAAGAATCTTATTTTCAGTAACCAATTCCTTGGTTTCAAGTGCATGCCTCACGGCATTAAGCAATCGATTTAAATCAGGCGGTTTTAAAATAAAATCATATGCTCCTAATTTCATTGCTTCAACTGCAATGGCAACATTCCCATGACCCGTTAACAAAATAAAAGGAACTGAAATTTCTTTTTCTCTAGCTTTTTGTAATACCTCAATGCCATCCATCTTGGGCATTTTAATATCACATAAAACCAAGTCAAATTCTTCCTTTAAAAGTCTATTAAGTCCTAATTTACCGTCCTCTTCTTCTGAAATTTGATAATCTTCGCTTTCCTCGCTAAGTATTCGAACCAAGACCCTTCTTATGGGTTCTTCATCTTCAATTATTAGAATTTTTTTCATTTTGAGGGCTCAGGATTATTTTTTATCGTAATTGTTCTCTGTGGGAAAGGAATTTCAATGTCTAATTCTTTGAGTTTATCAAAAACTTGAAATCTAATGTCACTTTTAACCACATTGGCTTTAAAACTATTGTCTATTGAAAAGAACAAATCAAACATAAGTGCACTGTCCCCAAAGTCTTCAAACAAAACAAACGGTTCTGGTTTTTTAAGTACGTATGGATGAGCAGCAGCAACTGCCACAACCGCTTCCTTAAAAACATTAATATCAGATCCATAGGCAATTCCAATAGAAATAGATTCACGGGTAAGTGATCCATTTTCAGTCCAATTGTAAAGAATTGAGGTTAAAAATTTATGATTTGGAATTATTAATACTTTATTGTCTCTTGTGACAGCTCTTGTGGTTCTTAATTTAATGTTTTCAACCTTACCTACTTGACCATCAACCTGAATAATGTCTCCTACATGAACTGTTTGATCAGCCAAAATAAAAACACCTGAAATCACATCTTGAATAAGGGTTTGTAGTGCAAGACCAATACCTACCAAAAGTGCTGCTGACGCTGCAAATATTGCTGTAACATTGACCCCCACATTGTCAAGGGTAATCAAGATAACAATCAAGTAAACAGAATAGTTGAAAAATGAGAAAATACTTCTAAACTTAGCCTGAGCATCGCTTGAAAGTGTCTTAACTATGATTTTTTTAAATAGTTTTAGCAGAAAATAAGTGAGAATAAATACCCCAATTATTATGAGTAAAGCCTGAGGAGTAAAGGTTATACCGCTGCCTAAATGGATTTGATAATTTAAAAAATCGATGATTTTTCTCATGGTTATAATTTAACACGAATATAAGACAAAAACAAAACCCATCCTTATTTCTAAGGATGGGAAAAAAAATGGTGTTAAAAAAAAAAGAACACCACTTAAATCTTGACTTTACGTCAGTTTGTTTTTCTAAGTTACTTAAATATTAAGCGAACATTTCCTTTACCTTTTCAAAGAAAGATTTATCAGATTTTTCAGGGTTGGGTTTGAAGTTTTCATCTTCCAACATTTTTTGAAAAAACTGCTTCTGTTCTCTGCTTAAAACCCTAGGGGTCCACACATTGACATGGACCAGCAAATCGCCACTTCCATAACCATTAAGGTCTGGAACACCTTTCCCTCTTAATCTTAATGTTTTACCTGATTGGATTCCTGATTCTAACTTTATTCTGACCTTACCCTCTAATAAGGAAATATCTTTAGAAACTCCCAACGTAGCCTCTGAAATACTGATGTATAGATCGTGGTGTAGGTGATTTCCTTCACGAACAAATTTATCGTGAACTTTTTCTTCAATGAGCACCAAAAGATCCCCAGAGATTCCATTTCCTGCCGCTGCATTTCCTTTTCCGGAAACTTTGAGTTGCATTCCTTCTTCTACACCCGCTGGTATTTTGATAGAAACTGTTTCTTCGTCCTCTAGCATGCCATTGGCGTCAGTTCCAGGAGGACGACTAGAAATTGACTGACCAGTTCCACTACACGCTGGGCAGGTTGAAGCGCTTTGCATTCTCCCCAAAATAGTATTGGTAACTCGCATTACCTGTCCATTTCCTTTACAAGTGCTACAGGTAGTATAACTCACCCCTGGTGCTTGAACTTTTCGCTTTACTTTTATTTTCTTTTCTACCCCTTTGACAATTTCCTCCAATGTTAGTTGAACTCTAATTCTCAAATTACTTCCTTTGCCTCTTTGTTGTCTTTGACCGCCACCGCCAAAACCACCAAAATTTCCACCGCCAAAGGCACTTCCGAAAATATCTCCAAATTGACTGAAGATGTCATCCATGTTCATGCTCCCACCGGCACCGCCAAAGCCTCCACCTTCAAAAGCTGCATGACCGTATTGATCGTACTGGGCTCTTTTCTGGGAATCACTTAAGACTTCATAGGCTTCTGCAGCCTTTTTGAAATTGGCTTCTGCTTCTTTATCTCCAGGGTTCTTATCTGGGTGATATTGAATGGCCTTCTTGCGATAAGCTTTTTTTATCTCTCCCTCTGATGCACCCTTGGATATTCCTAATGTTTCGTAAAAATCTTGTTTCATATTATTTTATTTCCCGACCACTACTTTCGGATACCTTATGATTTTTTCTCCTAGCTGGTAACCTTTTTCAACCACATCAATGATCTTCCCTTTTTGTGCTTCTTCTGGGGCAGGAATCTGAGTTATAGCTTCGTGTATTTCAGCGTCAAAAACATCACCTATGTTTACCGTTGACATTTCTAAACCGCTACTCTTCAAGATGCCATTTAATTTATTATTTATTAATACAAAACCTTGGATTTCTTCTAATGTGCCTTGTTTTTCAAACTGAGATATTGCACGCTCAAGGTCATCTAAAATTGGAAGTAATGAGGAGATAACCTCTTGACCTGCAGTCTTAAACAATTCAATTCTTTCTTTTGTTGTCCTTTTCTTAAAGTTTTCAAACTCAGCAAATAACCTCAAATACTTGTCTTTTTCTTGCGACAGTGCATCATTCAATTCAACAAGAACAGTATCCTCTTGTTTTTTTGAAGCCTTGCTCTTCGCTGGAGCCTTCTTTTTTGTTGCACTGGATTTGGTTTGCTTTTCAGCCATATTCATTTTTTAAATAAAGTTTTGCAAAAGTACTGCCATTTGATCGAAATTGTCAAAATGTCATCCTTTTTTATCGTAAAGTGTTTTCAGTGCCAATTTTAGATTATCATATTGGAACACAAATCCCTTTGCCAAAACTTTTTCAGCACTCACTTTTTGACTGTTTAAAACCAGAGAGGAACGGTCTCCAAGCGCTAGTTTAATTAGTAGACTCGGAAGATTGGGAAGAAAAACAGGTCGATCTAACGCTTGTCCTACGCTCGCAATTAATTCATTTTGACTGACAGGATTTGGTGCTACGGCATTATACGTGCCCTGCCAATTTTGTTTTGCAGCATTCAAAAGCATTTGTGACACATCATCTATATGAATCCAACTTTGCCATTGTTTTCCGGTTCCAAAAGCTGCTCCAACAAATAATTTTACGGGTAAAGCCAAGGTAGGTAAAACACCCCCGTTTTTAGATAAAACTAATCCTATTCTAAATTTAGAAAAAGACTTTACGGAGGAGGAAAGGTCATTTAACGCAGCCTCCCATTTCACCACTACTTCTTGTAAAAAATTTTCAGGTGGTGTAATTTTTGTTTCTTCCCCATAACTCACTTCAAAATTACTAGGATAAATCCCAACTGCTGAAGCGGCTACAAAAGTCTTGATTGTATCTCCAGCAAATTCATTCATTCCTTTTTTAAGAAGATTAGTCGAATCAATTCTACTGTCTAAAATTTCACTTTTATTTTTTGTTGTCCACTTTTTAGAAATGCTTGCTCCCGCCAAATGGATAATCGCATCAACACCTTCAAAGCATTTGGGATCAATATACTTGTCTTCAAGGTTCCAATAAAACCCATTAAGTGTTTTAGAGGTAGTGATTTTGTTTTTATTGGTCGTGAGAAAGTTAACTTCAATTTTTTCATTTAAGGCTTTTTTAACAATAGAAGATCCCACCAAACCTGTTGCGCCCGTAATCAATAACTTCATTTATAATTTTTTATAAAAATACATCAAATTGGCTTGATTGCCCTTAACATTTCTCGCTTACCTGGAGGACCCTCTAGGCGCGTCACTTGAAAGCCAACCTCCTCCAAGGTTCTCCTAACGATTCCTTTGGCGCAATAACTCACCCACACTCCTCCTGGATTCAATAATTCAAAACAAAGGTCAAGCGGCTTTTTTTGCCATAGTTCCGGTTGGGCGTGATGTCCAAAAGCGTCATAAAAAATTACATCAAACTTTTGAGAAATATCTAGTTCTAAAAAATCTATTTTCGATTTACTAAATAAAAAACCATCTTGCCCTATCGCTTTTTCCCACAAGCAAGAATGTAGCAGTTGATAAAAATCAGCATGCTCAGCGTGTGGTAAAGTACTTTTCATTTCTAGTAAATGGATTTCTGCTTCTGTAAGAGGGAATTTCTCAATGGAATGATAATTTATGTTGACATTGTTTTCTTTAGAAAAGACATAAGCGAGGTAGGCATTTAAGCCAGTACCAAGACCCATTTCAAAAATATTCAATTCATTTTTATGATGATTCTTAATCCAATAGCCAAGTCCCTTGTTAATATAAACGTAGGTTGACTCCGTCAATGCGCCATGTCTAGAATGATAGGTTTCTTTTATCTCTTCAATCCGAAGCGAAGGTGACCCATCTGACGTTAAGAAGACTTCTTTTTTCATAATCTATAACTAAAGTGAAGTTGGGTATTAAAATTAAAACCAACTTAAATCCCTTCTCAAAATTATGCTCTTTTTAAGAATCTGAACGTTACAAGACGATTTTTACTTAAAAAATCAATAACAATTAAAATTATTTAATCAAAATGGGTAATTTTGGGTTTAATTTTGTCAAATATTATGAAAATAGAAAAAGCCTTAAGCTCTAAATTGCCAAACGTTGATTTAAAAAACCTTTCCTTCGGGACTGTTTTTACGGATCATATGTTTGTCTGCAATTACAAGAATGGGGCTTGGGAAGAACCTAAAATCATTCCTTATCAAAGCCTCTCTTTTGACCCCTCCATGAGCGTTTTGCATTATGGACAAGCAGTCTTTGAGGGAATGAAAGGCTATAAAGATGACGATGATAAGATCTGGCTGTTTCGCCCAGATCAAAACTTTGAACGGATTAACAAATCGGCTGCGCGACTTCAAATTCCAGAGTTTCCAAAAATGTATTTTTTTGAAGGTTTAAAGGAATTGCTTAGGTTAGATGCTGACTGGATTCAAAAAGGTATTGGAAATTCAATGTACATCCGTCCTTTTGTTTTTGCCAGCCAGCCTGGTGTTCAGGCTTCCCCCTCGGAGGAGTACACTTTCATTATTATTTGTTGTCCTGTTAAGGCTTATTACGGCGGTGAAGTTAATGTCCTAATTGCTGAGGAATTTAGCCGTGCTGCTTCGGGTGGCGTAGGTTTTGCTAAAGCTGCCGGAAACTATGCTGCGCAATTTTATCCAACAGCATTGGCGCAAAAAGAAGGCTACCAACAAATTGTTTGGACCGATGCCAGTACTCATGAATACTTAGAAGAAGCCGGTACCATGAATATCTTCTTTAGAATCAATGATAAATTAATTACGGCACCTAACAACGATCGAATCTTAGACGGAATCACCCGAAAAAGTATTATCCAAATCGCAAAAGACAATGATATTGACATAGAGGTTCGACCTATCAAAGTATCGGAAGTGGTCGAAGCTTCGAAAAAGAGAACTCTATTAGAGATGTTTGGAAGCGGAACTGCCGTAGTGGTTAGTCCTATCAAAAGTTTTGGTTACCAAGGTGTCAATTACAAACTCCCTGTGATTGAAAATCCTTTGTCTACATTACTTAAAGAAAAAATAACCTCGATTCAATACAACCTATCTGAAGACCCTCATGGTTGGAGGCTAGCGGTTGACTAGGCTTGTTTTTCTAAAATGTCTTTAATGTTGGGCTTGAAATAATTAGGACCCTTTAAAACTTTGCCATCCTCACGATAAATTGGTTGACCATCTTCTCCCAGTTTACTCATATTGCTGCGCTGGATTTCTTCAAAGACTTCCTGGATTTTATGTTGCATGCCGTGAGTTAAAATCGTGCCACAAAGAATATAGAGCATGTCGCCCAAAGCATCTGCCACTTCAATCATGTCATTGTTTTCTGCAGCTTCAAGATATTCTTCGTTTTCTTCTTTCATGAGGTTAAACCTGAGTTTAATAATGTCTGGTGGCAAGTCGATTGTGGGTTTATCAGTCATCGCTATACGAAAAGCATTGTGGAATTCTGCAACTGAATTGAGTTCATTGGTAATCATAAATTAGAATTTCAAAAGATTAATAAAATATGGTAGTTGATTATTTTCTAAATTAGACAAAAATTTAATAATGTTTAGTCAAGGTCAATACCTGTTTGCCATTTTTTTTGCCATTTGTTTTATATTATTGATCGTTTACACCTATATAAAAGATCTTAAAAGTCATAAGGTCTATTATAAAGGAAGTTTAAAGGTCTTAATTGTTTTCTTATTGGCGATAACTTCGCTTTACTTGATTAAACATTTCACACATGCCAGTTGATCAATCAAATAAAAAATAAATTTTGAAACAATTCATTTTTGTCTTTTTAGGAGGAGGTATCGGAAGTGGATTAAGATATTTGGTTGGGAAATACATGCCCAATTCAAATGCTGGATTTCCGTGGTCTACTTTTAGCGTCAATCTTATTGGATGCCTAATCATCGGAATCGTAATGGGTTATTTTATTAGAACATCTGCTGATTTAAAATCAGATTTGGCATTGTTTATAACCATCGGTATTTGTGGTGGCTTTACTACATTCTCCTCTTTCGCTTATGAGAATATTTCATTAATACGATCTGGGGATCACCTCTTATCCCTTTCCTACATTGGTTTAAGTCTGTTCTTAGGTGTGCTAATGGTACTGGTTGGAATCAAGATTGAAAAATTTATTTTCTAATACATCTGGTCTTTTTTTGAGATTTTGACAAATTTAAGTGTTGAAAAAAATGGACTTAACAATTTTCAATATAAATTTTATTGAATCTTGTAAAAGTGAAGAAATTTTACTAACTATATTAAATTGATTAAATACCTAACTGTAGTTTTGTGGCATATTAAATAATAGATCAACCATTTATTACAACAATCAATTTTAAACAAATTATTATGAAATTTTTGAACAAAACTTTTTTAATCGCCCTCGCTGCACTAAGTTCTTTGTCAACTTACGCACAAGATGAAACTGCTGAGGAAACTCCATCTCCAACTTTTTCAGTAGCAGGTACTGTTGACGCTTATTTTAGAGGCACTGAATATGCTCCTGATACTGCCTTCGCTGATCTAAACGGTTTCGCCCTTGGAATGGCAAACATCATAGTTTCTTATGAAGGAGAAAAATCAGGATTCGTAGCTGATTTAGTTTTTGGACCTAGAGGAAATGATGCTGTATTTGGATCTGAAGATGGATCAACTCCAATCGTTAATCAATTGTACGTTTACTATAACGTTAGTGATAGTTTTACTTTAACGATGGGTAACTTTAATACCTTTTTAGGGTATGAAGTGATTTCTCCCGCTGCTAACTTCAACTACTCCACCTCTTATATGTTTACCAACGGGCCCTTCTCACACACAGGAATCAAAGCTGATTTTGGTTTGTCTGATGATGTCTCTCTAATGACAGCAATATTAAATGAAACTGATGCTACTGAATCCCAGCCTAAAGATGGTGATTATGTGTTCGGTGCTCAATTAGGTCTTTACGGACAGTACATAAACTTTATTTCTGGTGGTGGCGATAGTGTGTCTCAAATTGACTTTACTGGTGGATTTGACATCAGCGATAGCTTTTTCCTTGGTGTTAATGCAACTTCATACAAAGATGATAATGATGAGTGGTCGGGTGTCGCTCTTTACCCTCAATATACATTATCTGACTCTTTCGCAATTGGTTTAAGAGGTGAATCTTTTGATGTTAAAGATGATAACACTTTCACTTCATTCACAATTACAGGAAGCTATACTTCTGGAAATATGATTATAAAGCCAGAAATCAGAATCGATAGTGCAGATAAAAATGTTGCTGCATGGAGTGCTAATGGCACTGATAGTTTGTCATCTTTTGTTCTAGCAGCAATTTACTCTTTCTAATAAATAAAAATATATTTGGTTTTTTTGATCCCCCTGATGGTTTTTATCATCAGGGGGATTTTTTATGATGAGTAATTGAAAGTGAAGCCATGGTTATGCGGCTAACGATTAATACTGGTTTATGAATCAACAGTAGTGGTTTCGAATTATACAAATGATTAAATCTAGTTACACAACATTGTTTAAAACACTGGATATTAACGACCTGTGTCATCAAAAAGAATAGAATATTTCAAATACAGCTTATATGACAGACAACAAGATATTGTCGAAATAATAAAATTTATAAGTTTTATTATTAATAATTAAATTTTAAGAGTCAAAAAATACAGAATGAATAAATAGTGAGAATTGTTTACTGAATGACTCTTATACTCCCTCAAATAATTCAACATTTGCATAAGTTTTTTAAACTAAATTAATTTTTAACAATAATTATAATGATGAAAAAAATTGAAGCAATTATTCGAAAATCAAAATTTGACGATGTCAAAGATGCACTCCACAGTGTGGATGTAAACTTTTTCAGTTACTGGGACGTTACAGGAGTCGGTAATGAAAAAGTAGGACATGTTTATAGAGGAATTACTTACAGTACTTCAGAGATTCAACGTAGGTACTTATCCATTGTCGTTTCTGATGAATTTGTAGAAAGAACAATAAAAGCAATCATAGATAATGCCGCTACAGATAATGTAGGAGATGGTAAATTATTTATTTCCTCTGTTGAAGAGGCTTACAGAATAAGAACAGGAGAAAAAGGAAACGACTCGCTGAACTAAACATTATTTACTAATTACTCACTACACTATATTAAATCATATTATGGAAACTACTATATTAACAATTAACAATGTATGGATGATGGTCTGTACGGCTTTGGTCTTTTTTATGCACTTAGGATTTTCTCTTTTGGAAATCGGATTGTCGCGTCAAAAAAACACCATCAACATTTTATTTAAAAACTTTTTTGTAATCACCGCTGGACTTCTTCTTTACTGCCTTGGCGGTTTCAACCTAATGTATCCTGGATTTGAAGACGGAGACATGGGTATCTTAAAATTTGCAGGATTCGGTATCGCAGCTCCAGAAGGTGGAATGGGATTCGGATATGCTGATGGCGGTTATACTTGGTGGACAGACTTTCTTTTCCAAGGAATGTTTGCAGCTACAGCAGCTACAATTGTTTCAGGAGCTGTTGCTGAACGGATAAAACTAAGTGGATTCATGCTTTTCGCAGTATTGTACGTTGGTCTAATTTATCCAATCGTTGGAGCATGGAAGTGGGGAGGCGGATTCCTTGACTCATGGGGTTTTTATGACTTTGCTGGTTCTACTTTGGTACACTCTGTAGGGGGATGGGCTGCTTTGATTGCCATCTTTATGTTGGGCGCCAGAATTGGAAAATTCGACAAAGACGGTAAGTCTAGAGCTTTACCAGGACACAACATTCCTTTAGCTTCTGCCGGAGTATTTATACTTTGGTTAGGATGGTTTGGATTTAACGGTGGATCAGTTCTATCTGCAGATCCAGAATTAACATCACTGACACTCGTAACCACTTCTCTTGCTGCTGCAGCAGGTGGTATTGCTGCCGCTATATTCTCCAATATTCTTTACAAGAATTTTGATTTAACCATGTTTATGAATGGTGTGTTAGGAGGTCTTGTGGGTATAACCGCAGGAGCAGATCAAATGAGCCCAACTGACGCTATTCTTATCGGACTGATCGCTGGGGTTGTAATCGTTCTTGGAGTTGCATTAATTGACAAACTTAAGCTTGATGATCCAGTAGGAGCCGTAGCAGTTCACTTGATTTGTGGAATCTGGGGAACACTTGCAGTCGGTATCTTCGGAGCCCTTGCAAGTTTTGATCAATTCTTGATCCAATTGGCTGGTGTAGGTATCGTTGGTGCATTCTGTGTAACCTGCTCATTTATCATTCTATTTATCGTTAAGTCTACTGTTGGGCTAAGAGTCGATAAAGAAGAAGAATTGAGAGGTCTAGACATTTCAGAACACGGAATGGAAGCTTACCCTGACTTTAGAACTAACGAAGGTTAGACCTAAATTCAATATTATTAATATATCAAGACCTCTAGTGATTACTAGGGGTCTTTTTATTTTAAGTAATTAAAAAGAAAAAAGAATTGTAGCATTCTTCTGAATGAGTATTTTTGAAAAAAAAGAATTATGAATCAAATAATTTTGTTAATGTACTGCGCTGACCAGAAAGGTATCATTGCAGCAGTCACAAACTTCATTCACCACAATCAAGGGAACATCACCTATATTGATCAATATGTCGATCGACCCAATGCGGCCTTTTTCATGCGAGTTGAGTGTGATTTAAATTCAGAATCTTTTAAAATTGAAGACTTTAAAACTAATTTTTCCAGTGAAATTGGAGAACGTTATACAATGCATTGTGATTTTTACTTAAAAAACCACAAACCAAAAATGGCTGTTTTTGTTTCTAAATACGATCATTGTCTTTATGATATTCTTGCCAAACAACAGTCCGGAGAACTTGCCGCTGAAATTCCTTTTATATTAAGCAATCATGCTGATTTGAAAATCATTGCTGATCGCTTTGAAGTTCCTTTTCATCACATTTCCGTAACCAAAGAGAACAAAGAAGAAGCGGAAGAAAAACAAGCTAAACTTCTCAAAGCTCATGGAGTTGATTTTATAGTGCTGGCACGTTATATGCAAATTGTCTCCTCAAAACTAATTGATCAATACAAGCATAAAATTATCAACATTCATCATTCCTTTTTACCTGCTTTTCCTGGAGCAAAACCATACCACTCTGCATTTGATCGGGGAGTTAAAATCATTGGAGCTACCAGCCACTATGTAACCGAAGAATTGGATGCTGGGCCAATAATTGAACAGGACACTACGCGTGTCACTCACTTAAATTCTATTGCTGATTTTATTGAGAAAGGTAGAGATTTAGAAAGAATTGTATTGGTCAGGGCTCTAAAGCAACATGTCAACCGAAAAGTGATGGTTTACGGGAATAAAACCGTTGTTTTTTCTTAAATAATTTGCTTTGTCTGAAGAAAGGAATGCATTCCTTCATTAAATTTTTCAGACCTTTCCACGTTGACTACATGGCCACATTTTTCTAGGACCAAAAGCTCAGAAAGCGGATGCAATTTGGAAACTTTTTCAACGGAAGGCAAAAACATATAATCTTGATCCCCCATAATGTAGAGCGTTGGAATATGGATCGCTTCTTGTCTAAATATCTTAAGCAAAGGAAGTATCTCAGAAGTTAATTTAAACCACCGGACAAACTCCTTTTGGTATAACTTTTTTGCTTCGCGAATAAACAAATTCCTAGATTCTTTGTGGTTTTTATTGGGCATAATCACAAAGGCAAAAATGCGATACAACCACATATAAGGCAAAATAGATTTTGTGAGATTCCCAAAACGCATTAAAATTCTTGATTTAAGATTTAGCTTAATTATTGCGCCTCCCATAATCATTTTGGAAACCCTTTTCGGTTGCATCTCGGCCAGCTGTCTGATCAATATTGTCCCGAGTGAAATGCCTACGAAGTGTGATTTTTCAATTTTAAGATGATCCAAAACCTCAAAAATATCTTTAACAATTGATTCGAAGGAATATTTAGATTGAAATGAATTTAAAATTACTTTTTTTGAATCCCCGTGGCCTCTTAAATCAATTAATAATAAATTGAAATATTTTGAGAAAAATCGAATTTGTTTAAACCATATTGCGCTACTTCCTCCTGCCCCATGAACAAAAGTTATCCAGGGGGCATTTGATTCTTGACATTTATAGACGCTATGATTCAACATTAGACCAGTCCGTTTTTACGCAACAAGATACTCATTTCTTGCTGTAATTCTTTTGCTACTTTTGCTGCTGATTCTGAATAGTTTTCGCCAGAAGAAGCATATAAAATTCCTCTTGAAGAGTTAACCAAAAGTCCACATTGATCATTCATACCATGCTGGGCAACTTCCGCAAGGCTTCCCCCCTGCGCTCCTACTCCTGGAACCAAAAGAAAATTATTCGGTATTGATTTTCTGATTTGAGACAAAGCAGTGGCTTTTGTTGCGCCCACCACATACATCAATTGCTCGAAATTATTCCATTGTTTGGAAGTGTCAATGACTTGCTCATACAATAATTTATCACCGTTCGAATTTAATTGAAAATCCGAAGCGCCTCGATTTGAGGTCAATGCAAGTAAGATGGTATATTTTTCTTCATATTCCATAAACGGTTCAACCGAATCTCTTCCCATGTAGGGGGCTACAGTGATTGAATCAAAGTTGAAATGTTCAAAATACGCTTTGGCATATCGCTTTGCTGTATTCCCTATATCAGCTCTTTTTGCATCCGCAATAGTAAACTGCTCGGGGTAGTTTTCGTTTAAGTAGTTGATTGTTTTTTCGAGTGCCTGCCAGCCCTTAACTCCATAGGCTTCAAAAAAAGCAATATTAGGTTTATAGGCAACACAATAATGAGCAGTTGCGTCAATTATGGATTTACAAAAATCAAATATTGGGTCTTGATTGTTTTTTAAACTTTCAGGAATGCGATCCAAATCAACATCCAATCCCACGCACAAGAATGATTTCTTTCTCTTTATTTCCTCAAACAATTTTGCTATTGTCATATCACTTCCCCTGCATTTTTGAGCTGCTGAGTGTTCTGATAAAGCTTAAGTTCATCGATCAGCTTCTGTATGTCCCCATTAATGATATTTTGAAGATCATACAGTGTGAGTCCAATGCGATGATCTGTTACCCTTCCTTGAGGATAATTATATGTTCTTATTTTTGCAGAACGGTCTCCTGAAGAAACAAGTGTATTTCTTTTTTCTGAATCCAACTCTAATTTTTTACTTAACTCCAATTCATAAAGTCGGGACCGAAGTACTTTTAGGGCTTTATCTTTATTTTTATGTTGAGATTTTTGATCTTGACACTGAGCGACAATACCCGTAGGCTCGTGCGTCAATCGCACTGCCGAATAAGTGGTATTTACGGACTGACCTCCTGGCCCTGAAGAACAGAAATAATCTACTCTTACATCATTCATATTAACTTCTACATCAAACTCCTCCGCTTCTGGAAGCACCATCACGGTTGCTGCTGAAGTATGAACCCTTCCTTGGGTTTCTGTTTGAGGAACTCTCTGGACCCGGTGCACTCCTGACTCGTATTTCATAGTGCCATAAACATCATTACCCGAGACTTCAAAAATAACTTCTTTAAACCCTCCTGCTGTTCCTTCGTTCGAATCCACAAGACTGACAGACCATCCGTTGTCTTGACAATATTTAGTATACATTCGATAAAGATCCCCCGCAAAAATACTAGCTTCATCTCCTCCTGTTCCTGCGCGAACCTCAACAACAACATTCTTGCTGTCTTCGGGATCTTTGGGAATTAATAGAAATTTGATTTCTTCTTCAATTGAAGGTAGCTGCTCTTTTGCCTCTTCCATCTGAAGTTTTGCCATTTCTATCATCTCAGGATCAGACTCTTCGCTCATCATTTCCTCAGCTTCTTCTATATTGGAAAGTAGGGACTTATATATTTCAGATTTAGCAACAATTTTGCTAAGATCCTTGTATTCCTTACTGAGTAAAACATAGCGTTTTTGATCAGAAATAATATCGGGTTGTATAATTAAATCAGAGACCTCGTCGTAACGTTGTTGAATGATTTGTAGTTTGTCAATCATAGATTAATTGTGTAGTTAACAAAATTACTGATTTTTCGCAATATTTAGTGTTGATTAGTCTAAAACAAAACTTAATCCACCCGTAATGATGAAAGCTGACAGACCGTCACTGCGTTTATAATTTTGAAAACGTAAGCTAACGGTTTTTAATCCAAAATCAAAGACCTTCAGGCTTGAAAAAATATCAGTGTAAGTAAGGGAAGCTCCAAGTTGGTTACTCGAAAACGCCGATAAGTCATAGTCTGAGGTATAATAGGACGAAGAGGAGTTGTGTTGATCATAGGGAGCAAAATAGTCTACAGCCGTTTGATCGTAAAAGCGATAAATCGGCGTCAGTTTCCACTTCATGTTAAATCGTATGGGCAATTCAAATTGAAAGGTATTGGAACGCACTCCCCAGTTATCGGTATAGTATCGATAATAAGATCTTAAGACAAAAACTTCGTTGATGTAATAATTCACGCGCAACCCTAATGGTGTTTTAATTCGTTGAGATGGCAACCTTTCAATGTCGTCTGCCAAATGAAACACACTAGTGTTCTGTGATGAAGTGTAATTTGCTATTGCATTCTTATTTCCGATATAGTAATTTTCAACATCATTAAAATAGACCCTTTGTAAAGGATTGGACAACAGGCCCTCTTGGATCACGTAATCTAAAAAAACAGAAAACTGAAGACGATTACTCAGTATTTGAGAAAAACTAATTGAACCAGAATAGGAGTTTCTGTTGACCGATGTGAAATCTTTAAATTTTGAAGGCATATAATTGCCAGTACTAATTCCCTCTTTATCAATCACACTGACTCCATAAAAATAACTTTTTACATTTGTCTGAAAATTAGAGCCATACAAGTTATACTCATGAACTTCAGTGGGAATAATGGGTTTCCATTTGTCAAGAAAAACTTGTCCTTTAAAGCTAAGTTCTGTGTTTTTTTCATTCCACAGTTTGGTGTAGCTTGCCCCACCTCCAATGGATTCGTAGTCGTACTCGAATGAAGTCCCAAGGTTCACTGACCAGTATTTATTTCTATCCTCAGCAGCGTGCGCATAGGAGAAATTAATTGAAGTTAAAATGTCTTCACTCGAGGCTCCAGTTGAAGCGACCCAAGGAGAACCTCCAGAATTTCCACCTTCTGATGCGCCAGACTTATTAAAAGGGTTTCCATTGCTAGAACTTGCAGAGGTATAGGCAGAAATCCCAATGTCTGCTGTCAATACATCATCTTGATTGAGTGGATATCTAACTACGATGGTCGGAGAGAAATCTTGTAAATCTTCATTACCAATTCCACCCGTTACTGCGGCATGCGAGCCTGATTGATCATAATAACTGGTCAAAAAATCAATCTCGACAGTTTCCAATACTTTCTTTCTGTAGGTCAAAAGACTGTCTGCATCTTTCACTTGTGCCTTCGCCACAAAGAGAAAACCCAAGCAAAAAGTCAATAAAACTTTATTAATTACACCCACAACCGCCTCCTGTTTTACCACCATTAGCTCCTGCAGCTGTTTCTCGGTAAATCTGAAAATTGGTTTCAAACCTTTCCATTCCAGGCGATGCAAGTTGCATGTCGGTATCGTTAATATAAATCTTATTGTATTCCTTTACAGCAACACATCCCTGAACTAGAAAAAGTAACGTCAATAAAAGGAAAAGCTGTTTAATCATCTTTAATTTTAATATTTTTAGAAGTATGGGTTCTGCCCATAGCATCAATTATTATTGCCTCGACCTTCGGTAATTGATTAATCAGAAAAATTCCTGCTGTCGTTCCCATCACAAAAGTGGCTGTTGCCAAAGCATCTGCCAACTCTGCTTTGGGTGCAAATATAGTACAACTTAAGATTCCTTTGGCAGGCATGCCTGTTCTGGGATCGATTATGTGACTATAGCGCTCTCCTGCTATTGTCGTAAATCGCTCATAATCCCCAGATGTTACTACTGCTTGCTGCTCAATTGAAAACCAAGAAAATACTTTTTTAGAATTCAATGGATTAACAATTGCAACATTCCAGTCAGATCCGTCGGCTTGTTTCCCCCAAGTGTTCATGTCACCCGATGCATTTATGATTCCGCCACTTGCACCAGCAGCTACCAATATTTCCTTTGCTCGGTCAGCGGCATATCCCTTGCCAATGGCGCCAAAGCCTATTTTCATCCCTGCTTGGGATAGAAAAACAGTTTGATCCTTTTGGTTTAATCTTATTTTTTTATATCCTATTTTAGCAACGGATCGCTTTAAAACTGCTTCGGCAGGGAGTTCAGAGTCGCCCCCATCGAAGGTCCATATTTTGTCCACTGCTGCATAACTAATGTCAAATGCGCCAGAAGTCAGTTGGGAAAGTTTTTGTGAACGTTCTATTAAATCCCACAACTCCTTTGAGACTTTAACAGGTTTCACCCCTGCATTTTGGTTGATCTTTGACGTCTCGGAATTTGAATCCCATGAGGAAATTAAATTTTCAATTCTACTGATTTCATTTTTTGCCATCAAAATGAAGCCATCAGCAACTTCTTTATTTTTAGCAACTACGATGACCTCAAAAGAAGAGCCCATTTTTGAAAACTTTTCAGTATAGGTTTTTTGAGCAAAAACAACTGAGCTGCAAAAAAATACACAAAGAGAAAAGAAAAGATATCTACTACTCATTTTAAAAAGCATTAATCAATTCTATGTATTTTTCTGGAGTACTTTTTTCATATCCCAACTGTCCCAAAACTTTCTCTTCAGGAGAAATAACAACTACCAATGGAAAGTATCCGGCAGCATTGAACCTTTCAGCCAGTTTATCATTATGTGTCTGTTTTTCTTTTGATAAAGCGTTTTTCTTGCGTTTGGGGAAGTCCGCTCTTAACAAGACATAATTTTCAAGAGCATAAGCCTTAAAGCTTTCCGCTTCCCAAATTTCTTTTTCTAATTTAATGCATGGAATGCACCAATCAGAGCCAGAAAAAACAAGAATTAATTTTTGGTTATTCTTTTTTGATTTTTGAGTTGCAACCTTCCAATCGGTTTCCCAGTTTTGTGCTGTTAATGAGAAACTTAAAAGAAATAAAAATACATATATGATTTTCATATTAATAAATTAAGGAATTACAATAAAGATACTTCTTTTAGAGAATTTGATTTTAGTATTCGAATGTACCCATTTCGGTTTTGATCGTAAGCGCTTTTTTAGAAGAAGCCGCTACCCTCCCTATTATCTGAGCGTCTACATCAAAAGCAGTTGAAATTTCAATAATTTTTTCAGCATTTTCCGCGGGAACATAAAGCTCCATTCGGTGACCCATATTGAAAACTTCATACATCTCTTTCCATGAAGTTCCTGACTCTTTTTGAATCAATTCAAATAGTGGAGGAACTGGAAACAAATTGTCCTTTATGACATGAAGTTCATCGATAAAGTGAAGGATTTTGGTTTGTGCACCTCCACTACAATGAACCATTCCATGAATGGAAGATCGATCTATTGTTTCAAATATTTTTTTAATAATGGGTGCATAAGTTCGTGTGGGGGAAAGCACGAGCTTCCCAACATCCAAAGGAGTATTGTTTGATGGATCTGTAAGGTTTTTTGTTCCTGAATAAACCAATTCAGCCGGAACAGTAGCATCAAAGGTCTCTGGATATTTTTCTTTTAATTTCTTATTAAAAACATCATGTCTTGCCGAGGTAAGTCCATTACTCCCCATGCCTCCATTGTATTGCTTTTCATAAGTTGCTTTTCCATATGAAGACAAACCAACGATGACATCTCCGGGTTTGATGTTCGCATTGTTGATCACTTCACTGCGTTTCATTCTTGCCGTTACGGTGGAATCTACAATAATGGTTTGAACCAAATCACCCACATCAGCGGTTTCTCCACCTGTGCTGTGAATAGTAACCCCAAAAGATGATAATTCAGCCAATAATTCTTCGCTACCATTGATAATTGCCGATAAGACTTCGGCAGGGATTCTGTTTTTATTTCGTCCTATGGTAGAAGACAACATGATATTATCTATAGCACCAACGCAGAGTAAATCATCAATATTCATGATCAACGCATCTTGCGCAATGCCTTTCCATACAGACAGGTCACCGGTCTCTTTCCAGTAGGCATAGGCCAAAGAGGACTTGGTGCCAGCGCCGTCGGCATGCATGACCAGACAATGATCTTCACTACTGGTAAGATGATCTGGTACAATTTTGCAAAATGCTTTAGGGAAAAGCCCTTTGTCAATGTTTTTAATTGCTTTATGAACGTCTTCCTTTTGGGAGGAGACACCTCTGAGACGATATCGATCTTCAATCATAGAATATATTAAAGTTCAAAATTAACATTAATCAATAGAAATGAATTTATTAGACAATAGAATTATTAACTAGATATCAAAAAAAACGATTACTTTCAAAAAAAACATGATTATTCAAATAAACCCGTGAATAGTTATTGATAAATACTCAGTTAAACACTTGCTTTAATGAGAATATGATAATTTATATTTGTTAAAATAGATGTGTTGATAAAAAGGTTGGGTGTAATTTACAATTTGGGAAAAGAAGAAGATTCTTATTCAGAAGAAATTTTATTTTTACTTACGTTTAAACAAAAAATTATATTTTATCATGAGTAAGTCTAAATTAGAGTACATATGGTTAGATGGGTATCAACCAACTGCCAGTTTAAGAAGTAAAACAAAAATAGTTAATAATTTTAGCGGAAAGCTTGAAGACTGCCCAATTTGGTCATTTGATGGATCATCTACGCGACAAGCAGAAGGTGGAGCCTCTGACTGTCTTCTCAAGCCTGTGGCTATCTACACAGATCCAGATCGTAAGGATGGGTTTTTGGTAATGACTGAAGTTCTAAACGCAGATAGTACTCCTCATGTTTCGAATGGAAGAGCTGGTATTGATGATGATGACAATGATTTTTGGTTCGGTTTCGAGCAAGAATATTTCCTTTGGGATCCTGAAACAAATTTACCGCTTGGTTTTCCAAAAGATCAAACACCTCAGGGACAGTTCTATTGCTCTGCAGGCGCTAAAAATGCTTTTGGAAGAGAAATGGTCGAAGAACATCTTGAACATTGCCTGGAAGCAGGTATTAACGTTGAAGGTGTAAATGCAGAAGTTGCTGCTGGTCAATGGGAATATCAGTGTTTTGCGATGGGTGCAAAACAAGCTGGAGATGAAATTTGGGTTTCAAGATACTTATTAGAGCGTCTTGGTGAAAAATACGGATTGGCCATCAACTGGCATCCAAAACCTCTTGGAGATACTGACTGGAATGGTTCAGGTATGCACGCCAATTTCTCTAATGAGACTTTAAGAACTTGTGGTTCTAAGGAGACTTACGAGAAGATTTGTGAGGCCTTTAGACCTCTAGTTAAAGAACATATAGAGGTTTATGGCGCTTATAACGACCAACGTTTGACTGGTGCTCATGAGACACAATCAATAAACGAATTTAGTTTTGGTGTGTCTGATAGAGGTGCTTCGATCAGAGTTCCTATCTTGACTGTTCAAAATGGATGGAAAGGTTGGTTGGAAGACAGAAGACCTTCTTCTAACGGAGATCCATATAAAATTGCAGGAAGAATTATTAAGACTGTCAAATCCGCAAAGGTATAATAACACTTGACTATATTTGATTCTATGTGGAATTAAATTTGACACAGAAACATCCTATCTCATCGATGGGATGTTTTTTTTTATAAGAATAATGGTATAAGAAAAATAGCGTAAAGAATCAATAAAATCAGACCCTCTTTCCTTCCTAGCTTAAGTTTTTCAGGAATAAGCACCAATGGTAGAACAAGAACTGAAATGCCGATCATCCACCAAATATCATTATCTAACAGACCGGTGTCTTGAACCATAACAGGTTGCACCATTGAGGTTATCCCCATCACGGCAAGAAGATTGAAAATATTCGAGCCGATAAGATTCCCTAAGGAGATCGCCTTTTCTTTATTGATTACTGCAATTATTGACGCAGACAATTCTGGAATACTGGTTCCCAATGAAACAATAGTAACGCTTATGATCCTCTCGGTTACTCCAAAGTCCTGCGCTAAAAAGACAGCTCCTTTAATTAAAACTTCAGAACCCAACCAGAGACTAAATCCACCCGCAATGAGGTACATAGAGGTTTTTGAGACGGGAAGTAATTCTTCAACTTCCAGTACAACTTCATCGGGATCGTTTTTCTTAAACTTAATGAGATAAACTATAAACAGTACAAGTAAGAAAAACATAAATGCTCCTTCTGTTTCATTCAATTCCTTGTCAAAGGCAATGAAAAAATAGAATAAAACCGTGGAAAGTATCATCATTGGCCAGTCCGTTTTGTAAAAACTTTGGGGAACTTCAATGGGACATATCAATAAGATAACTGCAAGTACTAGTCCTAAATTGGCAATGTTAGACCCTACTACATTTCCCAATGCAAGATCTGGATGCCCACTTAAAGCCGACTGAATACTAACGATCAACTCAGGAGCGGAAGTAGCAAAAGAGACAACGGTCATTCCTATGACAATTTTTGGAATAGAAAATCTTAATGATAGTGCAACTGCTGCATGCATCAGCCAATCCCCTCCCTTTATCAATAAAAAAATACCAATTGCTACTGCTATAAAAGCCATTAATTAAATTTGTTCAAATATAGGACTTCGAATTAAAATATTTAACACATTTAAGATTTAAACCTTGGTCTATTTGTAAAGGATAAGATACATAAAATGAGATTTAACTCTATTTTTTTTTTACTTAACCTTTATTTGAATTGACTACAAAACAGAGAGAATATCCATTGTATAAAGTTATAATTAATCTATATTTGTAAATCAAAATTTATACCGTTTGGTTTGTGTTATAAAAATGGATTATGATTTTTACAAATCCTAATAAAAAACAAAAAAGGGCCTCGTAGCATAATTGAATAGTGCACTTGATTACGGCTCAAGAGGTTAGAGGTTTGAGTCCTCTCGAGGTCACAAGTAAACAAAGGGGGTCACGTAATGTGAGCCCCTTTTTATTTCCTGATCTCTTACAAAACAGGCTATTTTTACTCTCACCGATATCAATAATTTTAATTTTTTTGAATAAAAAACCCTCTGGACTAACAGAGGGTTCATTTTTTTTTAATCAAATTGTATGGATTTGTTCTTTGTTAATACAATTAAAAACAAAACCCCCTAGTTGGATGAGGGGGTTAGAATAAGTAAAAAGTATTACTTACTGCTTTTATAGAAAATTAAACTCTATTATTAAATTTTTTTAAGCGTAAAAGATCCTCCATCGATTTCGACGATCATTTCTGAAGCTGAAATAGAGGTAATTGTGTTGTAGTCTATCTCATCATCATAATAGCTTCCATCATCATCTTCAGTCGTTAAGAATACTTTTTGAGAGGAATCCTTCCATTCCCAGGTCCCTGCTCTAGCATCCATAATACCTCCATTTGCATTAATATATAAGGAGTTATATGTGCCATATGGGGTAATGTCAACAATCCATTTTACAGGAGGAATACAACCTTCTATCATTCCATCTGTTTCTTCATCTTTACAGGCTTCATTAAGAAAACTTTCCATCCCATATTTTACACCATTTTCAGTAAGATCTACGCTAGCTATTTCCCAAGTCCCAATAAACTTTGCGTGATTAGTATCTGCGGACGAATTCATAGATTCAGTCATAGGTTCCGCTTTCTTTGCCTCTATATTCCCTGACAATGCATCATTACAGGCACCCTCTTGAACCTCTGAATTAATTGGGAAAGCAAATGCAATATCAAAGGTCGCATTTAAATCGTCACCTGTCTTAGTCACTACCAGGTTTGTTAAAACTGCAATTACTATTTCAGAGTTGTCATCAAAAATGTATTTAAGCTCTACTTTTTCTACTTTGCCAGAAGCATCTTCACCTAAAGTAAATCTCCCAGCAAAAACACTTCTATCTCCAATGTCTAATGTCATAAAAAAATTCTGATTTGAAAACTCTATAGACACAAGTTCACAAATACTTCTTCCTGTGGAAGTAGGTTGAAAATCCCATTTCCCATAAATGATTTTTTTAGCTTGCTCAACACTTTGTTCTGATAAATCGCCTGTAACTTCTAGAGCTGAAGAATCAAATTAAAAAGTTGTAGAAGCATCGTTATCATCTTTAGAACAAGAGGAGAAGATGGTTAATAGTCCAAAAATAATTAATAATTTTTTCATAATAGTGTTTAAATATATATAGGACCTAAATATAGATTTAATGCACACATTAAAATAATTTAATCTAATAAAAAAAATGGCAAGTCTTTAGACACTTCATCAGTAGTTTGTTTCCTTCTTGGTAAAGTATATTGTAAGGCGCATTAATAGGCTTAACCCCAATGTCGGTATAAACAATCATCAATTCTTTTATCACTCAGTAACGATAGAAATATTTAAAAGAACGGAAGTATACCCAAGTTCCAAAAGGCTATGGGACACCCGTCAATAAACGTTTGCTTGACTTTCTTAAGAGGCTAGAAATACCTGAACTTAGTCAGGATGATTGCCTGTTATTGAATCATAATTACTTAATCATATTGATGCTATGATATCTTTTTATTCCTGAGTCATCGAATAAGGTCTTGAAGACTTTTCAGTACCCAATGTAATATTTGGATTTGGACTCATCTCTACTGAAAAAACAGATCCATTCATGATTTCGTCATAAGTAATGTAATTCTTCTTGTGAGCAGTTTTGTTTTTAAGGATCGCGTCGATATAGATGTTTTCCTTTGAATTATTGGCTGCTTTCATTTCAAAAGTATTTCCATTTTGAAGGTGTAATTTGATGTTTTTAAATAAAGGGCTTCCCATCGCATATTGACCAGTTCCTGGAGTTACTGGATAAAAACCCATGGCAGAAAAAACATACCAAGCAGAGGTTTGACCATTGTCTTCATCACCACAGAGTCCATCGGGTGCAGAAGAGTATAGTTTGTCCATAATATCTCTAGCTCGCATTTGAGATTTCCACGGTTGCCCGAGCCAGTTATATAAATATATAGCATGCTGAATGGGTTGATTTCCGTGAGCATATTGCCCCATATTCCCCACAAGCATTTCAGTTATCTCGTGTATTTGTTGACCGTAATAGGAATCATTAAAAGTGGGTTCCGCAGTAAAAACCTCATCTAAACGATTACGCATTTTATCTATACCTCCAAAGGATTCTGCCAAACCAATTGGGTCGTGAAACACACACCAAGTCCAGTGCCAGGAAGAACCTTCAGTAAAGGCATCACCCCATTTATCGGGAGTAAAAGTATTTGCCCAAGTGCCATTTTCATTCTTCCCCCTCATAAATCCAATTTCGGGATCAAATAGTAATTTATAATTCATACTTCTCTCTCTAAACAGATCAACCTCTTCTTTTGGTTTATCCAAAGCTTTTGAAAGCTCAGCAATGCTCCAATCTGCAAAAGCATATTCTAAAGTACGTGCAGCGTTTTCATTTACCCCAACATTGTATGGAACATATCCCAAAACATTATAATATTCCGCTCCAAAACGTCCCACAGAATTCACGGGTCCCTTACTTTCGGTGTTTTTCAGGATTGCTTCATAAAGGATGTCTATATCATATCCTCTGATTCCTCTTAAATAGGCATCTGCAATGTTCACTGCAGAATTTGACCCCACCATACAGTCTCTGTGCCCGGGACTTGCCCATTCTGGCAGCCAACCACTTTCTTTATAGGTATTAACCAAGCCTTGCATCACCTGACTCAAGAAATCAGGATACATGATGGTGAAAAAAGGAAATACAGCCCTAAAGGTGTCCCAAAATCCATTGTCAGTAAACATATACCCTGGAAGAATCTTACCATTATAAGGGCTATAATGAACAATATCATCATTGGCATCTAACTCATAAAATTTCCTTGGAAATAACAAGACGCGATAGAGTGCGGTGTAAAATGTTCTAAATTGCTCAACACTCCCTCCTTCAATTTCTATTCTGCCAAGCTCATTATTCCAAAGTGCTGCAGCCTTATTTTTAGTTTGCTCGAAAGTATCATTCCCAATTTCCCTTTTTAGATTAAGTTCTGCCTGCTCCAAATTGATAAACGATGACGCCACTTTTGCCGTCACTTTTTCGTTGTCTTTTGTTTTAAAACTCAAGACTGCTCCAACATGGTAACCTTCAGCACTTAATGACTGAGTTAAATTTCCGTTATCTGCCTTCTTGTTTTCGCTGGTTTTCCATGTCTGTATTTCATCAAAATCTTTATCAAAATAAATCACAAAGTAATTGTGGAAATTATCGGGTACTCCGCCACTATTATTCCGGCAATAGCCAACTATTTTTCTTTCTTTAGGAAAGACTTTGACCATTGATCCTTTGAAAAACCCATCAACTAGAACATGAGCATTTTCCGTTTTGGGAAATGTAAATTGAAACTGCGCACCCCGTTCTGTTGGAGTTATTTCAGTAGTGACATCATAGTCGGCTAAATATACCTTATAGTAATGCGGTTTACTAGTTTCAGCTTTGTGAGAAAACCATGAAGCACGTTGGTCTTCATTGACTTTAAGCTCACCCGTTTCAGGAAACAGAGAAAATGCAGCATAATCATTAATCCAAGGACTTGGCTGATGCGTTTGTTTAAATCCTCTGATTTTATTGGCATCGTAAGAATAGCACCAACCATTTCCCATTTCGCCTGTTTGAGGCGTCCAAAAATTCATTCCCCACGGGGTGGCGATAGCTGGGTAGGTATTTCCATTGGAAAGCTCAAAAGCCGAATCTGTTCCTACCAAAGGATTTACAAAATCTACGAGATCATCAGTATTTCCTGAGACATTCCGTTCTTGTGCTTCAATACCATTTAATGCAAAAAGCAATAATACGAATCTTACTGTTTTCATTTTTTATTCTTCTATTGACAACGGTGAAACTCTTATTAAAAAACCGTTTTATTTTATTTTGTTTCTAAATTTATGTAAAATTCAATTAGTATAACACCTACTTAAGTCGATCTTCTTGTTTTCAACCAAACCCAAAGTTTGGCTCAGCTCCCACTATAATTTTAATAGTTTGTCATGTAAAATATCTTCATCTGTAATATATGACTTCAAGTAAGCTTTACCAAATTAAATTAAGGGTCAATCAACGATTAAAGATCAATTAAGCAATTGGTGTTTAAATTAACTTGAGAATTCAATCGGTTAATTTGTTGTTTTTTCAGATTATTATCAAATGACTAAAACAATCGCCAATTCATAATTAAACCTAAAAATTATGTAGAAAGTCAAATGTGAAAGTGGTAACTACCTAGAGAGGGCCGTATTAAAAAGCAAAAAGGGCGGAAATGCAACCATACATCACCAACCCTTTAAGGTATTAACGCTGCGTGAACAACGCGTGTAAATTTAAAACTTATAAACTGATTAAGTCTATTTGTTTCGAATAATTCATAAAATAATTATTTGTTGATTAAGCAATCGCTTCTAACGCCAAAAAGGCCATCCCAGCTAGAACTGACCCTGTTATCGGACCCAATACAGGAATCCAACTGTAGCTCCAATCTGCTTTTTTGTTTTTTCTCGGAAGCAATTGATACATCAATCGCGGTCCTAAGTCCCGTGCGGGATTAATAGCATAACCTGTAGCTCCACCTAAAGCCATTCCAATTACCCAAACCAAAATCCCTACGGGAAGGGCATCCAAGGAACCCAGTCCAAAATTTTGAATTTCACTTCCACTGATTTCGATATTCGGCCCCACGATAAACAACACCCCAAACACAAGCATAAAAGTTCCAATAAGCTCAGTTAAAAAATTGTTTTTAAAATTCCTTATGGCTGGTGCCGTGCAAAAAGTTCCACGAACAGTGTTTTCATCTTCTGTTGCTTTGTAATGGTCTAAATAGGTCAGATAACACAACCAACTTCCGAACATGGCGCCCGCTGTTTGACTTATAAAATAACCAGGCACCAATGACCAAGAAAATTTCCCTACCACAGCAAGCCCTATCGAAACGGCAGGGTTGAGGTGAGCACCGCTAGATTTAGAAGTGATATAAACTGCAACAAAAACAGCAAAACCCCAGGCACTCGTTATTAAGACCAAAGGGGATTGGTTCTCAGCATAAGTTTTCCTCAAACTGACATTGGCAACTACGCCTGCTCCCAGAAGAATTAAAATAGCTGTACCAATAAATTCAGCAATAAAAGGATGCATTAACATAATTGATAGTTTTTAATGATTTTATTGAATTGTAATAATTGACGCGCTGACCAGTTGTCGTCCTCCTTTAGAAAGGATCTCATTATTTCAGCCACTTTGGGAGCTATTTTTTCGGTCTCTGCTGAATCTAAAAACAAACACCTTGTTCTTCTTGCCAAGACATCTTCTAAAGTAATGGCCATTTCTTTTTCAATTGACCAACAAATTTGATTTTCTGTGATATAAACTTTCTCTGACAAGGAGCTGTTTTTTTCTTCTGACCCGAATGCTTTTACCTTTTGGGAATCCGATCCATAAACATGTAAAGGGTCATTCCAATCGGTATTGGGATCATATCCTGAAATGTTTAGATTTTGAGTATTACATTGTCGTTCTGGCAAACCATCGACGCTGCAAGCTACGTTGGTGGTGTCTTCTGCAATTTTACGATAGGTCGTCCATTTACCGCCAAGCACACTGATCAAACCACTTTTACTGACAATGACTTTGTGGTGTCGTGACACCTCCTTGGTACTTTCCTTATTGTCTTCTGAAGCTGCCAAAGGTCTTAAACCTGCAAAAACGCTTTTCACATCGCCTCGAGATGGCTTTTTCGTCATGTAGGTCCCTGCATTTTTTAAAATAAAATCAACCTCTTTATCTAAGGGTATTGGCTCTTCTAAAGTCTCATCAATCAGCGTATCTGTTGTGCCTAACAAAACATATCCATTCCATGGAACGGCAAACAAAACCCTTCCATCAGTTGTATGCGGAACAAGAATGGCATGTGGGCCATCTAAGAATTTCTTGTCGAGAACCAAATGAATTCCTTGAGAGGGTCGTATCATTGCTTTTGCTTGAGGGTCATCTTTTTTGATGATTTCATCTGAGAAAACACCGGTAGCATTTATGATACTTTTGGCTTTGATTTCGTAATCTATTCCCGTTAATTGATCTTTACATTTGACTCCAGTAATTAGGTTGTTTTCTTTAATTAATCCCTCCACTGAGAAATAATTAATCAAGTTAGCCCCTTCTCTATCTGCTGTTAAAGCAATACTAATAGCCATCCGGGCATCATCAAACTGACCATCGTGATAAATGACACCTCCCCATAATCCGTCTTTTTTTACGTTTGGAATCAAATTTATTGTTTCTTCTTTATTGAGAATGGTCGAAGGACCCAATCCCAGATTGCCAGCCATCATATCGTAGATTTTCAAACCCAATCCATAAAAAGGACTGTTCCACCAATCATAAGAAGGGATGACAAAACTTAAATCCCTGACAAGATGAGGCGCGTTTTTTCTCATAATTCCCCTTTCACGTAAAGCCTCAATTACTAGGGAAATATCCCCATTTTGGAGATAACGCACTCCCCCATGAACCAACTTGGTGCTTCGCGAGGAAGTTCCTTTTGCAAAGTCGTTTTTTTCTAACAATAAAGTCTTATAACCTCTGTTAGCAGCATCCAAGGCGATTCCAAGGCCCGAAGCTCCACCTCCAATGATGAGGAAATCATATTCGGGAGTTTCTGCCAAAAACTCAATATTTTTTTTTCGATTCATCTGATTAGGAATTGTTTAAAACTGAACCAATCCTTTTCTCCCAATTGGAGATGTTCTCTTCATTTTGTGAGCTATTTTCAGGGGTGAACTTTCTGTCAATTTCCCATATTTCAGCCAAACTTTCTATGGAGGCCCAATAGCCTGTAGCCAAACCCGCAAAAAAAGCAGCCCCTAAAGCTGTTGTCTCCGTTGTTTTTGGCCGGATAACATTTGCTTGAAGTAAATCAGCTTGTATTTGCATCAAAAGGTCATTGTTGCTTGCCCCTCCATCAACCTTTAGATTCGAAAATTTAGTTTTTGCATCTTTCTGCATTTCGATAATGATCTCGCGCGTTCGCATTGCGATCGCCTCTAGTGCTGCTCGGGCAATATGTCCTTTCTCAGTTCCACGCGTGATCCCAAAGATTGCACCAGTTGCATTTGGATTCCAATATGGCGCACCCAAACCTGTTAATGCAGGAATAAAAGTCACTCCTCCATTGTCTTTAACCGTTGCTGCCAAAGATTCAATTTCAGCAGCTTCAGCTATGATTCCCATTTGATCTCTTAACCATTGAACCAAGGCTCCAGCAATAAAAATACTGCCTTCTAGCGCATAGGTTGTTTTACCATTTATCTGGTAACCAATGGTCGTTAACATTTTGTTTTGGGAGATTACTGCTTTTTCTCCAGTATTCATAATACAAAAACAACCAGTTCCGTAGGTATTTTTAACATCGCCAGGAAGAATACACATTTGACCAAACAATGCGGCTTGCTGGTCTCCTGCAATACCGCTTATTGGAATTTCTTTTCCAAAAAATTCGGAGGAAGTCATTCCCACAACTTCTGAACAAGAAGAAACTTTGGGCAACAAGGATCTTGGAACATCGAGTGCCTCTAACAGTTCATTATCCCATTCTAGAGTGTGAATGTTAAAAAGTAACGTTCTACTCGCATTCGTCACATCAGTAACATGAACTTCGCCCTTCGTTAAATTCCAAATGAGCCAGCTGTCGATCGTTCCAAATGCTAGCGCTCCTTCTTCTGCTAATTTTCTTAATTCTGGATTACTGTCCAGAATCCATTTAATTTTTGTACCGGAAAAGTAAGCGTCTAAAACCAGCCCTGTTTTTTCATAAAAAAAAGAGGAAAGTCCCTTTTGATTGAGTTTTTCACAAATGCTGGCTGTTCTTCTGTCTTGCCAAACGATGGCATTATAGACCGGAATTCCAGTTTTCCTATTCCAAATAACAGTTGTTTCTCTTTGATTGGCGATCCCCATTGCATGGATTTGATTTGCACCAATAGAAGCGGTTTCAAAAACTTCTCTAATCGCTTTTAATTGAGTTTCCCAAATTTCTATCGGATCATGCTCTACCCACCCTTCCTTTGGGAAAAACTGAGTGAACTCATGCTGCGACATGCCTATGGATTTTCCTTTTCTATTAAAGACAATTGCCCTTGAACTGGTTGTTCCGGCATCAATCGACAAAAGGTAATCTTCCATTTTAATATTATTTTGAGTTCCTTAAAGATATAAATTTCAAATAAATCGATTTTTATTAAACCGTATTGCAATAAAGCACACTCCAATGACGAACAATTTTAGTCCATACAATTAAATTTGTTTAAATAACTTTAACAAGAGGTGTAGGTCTCTCCTTTAAAAAAAGCAAAAAATAACCCTTAAACTGAAACTAATCAGTTAAGGGTATTTTTTTAAAATTTATTTTGATTTTAATGCTAAAAATAAGTCCAATAATATTTTACTTGAATGATTTTCTTTTTCGTTCGTTTTCATCAAGGTAAACCTTTCTCAATCTCAAGAAATTTGGTGTTGCTTCTACATACTCATCCGCTTGGATGTATTCCAAAGCCTCTTCCAAAGAGAATTTTATCGGTGGTGCCAAGCTTACTTTATCATCCGTTCCAGAAGCACGAACGTTTGAAAGCTTTTTAGTCTTGGTCACATTGACCACTAAGTCGTCCATTCTTGAGTTTTCTCCGATCACCTGTCCTGTGTAGACCTCTTCATTGGGTCCTACGAAAAACTTTCCACGCTCTTGCAATTTGTCAAGGGAATAAGGAATTGCACTTCCCTTTTCCATGGAGATCAAAGAACCATTTGTTCGGCCTGGAATTTCGCCTTTATAGGGCTGAAACTCTTTAAACCTGTGATTCATGATTGCTTGACCAGCTGATGCGGTCATCAGTTGATTTCGAAGTCCAATTATTCCTCGGGAAGGAATAATAAACTCGCAAATCATTCGCTCTCCTTTATTTACGAGACTTAACATCTCACCTTTTCTTAGAGAAACCATTTCAATGGCTTTACCAGAAAGATTGTCTGGTAAGTCAATGGTCAATTCCTCAATAGGTTCATGTTTTTTGCCGTCAATTTCTTTTATAATAACCTGCGGTTGACCAATTTGAAGCTCATAACCTTCTCGTCTCATGGTCTCAATAAGAACGGACAAGTGCATTACTCCCCTTCCAAAGACCATAAACTTGTCAGCCGAATCAGTTGTTCCCAATCTCATGGCGAGATTCTTTTCTAGTTCTTTCGCCAAACGATCTTTAATATGTCTTGAGGTTACAAATTTCCCGTCTTTACCAAAAAACGGTGAGTCGTTAATCGTAAACAACATACTCATGGTCGGTTCGTCGATCGCAATCGTCGGAAGCGCCTCAGGCTCAATTGCATCAGCAATCGTGTCTCCAATATTGAAGTTTTCGAGCCCTATTACTGCACAAATATCTCCTGGCTGTACACTTTCTACTGATTTACGACCTAAGCCGTCAAAAATATTGAGTTCCTTAATTTTAGATTTTGTTATTACTCCGTTGCGGTCCACCAAACTAATATTCATGTTTGGTTTTAACTCCCCTCTGAAGAGTCTTCCAATTGCAATTCGTCCCGTGTAAGAGGAATAATCCAAGGAAGTAATTAACATTTGTGTATTTCCTTCTTCAAGCTTGGGCGTTGGAACATGTTCGATAACCATGTCCAATAATGGTTCAACATTCGTAGTCTCATTTTTCCAATCATCACTCATCCAGTTGTTCTTGGCAGATCCATATACTGTTGGAAAATCTAACTGCCACTCCTCCGCTCCTAATTCGAACATCAAATCGAAAACAGATTCGTGAACTTCTTCGGGCTTGCAGTTTTCTTTATCTACCTTGTTGATTACAACCAAAGGCTTTAACTTTAAATCTAATGCTTTCTGGAGCACAAATCGAGTTTGAGGCATTGGACCTTCAAATGCATCAACCAATAGGATTGCAGCATCAGCCATGTTTAGCACTCGCTCTACCTCTCCTCCAAAGTCAGCGTGACCGGGAGTGTCAATGATGTTTATTTTTGTACCCTTATAATTAACCGATACATTTTTAGATAAAATAGTTATTCCTCGCTCGCGCTCAAGATCATTATTGTCTAATATCAAATCGCCAGTTTGCTCATTTTCTCTGAACAATTCGCAGTGGTGCATTATCTTATCAACCAAAGTTGTTTTACCATGATCTACGTGGGCAATAATGGCGATATTTTTAATCGGTGTCATCTTATTATTTTTATTCGCGCAAATATAGGTTTATATACTTAAGAAACTACCCATTAGACATCTACAATTTGATCCTTAAACAAGATTATTTTGAAATATGAAGAGTACTCACCTCAAATGATCTAATTTAAGATCGATTTTAAGTTATCCTCATATATATTTTATGATTAAAAAAAAACATTAAATTTGAACTCTTATAAAATCAAAACCAATTAAAAATTCAGAATATAAAAAAGTATTAGTCACAGGCGGATTAGGATTTATCGGCTCCCACACTGTTGTTGAACTTTTAGATGAAGGTTTTGATGTTTTAATCTTGGATGACCTTTCAAATTCTTCAATAGCAGTATTAGATCAGATAAATAAAATCAGTAATAAAAGACCGCTTTTTGAAAAGCTTGATTTAAAAGATAAAAAAGGAGTTCAAGAACTTTTTTTAAAACACAATGACATTTCGGGCGTGATACACTTTGCAGCCTCTAAGGCAGTAGGAGAAAGCGTAGTAAAGCCTCTTGAATATTATGAAAACAACTTAGTCCCTTTAATAAACCTGCTTCAAGAAGCAGAAAAAATCAATCGATCCTTTTCATTTATTTTCAGTTCCTCTTGCACGGTTTACGGTCAGGCAGACCAACTTCCCATAACCGAAGAAGCGCCAATCAAGAAGGCAGAATCTCCTTATGGCAACACCAAGCAAATTGGAGAAGAAATACTTTGGGACACGGTCCAATCCAATGACAATTTAAATGTAGTTGCATTGCGATATTTCAACCCAATTGGCGCACATGAATCTCTTGAAATTGGAGAGCTACCGATCGGTACGCCTCAAAACTTGATTCCTTTTCTTACACAAACTGCTGCTGGAATACATGATAAGCTAAATGTTTTTGGAGATGATTATCCAACACTAGATGGAACCTGTATTCGAGATTACATTCATGTTGTAGACCTCGCCAAGGCGCACGTAGTTGCATTAAAACGATTGAAAGAAGAGAAACAAAATGAGAGTTTTGAGATCTTTAACCTCGGAACTGGAAAAGGAAGTAGTGTTTTGGAAGTAATTAAAACCTTTGAACGCGTTTCTGGAGAAAAACTAAATTACGAAATTACTGCTCGAAGAGATGGCGATATTGTTGAAGCTTATGCTGACACTTCTAAAGCCAACAATGTTTTGGGGTGGAAAGCAACGCTAAGCCTAGCTCAAGGAATAAAATCTGCTTGGGATTGGGAAAAAAAAATACGAAATAAATCATAACTATTTAATTTTGAACTATGAATACAAGTTTTGCCTTTTTAGACTATTTAATTTTTGTTGTATACGCAATCGTTATTCTTGGCGTGGGACTATGGGTTTCCAGGGATAAAGATGGGAAAGACAAAACCGCTGAAGATTATTTTCTCGCAAGTAAGTCGCTTCCATGGTGGGCAATCGGTGCCTCACTAATTGCGGCTAACATCTCTGCCGAACAATTTATTGGCATGTCCGGATCAGGATTTGCCCTTGGTTTGGCAATTGCATCCTATGAATGGATGGCAGCAATAACATTATTAATTGTAGGAAAATACTTTCTTCCCATTTTCATAGAAAAAGGACTCTATACAATTCCGGAATTTGTTGAAAAAAGATTTTCCACTAACTTAAAAACCATTTTAGCCGTTTTTTGGATTGCGCTATATGTATTTGTAAACCTTGCCTCCGTGATGTATTTAGGAGGACTTGCCTTAGAAACCATTATCGGAATTGATATGGTTTATGCGGTGATCGGTTTGGCGCTTTTTGCTGCAGCTTATTCCTTGTATGGAGGGCTTTCAGCAGTGGCTTGGACAGATATCATTCAAGTTGTTTTTCTCGTACTTGGTGGGGTTGTCACCACTTACCTTGCGTTGGACACCGTCTCACAAGGCGAAGGGGTGATTGAAGGATTAAAAGCAATCTATGCTGCTGCCCCCGACCGTTTTGAAATGATTCTTGACAGAAGTAATCCTGAATACAATAACCTTCCTGGTATTGGAGTGCTTGTTGGAGGATTATGGGTTGCCAACCTATATTATTGGGGTTTCAATCAATACATCATCCAAAGAACACTCGCAGCGAAGTCTCTAAAAGAGTCTCAAAAAGGAATCCTTTTTGCCGCTGGATTAAAATTGATTATACCTTTTATTGTTGTAATTCCTGGAATTGCAGCTTATGTGATTGTAAATGACCCTGAGATTCTTGCAAGCCTAGGAAGTAATGGCGCTGCCAACATCCCCTCAGCAGGTTCTGCTGATAAGGCTTATCCATGGTTGATGCAATTTTTACCCACAGGGTTTAAAGGAATTGCTTTTGCGGCATTAACAGCAGCCATTGTCTCTTCTTTGGCCTCGATGTTAAATTCCACCTCAACGATTTTCACCATGGACATATACAAACAATTCATAAATCCAAATGCAAGTGACAAACAAACAGTGAAAGTTGGACGTCTTTCTGCCGCTGTTGCACTTGTCATAGGAGCCACAATGGCACCCCTCTTAGGAGGAATAGACCAAGCTTTTCAATTCATTCAAGAGTATACAGGAGTCGTTAGCCCCGGAATTCTGGCCGTATTTATGTTGGGTCTATTTTGGAAAAAAACAACCAACAAAGGAGCTATTTGGGGAGCTTTAACTTCAATCCCTATTGCACTTTATCTCAAAACAGGTGGAAAAGGATGGTTTGATGGTACCGCAATGGAAGCTGTTTTTCCTAAACTCCCATGGATGGATCAGATGGGATTAACAGCCCTATTGACCATGGCAGTCATCATATTAGTTAGTTGGATGGAAAACAAAGGAAAAGATGACAGTAAGGCGATTGAATTAAATAAGGGGATTTTCAAAACAAGTCCGCTGTTCAATATTGGTGCATTTGCTACATTAATTATTTTAACCGTGGTCTACACCTTATTTTGGTAATAAATTGAATACAGATTCACCAGAAATAATCGTTCATGCGCCAGGTAGAATAAATCTTATTGGTGAACACATTGATTATAATGGAGGATATGTACTGCCTGCAGCAATTGATTTAAAAATAAAATTTAGATTTAGGAAAAAGCAAAATTCCATTTGTACTGTTACTTCAGAATCTAAGGGATCTTTTGAATTTAATCTTAATGAAGAGCTCCAAACCAAAGAAAATCATTGGGGCAATTATGTCCTAGGGGTTGTCGCGGGAATAAGAGATTTACATCCAGGAAAGCTACAGGGATTTGATTGTGAGTTTAAAAGCGAATTGCCCATTGGATCGGGCATAAGCTCATCTGCTGCGCTTGAATGCGGCATTGCTAAGGGACTCAACGAATTGTTTGGCCTGGGTCTCAGCAATTATGAAATGATCGAAATTGCCCGCGTTGCAGAGCATAACTTTGTCGGAACAAAATGCGGTGTAATGGATCAGTTTGCAGTGATGATGGGTGAAGAAAAAAAGCTGATACTACTCAATTGTGAAACTTTAGCGTATGAAATCATAGATGCGGATTTCTCTCCCTATCAAATCGTTTTGCTTAACACCAATGTCTCGCACAACCTCTCAACGAGTGCTTATAACACACGAAGATCAGAATGTGAATTGGCTTTAAAAATAATCAGTAAAGATTATTCAGAGTATAAACAATTGGCAAACATACCTTTATCAATAATTGAGAAATACAAGGAGAAACTAAGTGTAGATGTTTTAAACAGAGCTAGTTATGTTTCTATGGAAAACTCAAGAACCAAAGAAGCTGCGGAAGTGATTCAGAAAAGGCAGATAAAGCGTTTTGGAGAGTTGATGTACCAATCACATGAAGGGCTTTCAAATAAATACAATGTGAGTTGTGATGAATTGGACTTTTTGGTAGACTATTCAAAAGACTTTGACCAAGTGATTGGTGCAAGGATGATGGGTGGAGGATTTGGAGGATGTACCATCAATTTAATTCATCAAGATGGATTAAAGGATTTTATTGGTTCCATTTCAGAAGCCTACCAAAATAGATTTCATATTAAACTGACCCCCATCACGGTAGCAACTTCAGATGGGGTAACCATTGAAAACTAATGAATTCTGAATTTAACAAAAGGCCGCACAGAAGAAAAAATATTTTAACAGGGGAATGGATTTTGGTTTCTCCGCACAGAACCAAAAGACCTTGGCAGGGAAAGGAAGAAAAGCCGCAACACAAAGAAGCAATCTCCTATGATCCAAAATGCTATTTGTGCCCAGGAAATGAACGCGCAGGAGGTGGAGTAAATCCAGATTACAAAGAAACCTATAGCTTTAAAAATGACTATGCTGCAATTCTCAACGGTCCATTTGAAAGCGCCAAAGATGGGCTTTTAGAAGCTGAAACCGAAACTGGATTATGCAAAGTTATCTGTTATGCTCCAGATCATTCGCTTACCCTTCCTCTGATGGAAGATCATCAAATTTTAAGTGTAGTTGATCTTTGGCAAAAAGAGTATCAGGAATTGGGGGCAATGGACGCAATCAATCATGTGCAAATATTCGAAAACAAAGGTGAAATCATGGGTTGTTCCAATCCACACCCCCATGGGCAAATATGGGCACAACGTTCAATTCCTCAAGAGGTTCAAAAAAAACACAAGAACCAAGAGGACTATTGGAATAAAAACAACAGAGGTTTACTAAAAGATTATATCGATTTAGAGCTTAGGAAAAATGAAAGAATAATCGTTGAAAACGAAACGTTTGTAGCTTTGATTCCCTACTGGGCAGTTTGGCCTTATGAATCGATGATTGTTCCTAAAAAACAACATCAATCATTACTGACTCTTTCTAATGCTGAAAAAAAAGATTTCGGATCAATAATAAAAACGCTAACCATCAAGTACGATAATCTTTTTGGTGTTTCGTTTCCTTATTCAGCAGGGATTCACCAGGCTCCAACCAATAGTATGTCAAATGAGTTCTGGCACTTTCACATGTCCTTTTACCCTCCATTGCTGCGCTCAGCAGAAGTTAAAAAATTTATGGTAGGTTATGAAATGTTTGCGACACCGCAACGAGACATTACTGCAGAACAAGCAGCAGAAAAACTTAAATCATGTAGTGAAATTCATTATTCTAAGGCTTAAACATTAATAAAATATTAGATTTAAAGCAAAAAAAAACTCCTAATTAAATTAGGAGTTTTTTTTAATTAAAAGATAAAGGAAACTTATTCCCCTATTTTAATTACGACTCTTCTGTCAAATACGACTCTTCTATTAGCAGCTCTTCCGCCTTTAGTGTTATTGTCAGCAACTGGTTTTGTCTCACCATATGCTTTAGTTTCTAATCGGTTTGCCTCTATTCCGGCAGCGATAAGTGCATCTTTTACAGTATTGGCACGTTTTTCGGATAGTTTCTGATTGTATTCAAAACTACCATCCTCTGAAGCATGACCTTCGATTATAATTGAAGCATCTGGATACTCTTCTAAAACAGCTTTCAAACTATTCAATTTAGAGGTAGCATCGTTAGAAATAACATAACTATCTGCTTTAAAAAGAATTTTAGAATTATCTCCTTGTAAGAAATCTATTAATTTTTGAGGAACTGCTGGGCAACCATTATTCGCAGCTTCACCAGCTTCATCTGGACAAGCATCATCTTTATCTGCAACACCATCTCCATCCCTATCATCCCATGGGCAACCGTTGTTGGCTGCATCACCTACTTGCTCAGGACATTTGTCTAAATTATCAGCAACACCATCTCCGTCAGAATCTGGGCAACCATTCATTTCAGCGCTTCCAGCTTTGTCTGGACAAGCATCTTCGCTGTCTGCAACACCATCTCCATCAGAATCTGGACAACCATTCATTTCGGCACTTCCAGCTTCTTCTGGACAAGCGTCTTTATTGTCAGGGATTCCATCACCGTCAGTATCAGGACATCCTTCGAATTCTTTCAAACCAGGAATTTCTGGACAAACATCTTTTTTATCAGAAACGCCATCTTTATCAGAATCCTGCGCTCCAAAGTTAAAGCTTACTCCAATTACATGCTGTAAGTGATTGTATGCACGTGCTTCATTTGCAGAACGATAAGAGGTGCTTGCGTTAAGTGCCCAATTGTCAGAGAGGTAAAAATTAAATCCTACTCCTCCTAATATAGTTCTTGCAGCTTCTGTTGACGGAAAGTTTCCATCCTTGCTAGAATCTGAACCAAATTTAGAAAGTCCATATCCAGCAAATAGATAAGGAACATATTTTCCTTCTGTGATATTATATTTTACTATACCATCTACTGATAAATAGTCGTTTGAGATGCTGTTAATGTCAAAAGAGTTTTTAGCAAACTGTGCACCAATTGAAAATCCTCCAGCAATGTAACGGGAAAGACTTAAGTGTGGGACTCCTAAACCAGTGTCGGAATCAACGGCGTCATCTTGGACACCAACTATATTTGCCCCAACGCTAACAGCCCAAGGGTTTTCGGAGGTTTGTGCGTTCGACACAATCGTTGCCATAAAAACAGCAATGATAAGGTAAGTAAGATTTTTCATTGTTTAAGATATTTTTTTTCAAAAGTAAAATTATTTATCTAATATAGCCAAATTTTTTGTTTTAAAAAAGTAATTAAATGTCACAAAGAACTACTGCGCTTTCAAGTGAGTTTAAAGCATCTTTATACTTAGGGATAAATTCTTGTGCAACAAACCCTTTGAATCCTGTTTCAAAAATTGCTTTCATAATAGCAGGATAAAAGAGTTCTTGTGTTTCATCAATCTCATTTCGTCCTGGAACTCCAGCAGTGTGATAGTGTCCAAAATATTGATGGTTTTCTTGAATGGTCCTGATGATATCTCCCTCGCTGATTTGCATGTGATAAATATCATAGAGTAGTTTAAAGTTTTGGGAGCCTAATCTTTTGCAGAGCGCAACTCCCCATGCAGAATTGTCACACATATAATCGGGATGATCAACTTTAGAATTGAATAATTCCATCTGAAGCACCACACCTCTTTTTTCTGCAAGTCCTATGATTTCTTTTAAACCCTTGACACAATTTACGAGTCCAGTTTCATCGTCAATACCTCGCCTGTTGCCACTAAAACAAATGAGATTGGTATAGCCAGCATCTGCGACTAAATCAATATGTTTCTTGTAGCTCTCAATTAATTTTGGATGGTACTGAGGGTCATTAAAACCTTCTGTTAGGCTAATTTCAGCTCCGTTACACATTGTGGATTCGAGATTGTGTTTTTTAAGAATATGCCAATCCTTAGGGCCGATTAAATCGACACCTGTTATGCCCATCTCCTTGATTTTAATTGCAAATTCGTCTAAAGGAATCTCCCCATAGCACCATTTGCAAACCGAATGATTAATGTTTCCTTTCATTAAAGATTTTGTTTTATTATTTTCTGTTTTTTGTAAATTAATTGCCATTCCATCGGCCATTGAAAGCCCTGTAGTTGCAAGTAAAATTTTCTTAATTGCTGTCCTTCTTTGTGATTCTTTATTTGGATTATTCATCGTTTTATTTTTATCTGACACGAGATCGAATTACGACATTGTGTACCAATTTATTTGACAATCTTTTTAAAAATACACCTAATTTTTCTTTTCCACCTATAGACAATTCCCACTTTTTTTGATCGATGGCATGTATCATTTTTCTTACAAAATAAACGACATCTAGCCCCTTTCGAGTAGCTTCGTCATCTTTACCCAATGCAGTGCCATCTCCTTGAATAGAATTTAATGCAATAGGGGTTGCAACAAAACCGGGACAAACCATAGTTACATAAATATTATCCTTTTGATGTTCCATTCGCATAACATCAAAAAAACCGTGAAGGGCATGTTTAGCACCACAATAACCAGATCGGTAGGGAGAACCAAATTTACCCATAACACTGCTCACAACAACATAATGTCCCGATTGCTGTGAAATAAAATGAGGGAGAATCGCCCTTGAAAGTGCTACAGTTCCTAAATAATCAATCTCTATTATTTTTTTGAACACCTCAAATTTAGAGTCTAAGATTAAAGAACGTTGACTAATTCCAGCATTATTTATTAACACATCGACCCTTCCAAAGAAAGAAAGTGCCTTCTCAACCTGATTTGGAGCTGAATCAAAATCAATTATATCAAAGGGAAGTATTTGGATTTTAGAATGTCCCATACAGCTTTCTTTAACCTCTAATAAAACCGCTGCTCTTCTTGCTGAGAGAATCAGATTAATATTTCTTTTGGAGTACTGTCTCGCCAGTTCTGCACCAATTCCTGAAGAAGCGCCCGTTATCCATACTACAGGGGTTGATTTATCCATTTTTCTTTTAAGCTTTTCAATTTTAAAGGTATGCTTTTTGTTTTCATCAGATTTGACCAACACTTATTGATTCACTTCAAACCAATGGTTTACGCGTTCTTGTGCATTCTCTTGAATGTCTCCCCAAAAAAGATTGATGTCTGCGTAATGGTAATTTTTAACAACGGACAACAAAATTCGACCAGGAATTTTAGGTACACTAGACCACAACAATCCGTCGATTTTCTTAATCTTTAAACTTTTAGGATAAACTTTCAAATCTTTGTTTAATACCCCTTTATGGTCTTCAATATCTGACTCATTCTGATTGTCCCAAGTAATAGGATTGGTCACAACTCCGCCAACGAACCATCTTTCATAACTCTTTGGGAGTTTGTTCATTTTAAAAGTATTCCAGCTTACAAAACCACCAATAGCTAGGGGATTTGTTAATGGCTTGATTGTTTTAAATTCATCTTTAAAAATTCGAGTTCCAACTAAATAGGCTGCGACTAATTGATTCTGAAGTGGCTTGTCATCAAAAAAATCTTTAATCAGTTGGCGGGCATGCATGCTTCCCTGACTGTGAGCGGCAATAATAATCGGCTTTCCGTGATTGTGGTATTCTAAATAGTATTGAAAAGCAGCTTTCACATCTTCATAAGCAACATCCCATGCTGGCAAGCCTTGATCTTTGTATCCATCAACAAAAATCCGATAATGTGCTTGTCTGTAAAAAGGCACGTATAAATTTCCAGCAGCTGCAAAAGCAGAGGCTTGGTATTTAACCGCAGTTGATCTAATATAATCTTTTGTGGATTCAATCATAACATCTGCATTCCAATCCGAATTTTTCTTATCCGTCAATAGCGTTGGATAAACAAAAAAAACATCCGCTTTTTTAGAGGCTGTTTCCTTTACCAATGACTTTAAGTCCTCAGGGTAATTGCCTGGCAAAACAGCCCAACTTTCTATTTTTGAAAAATCTGGTTTAGCAGGGGTTTTATTCTGATCAAAAGCAACTGAATCATAGTTTGTTTTACAAGCTGCCAAAATCATAAATACATATAGTGTGATAATTTTCTTTTTCATAAGAGGGACAAATATAAAATTTTGAAATTATAAACATTCACACCTTTAGGGTTTAACATTAATTAAAATGTATACAGGTAAATTAGTATCTTTACTTTTGTATTTACATCCAGTCATTATAAACGAAAAACTAATCACCATGCGTCTACTAAAAAAAATATTTTTTTCATTATTTATTGTTGCTTTAATTTTCGCCTGCCAAGAAGAAGAGAAAACACTTGAGATCAGTGTTAATGCAAAAAGTGGGAGCAGCACTTCCGGTAAAATCACTTTCATTGAAAAGGGAGGTCAAGTAACTTTGGAAGCCCACATCAATGGATTGACTGCGGGAAATCATGCCATACACATTCACGAAACGGCAGATTGCTCCTCGGATGATGGAAAATCAGCAGGAGGTCACTGGAATCCAACTTTCGAAAATCACGGAGCTTGGGGGAATGAGGCAGGATACCACAGAGGGGATATCGGTAATTTTAATGCCAATGAAAACGGTCATGGCATGATCACTTTCTCAACAGACTTGTGGTGTTTGGGTTGTGATGATGCAAACAAAAATATCATTGGAAAAGCTATAATTGTTCACCAAGGTGAAGATGATTTAATTTCTCAACCCTCTGGAGCAGCTGGAGCTAGAGTTAGCTGTGCAGGAATTATTAAATAAAATTTCTGACAAAAAATTTAGTCTTAAACTACTACCATTCGCGACTAGTATTTAACTTTTCTTGCTCTTCAATCTGTTCTTTTGAAAGGACTTTAAGAAAGGAAGGATGCTGCTCAATGGCATACTCTATTTTTTCTATAATTGACTCAGAGGATTCGTTTTCATAATCAATCTCTAACGGAGCCTTGATTTCCATTGATTGAAGAATTCCTTTTTTCTTCAATCTAATTCCTTTTTTATCAAAAGACCTTCTGAACCCATCAATCACTATGGGCACTACAATGGGTTTGTATTTTTTAATGATATGCACCGTTCCTTTTCTGATTGGCCGAAAAGGCTTGGTCGTCCCTTGCGGAAATGTAATCACCCAACCGTCATTTAATGCAATACCTATATTAGAAATATCGCTCATTTTGACTTTTCGATTGATTTCTTGTCCTTTTTCTCTCCAAGTTCTTTCTATAGAAACAGATCCCGCATAGGCAAAAATTCTAGGCAACAATCCGGCTTTCATTGTTTCTTTTGCCGCTACAAAATAAATATTCAATTTAGGGTTCCACAAATACCCAACATTCTTTATTGAATCAGTTCGGCCGCTGAGGCTGGCATTAAAAACATGAAACATAGCAACCACATCAGCAAAATAGGTCTGATGATTTGAAACAAATAAAACATTGGTATCGGGGAGGTCCTTAATAAAAGAAGATCCTTCTATTTTAAGTTCGTTAAATCCTCTATAGCGTCTGTGGGTCATAAAACCCATATAACGAATAAGCCACTTTTTAATAATTAAAACTTGACCAAAAGGGTTTCTTTTTAACATAATTATTTTCAATAACTAAGCAAATATAAAAACAATTTTAGGCTAGCTTAGCAATAAAATCCTTAATTCTGACAAAATCATAGCCGTTGCCCCCCACACTACTTTTTCATTAAAAACATAGCAGGGAACCTCAAATTCATCCATATAATTGGTAGTCAGATTTTTACACAATACCTGCTCGTGCCCCAACAGCTTACTAACGGGGATTTCTAAAATCAGATCTACTTCTTTTATTTGGCGGACAAACTCAGGCTTTTCAAAACTGTAACTAACAAAAGGGGAAACTAAAAAATTACTAGGAGGAATAAAGATATCCGTTAGCGACCTAAGCTTATGAATCTCTATTCCGTTCAGACCCACTTCTTCTGAAGATTCTCTGAGAGCGGTATCCCATAAGTTAGCGTCTTTGGCTTCAGGCTTTCCCCCTGGAAAACTAATTTGTCCAGAATGAACACCAACATAACTGTTGCGTTGAATTAAAACAAAGTGAAGTAAATCGTTTTCATCAGGGTAAAGGTGAATTAAGACTGCAGCTTTTTTTGGAGTGGTTTTGTGTTTAAAAACCGATTCGAGTTGTTTCATTCTTTGAGGCGGGGCCAAGAGCGAATGCGCTTCATTTCCAGAGAGCGTAATTTGTTTTAACTTTGACTTTTGATCTAAAAACTTTTTGAAATTCATGAAATATTTTAAAGTCCTTTTATTAGCATCATTAGTAGCACTTCAATATTCTTGTCAAACTAAAGAAAAAAACAAACAAAGCAAACCCTCTTTGGAGAAAAAAACAGAAATCAAAACTGAAACCAAAAGTAAAACTGTTTTTCTAAATGATGACAATGCCATTCCTTTCTTTTATGAATACGAGAAAAACAATAAAGAAAACAAGGTCAGGATTATAACACGTTATGGTAACATTGATATTCTACTTTATGAAAACACCCCCTACCACAGAGCAAATTTCGTTTATTTAACGAAAATGAATTATTTTGAAGGCAGCATCTTCCACAGGGTTGTTCCTGGGTTTATAATACAAGGTGGGAATTCCGACAGTCGAAAGAGCGCTTTAAAAAGAACTAAAATAGGACGTTATCTCCTGCCACCAGACACTAAAAAGGGACACCCACACCACCGCGGCGTAATTTCTGTGCCAAGTAGTGAAATTGACAATCCACACAAAATGGCTTCTCCTTATGAATTTTTCATCGTACAGCAGTCTCCCGGAGCTTATCATCTTGACGGAAGTTACACCGCCTTTGGCGAAGTGATTAGTGGAATGGAGGTGGTTGATAAGATCAACAAAGAGCCGGTTGACAGTAGGGAAATGCCACATAATAATGTTTATTTAAAAACTATAATTATTGAATAATATTTTCTTATAATTCTTTTTAATTTAAAAAAATATTTGTTAAATTTTAATTTGTAGAAAACGAATATCAGAAAATATTATTACTTTTATATTAATAATAAATTTTATCAATAATGACACTCACCCAACTCAAATACATGCTAGCAGTGGCCGAATATGGTAACTTTACGACTGCAGCTGAAAAATCATTTGTTACGCAACCTACCTTGAGCATGCAAGTCCAGAAAATTGAAGAAGAACTGGGCGTAAAAATATTTAATCGGGGAACAAAACCAATCATAATGACCGATGTAGGCGAAAAAATAATTTTACAAGCGAAGAGGATTGTTGATGAGGCGAACCGGATGGGTGATATTGTTTCTACGGAAAAAGGTTTTATAGGAGGAGTTTTTAGACTGGGAATCATCCCTACAATTATGCCTACTCTACTACCAATGTTCTTAAATATTTTTACGAAAAAATTTCCCAAAGTGGACTTAAAAATTGAGGAATTGACTACTGAAAATATTTCAAAACTTTTAAATCAAGGGCACATAGATGCTGGAATCGCAGCGACGCCACTAGGTGAAGACAGCATCATAGAAATACCGCTATACCATGAGCCTTTTGTAGGTTATATTCCAGAATCAAATTCGCTTTTCGGTAATGAACAGATCGCTGTTGAGGATTTAGATGTCTCAGAAATTTTAGTCCTTGAGGATGGGCATTGTTTTAGGAATCATGTTTTAAATCTCTGCCAGGTTAAACAAAAAAACAACAACAGGTTTGAAATTAAAAGCGGAAGCTTTGAAACCTTAATCAAATTGGCGGATGAGGGCTTGGGAATGACACTACTCCCCTATCTGCACGGAATTGAATTATCTAAAGAAAAGCAAAAAAAAATAAGGTTATTTACAACTCCTGCCCCTGCAAGAGAAGTCAGTTTAATCCACTCTAAAAGTCAATTGAAGATGCCCATTATTTCTGCGCTAAGAGCAACAATAAGCAGCATTATCAGAGGGGCCATAAAGTTTGATAACATCAAAGTCATCCCCCCACAAAAAAATTAATCACTCAAAGACAAACTTTGAAAAAGTTCTGGATGTGATTTGACATAGCTAAGTGACCATCTATAAAGTCTCGCACCTTCCTCTGTAGGAAGATAAGAAATCGCTTTATTAAGTTCTTTATTAAAGAGGTCAGGATGAAAACTCACTTTCCTTAAAACACTTTTGTAAAAAAAATATGCCGATGATGTTTGCGTAATGTTTAACATAGAATAAATATATTTTATTTATTAATCAAGTAGTGTTGTCAAAATGTTAAAATCTGAACAATTAGTACTATGTATTGCATATTACCTTTTTTTACATACATTTGTAAAAAAAGAAATCATAATGAACATCGATAACACAAAAGCTCAAATGCGAAAAGGCGTACTTGAATTTTGTATTTTAACAATACTCGCGGACAAAGACAAGTATACTTCCGAAATACTAAGCACCCTTAAATCTTCTAAAATGTTAGTAGTTGAAGGAACCATTTACCCACTCCTTAATCGATTAAAAAACAGTGGCTTATTGGAGTATCGCTGGGAAGAATCAACCTCTGGTCCCCCAAGGAAATATTATAAAATAACAAAAGAAGGCAAGCTGTTTTTATCAGAGCTAGCTGTTACTTGGGAAGAACTTTTTAAAGCCGTAAACACTATTTCTAAATCTAACCACAAATAATATGAACAAGACAATAAACATTAACCTCGGTGGAACTTTCTTTCATATTGATGAATCTGCCTATAAACTATTGCAACAATATCTCGGAAAGCTTAAAATCACTTTTTCTAATACTCAAGGAAAAGAAGAAATTATTGAGGATATAGAAAGTAGAATCGCTGAGTTGTTGCGAGAAATAAAAAAACATGCTGATCAAGTGATTGTACTCTCAAATATCAATTCTGTAATTGACACTATGGGTCAACCAGAAGACTTTATCAGTGAAGATGATCAAGAAAGATTCATTCGCCCTGAAAAAAAGTTATTTCGAAACCCAGAAGACCGCTATATTGGTGGTGTTATTTCGGGACTTGGTAGCTATTTTGGCATTGAAACGATTTGGATGAGGATTATCTGGTTAATCTTAGCTGTTTTCTCTGCAGGGGCACCTGTAATCGTGTACATCATCATGTGGGCATTAATCCCTGAGGCGAAAACTACTGCAGAAAAACTCCAAATGAAAGGAGAACCCGTGAACATCTCTACCATCGAAAAAAAGATAAAAGAAGAGTTTGATGAGGTTTCAGAAAAAATAAAAAATGCCGATTACAGGAGCATGACTTCTACCGTAAAAAAAAAATCCGAAACTTTTTTTTCCATATTAATAAATCTTTTGGGTAAAGTTTTTAAAATCATTGGAGTTATAATTGGTATACTATTCCTGATCATCTCCTCTGTTGTATTTACGGCATTGATTATTTCGATTTTCTCAATTGGATTAATGGGTTTTTATGAATATCCAGAGTTTTTTGCGAATTTCAGCATTGGACCCGACACGCCTTTTACCCTAATTAGCTTCTTGGTGTTCATTTCCTTATTAATCCCCATGGTATTTTTGTTCCTTTTGGGTATGAAATTATTAAACCCAAAATCAAAATCGATTAGTTTGCTGGGAAAATTAATTTTATTGGGCATCTGGTTGGTTAGTATTTTTACGTTTTTATTTTTAGGTTTCGCTGAAGCCAAATCTCAATTTTTTATATCGAAAACTGAATCAGAGTTTGTGATTCAGAAATATTCCCCAAATACATTTTACTTTAAACAAGGAACTTATTAATCGCTGTTTTGATGAATCTGAATACTAAATAAAAGTCTTTCGGAATAAAGGATAAATTAATCTTCATAATCCGTTAAATTTATATATTAAAAATATTATATTTGCGCCCTTGAAAGGACATAGCGTAGTCCAGTGTTGAAATAAAAACGCACAATACGCAATTGAAATATTGAAAAAAGTATTTTTTAAATATAGAACCGGAGTTTTAGGAAAAACCTAAAATTGAAGATATAATAAATAAAAACATGTGTTTTTATTTTTCTTCGGGGTGTAGCGTAGCCCGGTCATCGCGCCGCGTTTGGGACGCGGAGGTCGCAGGTTCGAATCCTGCCACCCCGACCAAAGCCCATTAATTTGGGCTTTTTTTTATCTTTTTTTTCGGGATGTGGCGCAGCCTGGTAGCGCACACGCCTGGGGGGCGTGGGGTCGCAGGTTCAAATCCTGTCATCCCGACTAGTTTTAATATATATATAATTAAAAACCTCGATAATTTTATATTAATCGAGGTTTTTACTCCTAAAGGAATTGATCGCTACTCTGATTTACCCATAGGAGAATCGTCACATTCTATCGCTCCAACAACATAGTACAATCCGTTCAAGAAGAAAGACAGAAGTTTAGGGTCTTCCATGCTTTGGGCGTTATGAGAAGGTGAAGAATAGAAGACCCTCCCCGCTCCATATTTCTTTATCCAGGAAAGGTATTTAACTTTATCCTTTGGTCTTTCTCTTTTCATTTTAATTTCATCCAAATCCATGTAAAGTAGTGGTCTGAAATTATAATTTAAGTAATCATTTTTAAAAAAATAAGGCTCATCATAATGAACAAAACCAGTTGGATCAAAACTTTTCACCAAGGGATGGTTGGGATCAACCAGTTTGACATGAATGTTTTGTTGCGCAGGATGAAAATCAAAACTACCTCCAGCCATCTGACTAAACGCTTGCGAATTATTTTGCATTACTATTCCGCCGTGCATCATCATGACACCATTTCCTTTCTTGATGTGATTCAATAAGTTGTTTTCAAGTTTTTTCGCTTTTTTCAACCGCTGCTTTTCACTCAGATTGATGTCTGACTGAAGTGCATCCCACAAAAGGTCGCGCCGCTCTCTGTCAGAACAATTATTATTTAAAATAATTGCATCAAATTTTTTAATATTTTTTTTATCAAAAACTGAAATGTCTTTAGAAACAGTAACATTAAAATCATTTGACTTTTCAGCAATCAATTTCATCACAGCCTCAGTGTGGGGAATGGTCCAATGATTAAAACCAGTGTGTAGCGAGAAAATCAAGATGTTCTTTTTGACCTTTAATCCTTTTCCTTCGGGTGCGATTTTTTCGATTTTAGTCAACCATTCCTTTGAAAGCTCAAATGAAGAAAGACTTTGTGAAAAAACAAAAATTGGAATTAGAGCTAATAAAACTGATGCAAATATCTTTTTCATGAATTGTATTTATTAATTTTTCAAAAGTAATCTTTAATTAAACTTTAACAACAATTTGATTGAGCTCAAGAAAATATAAACGTACATTGGTTAAATACATTTTTTAATTAAATCAAATTTGAATTCTAGTCTTAAAACATTTAAATTTGCACTGTGTGCGAACACGGAAGTAATCAATTTAATTCATCATTGAAAAATAAATCACGTTCTCTCCTATTGTATTTGGTAATCCTATCCATTGGATGCCATTCAGATAAGAACACAATCGTAGATGAAAGACCCAATGTCTTGTTTATTGCTGTTGATGACTTAAGACCAGAGTTGGGGGTTTACGGAAACAATATCGTAAAGAGTCCGAATATCGATCGCCTGGCAAGAGAAGGAACTTTGTTCACTCAGCATTATGTTCAAGTTCCAACCTGCGGTGCCTCAAGGTATAGCCTAATGACAGGCATGCGGCCCAGCAAAATAAAGCACATTTCAAATCAAGCATTTTACACTGAAATGGCCAACAAAAAAGAACAAGAAAAACCAGAATCTTTTGTACATCAATTCAGAAAAAGTGGTTATAACACTGTAGGAATTGGCAAACTAAGTCATTCTGTTGATGGTCTTGTTTATGGTTATAACGAATCGCCTTCTAAAATAAAAGAAATGCCACACAGTTGGAGCAAATTCGTTTTTGATTCTGGTAAATGGGGAACTGGCTGGAATGCCTTTTTTGGTTATGCAAATGGAGAAAATCGTCAAAGTCTCAAAAATCAAGTAAAACCTTATGAATCCGCTGATGTCGATGACGAAGGGTATCCCGATGGGTTAATTGCAAAAAGTGCGATTGCAGAACTCAAATTATTAAAGAAAATTAATAAGCCATTCTTTCTTGGGGTTGGTTTTTTCAAACCCCACCTGCCTTTTAATGCACCTAAAAAATATTGGGACCTATACAACAGAAGCGACATTCCAATTGCGCCAGATCCCTTTATTCCTGAAAATGTAAATCCTGCAAGCCTTCAAAAGATGGGAGAGTTTAATAATTACAAACTCTCTGATGAAAAAGCAAGTCTCTCTAAACCACTTTCTGATGCGTATTCTCAAAAACTAGTGCATGCTTACTATGCCGCGGTCAGTTATGCCGATGCACAAATAGGCAGAGTAATTGATGAATTAAAAAATCTTGAACTAGATAAAAATACGATTGTCGTTATTTGGGGAGACCATGGCTGGCACTTGGGAAATGATCGAGTTTGGGGAAAACACACACTTTTTAATATTGCTTTAAAAAGTGCATTGATAATAAAAGTCCCAGGGTTGAAAACAAAAAACAGTCAAGTAAATTCAATACTTGAAACGGTGGACCTCTACCCTACCCTTTTGGAATTATGCGGAGTTGAACAACACCACAAAGTTGATGGGGAAAGTTTTGTAGATTTAATCAAAATACCTGATTTAAGCAAACGAAATGTTGCCTATAGCTATTGGAAAAATGGATTTTCAGTCAAAACAGAGCGTTATCGTTTATCAAAATATTTCAGAAATCAAGAACCAGTTGTTGAGCTTTTTGATCATCTTTTAGACCCTTATGAAAATAGAAACATCGCCCAAATAAAAACGAAAGAAGTTGAGCAATTGATGCCTATTTTAAAAAAAGGCGATAATGGATTTTATTAAAAAATTATCTTTAATTTAAGCAGTTCAATATGAAAATCTACATTGTATACATAGCCCTCCTCACTTCTTGTGTGAGTCTCTCTAACAAGGAGGAAAAAATGATGTGTTTTGAAATTGAAAAAAATGATATCACTGCTACCCGACTTACGAGTGTCTCTATCGAAAACATTCATTTCGATGATTTTGAAACAGGGGTGGTATTATTAAAAAAATCATCCTCAAAATCAAAAGAAATAAATTTTCAAATTGATAATCAACAAAAAAAATTATGGTTCAAACACAATCCCTTGAATGAATCAGGAAGCATCGAATATTGTTTAATCAAAAAGAAAAATTCAGCTGTCAATACTCAATTCAAATACGAAAAAACAGCAGGGGATTTAACATTAATTTCTAAGGAAAAAGCACTGGTCACTTATCGTTATGGGATGACTTATCCTCCAAAAGGAGTAGATTCTATCTATAAAAAATCGGGCTATATTCACCCAATTCTTTCTCCAAAAGGAGATACACTAACAAGAATTCAACCTCCAGATCACTTTCATCACTATGGATTATGGGGCCCATGGACCAGAACCAAAATTGATTCAGAAAAAATTGATTTTTGGAATCTTAAAGATGGACAAGGAACGGTTTTGTTTAAAGAATTTAATTCAATTCAAGCTGGAAGTATATTTGCCGCGTTTGATGCAAAACAGGAACACTTGATCTTGGAAAATCGAGAAATTGGTGAGGTTGCTATAAATGAAAACCTAAAAATAAAAATGTGGGAAGTTGACGGGAAAGATCAATACATTCTAGATTATACAAGTGAATTTAGCAGTCCATTGCCCAATGGAATTCTCTTTGAGGCCTATCGTTACGGCGGTGGATTGGGATTACGGTTTACGGAAAGATGGCACAAAGATAATTGTACGGTTTTCACTTCTTCAGGCAGAGACAGATTAACTGCAGACGGTAGTGAAGCCAAGTGGTGTATTGTGACCGGCGAATCTGCTGACGGAAAAAGCACCAATGGTATATTATTCATGAGCCATCCAGAAAATAAATCACATCCAGAACCAATGAGAGTATGGCCTATAGATGGTAATAAAGGACGAGGAGATATGTTTTTTGAATTCTGCCCGATTCGTCATAATGAATGGAAAATCGAGCCTCAGAGAAAATATAATTTAAAATATCGAATGTTGGTTTTTGAGGGAAATATAAACCCCGAAGAAGCAGAGCAACATTGGCAGGCCTTTGCCGAAAATTTAAAAATAACAATAAATAAAAACTAAACGACTCATGAAAAGAAGAAAGTTTATTGGGAAAACAGTTTTAGGGACAGCTGCGATGGTTGGATTCCCTTCGATAGTTCCCGCCAGTGTATTGGGGAAAGATGCTCCGAGTAACAAAATTAATATTGGTCAAATTGGTTGTGGACGAATTGCTAGAAGCCATGACTTACCAGAAACGATGAGGCACAACAAAGCAAACATAATGGCGGTTTGTGATTTGGATTCAAACAGGACAAAAGATGCTAAGATTTTAGTGGATAAGTTCTACAAAGAAAAAACCGGAAAAAGCAATTATAACGGTACGAAAGTGTACGATGATCATCGGGAGTTGCTCTTAAACAAAGACATTGACGCAGTAATTATCAGCACACCAGATCATTGGCACTCACAACCTGCCATGGAAGCTGCCATTGCCGGAAAAGATATTTATTTGCAAAAACCAACCTCTTTAACTTTAAAAGAAGGAAGGCAATTGGTAGATGTGATTAAAAGCAAAGGAACCATTCTTCAAGTTGGTACCCAACAAAGGGCAATGCCTCAATTTAGAATTGCTGCGGAATTAGTCAGAAACGGGAGAATCGGAAAATTACACACTGTCAAAATTGGACTGCCTGGGGATCCAGGAGGGCCAGACGCCCCGGCAATGACAATTCCAAAGAACTTAAATTATGACATGTGGTTGGGCTCTACTCCAGAAGTTCCTTACACAGAAATCGGAGTTCACCCCCAAGTAGGATATAGCCGACCGGGATGGTTGAGATTAGAACAATATGGCGCAGGAATGATTACAGGATGGGGACAACACCATTATGACTCAGCGGCATGGGGAATGAATACTGAGCATACTGGTCCTATTTCTGTTGAGGCGATTGCTAGTTTTCCAAAGTCCGGACTTTGGAATGTACACGGAGACTTTATGGTCAGGCATGAGTATGAAAACGGAATCTCTGTACTCACTAGTGGAGGCTATACAAATGGAGTTCGTTATGAAGGTTCAGAAGGTTGGATTTTTGTTTCAAGAGGAAGTTATACCGCTTCGGCTTCTGATCCAACTGATAAAGAAAAAAGCAGTAAGGCTTTAAATGCCTCTGATCCTAAAATTCTAGAGTCTGTAATCGGTGCTAACGAAACACATTTATATAAAATCGATGAACAACACGGGAATTGGTTAGATTGCATAGAAACAAGAAAGGCTCCGATTTCTCGGGTAGATATTGGTCACAGAGCTTGTTCGGTTTGCCTTATTAGTCATATTGCAATGAAGATTCCAAGAAAATTAGAATGGAATCCAAAAACCGAAATGTTTGTTAATGACAATGAAGCAAATGCGTTTCTCAGTAGACCGCAACGAAAACCTTATGGAACAAATTACGTTAAATAAAAATCTAATAATTTCAATTTTATAATGAAGAAATTCGCGATACTAATTTCAATAATTCTATTTATTTCTTGTCAAAAAAATAATTCAAAAACGGTGAAATTCATGACATTGGATCCCGGACATTTTCATGCAGCTTTAACACTAAAGACGATGTATGAAGGTGTTGATCCTTCAATAAGTGTTTTTGCACCTCAGGGGCCTGAAGTAAAAGATTTTTTGAGTAAAATATCTGCCTATAATTCACGAGATGAAGCTCCAACCGATTGGAAGGTAAATGTTAACCTAAGTGATAATTTCTTACAAGACATGGTCACTAAAAAGCCTGGAAATGTAATGATCGTTGCTGGGAAAAACTCAAAAAAAATTGATTATGTATTGGCTGCGGTTAAAGCAGGTTTAAATGTCTATGCAGACAAGCCATTGGTCATCAACCCAGAAGGATTTATAAAACTCGAAGAAGCCTTTAGAATAGCAAAGGAGAACAATGTGCTGATTTATGACATCATGACCGAGCGCTTTGAGGTTACTACAGGTTTGCAAAAAGCATTTTCCATGTCTTCCGAAATCTTCGGGTCATTAATCGATGGAACCGAAGCGGAACCTGCCATCAGCAAGTTGAGTGTTCATCATTTTTTTAAATATGTATCTGGAAAACCGTTAGTCAGACCCGCTTGGTTTTTCGACATCAACGAAGAAGGTGAAGGAATTGTTGACGTCACTACGCACCTCGTAGATCTAATTCAATGGGAAGCTTTTCCCAACCAAATCATTGACCGATCTGATATCGAAATGGTGAGTGCTAAAAGATGGCCAACCGAATTGACGCCCAGAGAATTTCAAAAAGTTACGGGATATTCTTATTATCCTCCCTATCTCAGTAAAGATCTAGATGGAGAGAATTTATTAGTTTTCTGTAATGGAGAAATGAATTATAAAATTAGAGGAAAACACGCAAAAGTTTCGGTCGTCTGGAATTTCAAAGCACCAGAAGGCACAAAGGATACGCATTACAGTATTATGCGTGGAACAAAGAGTGATTTAATCATTAAACAAGGTGAAGCCGAAAATTACAAAACCACCTTATACATCCAACCCAATGAAACTGAAGGTTTCGAGAACAATTTGGCCGCGACACTCAGTGAAGTTCAAAAGGAATTTCCTGGAGTTACTTCAACACAAATTTCAGATTCATTATGGAAAATAAACGTTCCAGAAGAATTAAAAATTGGTCACGAAGCACATTTTGGACAGGTAACTATTAATTTTTTAACTTACCTTGAAAATGGAGCATTACCCACATGGGAGGTTCCAAATATGATTACTAAATATTACACAACAATTGAAGCCTACAAAATGGCTCAAGATTAACAATAAAGCAAATAAAAGCTGTTGTTTAACAACAACAAAAAAACATCTTATTAAAACAAAATAAATTCTATAAGATTAATTCGTAATTTCATCATAATATAATGTCAACAATGAAATCAAATTTATATTTAACACTCGCCATTCTAGTCATTTCTTTTAGCTCTTGTATTTCTCAAGAAAACCCTCCTTTAATTGAAACACCGGAGCAAACCAAATACGGAACAGAAACAATTGTTGATGGCATTGAAGTACCATGGGGCATGACGTTTCTAAGTGAGAAAGAATTGCTGGTAACCGAAAAAAAAGGAGTATTATACCGTGTTTCAAATGGAAATAAAACAGAAGTAGGCGGACTTCCTGAAGTCTACAAAAGAGGACAAGGAGGGCTTTTGGACGTTGCCGTTCATCCTGATTTTAAAAGCAATAATTTGATCTACATGACCTTGTCAAGTCATATTGAAGGAGATAAAGGCGGAAACACTGCGCTCTACCAAGCCAAGTTGAATGCCAATACACTAGAAGATGTTAAACTTTTATATAAAGCGACACCCAATACAACCAAAGGACAACACTGGGGATCAAGGATTGTTTTTGATGATGATGGGCATTTGTTTTTCTCTGTAGGAGATCGAGGGAATCGAGATGTTAATCCTCAAGATCTCAAAAGAGATGGAGGGAAAATTTACCGTCTGAATCTTGATGGAAGTATACCGTCTGACAACCCGTTTATAAATACCGATGGAGCTAAAAAGGCAGTTTTTTCCTACGGACACAGAAACCCTCAAGGGATGACTGTTCATCCAAAAACTGGAGAAATCTGGGAAAATGAACACGGCCCAAAAGGTGGTGATGAAATCAATATCATCCAAAAAGGAAAAAATTACGGATGGCCAGTTATCACTTATGGTATAAATTATAGCGGAACTCCCATCACAGACGAAAGATCTAGACCAGGAATGGAACAACCTTTTTATTATTGGGTTCCTTCTATCGCGCCAAGCGGAATGGCCTTTTCTTCCTCAAGGGTTTACAAGAAATGGAAGGGAGATTTGTTTGTTGGCTCTCTTAAATTCAAATACCTGGAACACCTCGTAATCAAGAAAGGTAAAGTGGTGAAAAGAGAAAAAATATTAAATGAAATTGGACGCATTAGAAACGTTAAAGAAGGCCCAGATGGTTATCTATACATCGGAGTTGAGGGTAAAGGGATTTTAAAAGTGATTCAAAAATAATGAAACTAATCTCCTTAATCTTTGGTCTTTTCCTTTTTTTTAAAATCTCTTGGCTTCATCAAAACAAACCATTGGAAGAAAGTATTGCGGATGGTGCAGGAATCTATCAAGATTTTTGTGTTCAATGTCATTTAGATTCTGGCGAAGGAGTTTCGGGGGTTTTCCCCCCTTTGGCAGCTTCTGATTACTTATTAAACAATATCGATTTAAGTATTAAAGGAATAAAATATGGATTAAATGGTCCTATCAAAGTCAATGGAGAAACCTATGATGGAGTCATGCAGAATCAAGGATTAGAGGAGGAAGAAATTGCAGATGTCATGAACTACATTCTAAACAGTTGGAACAATTCGAGTGAACAAGTAATCACGCTGCAACGCGTCAGTCAAATTCAAGAATAGGCTTCTAAAACACATGAACTTAAAGAACGTTTTTAATAATATATATCGTTATATATATCTTGTAATATTTATTGTTTTTCTTATTTGGATGATCTTTTTGGACACCCATTCTCTCAAAATTCACAACGAGCTGGATCGGGAGGTTGAAAAACTTGAAATACAAAAAAAAGAATTAGAGAAGTTAATAAAAGAGGATGAAAAAAATATTAAATATTTAAAAAACACTGATAGCTTAGAAAGGTTTGCACGTGAAAAATACGGTCACAAAAAAGAAAATGAAACCATTTTTTACATCGAATACAAAGACAGTATCCAACAATAAATAAAAGGCTTTTTGTTTTTTGAATCAAAACTCACATTAATTTTTAAAGCCTTATTTTTAATTGTATTTTTAACAAATATATTTTATTAATGGCTAAAATAATTGCGATTGCGAATCAGAAAGGAGGAGTTGGTAAAACAACAACCTCTGTCAATCTTGCCGCTGCTTTGGCTGTTCTGGAGAAAAAAGTGCTTCTGGTAGATGCTGATCCACAAGCCAATGCTACTTCTGGACTTGGTGTGGAGGTGAAACTTCAAAAACTGGGAACCTATCAATTGTTAGAGCATACTGCAAATGTTGCCGAAACCATTGTTGCAACCAGTACTCCTAATCTTGATTTAATCCCTTCTCACATTGATCTTGTCGCTATTGAGATTGAATTGGTGGATAAAAACGAAAGGGAGTACATGCTCAAAAAAGCTTTACAGCCTATTTTGGACCAATATGATTATGTAATCATAGACTGTGCACCTTCCTTAGGACTAATAACGCTAAACGCATTGACTGCCGCTGACTCACTTGTTATTCCAATACAATGTGAGTACTTTGCTTTAGAGGGGCTAGGTAAATTACTAAATACCATCAAAAGCGTTCAAAAAATACACAATAAAAATTTAGATATTGAAGGTCTACTTTTAACCATGTATGACTCTAGGCTGAGACTTTCAAATCAAGTAGTAGAAGAAGTTCAAAAGCATTTTGGAAAAATGGTTTTCAGAACAATCATACAGCGAAATATCCGATTGAGTGAAGCGCCAAGTTTTGGTGAAAGCATTATTGATTACGACGCAACAAGCAGAGGAGCAAAAAACTATTTATCTTTGGCACAAGAAATTTTAAATAACAATAAAACTTCAGTGGTCAATGGCTAAGAAAGACAAAAGAAAAGTTTTAGGAAGAGGGCTTTCGGCATTATTAGACGACCCGCAAAATGAAATTCGCTCGATTGAGGATCCCAACGCAAACAAACTTGTTGGAAATATCGTCGAATTAGATATTGATAAAATTGAAGTCAATCCCTATCAACCCCGAACAAACTTTAACGAGGAATCGATTAAAGAATTGGCAGACTCGATCAAAGCGCTCGGTATCATTCAACCGATTACTGTAAGAAAACTAGATCGCAATAAATATCAATTGGTTTCAGGTGAAAGAAGATTTAGAGCTTCTAAATCAATTAATCTAGAAACAATTCCAGCTTATGTTAGAATTGCCAATGATCAAGAAACTCTGGAAATGGCGTTGGTCGAAAACATTCAAAGACGCGACTTAGACCCAATCGAAATCGCCTTGTCCTACCAAAGGTTAACTGATGAAATACATTTAACGCAAAATCAATTGAGTGAGCGGGTTGGAAAACAACGCTCTACAGTTGCCAACTATATGCGCTTATTAAAGCTAGATCCAATTATCCAAACTGGAATGCGAGATGGGTTTTTATCCATGGGTCATGGACGAGCACTCATCAATATTGAAGAAACAGAAAAGCAACTTGAAGTTTACGAAAAAATAGTTTCTCAAGGCCTTTCTGTTCGAGCAACTGAGTCACTTGTGAAGAATGTAAAAGAAAGCAGAAGTGAGCTGAAAACAAATAAGGTTCAGCCTGAGCTATACAAATCTACAAAATCAGATTTCGAAGCCTATTTTAACACCAAAATCACTGTAAAAGGTAACGAAAAGGAAAAGGGAAGTATTCAAATTCACTTTGATTCACACAAAGAGTTAAGTCAAATATTAAAAAAAATAAACCTTGAAGACTAGTGTCTTTCTCTTGTTTTTATTTTTTATCAACTTGCAGCTTTACGCTCAGGAACTCGAAAAAAAGATTCCGAAAAGTCGAAAAGAACGTTTGATTGAAAACCCTTTAACGCCCTCAAGAGCAGCATTTTATTCCGCTATCATTCCGGGGTTAGGGCAGGCCTACATTGGTCAGGCTTGGAAAATACCACTTGTTTATGGCGCAATTGGCAGCTCGGTTTACTTTTATTCTCACAATAAAAAACAAATGAATCGCTATAGGGCGGCCTATAAGCGAAGATCTAGCGGATTTACAGATGATGAGTTTATAGAGCTTATCCCTGAGAAAAGCAAACTGCTAGAAGGAATGGAATTCCATAAAAAATATAGAGACATGTCTTTTCTATTTATCATTGGAACTTACATGCTAAATATTTTGGATGCGAACGTAGGTGCGCACTTGATGCAATTTAATGTTAAAGACAATTTAAGTGTAAAACCCCATTTTGAGTCGGATATCTATGGCGTCAATTCAAACGTAGGATTAAAAATGGTGGTTAAACTATAATTATTATTAAGAATGAAAATAGCTTTATTAGGATATGGAAGAATGGGTAGAGCCATCGAGAATATCGCGAAAAATCGTGGGCATGAAATCGTAGCTAAGATTGACAAAGACCAAATCGAGGGAACTCTTGAGCACGCAAATGTTGCAATCAACTTTAGTATTCCAGACGCTGCTGTAAACAATATCTTTTCAGCATTATCTTTAAAAATCCCTGTAGTTTGTGGAACAACCGGATGGTTAGAAGATCTTAAAAAAGTGACTGATTTTACTACTAAAAATGATACTGCTTTTCTCTATGCTTCTAACTTCAGCATTGGCGTCAATTTGTTTTTTAAATTAAATGAACAATTGGCCAAGATGATGAATAACCAATCTGAATACAAGGTGAATATTGAAGAGATTCATCACATTCACAAACTCGATGCTCCCAGTGGAACTGCAATTACTTTAGCAGAAGGAATCATAGAAAACAGTAAGTCCAGTGATTGGAGTCTTTCTACAGATAAATCGGATGAAATACAGATTGATGCGATTAGAGAAGGAGAAGTCCCAGGTACGCATACCGTTACTTATGAATCTTCAATTGATGCAATCAGCATTAAACACGAAGCACACAACAGAGAGGGTTTTGCGCTTGGAGCTTTGGTTGCTGCGGAGTGGATCGTTGGAAAAAAAGGAATTTTCAAAATGAATGATGTCTTAAATCTTTCCTAAAATAGAATTAATAGTAGTGTAAAATCTTTACATTTAAAAAAACATAACAATGACTTTAATACAATGGATACTGTTTTTTTTAGCCCTTCAAGTAGTTCACTTTTTAGGAACATGGAAACTATACAGAGCAGCAGGAGAAAAATCATGGAAAGCAATAATACCAGTTTATAATGCTATTGTTTTAATGAAAATTATCAGGCGTCCAAAATGGTGGGTGTTTTTACTTTTTTTTCCAGTAATCAATCTGTTAATGTTTATTGCCATTTGGGTCGAAACACTGAAGAATTTCGGTAAAAACAAAACCATAGAGGTATTGTTAGTGATTTTCACTTTAGGATTTTATTTATTTGTATTAAACTATAGCACTAATCTAAAGTACATTAAGGATAAAAGCTCAATCCCAAGTTCTGGATTTAACGATTGGATTGGTTCTATTGTATTTGCTGTTATTGCGGCAACCTTTGTTCATAATTATTTTTTCCAACCCTATATTATCCCAACAGGGTCGTTAGAAAAATCTCTGTTAATCGGTGATTTCTTATTTGTTAGTAAGTTTCACTTTGGTGCTCGAGTTCCTTCAACAGCGGTTTCTTTCCCAATGGTTCATGATACAATTCCAATTATCAAAACGAGATCGTATTTGAACAAACCGCAATTACCTTACATGCGATTTCCTAAAATTCAAAGAGTAAAAAGAAATGACATTGTCGTCTTTAATTGGCCAGCAGATACTGTAAGAAAGTTTTTCGTTAAAGAAAAAGGAGTTAAAAAACCAATTGACAAAAAATCAAACTATGTAAAGCGATGTGTCGGAATCGCTGGAGACACGCTCGAAATTATTGATGGATTCGTTCACATCAATGGAGTTAAAAACATCCTTCCAGAACGTGCTGAAGTTCAATATGGTTTTACTGCCTATGGAGAGAAAGGTATATCATCAAGAAAACTTATAAGCGTTGGAGTTAAAGATTTTTTGAGGCGATATAAAATTGAAAACATAACTCAAAACAGCTACGCAAAGCTTGCTCCTTATCTTGCGGGCAGCACTGGAAATAGTCAAGATAATTTTATTGCAATCACCAGAGATAAAGGGCTCGAACCCGAACTGATTCGTTCCTTAGGGCTTCGAGTAAGTGAGTTATTGGAGATAACAAAAGCACTAAACCTGACAATTAAGGAAGCTACAATATTGGCAAAACAACCTTGGTTGGATAGCGTTGTTCGGCAGATCAATAAAAACAAAACTCCAAATAAGACCTTCTTCCCCAACCGCATTCCATTCGATTGGAACCAAGATAATTTTGGACCTATTGTTATTCCTAGTGCTGGCATGACTGTTAACTTAAACTCCTCTAATTTATCGCTTTACAAAAAAGCCATTATGGATTATGAAAATAACGACTTTGTAACCAATGCTGATGGAATATTTATCAATGGAGAAAAAGTGACTCAATATACTTTTAAACAAGACTATTACTGGATGATGGGAGACAACCGCCACCGTTCAGAAGACAGCCGGTTTTGGGGGTTTGTACCTGCAGATCATATCGTAGGAAAACCTGTATTTATTTGGTTCAGCATTGATGGCATCAATGATGGCATACGCAACTGGAAAGTAAGATGGGATCGGGTATTCACAACAGTGGGTGGAACAGGAAAACGGATCTCCTACTTCCCCTATTTTATTGGACTTTTGATTCTATGGAAAGTGTATTCTTTGATTGCCAGAAGAAGAGCTAAAAAAGAGAAATAATGAAAGTTGGTGTTTGTCCGGCCTATCTACCCTCTGTCAATTATATGGCCTGGATTGTTGCTCAAAAAGAGATCGGATTTATTATTTCTAACCACTTTCAAAAACAAACCTTTAGAAATAGAACTTCAATTTATGGTCCTAATGGTAAATTAAATTTGACCATTCCGATTGTGCATCGAAAAGATTTAGACCATCAACTCGATAAAAATGTGTTAATACATCAAGAAACCTCTTGGCAGAAAAATCATTGGAGATCCCTCGAAGCCTCCTACCGCTCCTCTCCTTTTTTTGAGTTTTATGAACTCGACCTCTATCCATTCTTTCATACCCGACAGGAAAACTTAATGGAGCTTAACATCCAGCTCATTCTTGAAATATTATCACTTTTGGAGGTAGATATAAACATTATCAAAGAAGAAGAAATCTCGAGTGAATTTAGAGCTTTAATTTTAGCCAAAGAAAAAACAAACAAATCAAATCCTGTTTACAGTCAAGTATTTGCAACAAAGCACGGATATCTTGACAATCTGAGCATACTCGACTTATTGTTTAATTTGGGGCCAGAAAGTGTTGATTATTTAATGAAATTAGACGTTTAAAACTATTTCCAATCAATGGTTGCGGAAATGGGATTGTGATCAGAAAGAGATTTCTGGTAGGTTTTAAAAGTGATTAGCTCAAACTTTGGATCTGCAAAAATGAAATCAATCCTAAAAGGAAAATAAGCCAACTTATAGGTTGTTCCTAGTCCGCCTCCAGTTTCGACGAATGCATCCTTGCGGTTTTTGCTCAAACAACTATAAACTTTTGAAAAAGCATTGTTATTAAGATCAGTACAAACAATCGCAGGATATTTATTGGATTTATCTACTTTTTCAAATTGATCCATTTGAGATTGTTGCTTGAGCAAGACCTGTTCAATACGATTTTTAAACTTTAAGGAATGTTCCTGAGAAAACAAGGTGTCTTTTATGTTTAATCTTAAGGATTCCAAATGAATGTTATACATCCTGAGAGTGTCATTCTTATAGACAATATCTGAATATATGGCACCATTATTTGAATTATTAAATTTTATAACTCCATTATTAATCAATGGGAATTTTGAAAATATACTTAAACCATTTTGTCCGTTTTTAAATGAAGGTTCAATAAAACGATAAGGATAGTCAGAAAATTCTGGACTCTGCTCCATCGCAAATTCCTGAAGACAAAAAATATCTGGGGATTCCGTTTTAATAAAACTTGATATTTTTTGAGGAATATGTTTTGATTTAATCCATTCATAGCGATTAAACAATCGAACATTAAAACTCATCACTTTTAATCCTTTTGAAACTTGAACCGCATTATTGGGGAGCTTGTAAAGCATGCCCCATTGATTGAAGCCAACTAGCAATGAAAATATAAAAATTAATACGGGCCATTTCAACTTAATTAGCCAATAAGAAACAAAAATAAGATTGACAAAAGCAATTACAGGTACCAAGAGATTAAACAATGGAAAAGTGAAAAAGCCACCAAAAGTACCCATTAGAATTATTTGAGCTGTTAATAGAATAGAATTAACAAGCAGGAGAACCTTATCTAAAAAATTTAATTTCATAATTGAATCTTTAACTAAAAAGATTAGTCTTTACCCGCTCTAAAAAGAAAATCTTTTTCTTCTTTTGAAAGGCTATCATATCCTGATTTTCCTATTTTATCCAAAATGGCGTCAATCTTTACTTGTTTATTTTCATCTGATTTTTGAGATTTGACGGGTTTGCTTTTTGGAGCCCGATAAACCGTTTTAAGCGATTTTTTTTCAAAAATCGATTTCCAAATGTTTTCAAACCAAATGCCTATATCATTTCCTTTCCCTAATTGACGGGCGTATAAAAAGCCTAGCATAGCACCTCCAATGTGCGCTAAATGACCCCCTGCGTTTCCGTAGGGTATTTGAATAACATCTAAAGAAAAGAAAACCAATCCCAAGTATTTAAGTTTAGTGTTAAAAAAGAAAACACGAATATCTTGTTCTGGGGTGTAAGTACATATAAAAATAAAAACTGCCATAACCCCAGCAGAAGCTCCCACCATCGGTGGGTAGGAACCTCTAAAAACAGGGAACAAAGAATAGCTTAGTAGAAAAATGATTCCTCCTGTTATGGCGCCTAAAAAATAGTTATTTATAAAAATTCTATCTGGAAAAAGATTTAGCATTAATCTTCCTGAGTAAAAAAGGAGCATCATGTTCCAAAGCAAATGAAAGAAACCTGCGTGCAGAAAGCTATAAGTGATTAAAGTCCAGGGGCGGGTAATAAAAGTGTTGAAATTCGGGGAAAGCTGAACCCAATCAGAAAAAGAAGCTGTTGGAATTTGAAAAAGATAAAAAACAGAATTGAAAACAAAGGGAATCACAAAACAGATCACATTGATGACAATAATCTTTTCAGCAATAGAAAGTTGCGTGTATTTATATTTTAAATTGTCCCAACGATTCATAAGTCCCAACGGTTAGCATTTGAGTCATTTTTTTTCCAAAATCGCATCATAATTAATCCTGTAATCGCCCCTCCTACGTGGGCAAAATGAGCAATAGGTCCAATTGAATAAGAAGAAAATCCGAAAAACAAATCAGATAAAATAAGTATTGGAACCAACACCTTTGCTTTGACAGGAATTGGGGGAAACAAAAGCATCAAACGTGCATTTGGGAAAATCATAGCAAATCCAACCAGCACACCATAAAGCGCACCCGAAGCACCTACCATCACAGAGCGGTAGGCATTAAAACCACCTGACAAAGTGCTTTCTCCGATTTGATCAATTGCCGCAGTGGGCAAATAGGCTGTTTGATAAAAGTCATCTATTTGAAGGGCATTCATTCCAAAATCAGTCAATGCATCACTGACTTGACCCACCTGATAATAATAAAGTAACAGCTGTAATCCAGCAGCGCCAAGACCTGTGGAAAGATAAAAAAATATAAATTTTTGTTTCCCCCACATTTGCTCTAAAGGAGTTCCGAACATGTATAGACCAAACATGTTAAAGAATATGTGAGAAATATCGCCATGCATAAACATATGCGATAAAGGCTGCCATATTTGGAATTTAGGATTTCCAGGATAATGTAAAGCAAATAAATCGTAGACAAGATCACCAAGAGTTAGGGTTGCTAAAAAAAAGATCCCATTAATAATCAGCAAATGTTTTACTGTCTCGGTTATGTTTCGCATTAATTCAATTTATTTTCTAATTCTTCTTTATCTAAAGTAACAAAAATTTGACGATCAAATGGCGAGAGTAAAGTCTCTTTACAAGCAAATAAATCATCTACCAGCGCTTGCTGTTCTAGGATGGAAAGATCCTTGCCTGATTTAATTGAAAGGGATTTTGCAATCACTTTTGAGATGAAATCAGCTTGGCTAAAACTTTCTAAAGGAGTTTCCTGCTCGGTACTTGCAAAAATATCTTCAAACAATTGGTTTAACTGTTTGTCATTACAAATTGCTGGCACACCAGTGATGATTATCTTATTATTTGACAATTGAGTTAGAAAACCCACGGCATGAAGACTTTCCTGATACCCTTCAAAAAGCGCAATTTGTGAATGAGTTAATTCTATTTCTCTAGGAAACAATAGTTGTTGACTCAGAATATCTCGCTGGGTAATGCCTTTCAAAAAAGCCTCATAGAGTACTCTTTGATGTGCTCTTTGTTGATCCATGATCAACAGACCCGAACGTAGAGAAGTCACAATATATTTATTAAAAAGTTGAAATACTTTTGGGCTGTGAGTAATATCGAGTTTTAACTCTTCATTTGAGTCAGATTCACTCTCGGGAATTTCAAGACCGGAATACAAACTCTCCCAAGACTCTTTATTGAGCTTGTTTTTTACCCCAGCTTCTTTTTGAAATGGATTAAAACTTGAATCAATTTCGATTGGTGGCGGGCCTTGAGGGTCTTTATTATGAAAAGCATAAGGCGTGTCTAGTCCTGGATCTCGATCAAAATCGAGGGTAGGAATCGCTTGAAACATCCCTAAACTATGCTTTACCATAGACTTGATTATCGCAAAAAGATTTTGCTCATCTTCAAATTTAATTTCAGTCTTGGTAGGGTGTATATTAATATCAATCGACTTAGGATCAACTTGTAGAAAAAGAAAATACCCTGGCTGGTATCCATCTCTCAGCAATCCTTGGTAAGCTGAGCTAATTGCATGGTGAAGGAAAGGACTTTTAATAAAACGATTGTTCACGAAAAAAAACTGTTGTCCCCTTGATTTTTTGGAAAAATCGGGCTTAACAATAAAACCTTCAATCCCAGCCACAGAAGTCATTTCTTCGACAGGGATTAACTTTTCTTCAATTTTATTTGAAAAAATATTTGCAATCCTTTTTTTGATAATTCCCGCAGGAAGGTCAAATAATTCTGAACCGTTTTGATAAAAAGTAAACTTTATTTCGGGGTGTGCAATTGCAACCCTATGGAACTCGTCAATCACATGTCGTAACTCAACATTGTCAGACTTAAGAAAATTTCTTCTGGCAGGTATATTATAAAATAAATTCTTAACCGCAATCGAGGTGCCTTTTGGAGCAACCGAAAGCTCTTGAGATTCGACCTTACTTCCAGCAATCTTAAGACAAGTAGCCATTTCATCCGCTTCGGTTCGGGTGTGGGTTTCAACATGGGCAATGGCCGCAATTGAAGCCAAAGCTTCGCCTCTAAAACCCTTAGAGGTTAAAGAAAACAGATCTTCTGCTATTTTTATTTTTGAGGTTGCGTGTCGTTCAAAAGCCAAACGAATATCGGTTGGAGACATTCCAATACCGTCATCAATTACTTGAATTAATGTTTTTCCCGAATCTTTTATTAAAAGTTGAACGTGACTTGATTTGGCATCAATTGCATTTTCCAAAAGCTCCTTAACGACAGAAGCAGGTCTTTGAATGACTTCACCTGCAGCAATCTGGTTGGCTACGTGATCTGGTAAAAGTGAAATGATGTCTGCCATTATTTGATCAAACTAAAAATGGACAGGTCAAAATCGATAACGTAGAGAAAGCAGAATAAAAGAAATAAAATGATTAAAATCAATCTTAAGGATAGGCTTCGGTTACCACGTGTACGCATCTTAACACGTGCTTCTTTCCATTGCTGGCCGAAATCATTCGTATTGAAATTGTCTCGATATTTAGAAAACTTAGAATCAAATTCATAAATATTACCATCATCTTTCCCTCTAAAATAGCGAGGTGTATAGTTATATCTTCGGTTTTTGTTAAGTTTAAAAAGACTTCCTTTCATCGGTCAATAAAGAAAATTATATAATATCAAATTTAATCAAAGCTAATAAAATCTAGCCATTGAATTTAAATTAAAATGGGTAAGAAAAATAATTTAAGGAATCGCTACCATCTTAAGGGCAGCAACGGCGGCCTCAACTCCTTTATTACCAAGAGTTCCGCCACTTCTTGCTTCGGACTGTGCCATTGTATCGTCCGTGAGTACACAAAAAATTACAGGAATTTTTCCGCTGAGATTCAAGTCTTTGATGCCATGAGCAACTGCATTGCAAATGAATTCAAAATGCCGGGTTTCTCCCTGAATCACAGAGCCAATTGAAATCACAGCATCTACATCCATTTGTTGGGCTTTGCTAGCACCATAAACGAGTTCAAAGCTTCCTGGAACATCAATTCTAACGATGTTTTCTTTAAGAACATTGTGTTTTATCAAAGCTTGAAACGCACCTTCAAACAAGGATTCTGTGATATTAGCGTTCCATTCAGAAACAACCAATGCAAAACGGTACTTCCTTCCGTCTGGAACATTTTTGGGATTATAATCCGATAGGTTATTTAGGACAGATGCCATTTTTATTGATTTTCCAAACGGCCAATCTGAACTTCAACCAACTTGGCTTCTGCTGAATCAGGGTAGTCAGATTTTATTCGTTTGAAATAAGAAAGTGCCGAACTGTTCTTCCCCAAAGAAGCACCTAACATTGCGGCTTTATAGAGATATTTAGGAGTACTAAATAAATTATCACTCGATTCAAAAGCTTTTACATAATATTCATACGCCTCTTCTTGCTGGTTAATTTGAGCAAATGCATCACCAATTGCACCCTTAGAAAGGGCGCTTAACAAGATATCATCAGAATTGAAATCATCAAGATAGTCAATTGCGTTTTTATAATCTTTTAAGTTTAAGTAAGCCATTCCAGCACTGTAAGTCGCCAATTTGGCAGCAGGAGTTCCACTGTAATTTTCGATAATATCAATAAAACCATACTTCCCTTCACCCCCATTCAAGGCTCTTAAAAACAACGAATCTGAATTTTGTCCATTCACGGCCAAATCAAAATAATATTGTGCTTGGCTCAATTCACTTACTGCTTCGAGCTCTTTGGGTTCGGAAACAAATTTCTGATATGCCAAATAAGAAAGAACAGAAAGTGCAATGGCACCGATTCCAGCAAGAATAAAATTCTGATACTTCGAAACCCACTCTTCAGTTTTAGAAGCAGTAGAATCCAATTTCTCAAACACCTCTGCTGTTGTGCTATCAGCTTCTGCCGAATTGCTATTATTTGCAGTATTCGTATTTTTATATCCTCTCTTTTTATAGGTAGCCATTTCTTATTTTTTAAGACCACAAAATTAGTCTTTTTTAAGCCAAAATCAAAACCGTAATAAAGTTTGATCTTCTGTTAAAATTTTAAGTCATAAATTTTATCTTGTAAAAATAAGCTAGACTATATTTGTAAACATGTTTTTAAAAAAACTCAGTCTCACGAATTACAAAAATCTCGAAGCTTCACAATTTAAATTTGAAGCTAGAATCAATTGCTTTATAGGCAATAATGGGATTGGAAAGTCAAATATTCTTGACGGCATCTATCACTTGGCTTTTACTAAAAGTTACTTTAACCCCTCAAGTGTTCAAAACATTCAATTTGATAAAGAGTTTTTTGTTATTGAAGGAAAATTTGAAAAACTGGGGCGAGATGAAAAAATAAATTGTAGCCTGAAACGCGGACAGAAAAAAGTCATTAAACGAAATGGGAAAGTCTATGATAAAATAGCTGAACACATCGGACTTATTCCTTTAGTGATTATTTCTCCTGCAGACCAAGACCTGATCATTGAAGGCAGTATGACCAGAAGAAAATTCATCGACAGTGTCATTGGTCAAACAGACAAGAATTATCTTCAAAACCTGTTGGACTATAAAAAAACACTTGCCCAAAGAAATGCTTTATTAAAGTATTTTGCACTTAATCGTACTTTTGACAAGAACACTTTAGACATCTACAATCATCAAATGAATGAACTTTCAAAACCTATTTTTGATAAGAGAGTCGCCTTTATGGAGGAGTTTATTCCAATATTTAAAAGTCGCTACAAAAGCATCAGTGGTGACAAAGAAGAAATTGATATTGAGTTCAAATCTGATCTTAACGAAAACACCCTACTCCAATTACTAGAACAACATCTGGACAAAGACAAAATGTTGCAGTTCACCTCCGTGGGAGTTCATAAGGACGATTTAGATTTTCAGATTTCAGGATCACCCATCAAGAAATTCGGAAGTCAAGGACAGCAAAAAACTTTTTTGATTGCGCTGAAATTGGCTCAATTTGATTTTATCAAACAAGTTGCGGGCATGAGCCCAATTGTTTTACTCGATGATATTTTTGATAAATTAGATCAAAATAGGGTGGCTCAAACCATTCAACTTTTTGAAAACGAAACCGCTGGACAGATCTTTATTTCCGACACGCATGAAGATCGTATCAAGGAAGCTTTATCGGCGGGTAAGTCTAGTTATGAATTGTTTAATTTAAACTAATTTAAAATCAAAATTTTAAACCTTTTTGTTTTTATTCTTTTAATTGCATGCAATCAAAAGGCATTGGATGCGTCCGATTTAGTGCATCTCAACGGTTATTGGAAAATAAGTCACATCACCCAAGAAAACGAAACGTTTAAACCCAATGGAGAACCTCAACTTATAGATTATTATTATTTTAAACAAAAAAAAGGAATTCGAAAAAAGGTGCAGCCCAATCTAATTAATCAAAATTTTCTGGTGTCAGAGGATGAATCAAATTTTGAAATTATCGAAAAGGAGCAAAACTTTTTTTTATCCTACAAGACAAAATGGGCAGCTTGGGAGGAAAGAATTGTAACTTTAGACAAAGATGTATTGATTTTAGAAAATGATGCCAAAGAATATCATTATGTTAGACACTCAAAATAAAGTAGTAAATGGCTAACTCAAAAAGAAAGTTCGAACCCCAATTGCTTGGAAAAGTTTTGAGTGAAATTGTCGAATCAAAAGCACTCTCTAGAGGAATCACCAACGAGAAAATCAATGGCCTTTGGAACCAACTTTTGGGAGATAACATTTCACAATTCACAGATAAAGTAGAGCTAAGAAACGAAACCTTATACGTTTCCTTAAGCAGTGCTCCTCTTAGAGAAGAGCTCAGCTATGGAAAGGAAAAAATAATGCGGATGTTGAATGAAGAAATGGGTAAAGAAACAATTAAAAAAATTGTTCTTCGTTAATACATTTCGCGTGCTGAAAAATAAAAAGCAGCTTCTATGTTCGCATTTTCATCACTATCAGAACCATGAACCGCATTTTCTCCAACTGAAGAAGCATAAAGCTTACGGATGGTTCCCTCTGCTGCTTCAGCAGGATTGGTAGCTCCGATGAGTTTTCTAAAATCGTCTACTGCGTTATCTTTTTCAAGAATGGCAGCAACAATAGGTCCACGGGTCATAAATTGAACCAATTCTCCGAAAAAAGGACGTTCTTTATGAACAGCGTAAAAAGCCTCTGCTTCATTTTGAGAAAGCTGTGTCAATTTCATTGATACAATCTTAAAACCAGCTGTGGTGATTTTATCTAGTATCGCACCGATATGACCTTTCTCAACCCCATCAGGCTTGATCATTGTAAAAGTTCTGTTTGTTGGCATTTGAATATTTTTTTATCCTGCAAATGTATAAAAATTGTAACCCTTTAATGAATTGAATACAATGAAAAATTTCTTATGTCTATATTATATAAAAAACAAGACAACTTAAAAATTTGGTATATTTGAGCTTATGAAAAAAGAATTGCAAAAGGAATTCATTCAAATCCTAAACAAGCCGAAAAAAGTTGTCATTATTCCCCATAAAAACCCTGACGGAGACGCTTTAGGAAGCACCTTGGCGCTTAATTTCTTTTTAAACAAAACTGGACATCAATCTCATGTTGTTTCTCCTAACGAATACCCTGATTTTCTTAATTGGCTTCCAGGGCAAGAAGGGATATTAAAGCACACTACCGAAACAGATAAAGCAGTCGAACTCATAAAAGCGGCCGATTTAATTTTCACACTCGACTTCAACAGCTTGGGTCGTGTCGAAATGCTAGAACCGCACATCAATGCCAGCAGCGCAAAAAAAATAATGATTGACCATCATCAAGAGCCAAGTGATTATGCTGATATAATGTATTCTGACAGTAACATTGGCTCAACTTGCGAAATGGTTTACAATTTAATTTCTCATTTAGACGCAGCACAAATTGATCAAAAAATTGCCACCTGTCTCTATACTGGCATCATGACTGATACGGGTTCATTTCGTTTTCCCTCGACCACCCCAAAGACCCATCATGTCATTGCAGAGTTGATAGATAAAGGAGCAAATCATTCTGAAATTCATCAAAATATTTATGATACTTTCACCTTTGATCGTTTGCGGCTCCTAGGAACAGCCCTAACCAATTTGAAGAAAATTAAGGAACTACCTGTCGTCTATATTACAATTTCGCAGGAAGAACTTAATAGAAATAATTTTAAGAAAGGAGACACGGAAGGTTTTGTCAATTATGGTCTCAGCCTTGTAGGGATTTCGGTGGCAGTAATTATGATTGAAAACGAGCAGGAACAAATAATAAAAATGTCTTTTAGATCCAAAGGGGCTTTCTCTGTAAATGATTTTGCAAGAACATATTTTAATGGTGGAGGACATCACAATGCAGCTGGTGGCGCTTCAAAACTTAGTTTATCGGAAACTGAATCGAAATTTATAAATTCCATTTCAAAAGTCAAAAATCTGCTTCAATGAATAACATTACGATTTTCATGCTTACCGTTATTTTCTTCCTAGGATGCAAAGAGCTAGAACCAAGACGCCCAATTAACAAACAAAAGCAGTTTTTCCTGAAAGAATCTGCAATAAGAAATAAAAATACTTTAGCGGTAGAACAGACTCTTTTTAGAAAAATAATAAAAAAAGAACAAAATTTAGAATTTAAAATTTCTCCAAAAGGATTTTGGTATGCTTTTAAAAAAGAAAATAATGAATCTTTATTTGTCCCTGAACGTGGAGACCGCGTCACATTTTCTTACAGAATTGAAGACTTAAACGAAAACTTACTATATGATGAAGCAGCTTTAGGAGATGTCTCTTTTTTTGTTGACCAAGAAGACTTGATCCCAGCCCTTCGGGAGGGAATTAAGGTCATGAAGTCAGGAGATGTTGCAGTTTTTCTTTTTCCTTCCTACCTTTGCTTCGGATATCAAGGAGATGGAGATAAAATTGGAATCAACCAACCGCTTCGTTTTACCATTGAACTTTTAAAACTTGAAAAAAATAAAAACCCATGAAAAAAATGAAATTAGTTGGAATGTTTATGATTGCACTCGTGATGGGTTGCGACACACAATATCCCGATCTTGATTCTGGATTGTATGCTGACCTAGAAACCAACAAAGGGAATGTCATCTTAAGACTTGAAATGGAGAAAACACCCATTACTGTCGCCAATTTTGTTTCTTTAAGTGAAGGAAATAATAAAGAAGTTGCTGAAGAATTTAAAGGAAAAAAATATTATGATGGATTACTATTTCACAGGGTTATAATAGACTTTATGGTTCAAGGTGGGGATCCAACTGGCATAGGAACTGGAGGTCCTGGCTATAGCTTTGACGATGAGTTTACAGATTTAGCCCACAGTGGTCCTGGTATACTATCAATGGCCAATTCTGGACCAGCGACTAACGGAAGTCAGTTTTTCATCACCAATAAAGAAACTTCATGGTTAAATGGTAAGCATACAGTATTTGGAAAGGTCGTAAAAGGTCAGGAGGTTGTTGATAGCATTGCTCAAAATGACACCATCAAAAAAATTACTATCATACGAAAAGGAAGTGACGCTCGTGGTTTCGATGCTCCAGAAATTTTCTCTAGTTATTTTGCTGACAAAGCCATTGCAGAAAAAGAGAAAGCAGAAAAGTCAGCGGCATTGGTCAAAAAAACTATTGCACGATTTGAAAACCAAAAATCACAAGCAACGACCACTGCTTCTGGATTACAATATTTTATTAGTGAAAAAGGAACGGGTGCAAAAGTAACCACTACCAACAAAGCATTGACTCACTATGCTGTTTATTTTGCAGATGGGGTGATCCTGGAAACTAGCAACTTAAAAACTGCAGAAGCACTTGGCATCGTTAATGAAAATAGAAAAGCTGCTGGGCAATATCAGCCTATTCCTGCTGATGTAAGTGATGAGGCAAGAATGATTGAAGGTTTTAAAGAAGGATTAAAACTATTAAGTGTAGGAGATAAAGCAACACTTTTTCTTCCTTATGACATCGCTTATGGAGAGAATGGCAACGGTGGGATTCCGCCAAAATCTGACTTAGTATTTGAAGTTGAGATTGTTGAGCTAGTTAAATAGATAAAGAACAAACTACTGAAGCCCATTATTTAAAATGGGCTTTTTTATTTAATGGAATGAAAAATAAAACCAGTCGCCTGCTTTGGATTTCTATTTTACCTCAACTCCTTTTTATTTATTTTATCCGAAGGAACCCTGAGTGGGTTGAATCCTGCTACAGTGAAAAATTTTACCCACTTGTTTCTAAACTGCACGGAGGGTTCTTTAATCTATTTCCTTTTTCTGCTGGAGATATTTTATATTTTTTTATGATTGTTTTTTCAATCAGGTATTTCTATAAATTCTTCACCGCAGAGGTTAAAAAACCACTTCATATTGTTCGAGACATCGGCGCTTTGGTTGCTTTGATTTCTCTTTTGTTTCATCTTTCTTGGGGAATTAATTATCATAGAAAACCATTGAACGAGCAGATGGGAATGGGTATCGAATATGATCAAACTGAATTAGAAAATACATTAAACGATCTGATCACAAAGTCTAACGAGCTTCACCTGAGTCTGGTAGGAATTGACAGTATAGCCGTTGATTTTCCTTATTCGAAAATGGAATTGTTTGAAAAAGCAGTTTCTTTTGATCCCCTAACGAACAATCAACTAGAAGGAATTTACAAAGTGAAAAAATCACTCTTTAGCCTCCCATTAACCTACATGGGTTATTCCGGTTATTTGAATCCTTTAACCTTGGAGGCACAGGTGAATAGTAAAATCCCTAAGATCAGCTTCATCACAACGATTCTTCATGAGACAGCACATCAAATGGGTTATGCCTCAGAAAAAGAAGCCAATTTTATTGCATATTTCTCAGCAATAAACAGTGAAGACCCTTACGTTAAATATGCTGGCTATACATTTGCAACAAGATATTGTTATGGCGATTTGTTGATAGCCGATCGCGAAAAAGCAATTGAAATGATAGGAAACCTAAACTTGGGCATCGTGAAAAACATCAGGGCTGTCAACCGATTTTGGATGGATTATAAAAATCCATTGAGACCAGTTTTTAAAAAAACATATGATGGATACCTCAAAGCCAACGGTCAAAAAAGTGGAATTGTGAGTTACAATGAAATGGTTGGATTGGTCATTAATCATCATAAAAAATCCATTAAAGAGTAATCCATTAATTTAGATCAGGGAAATGTATCTTTGAACTATGGATTTTATAACAAAAATAACAAGTAGCCAAAATCCCACTATTAAAAGATTAAAACTTTTATTAGTTAAGTCTAGGGAAAGAAAAAGGCAAAGTTGTTTCGTAATTGAAGGAGAACGCGAATTGCTCCGCGCAATGGAAAAAGGCTATCAATTGGAAAGTATCTTTGTTAAAGAAAAATGTTTAAAAGATTTTCAGTTTGAAACCAAAGCACCCTTTTTTGAATTAAATGAATCACTTTTTAACAGCATTAGCATTCGATCCGGGTCTGAAAAAATAATTGCAATTGTCAAGTCTAAATCACATGATTTAGACCAATTAAAATTAAATAAAAACAGCCTTGTTTTAGTCGTCGAAGCCCCCGAAAAACCGGGGAACATTGGGGCACTACTCCGGACGGCCTCAGCTGCAGGAATGGATGCGGTGATTATTTCGAATCCAAGGACAGACCTTTATCATCCGACAGTTGTCAGAAACAGCTTGGGTGGTGTTTTTGCCCTCCCGATTGCCCTTGATAGTTCTGAGAATGTGATCAATTATCTCAAAGAAAATAGTTTAAACATCATGGCGGCGGCTTTAAGTGAAAAAGCACAAGACTATAAAAAAGTAAGATATACCCGACCAACAGCTTTGGTTTTTGGTACCGAAGACATGGGCTTGAGTTCGATTTGGTTAGAACAAGCAGATGTCATTGTTAAAATCCCAGTAAAACCTCCAATAGATTCATTGAATTTGTCCGTTTCGGCAGGGATTTTGATGTATCATGTTATCGAGGATTAATTTTGAATAAACAAAAATTTTCAAGTACTTTAGTTAAAGATGATTGTTAGCGAAGAAATAGAGAATAAAGAAATTGCAAAGCAATACAAAGAGCTTTTGCGAATCAGTTATCAAACGCTCACCAAAGAGGATAAGAAAATGATCCGGGCTGCTTTTGACACAGCCGTTGAGGCGCACAAAACCCAACGAAGAAAAACAGGAGAGGCCTATGTTTTTCATCCCATTAGCGTTGCAAAAATAGTTGCACACCAAATTGGTATGGATGCGACTTCCATTGCCTCCGCATTACTTCACGACGTTGTTGAAGATTCAGAATACGGTCTGGAAGACATCGAAAGACTTTTTGGGGCAAACGTTTCTAAAATTGTTGATGGCCTTACAAAAATATCCAATCTTAAAAAGGACAAAGACATCTCCCTACAAGCGGAGAATTTCAGAAAAATGTTACTGACTCTGAATGATGATATCCGTGTGATTATCATCAAGATTGCCGATCGTTTGCACAACATGCAGACTCTGGACGGAATGGCCGAACACAAGCAATTGAAAATCGCCTCAGAAACGCTCTACATTTATGCTCCGATGGCACATCGCATTGGGCTTTACAATATCAAAACCGAACTTGAAGATTTAAGTTTTAAATACATTGAACCCAACCGCTTTGAATCTATCCGAAATAAGATAGAAGAAAGTAAAGAAGTACAGGATCAGTATATAAAGTCATTTTCTGGAATTATCGAAATGGCACTCGATAAAGAACGATTAAAATACCAAGTTAAAGGAAGAAGTAAATCGATTTTTTCTATCCACCGAAAAATGCTGAGTCAAAACATAACTTTTGAAGAAATTTTTGACAAATTTGCCATCCGAATAATCTATAAAGCCACCCATAGAAACGAAAAGTTTTTGGCTTGGAAAATTTATTCTATCATTACAGATCATTTTGTCCCTAACCCTACCCGACTGAGAGATTGGATTACTGGACCAAAATCGAATGGATACGAAGCACTTCACGTAACTGTTATGGGGCCTGAAAACAAATGGATAGAAATTCAAATCCGTTCTGAACGTATGCATGAGATCGCCGAAAAGGGTTATGCAGCGCATTATAAATACAAACACGGAGAACAGAAAGACATCGGTATTGAAGGTTGGCTAGATAAACTGCAAGAAGTTCTTGAAAATAACACTGAAAATGCAGTTGATTTTGTAGAGAGCTTTAAATTAAATCTTTATGCAAAAGAAATTTTTGTTTTCACCCCCGATGGAGAATTAAAATCACTTCCTAAAGGAGCTACTGCTCTCGACTTTGCCTTTAGTATTCATACTGAAATAGGAATGAAAACACGTGGCGCTAGGGTTAACGGAAAGCTAGTTCCACTAAGCAGGGTTTTAAAAAGTGGTGAACTAGTTGAAATCATAACTTCTGAGAGCATCAAACCAACTGCTAACTGGTTTGATTTTGTGATAACTTCAAGGGCCAAATCAAAAATAAAGTCTTCCTTAAATGAAGAAAAGAAAAGAATTGCCGAGGATGGAAGAGAACTCTTAAGAAGAAAACTAAAGCAGCTTAAAATATCTCTAAACGAAAAGACAACCAGCTATATGCTTCGTTTTTTCAAGCTCAACAGCAGTTTAGATCTTTTTTATCGTGTGGGATTGGGTACCATTGACAATAAACAATTAAAAGACTTTTATTCGGAATACAATAACAGCTTTTTAAATTTCTTTAAAAAGAGAATTAGAAAGAAAAACACTTTAATTAAGAAAGACAGCAAGGAAATCACACAAAAATTTGATACCCTAGTGTTTGGAAAAGAAAGAGAGAATCTGAAACATTCTTTATCCCCTTGTTGTAATCCAATTGCTGGGGATGAAGTATTTGGATTTATCACGATCAATGAAGGAGTTAAAGTTCACAAAAAAGAATGTCCTAATGCCCTTTCTCTTCAGTCTAACTATGCCTATCGAATCATTGCAGCCAAATGGGTGGATTCTTCTTCTGATGAATTTACAGTAAACCTCAAGCTTTCTGGAATCGACAATATGGGTATCGTAAGCGATGTAACCCGGCTGATTTCAAATCAAATGAATGTGAATATTATGAAATTAAGTTTTGATAGCGATGATGGGATATTTACGGGTGTTATTTGCGTAAGTGTTAAGAACAAAACAATATTAAATCGACTATTGGGAAACCTTTTGAAGATTAAAGGAATCGATAAAGTTATGAGAGATTAATTTTACGCTTATCTTTGCATCGTATGGAACCGATTAAATCGAATCAGGAAATAGTAAAAGAAGTTTTTATAAATTTCCTAAGTAAGCATTCGCATCGCAAAACCCCCGAACGTTTTGCGATTCTTTATGAGATTTACAATAACAAGGAACACTTTGATATCGAGACGCTATACATTACGATGAAAAATAAAAACTATCGTGTGAGTCGAGCGACTTTATACAATACGATAGAGCTATTACTCGAATGTGGTTTGGTCCGAAAACATCAATTTGGAAAAACACAAGCTCAATACGAGAAGTCTTATTTTGATCGTCAACACGACCATATAATCTTTACAGATTCTGGAGAAGTTAAGGAATTCTGTGATCCTCGAATCCAAAACATAAAAAAGACCATAGAAGAGATTTTTGATATTGATATTCACAATCATTCTTTATACTTTTACGGCACCAAAAAAAATAGTAAACTATAATATAATATGCCAGTAGATTTATTGCTAGGCCTCCAATGGGGCGACGAAGGAAAAGGAAAAATAGTTGATGTATTAACAAAATCCTATGACATAATTGCGCGATTCCAGGGAGGGCCTAATGCAGGACATACACTTGAATTTGAAGGAATAAAACACGTTTTACATACCATTCCTTCAGGAATTTTTCATCCGAAGGCAGTGAATCTTATTGGGAATGGAGTCGTGATTGATCCTGTTGTCTTTAAACGAGAATTGGACAACCTTGCTCCTTATAAAATCAATTACTCTGAGAAATTATTAATCTCAAAGAAAGCGCATCTAATTTTACCTACCCATAGACTTTTAGATGCTGCTTCTGAAGCCTCTAAAGGAAAAGCAAAAATTGGCTCTACGCTTAAAGGTATCGGACCTACCTATATGGATAAGACCGGAAGAAACGGTATTAGAGTAGGTGATATTGTCTCTAAAGTGTGGAAAGAAAAATACAAGTCATTGGTCATCAAGCACTTAAAAATGCTAGACTTTTACGATAGTAATATCGAATATGACCTTCCTTTACTCGAAGAAGAATTTTTCGAAGGAATTAAGGTTCTTAAAGAATGTCAGTTTGTGGATAGCGAAAACTATCTTCAAAAAGCACAGGAGGCTGGAAAAAATATTCTAGCAGAAGGAGCCCAAGGATCCCTTTTAGACATTGACTTTGGCACCTATCCTTTTGTAACCTCCTCAACGACAACAGCGGCAGGAGCGTGCACAGGATTGGGGATTGCACCTAATAAAATAAAAGAAGTCTATGGAATTTTCAAGGCTTATGCTACCCGAGTAGGAAGCGGGCCTTTTCCGACGGAATTGTTTGATCATGACGGAAAAAGAATGGCCAAACTGGGGAATGAATTTGGATCGACTACTGGAAGAGCAAGAAGATGTGGCTGGATTGATTTGGTCGCTTTAAAATATGCCATTCAGGTTAATGGTGTTACCCAATTAATGATGATGAAAGGTGATGTGCTTTCAGGCTTTAAGAAAATTAAAATCTGTAACAGCTACAAAACCGCAGAGGGGTCAATAGACTTTTTTCCTTATGATATTTCCCCAGAATTAGTCACTCCAGAGTACATCGAAATAGAAGGGTGGAAAGAGGATTTAACGCAAATGACCTCAGAAGATCAGTTTCCAAAATCATTTTCTGATTATATCGAATTTCTTGAAAAAGAACTTCAAACACCTATTAAAATTGTATCCTTGGGGCCCGATAGAAAACAGACTATTTTTAGATAGTTTTTTTACACCGCTCCATCAATATTTTTATTGTGAAATCAATTAAAAAGTATACTGTACTGACACTGATAAGTGCAATGACTTTTGTATCCTCATTTGGCCAGGAAGCACCCAAAATAATTGAGATCATACAAGCAGGTGGATCTACCCAAGATCAGGCAAAATTCCCAGGAGCTAACATATTGGTGAAAAGAAAGGATGTAAGAGTTCACCTGTTACACGAAGGAGCATTGATTAAATCGGATCTGTCTTATTTCTATCCCCAAAAAAACTTTTTTAAAGCAAAAGGAAGTGTAGTTTTCACTCAAGGAGATACCCTAAAGATGACTTGTGATTATTTAGAATATGATGGTAATTTAAAATTAGCGATTGCTTGGGGTGAGGTTTTTCTCGAAAGACCCGACATGAACCTAAAGACAGACACATTGTACTTGGACCGTCTCAATTCAAAAGCCTATTACAATTCGCAAGGAGTAATTTTAGATGAAAAAAGCAAGCTCACCAGTAATCGTGGAATTTATTTCATGGATCAGAAAAAATATCGATTCATTTCTAATGTGAAAATCGAAAATCCTGAATATGACTTAAAATCCCAACAACTAGATTATTTCACGGAGCTCAACAAGGCATATTTTTATGGACCGACCACCATAATTGGTGAGGATTATGATATTTATTGCGAAAAGGGAGCCTATGAAACTAAAATTCAAAAAGGGAATTTTCAAAAAAATGCAATAATATTATACAATAATAAAGAAATTAGAGGAGACAGTCTTTATTTTGAAAACGAAAGGAATTATGCCGCAGGAACAAACAATGTTAGTATCATTGACACCCTAAACAAGTCGGTGATTAATGGACATTACGGAGAGATTTTTAAAGCCAAAGACTCTGCAATCATTACCCGAAGGGCTATTGCAAGAAACATTATTGACAACGATTCTCTATTCATTCATGCTGACACGCTAATTGCAACCGGCCCAGACGAGGAAAGAATTTTGAGGGCTTATTACGGTGTTAAAATTTTTAAATCTGACTTGCGTGGGAAGTCGGATTCCTTACACCTGAATCAAAAAACAGGTTTAATTAAATTACTCAAATTACCACTTTCTAAAATAGAAAAAAGAACCTTTAACATCAGTCAAAAAAACGGGAGAAACCCTGTTTTATGGTTTGGAAGAAGTCAAATGTCAGGAGATGAGATATTTTTAACTTCTAATATTAAAACAAAAAAACTAGACTCCTTAAAGATTATTGGAAACAGCTGGATTATAGAAAAAGACTCCATTAACGACGAAGGTTTCAATCAAATAAAAGGGGGAATTCTGAACGGAAGCTTTACCGACGGAAAGCTAAAAGACATCGAAATCATTAAGAATACAGAGGTGATTTATTATATGTACTCTGATGATAAATCTGAACTGATTGGCATTAATCAAACTACGTGTAGTAGATTGACGATGGTAACGGCAAACAATCAAATTGTAGACATTACCTTTTACGTGAGTCCTGATGGAGACTTATTTCCAGAAAAAGACCTACCTCAAAATGAACGAATATTAGAAGGATTTATTTGGAGAGAAGATGAACGCCCCAATGAAATTGATGATTTATTCAGCGAGGAAGACAATCTTTATGTACCTCGAGAAATCAATGTAATAGAAACTCCTGAAGATTTTTTACCTGAAATTTTAAAACCATAGCCTTGCTCAATGATTTTCTGAAATATCAAGCGAAAACGACTCCTTACCCACTGGGTTTAGAAATAGAAAGTGCAAAAGGTTCATATATTTTTGATTCCCAGGGGACAAAATATTTAGATTTTATTGCTGGAGTTTCGGCTTGTGCACTGGGACATTCTCACCCTAAGATTATTGAAGCCGTTAAAAAGCAAGTATCGAAATACATGCACGTAATGGTTTATGGCGAATTTGCTCAAGAACCTGCTGTTAAACTTTGTAAACTGATCATTGATTTACTCCCTCAAAACCATGAGGTTGTTTATTTAACAAATTCGGGAACGGAAGCAATCGAAGGGGCTATGAAATTGGCGAAGCGGGTGACAGGAAGATCCGAACTCATTGGGGCAAAAAACTCTTACCATGGGAGTACCCATGGTGCTTTAAGTCTATTAGGAGACGAGAATCAAAAAATGGCCTACCGCCCTTTGCTACCTGGAATAGATTTTATTGTTTTTAATAATGAAAAGGATTTAGAAAAAATCAATGAATCAACTGCTGCTGTGGTTCTTGAAACCATTCAAGGTGGAGCTGGATTTATTTTACCTGAAAATGATTATCTAAAAAAGGTCAAAAAAAGATGTGAGGAAATGGGGGCGCTTTTAATTCTTGATGAAATTCAGCCTGGGTTTGGAAGAACCGGTAAAATGTTTGGTTTTGAGCACTTTGGGATCTCCCCAGACATCGTCGTCCTAGGCAAAGCCTTAGGAGGCGGTATGCCAATTGGCGCATTTTCAGCGGCTTCTGCTTTAATGAAAGTACTAGAAGAAAATCCGAAATTGGGCCACATCACTACTTTTGGAGGAAACCCAGTAATTGCTGCTGCAGCACTTGCAAATGTTGAAGAAATCATCAATTCACGACTTATTGATGACATCAAAAGCAAGGAAGAACTTTTTAGAGAACACCTACAACATCCTAAAATCAAGAAAATCAACGGAACTGGACTTATGCTTGCGCCTATATTTGATGAGGAAGAAATCCCAACTCAATTGGTCCATCGTTGTTTAAAAAAGGGGCTATTACTTTTTTGGCTTTTGTGGGAGAAAAATGCCATTAGAATATCACCTCCACTCAATATTTCTGAACAAGAAATCATCGCAGGATGTAAAATAATTTGTCAAACGCTCGATGAACTCTAAAAATGTTAATATATTGTTGACAACAATAAATCGCTACCCGATATCAGTGCCCCTAACTTATCTATTTTTATTAATGTATTATTAGTATTTTATGTTCGATCAATTTTCGGAAGATAACAATCCCTCAATAACCAAGTTTGAGCAAATGCTCAAGACCAACCAAGTACTATTTTTTGATGCACTTGAGTTTGAAAGTATCATTCACCACTATATTGATTTTTCTCAATTTAAGCTGGCTCGAAAGGCTCTTAAAATGGCAATGGCGCAACATCCAAAAAACGTAGAGTTGATGCTTTTGGAAAGCGAACTTTTACTTTTCGACGGTTCTTTTGATGAAGCACAATCATTATTGCTTGAAATTGAACAACTGTCGCCTTATCACGAAGAGGTTTTCTTACAGCGGGCAAGTATTTTTTCTAAGAAGAAAAATCACCCCTTGGCCATTGAATTGTTAGAAAAAGCCCTTGACCTGACGGATGATGAAGTTGAAGTTTGGAACTTAATCGGAATGGAATACCTTTTTCTAGAAGACTACTTTAGAGCCAAAAACTTTTTTCTAAAATGTGTAGAAGAAAACCCTTACGACTATCAATCATTATATAACTTATTGTATTGTTTCGAGCAACTCGAAGAAAACATTGAAGCCATTGTCACCTTAAATAACATCCTTGAAACAAACCCTTACAGTGAAATTGCTTGGCATCAGTTGGGTAAATTGTATGTTAATATCGAAAAATTTGAAGAGGCCTTATCTGCTTTTGAATTTGCCATAATCAGTGATGACTCTTTTACTGGAGCTTACATAGAAAAAGGAAAGCTTCTAGAAAAGATGGGACGGATTAATGAAGCCATTGACAACTATGAGATATCATTACAACTCAACGACCCCAACGCTTATGTAAATCATCGGATTGGCAAGTCGCATTTAAAACTTGGAAATGATGATTTAGCAGTTCAGTTTTTTAAAAAATCGATTAAGCTCGAACCCAATCATGAAAAAAGCTGGATTTCTTTAGTTGATTTCTTTTTAAAGAAAAAAGAATACCTAAAAGCGCAATATTATGTGCGGAAATCAATATTAGCAAACGGAGATAGTGCAGACTTATGGCGGAAAAGTGGAGAAATACACTTTGAAATGAATTTCTATGAAGAAGCTGCTTTGGCATGTGACAATCAAGTAGAACTTGGTCAACATGACTTAAAAACTTGGGTCATTTGGATGGATTCTCTTATTCATCTTAAAGAATGGGATCAGGCTATAGAAGTTGGCGAAAAAGCATTAGAGCACCATAGTAACAAAGCTTCTTTTCTTTACAGATTGGCGGGATGTAAAATGCGAATTGGGATGAAAAAGGAGGGCTTAAAGCTCTTTAAAAAAGCAAAACAAAATCTTCCTTTGCCTTCAAAAATCAATCATCTTTTTCCTGAATTTACAAAAATCTAATTCCGTAAATCAACATATTTTTGGGTACAAAAAAATCAAAAAATACTGTCCTGTTTTTAAAAGGTATGGCCATGGGAATGGCGGACCTGGTCCCGGGGGTCTCTGGTGGAACCATTGCCCTAATTACTGGAATATATGAGGAATTGATCCAATCTATCGCTAAGTTTAATGTTGAAAATTTAAAGTTATTATTAAATAACAATCCAAAACAGTTTTGGGTAAGCATCAACGGAAAATTTCTAGTTACTGTTTTTTCAGGGATTTTAAGCAGCATAATATTTCTTTCTTTTTTCATCAAATGGCTGATTGAAAATCAACCGATTGCGATTTGGTCTTTTTTCTTTGGACTATTGACAGCCAGTATTTTTATTTTAAAAAAAGAAGTTTTACACTGGAATACAAATAGATTTCTATTGCTTTTCGCTGGAATAATTCTCGCTTTTTCACTGACTCAGATTTCCCCTAATACCCAAGAAATTAGTTTATTCTATCTCTTTATCTGTGGGATGATTGGAATCATAGCAATGATCCTTCCAGGTATTTCTGGCGCCTACCTCCTCTTGATTCTTGGTGCCTATACAACTCTACTCACCATTCTTCAGGATGCCATTAGGATTTGGTCTAACTTTCAATTTGATGCTTTCATCACTACATATACCAAACTGCTGGTTTTTTGTATGGGAGCAATCATCGGTTTGCGATCTTTTGCTTCAGTATTAAAATGGATGCTCGCAAAGCACAATGACAAAACAATGGCCCTTTTAATCGGGTTAATGATCGGAGCTCTTCACAAAATATGGCCATGGCAACAAACAGAAATAATTATTTTTGGGGAAAAAACAAAAACTTTAACCCAGGCAATAATGCCTCAGAATTATGGAGGCGATCCACAAATATTCGTTGCAATTTTATTATTTATTGTTGGCGGTTTTTCTATCTTAATGCTTGAAAGAAATAAGAACCGAAAAATCAATTCATGAATTTATTTTCATCCACCATTAAAAAAAATATTTTATTGGTGTTTAAGGGAATCGCGATGGGAGCCGCAAACAAAGTTCCAGGGGTTTCTGGAGGGGTGGTTGCATTTGTCGCTGGCTTTTACGAAGAACTCATTTATTCTCTCCAAAAAATAAATTTAAAAGCATTTTCCATTTTAGTTAATCGCGGCTGGAAACCCTTTGTTCAGTATATCAATGGTAGATTTTTAGGCCTTCTATTCTTAGGTGTTGGCATCAGTTATTTTAGCGTCTCACTGTTGCTTGACTTCCTTATAAAAAACTTTGAAACTGAAGTTTTTGGACTTTTTTTTGGAATGATTCTCTCTTCCCTATATTTCATTTATCATGATGTTAAAAAATGGAATTATAAAACCGTTGGCTTTTTTTTAATGGGTCTTGGCTGCGGATTGTTGATAATGTTTACCAAACCCATGACCGAAAACGACTACCTTCCTTTTGTTTTCTTCTGTGGTTTCATAGGCGTTTCCGGGATGACATTGCCAGGGCTCTCAGGTTCCTTTTTACTTCTTTTGTTGGGTAATTATTCACTGTTGTTGGTAGATGCTGTAAATGCACTCTATTTTACCATTGCTGATCTATTGCAGTTTGACCTCGAGTTTGTAAATGATCCAGAAAGAGTTCGCCTTTTAATTTTAGTATTGGTCTTTACTTTAGGATCTGTTACGGGCCTTGTTGTCTTTTCTAATGTATTGAGTTGGGTCCTTAAAAAGTATAAAGAGAATGCAACAGCAACCATCATTGGTTTTATTGCTGGATCATTAGGCGTGATATGGCCATGGAAAGACAAGATTTATAAAATTGATTCTTTTAATGAAATACTTTACAATGCGGTTGGCAATCCAATTATTGCATATTATGATTATTTCTTACCTAATTTTAGAGAAAGTAGCTTCTGGATCGTTTTAATCTTCATAATTTTAGGAGGAATTACAGTCGCACTTCTAGAAAGATATGGCGTCTCAAAAAAATGAAATGAAAAAATTTGGATTGGTCGGAAAGAACATAGACTATTCTTTCTCTCGGGGATATTTTGCAGATAAGTTTAAAAAAAATGGATTACTCGATTGCAGCTATGAAAACTTTGATCTTAAAGAAATCGAGGAAATCAAAAGTGTTTTCAAAACTCATGGGCTTAATGGGCTCAACGTAACAATTCCTTACAAAAAAGAAGTGCTTCCTTTTTTGGATAAACTTTCACCACAATCTAAAAAAATAGGAGCAGTAAACACCATTGCATTTAATGAAAATGGTGAAACAACGGGACACAATACTGATGCGTATGGATTTCAAAAATCGTTGTTAGAAATTACAGAAAAACTCCCTGTATCTGCCCTGATTTTGGGAACAGGAGGTGCCTCAGCGGCCATTGCCTTTGCACTTGAGGCACTAAAAATCCAATTCAATTTTGTCTCGAGAAATCCAAAAAAAGGCCAACTTTCCTATGAGGCTGTTGATACTGAAATTTTAAAGCACAATCATCTCATCATAAATACCTCTCCTGTTGGAACTTTTCCCAACACAGATAAATGTCCTACCATTCCTTACAATGAGTTAAACGCGTCCCATACTCTTTTTGACCTTATCTACAATCCGCTTGAAACCTTGTTTTTGAGAAAAGGAAAAGAAATGGGCTGTACGGTTTCAAACGGACTAAAAATGCTTGAGTTTCAAGCCGAAAAATCATGGGAAATATGGAATGAATAGGTTCGATCCTATTTTTTTTGTAAATTTTAACCACAAAATTTAATTAAAAACAGAAAAATGGCCAAAGCAAATAGTAAAGCCAACGATCCTCAGGAGGAAAAAAAAGAGAAGGTTCTCGGAGCTGCTCTTCCTTTAGAAGGTGATTCGAAAGTAGTTGATGAAACTAAAACAATTACTGAGGAAAAAAAATCCGATAAAACGGAGGAGGTTACCACAGATTCTAAAGACATTTCCCACGAAGTAAAAGAGGAAATTGATTATAGAACATATGAAATTCCAAAATTACTTGCTGAGTTAGAAAAATCATGTAAAGCTGAAAATTGGAACTCACAGAACAAAAAGATTCAAGAAATAATCCATCAGTTTGAATTGAAGTTTAAAACTGAACTTCAGAATAAAAAAGAAGAATTTATAAAAGAAGAAGGCAATGAAATTGATTTTTATTACCGCCCAAAACATAAAGTAGATTTTGATGTTATTGTCAAAGAATACAAACAAAATAAACGTAAGTTTTTTCAAGAAAGAGAACAGTCCCAAAAGCTAAATCTTGATCGAAAGCTGGAAATAATAGAAAGCCTCAAAGAGCTTATAAATGTTGATGAAAACATAAACACAACCTACAAAAGATTTAAAGAGTTACAAGAAAGCTGGCACAAGACAGGTCCCGTACCAAGGGCGCAAAGTAACAATCTCTGGCAGACTTACAAGCACCACACGGAGATCTTCTATGACTTTCTACATCTCAATCGTGAACTTAGAGAACTTGATTTTAAACACAACTACCAAGAAAAAATTAAAATAATTGAAGAAGCTGAATCACTCTCCAAAATAGGTGATATTTTAAAAGCTTCTAGAGATCTCAATACGCTCCACCGACTTTGGAAAAACGACCTAGGCCCTGTGGGTAAAGAGCATGGAGATGAACTTTGGAAGCGATTTCAGGAAGCAAGCCATATAATCCACTCCAGAAGGCAAGAGTTTGACAAAGAATATGACAATATACTAGAGGAAAATCTAAAAAAGAAAAAGGCTATTCTTGAAAAAATGGAAGGCATCAGAGACAACTTGCCTAAAAACCATAATGAGTGGCACAATACAATCAATTTATTCAATAAAATCAGGCAAGAATTTCAAGACATTGGGCAAGTCCCTAAAGCTGATAGCAAGGCCTCTTGGAATAAGTTCCGAACGGTTAGTCGAGAAATAAATCATCAAAAAAATATTTTTTATAAATCTCAAAAAGCTGAGCAAAAAAAGAACATTGATCTTAAGAAAAAATTAATCCAAGAGGTCAAAGATATTTTAGAGAAAGAAAACTGGAAAGACTTCAATGACCGGATGAAGAGCATTCAAAAGGACTGGAGAGACATAGGGTTTGTTCCTCGGAAATTCTCAAATATTTTATGGGAAGAGTTTAAAGGCGTTTGTAATCTTTATTTCGATCGGATTAAGTCAGGCTATCAGAAAATAAATGAGGCTGAAGCTGCTGTATATAATAAGAAAAATGAGTTTATAGAAAATCTTAAAACATTGAGTTTACCCACTGAAATTGAAGCGATTAAAATATTTTACAGTGAGCACTGGAAACAGTTTAACGATTTAGGAGCTTTATCAGAAAGTGCAGATAAAAAATTATTGGTAGATTTAAGTAACGTTTTTGCTTCTTTAATTGAAAAATCAAAACTAGAGGAAAGCGATAGAGAGGAGAGCAAGACTTATGTTAAATTACTTCTGATTGAAAATAATGAAGATGAATTAAATCAGGAAATTCAAAACATCAGAAGAAAGACTGATGAAATCAATGCTGAAATACGTCAGCTCGAAAATAATTTAGAATTCTTCTCAAATACAAGCAGTGACAATCCTTTGTTCAAAGAAGTCTCTTCGAAAATAGCGGATCTTAAAAGCAGAAATGAACTTTGGGAAAATCGTCTTATTAGCACACGACAAATCAAAAGAAAATTAAAGGCAAAGCCAGATGAAGAAGCTGCTAAGGAAAATCAATCGGAAGGAACAGAATAACTAAGCGATGTTTTTTGCTTTATTCCAGAAAGCTTCCATCTGATCGAGTGTCAATTCATTGATTACTTTCCCTTCGTTTTTGGCTGATTCTTCGATGTATTTAAATCGCTTGATGAATTTCTTATTGGTTCTTTCTAGCGCTGATTCTGGATTAATCTTAAGATACCTGGCATAATTAATTAAAGAGAAAATAACGTCACCAAATTCATCCTCCATTTTGTCATGATTTTGATCCTCAACTTCTTGATTGAATTCGGTTATTTCTTCTTTTACTTTATCTAAAACATCCTTTGCATTGTCCCACTCAAATCCGACTCCAGCGGCTTTTTCTTGAATTCTAAAAGCTTTGACCAAAGCAGGAAGGCTTTTGGGAACTCCTTCCAAGACACTGTTTTTACCTTCTTTGAGCTTTATTGATTCCCAGTTTTTAATTACCTGATCAGCACCATCAACTTTGGTGTCCCCATAAATATGGGGATGTCTATTAATTAGCTTTTCACAAATCTCATTGGCTACATCTCCAATATCAAAAGTATTTTGTTCGCTTCCAATCTTAGCATAGAAAACGATATGGAGCAATAGATCTCCCAACTCTTTCTTGATTTCTTGCAAATCATTATCTAAAATCGCATCACCGAGTTCGTAGGTTTCTTCGATGGTCAAGTGTCGCAGTGACTCGAAAGTTTGTTTGTTGTCCCAAGGGCATTGTTCCCTAAGTTCGTCCATGATATCGAGCAAACGCTCAAAAGCAGATAATTGTTGGGAACGTTTCATATTAAACAGATTCTTTGGGAAGATCTTTCGCTGAATTTTCAGCACTCACCTCAGCTTCAAACTTTAATATTCCTTTGGACAGTAATAGGTTGTACCATTGAATGATTTTTTTAATATCACTTGCATAAACACGATCTTCGTCATAATCTTGAAAAACTTCAAAGAAATAAGCCTCCAGTTCGTCCTTCTTTGCTTTTGGAATAACTCGTGTACTTTCTCCTTTTTCATAAACAAAAATTTTATGAAATACTTCTTCTAATGGTACTTCACCTTTAATTCCATAAATCTGAATTTCAGTTAGAACATTGATTTGTTCTCTTGGGTTGGTGACTGTTTTTTTACCATCAATTAGCGAAGTTGCAATCACGCCTGTTCTGGTTTGAGATAACATTCTAAATAATCCTGGTTTACCAGAAATGACAATTATTTTTTCTAACATATTTTCACTCATCTTCTTTTTTTTGTATCGGGAAAACGCATGTGATATTCAGGTGATATTTTTCCTTTGGAGATATCACTTAATTTTCCTTTAATTAATTTTCTTTTAAATGGACTCAGTTTGTCTGTAAACAAAACCCCTTCTATGTGATCATATTCGTGCTGTATGATTCGCGCTACCAAACCAGTGTATTCCTGGGTGTGTTCTTTTAAATTTTCGTCAAAAAAATTGATTTTGACACGTTCTTTTCGCAATACCTCTTCTCTAATTTCTGGAATACTGAGGCAACCCTCTTTAAAATACCATGAGTCTCCAGTTTCTTCTATTATTGTAGGGTTAATAAATACTTGTTTAAAGTCAGCCAATTCAGCAGCTTCGTCAGCATCCAATTCTTCATCCTCAGAAAAAGGAGAAGCATCTACAACAAACAAGCGAATTGATTTTCCAATTTGAGGGGCAGCAAGCCCTACTCCACTTGCAGCATACATAGTTTCCCACATGTTCTCAACTAAGATTTCTAATTCTGCGAAATCTTCAGCAATAGGAATTGCTTTTTTCTTTAGGACTGGATAGCCGTAAGCAACAATGGGTAAAATCATATTAATTTATTTGATTGTGACTCTAAATAAGATTGCAAGATAAGGGTTGCGCTTATTTGATCCACTAAACTTTTATTTTGTCTTTTTTTCTTTCCAACTCCACTTTCCAGAAGTGTATTAAAGGCAATTTTGGAGGTAAAACGTTCATCATATCGCTCAATGGAAATATCAGGAAATTTATTCTTTAGCTTTTTTATAAACTTGAGAACACTGTCTTCAATCTCAGAAGCAGAACCGTCTTTTTGTTTGGGTTCACCAACAACAAACTTGTCAACAGGCTGTTTTAGAACATATTCCTCAAGAAAAGTCATTATATCTTTTGTCGGAACAGTGGTTAATCCACTGGCAATGATCTTTCCTGGATCTGTGATGGCTATCCCTGTTCTCTTTTGACCAAAATCTATTCCTACCAAAATGCCCATTATTTTTTCACAAATATAATTTATTTGTAAAGACATTCACGAAAATAGAATAGAACAACGAATCAAAAGAAATCAATCCTCAATTAGACCATAAACAAAATAATATTTTGAATACGGTTTTGTCGTTCAAAACTATCGAATTCAGTATTTTTGAAAAAAAATAAGAATGCAAAATATTATAGAATCAGCATGGGAAGATCGTTCCCTCCTAGAAAACAAAGCTACACAAGATACCATTAGAGAGGTTGTTAATCAATTAGATGCGGGAAATCTAAGAGTTGCGAGTCCAATTGAAGGAGGATGGCAAGTCAATGAATGGATAAAAAAAGCAGTAGTGCTCTATTTTCCAATTCAAAAGATGGAAACTTTCGAAGCTGGTCCTATGGAGTTTCATGACAAAATGCCTTTAAAAAGTGGTTATAAAGAAAAAGGAATTCGCGTTGTCCCCCATGCGGTGGCACGACATGGTGCTTACATTTCAAGGGGTGTGATTCTAATGCCAAGTTATGTAAACATCGGTGCTTATGTTGATGAAGGATCTATGGTGGATACTTGGGCAACGGTGGGGAGTTGCGCTCAAATTGGAAAAAATGTTCACCTCAGTGGTGGTGTAGGTATCGGAGGCGTGCTCGAGCCCCTTCAAGCGGCCCCAGTTATAATCGAAGACAACGCATTCGTGGGTTCTCGCTGTATCGTAGTCGAAGGGGTTCGGGTGGGAAAAGAAGCTGTATTAGGCGCCAATGTTGTACTTACTGCTTCTACAAAAATAATTGATGTATCGGGTTCTAGTCCAATAGAATACAAAGGTGAAGTACCTGAGCGTTCTGTCGTTATTCCTGGAACTTATACCAAAACTTTCCCTGCAGGCGATTATCAAGTGCCTTGTGCACTGATCATTGGTAAAAGAAAAGAAAGTACTGATAAGAAAACATCTTTAAATAACGCGCTTCGAGAACACAACGTTGCGGTTTAAAAAAAGCTGTATCATTCCTTTTTAGAAGTGAATAATATATCAATTAAAGACCTGTTGATCTATAGATGAATGGGTTCAAAGAATCATTAATTTTTACTTTTGTAGGATATATGGATACCGATCAAGCTGTAAATTTTTTAAAAGAGGGTAAACTAATTCTTTCTGCAACGGATACCATCTGGGGCATCATGTGTGATGCTACCTCTGAAAAGGCAGTTGAAAAAGTTTATCAATTAAAAAACAGATCGGAGACTAAATCGATGGTTTGTATGGTGTCAGATCTCAATATGCTGGATCAGTTTCTTGAAAAAAAAACAGAGATTCCCGAGGAACTTATAAATGATAAAAGACCAACTACCATTATTTATTCTAATCCAAAAGGAATTGCAAAAAATGTAATTTCTTCAGACAATACTGTCGCAATTAGAATCGTAAAACATTATTTTTGTACTTCATTAATTGCTGCATTTGGAAAGCCAGTAGTTTCTACATCTGCAAATATTAGTGGTCAGGCACATCCAAAAAAATTCGATGAAATCTGTGATGAAATAATTAAGGGTGTTGATTTAATAATCGATTTAGATAAAAATTTAATCAGTAATAATCCATCGAGAATTATAAAAATCACTCCCTCGGGAGCACTAACCACACTAAGAGAATAATATGCTAAACAAAGATTTTAGCGAAATATTAGAACAAGCGATTTTTCAGGTACTCATTGCTTGTGTCTCAGAAACAAAAATAGAAAGCTATGTTGTTGGTGGTTTTGTGAGAGACCATTTGTTGGGAAGAAAATCTGGTTCGGATATCGATATCGTTTCCGTCGGATCTGGCATTGACCTTGCCAAAACCGTGCAGAGAAAACTCCCTGGAGCACGACCTGTTCAAGTTTTTAAATCCTATGGAACCGCAATGGTTCAGTGGAACGACATCACGTTGGAGTTTGTAGGTGCCAGAAAAGAATCTTACAGTGAGGAGAGCAGAAATCCAGAAGTGACTTCTGGTTCTTTGGAAGACGATCAAAACCGAAGAGATTTTACGATTAACGCACTCGCGATAAGCTTAAACGAGAACAATACTGGAGAATTAATCGACCCTTTTAATGGCGTAGAAGATTTAAAAAACGGCATCATTAAAACACCGCTTGATCCTTCAATTACATATTCCGATGATCCACTTCGAATGCTTCGTGCCATTCGTTTTGCTTCTCAATTAAATTTTAAAATCGAAAGGAACTCCTTGAATGCGATTAAGGAAAATGCCGAACGCATTGACATCATTACCCACGAGCGCGTTGTTGAAGAATTAAATAAAATATTATTAACGCCGGTGCCTTCTAAAGGTTTTCTACTGTTAGAAGCAAATGGTTTGTTGGAAAAGATCCTACCCGAATTGACCGAACTTAAAGGAATAGAGGAAATAGAAGGTCAAAGACATAAAGATAACTTTTACCACACCCTAGAGGTTGTGGACAACATCTGCCCAAACACGAATAATCTTTGGTTAAGGTGGGGAGCATTGCTTCATGACATCGGGAAAGCTCCAACAAAGAAATTTAGTAAAAAAGTAGGATGGACTTTTCATTCTCATGAATTTGTGGGTTCAAAAATGGTTTACCGTTTGTTCAAAAGACTTAAAATGCCATTGAATGAGAAAATGAAATACGTTCAAAGGCTGGTTTTCATGAGTTCACGTCCTATTATTATTTCAGAGGACATCGTCACTGATGCAGCCATTCGCAGGCTTATTTTTGATGCAGGGACGATTCTCGAGGACCTCATCACACTTTGCGAAGCAGACATTACGACTAAAAACCCCAAACGCTTTCAACGGTATCACGATAATTTTAAAGTCGTTAGAAAAAAGATTGTTGAAGTAGAGGAACGTGATCGAATAAGGAATTTTCAACCGCCAATTACGGGTGAAATTATCATGGAACATTTCAATTTAAGCCCCTGTAAAGAAATTGGAATTATAAAAGAAACCATTAAAGAAGCCATCTTGGAAGGTGAAATTCCCAACGAATACGAAGCAGCATTTAATTTAATGCTTAAAAAAGGAAACGAAATAGGACTCAAACCAAATGAAAAATAACCTTATAACATTTATTAAAATATCATTGATACTCGTCTACCTCGTCATTGCTGCGGGTGCCATTGTCAGAATGACTGGAAGCGGAATGGGCTGTCCAGATTGGCCAAAATGTTTTGGTTATTGGATTCCTCCAACTGAAAGAGCCCAACTAGATTGGAAAGCAGATCATTTCTACGAAAAGAAAAAAATTATTATCGTTGATGAAAGTTTAAGAGTTGCCAAACAAGACTTCACCTCTTCAGGTCAATTCAACCCTGACCATTGGGAGCTATATACCCAACACGATTACGCACTTTTTAACCCCTACCACACCTGGATTGAGTACATCAACAGACTGTTTGGTGCACTTGCTGGCTTGGCCACATTATTGCTTGCCGTTGCATCTTTGTGGAGTTGGAAAAAAAACAAAACCATCACACTCATTTCTTTTGCAATTGTTTTAGGGATGGGATTTCAGGCATGGTTGGGCAAGGTTGTTGTAGATTCAAATTTGATGCCACATAAAATCACAATTCACATGGGCATGGCTTTGCTTATTGTTCTGGGATTAGTAATTCTATTATTTATAACTTCTCGAAAAAATAACACAATAGAAATAAGTCCCTTTTTAAAGTACGTTTCTTTAGGTGCAGTTTTACTGACTTTATTCCAAATCGGATTGGGAACTCAGATCAGACAATATGTAGACTTAAAAATGCATACATCGTCAAGCGGATGGCTTGATCAGGCCCCAATTAAATTCTATGTGCACAGGAGTTTGTCTCTTTTGGTTGTTGGAATACATCTTTATCTTTTTCTTAAATTAAGAAAACTTAAAAATAATATGATCGTTTTCAATACCATTTTACTTCTAATAGGTCTTGAAATCTTAACCGGTATCTTAATGTATTATTTTGACTTTCCTTTCAGTTCTCAACCCCTACACTTAATTATTGCTTCATTATTATTTGGAGCACAATCATTTTTTATCTTACAATTAAATTCAAAAAAAAACAACCCATGATTTATAGAATGAGGATTATTCTGGATGTTGAAGATGATGTGATTCGCGACATCGAAATCGAAGAGAAGGCAACACTTGAACAGCTTCACGATACCATCTCTCAATCATTTGGATTCATCGGCGATGAAATGGCATCTTTTTATAAATCCGATGCCAATTGGGAGCAAGGAATAGAACTTCCTTTGGTGGATATGGGTATTGGTAACCTTCCAAAGAATAACACTCTTTTATCTGAAATATTAATTGAAGGAACCCAACATTTAATTTATGTCTATGATTTTTTAAACCTTTGGACATTTTTTGTTGAAGTAATTGAAAACTCTGAAAACGAGAGCAACAAAGACTATCCTGCTATGATTTTCTCACATGGAGAAGTCCCTGAAGCCCCACCAATAAAAGAATTTAATTCAGAAGAAGCTTTTGAAGATGGATTTTTAGCAGAAGAAGGTTTAGACGATGATATAGAAGATGAAATTGATCCTGATAGTTTTTATTAAAGTAGGTCACTCAAACTGACATTCTCATAATTTCTTCTTGTATAATCAAATGCGGCTTGCATTAAATCTCCCATAGATTTACTTTCTTTAAAGGCAGTATCCTTGGTGAAAATATAGATTTCATTTTTTAACCGTTCTAAATTCTCTTCCAAAGAGAGCACATCACCTTTCATGATTTCTATTAAATATTCAATACGATTTCCTGAATTAATCAACCTTCGGGAGACCGTAGAACGCTCTTCAATTTTGTATTGACTTATGGATTCATGGCTTAGCTTTTCCCTGATGACGGTCATCAAGGGGAAGTTCTCTTTAAAAAACTGAGGCCGATAGACTGAAAATCTTCCTTCAAAACATTGTTGGTCAAAATCAATTGCTCGGATTTTATAGATGACATGATCAAAATCATGAATTGGAATCACGACATAATTGTAGGCACGCATATCGCCCAACAATCGAATCATACAGCGTTCAATAAACTTCACATATTCTTTTGCGATTTGAGCTTTTTCAGCGGCCGTACATTTGGGTAAAAATTCTTTGATAAACACATCTCCAGGAATTCCCGCAATATGCTCTTCAATCAAAGTGGTATTGTTGGTTAAAAAATTTATATTGTAAGGGGAAAGCATGTGCTCAAATTCAAGGCCATAAACCCGAGAAGCATCGGCTTTTTTGACATAGAAATAAGTGAAATTATCATTGAGTATGTTACGAATCTTAATTCGAAAAGGTTTCGAATTCCCAAACGTACAATAATCAATGGCATCTATATTCAAATCGGGAATCGAAGAAGAATTCCCATCAGAGTGAAGCAGGGTGTATAAGGTTTTTAAAAATGAATCTATTTCCTTCCTTTCAGTATCAGAATAATAAACACTTACCCACAAGGTGTCTTTGTCATTCTTGTCAAAAACCGCAACAGAACCGGTAAAGCGAAGCAAGTCATCGTATCCAATGATTGACTCCATCCAACGGTCGTACTTTTTAAGAAAATGTTTGAGGTTATCGGAGATGGGATAAAATGGTTTCTTTTTAGAAATTAATTTTTCCTCCATATTGTTGCTTTTACCAAAAATACTATCTTTTTTAAAACAAATCTTATTTTTATAGTCAGAACCTACTTAAATAAAACCTACCAAAACATGCCTATTAAATTGCGTGTAGCAGATTTTAACTTTAATTTCGTGGGATGGATTTCAAGATACAATCCGATTTTGTTCCGACAGGAGATCAACCCAAAGCCATAAAACAAATTACGGATGGTTTTGCTGCGGGTGACCCTTTTATCACACTTCAAGGGGTAACGGGATCGGGAAAAACTTTCACGGTGGCCAATGCCATTCAGGAATTGCAGCGCCCTACCTTGGTGTTGGCGCACAACAAAACTCTTGCAGCACAATTATATTCTGAATTCAAGCAATTTTTTCCTGATAATGCCGTGGAATATTTTGTTTCTTATTATGATTATTATCAGCCTGAGGCTTACATTCCATCCAGTGGACTTTACATCGAAAAGGATCTTTCCATCAATGAAGAAATAGAAAAACTCAGATTGAGCACAACCTCCTCCCTCCTCTCCGGAAGAAGAGATGTTTTGGTGATTGCTTCGGTTTCCTGTTTGTATGGTATTGGGAATCCCGTTGAGTTTCAAAAAAATGTGATCGAGGTTGAAAAAAATCAGGTGATTTCAAGAACGCAATTGCTACATCGTTTGGTGCAGAGTCTTTATTCCAGAACAACTGCTGAATTTGGACGTGGTAATTTCAGGGTAAACGGAGACGTTATTGATGTTTTTCCAGGTTATGCTGACATTGCTTACAAACTACATTTCTTTGGTGATGAGATCGAGGAAATAGAATCCTTTGATCCCATCGAAAACACAATACTTGAAAAATTCGATAAAGTGAATTTCTTCCCAGCAAACATGTTTGTCACCTCTCCTGACATTCTACAAAATGCCATCCATTCCATTCAAGAAGACATGGTAAAACAAGTTGATTATTTTACGGAAATGGGGAGTTTTTTAGAAGCCAAAAGACTACAAGAGAGAACAGAATTTGACTTGGAAATGATTCGTGAATTGGGTTATTGCTCGGGGATTGAAAACTATTCTCGTTATTTGGATGGCCGCGCCCCTGGATCACGGCCTTTCTGTTTACTTGATTATTTTCCAGAAGACTTTTTAATGGTGGTTGACGAAAGCCATGTTACCCTTTCTCAGGTTCACGCAATGTATGGTGGAGACAGAAGTCGTAAAGAAAACCTAGTCAATTATGGTTTTAGGCTTCCCGCAGCCATGGACAACCGGCCATTAAAATTTGAAGAGTTTGAGGGAATTGTCAACCAAGTACTTTATGTCAGTGCAACTCCTTCTGATTATGAACTTAAAAAAACGGAAGGTGTTTTTGTTGAACAAATCATTCGCCCGACGGGTTTACTTGATCCCATCATCGAAGTGCGCCCAAGTCTCAATCAAATTGATGATTTAATCGAAGAAATACAAATCCGTGTTGAAAAAGACGAACGTACTTTGGTCACCACATTGACCAAAAGAATGGCGGAAGAACTTACAAAATATTTAAGTCGGGTCAACATCCGCTGTCGCTACATTCACAGTGATGTCGATACTTTAGAGCGTGTTGAGATCATGCAAGATTTAAGAAAGGGGGTTTTTGACGTGTTGGTGGGTGTGAACCTGTTGAGAGAAGGTTTAGACTTGCCCGAGGTGTCTTTGGTTGCCATTCTAGATGCAGACAAAGAAGGATTCCTGAGAAGTCACCGCTCACTAACACAAACTGTGGGTAGGGCTGCGAGAAATCTCAACGGTAGGGCCATTCTGTATGCTGATGTTATTACCAAAAGCATGCAAAAGACGATGGACGAAACTGACTACAGAAGAAACAAGCAACATGCTTACAACCTTGAAAATAACTTAAAGCCAGAAGCCTTAAATAAGTCCTTGAATAACGCTTTATCAAAAAACTCTGTTGCCACCTATGCGCAGGAATTAATCGATAGAAAAGCTGCCGAAGCCAAGAATCGTTATTTGAGCAAAGAAGAAATTGAAAAGAAAATCAGACTGACAAGAAAAGCCATGGAGGCTGCCGCAATAGAGCTCGATTTCCTCCAGGCGGCTCAATTGAGGGATGAGATAAAAATACTTCAGGAAAGTCTTTAATTAAAAGTAAGCGCAATGGAAAACCATCTCATCGCCCTCAAAATCATTGGAATTGAATTTGAAAACCAAATCATAAAACTCAGTAAACAGCTCAATTATAAAATCGAAGAAAAAGTCCTTATTAGAAGATTTCATCAAATGATTGAGATGGAAAATTATCACTGTTTTGGATTGTTCGAAGATTCAAAATTGATTGGTATTTCTAATGGCTGGACTAGCAACCGTTTCTACTGCGGAAAACAATTGGAAATTGATAATTTGGTGATCGATGAAGAAAAAAGATCCCAAGGTTATGGTGATTTATTTATAAAATATCTTGAAAACTGGTGTAAACAAGGGAATTATGAAACCATTGAATTAAACAGTTACGTTAGAAATTCAAAGTCGCATAAGTTTTATTTCAACCATGGTTTTAAAATCATTGGACATCATTTTTTTAAGGAACTATAAAAAGCGGCTTCTTAGGAAGCCGCTTTCTTAAACAAAACAATTATTTAATCGCAATCAACTTTTTGGGCTGAGGCAATGCCTCTTTTACTTTGGGTAATGTCACTGTTAAAATCCCACTCTTATACTCCGCTTTAATTTTATCAATCGCAACGGTGTCCGGCAATTTAAACGCACGTTTAAAGTTGTTAAAAACAAACTCACGAAGGGTATAGTTTTCTTCTTTATTGTTTTCAGGAATTTCATTTTCGGTGGCAATCGACAAAACTCCTTCGTCCAGCTCGATTGTAAAATCCTCCTTGTTTTTTCCTGGGGCGACAAGCTGTAATCTGTAATCGACATCCGATTCAATTACATTAACGGATGGGGTATCGACAGGGTTAGAATGGGAGGTGTATCCGCTCCTGTTATTCAATACTAAATCATCTAAGATTGATGAAAATATGGGTCTTTGTGTTTTTAATAAATGCATAATATAAATTTTTAATTAAACTAAATTTTCAAATAGTTCAATTCAAATTCTATACCATTTGCATGTGGGTGACAATAAGTCGCTTTTTATTGGAAAAATACTGACAAGTTGTCTTACAGCACTTCTTGTACCATCCTAGCCGCTTCTTCAAAAGCAATTGCAGAAAGTACATTTAGCCCTGAATCATCAATAAGTTTTTTGGCAATGTCCGCGTTGGTTCCTTGGAGTCTAACAATAATGGGCACCTTAATGGCGTCTCCCATATTTTTGTAAGCATCGACGATTCCTTGTGCCACACGGTCACAACGAACGATTCCACCAAAAATATTAACCAAAATAGCCTCAACAGCAGGATCTTTTAAAATCAAACGAAAAGCAGCTTCAACACGAGCGGCATCTGCTGTTCCTCCAACATCTAGGAAATTGGCAGGAGAACCTCCCGATTGCTTGATCAAGTCCATGGTGGCCATTGCCAAACCAGCTCCGTTGACCATACAGCCTACGTTTCCATCCAAATCGACATAATTTAATCCCACTTCGCGGGCTTCTACTTCCACAGGGTTTTCCTCAGCCAAATCACGCAATATTTCGTAGTCTTTATGTCTAAACAGTGCGTTTTCGTCCAAAGTTACTTTGGCATCCACCGCAATGATTTTGTCATCAGATGTTTTCAAAACCGGGTTGATCTCAAAAAGAGAAGCATCGGCACCAACATAAGCTTTATATAATGAAGCAATAAACTTCGTCATTCCTTTAAACGCAGTGCCACTCAACCCAAGGTTAAAAGCAACATTTCGAGCCTGAAAAGGCAACAATCCAAAAGCTGGATCAATTTCCTCCGTAAAAATTAGATGGGGTGTATTTTCGGCAACTGTCTCAATGTCCATTCCACCTTCGGTAGAATACATGATCATGTTTTTACCTGAATTTCTGTTTAATAAAACCGATACATAAAATTCCTTCAATTCAGAATCTCCGGGATAATAAACATCCTCAGCGATCAATACTTTGTTGACCTTTTTCCCTTCAGGTGGGGTTTGAGGGGTGATCAACTGCATTCCGATAATTTGATCCGCAACGGATCTCACCTCTTCAAGGCTCTTGGCCACCTTAACACCGCCTCCTTTTCCGCGTCCTCCAGCATGAATTTGCGCTTTGATGACGTGCCAGGAAGTGCCAGTATCTTCGGTTAAAGTTTTTGCTGCGGCTACTGCCTCATCGGCTGTATTCGCAACTATTCCACGTTGAATGGCTACACCGAAGCTTGCCAGTATGTCTTTTCCTTGATATTCGTGTAAATTCATTTATATCGAAATTTTAAGTCCCAAAAATAATAAAAGATGCTTGAAACTATAGCACTAAATCAAAATGATAATGTTTTATTTATAACATTTTGTTTAATATTTATAATAAATCAGTTTTTTGGAGTAATTATCCTGTGAGAGCAGCTAAATTTGGATTCAATTAAAGAATTAACAAAGTGAACAATAGCAACTTAATCGATATCGCATCAGAATTTGGAAAGCCCGTGTATGTTTATGACTCGGAAAAAATTGCGGAACAATACCACCGCTTGACTGCTGCTTTTTCAAAGGTAAAGAATTTGAGAATCAATTATGCCACCAAGGCATTGTCAAACATTTCGATTCTGAAATTCATGAAGGAACTGGGTTCTGGATTGGATACGGTTTCCATACAAGAAGTTAAATTGGGACTGGCTGCTGGTTTCCCCCCCGAGGCGATCCTCTATACGCCCAATGGTGTTTCTTTAAGCGAAATAGAGGACGTTACAAAAATGGGAGTTCAAATTAACATTGACAACCTTTCGTTGTTGGAACAGTTTGGAGCGAGACACCCAAAAATTCCTGTGTGCATTCGGATCAATCCGCATGTGATGGCAGGGGGAAACAGTAATATTTCTGTGGGACACATCGATTCAAAATTTGGGATTTCCATTCATCAAATTCCACACCTTTTGCGTATTGTTGAAAACACAGCAATGAATATTAACGGAATCCACATGCACACTGGGAGTGACATCTTGGATATAGGAGTTTTCTTACATGCTGCTGAGATATTATTTGATACTGCTAAAAACTTTAAAGATTTGGAATTTTTGGATTTCGGAAGTGGTTTTAAAGTTCCTTACCACGCCAATGACATTGACACAAATATCGAGGATTTAGGTGAACAATTGACAGAAAGATTTGTTGATTTTTGTGCAGAATATGGTCGCGATTTGCAATTAATTTTTGAACCTGGAAAGTTTTTAGTCAGCCACGCAGGACATTTTGTGACGCAAGTGAATGTTGTAAAACAAACCACCTCTACGGTCTTCGCACAAGTGGACAGTGGCTTCAATCACCTCATTCGTCCAATGCTTTACGGATCGCACCACGACATCGAAAATCTCACCAATCCCAATGGAAAAGAGCGCTTTTACTCTGTGGTGGGTTACATTTGTGAAACGGATACTTTTGGTAACAACCGAAAAATTGCAGAGCTTACCGAAGGGGATCTTTTGGTTTTTAGAAATGCTGGTGCCTATTGTTTTTCCATGGCGAGCAATTACAATTCTCGTTACCGTCCTGCAGAAGTTTTGTGGCACAACAATCAAGCCCACCTGATTCGTAAAAGAGAGACTTTTGAAGACCTTCTCAACAACCAAATTGAAGTCGATTTTAGCCCGGTTGCCACCCAAGAATAAACACACTTTTTTGGCACTTCCCTAAACCCCTCCACTTGGAGGGGTTTCTTTTTTTGTAGCTTTATCAAACCAAATCCTACTACTGCCATGAAAAATAAAATTTACCAATAATGACCTTATTTAAAAGCAAGAGTGGTTCAATACACCAATTGGGGAGGTGTAGAACCATTCCAAACAAAAATAGAATGGAAATATACCACTGGTGGTTTATATACACGAGATAGTTAAGTAAAAAATCTCTTGCAAATATCATAAGTCCTTTAGATCAACCTATTGAACAATAATACGCTGATTATAAGATATTAAATAGATGGAAATCTAAAAATATATAAAAGAAATAAACGCAATAGTGCGGATATATACAAGTTAGCAACAAGCTAAACAAAACGAAATTATGAAAAACATATTTGAAAAAAATATTTCAAATGAAGTCATAGAACGAATTAATCGGCTTACTCCAGAATCAAAACCACAGTGGGGAAAAATGTCGGCAGACCAAATGCTTGCTCATTGCAATGTTACTTATGAGTTCGTTTTTGACAATAAACATAAAAAACCAAGCGGATTTAAGAAATTGATGCTCAAAACTTTTGTTAAGAATGCTGTTGTGAGCGAGAAACCTTATAAGAAAAATGGTCCTACAGCACCCGAATTTTTAATTAAAGATGAGAAAAATTTTGAAACAGAAAAAAATAGGTTAATTATATACATTACAAAAACACAAGAATTAGGAGATAATTATTTTGATAATAAAGAATCGCATTCGTTTGGAAAGTTGACCAAAACCGAATGGAGCAATATGTTCTATAAGCATTTAGACCATCACTTAAACCAATTTGGAGTATGACAAAAAACAAAAATAAAGCCAGTTGCTAACAAAGTATAACCGCAATTACGGCGGATTCGACTACGTCCGAATCCACTATGAATTACTCTCGTTAGTGCTAAACCGAAAATTAACACTTATTAACCCGTAACTGACGGTTATGCGTGACCGTAATGCATATGAAAAAAATCACGTTACATAGACCAAAAGAGAGTTTCAATAAGAACTGTTCGTATGAAATATTAGTTGGAAAACGAACACTGACTGAACTGAAAAACGGTGAAGAAAAAACTATTGAAATACCGACTGAATTAAGGAATGAAACTTTGAAAGCAAAAATTCAGTGGTGCGGAAGCGAAAAAATAGAATTGCAGAATTTAAATGAAAATGAAAAAATAATTGTCAGCGGAAATAAGTTTCTAAATAAAAAAATGCCATTATTTGGAGCAATGTTTCCGTTAATTGGACTTATGTCTTTTAATCTAAAAATTATTTCAAAAAATATCGGAATAGCAATTATCGTGTGTGTTTTGATTGGAATTCTTGGAACAATTACTATTTGGAGAAATAAATGGTTGAATATTAAAACGAACTAAAAATACGCATTACAACAATGGCTATAAACAATTGGGGCGAAAGTGATAAAATGAAACCATAAACATAAAACAAAATAAAAAGTTTTGACTAAGTGCTTAATTGAAAGTTCACTACTTTTAATTCCCATACTAACCATAGCTGACACGTTGTACCCCATTTAAGCAAATAGTATTATAAAATATAAAATGAACAACTACATAAAAAAATTCAAGATGAAATGTCGTAATACAAAAAGCATCACTGGATTATTAACTTTAATCATGCTGTTCCTTTTATTCTCCTGCCAACAAAAAAATACAGCAGTAAGCAAGGAACCCAATATCATTTTAATCATGTGCGACGATCTTGGTTGGGGAGACACAGGTTTTAATGGAAACGAAAAAATAAAAACACCTAATCTGGACATGCTTGCCGCCCAAGGAATCACTTTTAACCGTTTTTACTCGGCCTCTGCTGTTTGCTCACCAACACGAGCCAGTTGCTTAACGGGTAGAAATCCATATCGATTGGGAATTACTGGCGCTAATTCGGGTCATTTAAAAGAGCAGGAAATTACCTTGCCTGAATTGCTCAAACAAAAAGGTTATGCCACAGGACATTTTGGAAAATGGCACCTCGGGACATTAACCACAAAAGTAAAAGATGCCAACCGTGGAAAACCTGGTGATTCGACTCATTATAGTATTCCAAGTATGCATGGTTACGATGAATATTTTGTAACTGAATCGAAAGTACCTACTTATGACCCGATGTTAAAACCCGCAGCTTTTGATGAAGAAAAAGGTGAAAGTTTAAAATACGGCTGGAAAGCAATGACTGATAAAAGTGAAGCCAAGAATTATGGCACTTACTACTGGGAAGGTGAAGAAATTGTTGCTACTGAAAATTTAGAGGGAGATGATGCGAAGTTGATTTTAGACAGAGCCATTCCATTTATTGAAAAGTCCGTTCAAGACAAGCAGCCCTTCTTTTCTGTTGTTTGGATTCACACTCCACATTTACCTGTGGTGGCTACCGAAGAAATGATGGCAGATTACAGTCAGTATTCGTACAAAGAGCAAATTTATTATGCCAGCATTTCAGGAATGGATAAGCAAATAGGCAGGCTGTGGAAAAAGTTAGAAGCACTTGGCCAAGCCGATAATACCATGATTTGGTTTTGCAGTGATAATGGACCAGAACGAGACACCCCAGGAACTGCAGGGATATACCGCGAAAGGAAACGTTCGTTATACGAAGGCGGTGTTCGGGTACCTGCATTTTGTGTCTATCCAAATGGAATTGAAGCAGGACAGAAAACTGATTTCCCAAGTTTTACAAGTGATTACTTACCGACCATTGTCGACATGTTAAAACTTGATTTCCCAGACGAACGACCAATTGATGGGGTGAGTTTAACCACTGTATTAAATGGAAAAGAAGAGGCGAGAATAAAGCCAATGGGATTTCAATACGCCGGAAAAATGTCTTGGGTGACACAGGAATATAAATTAATAAGTACTGATAAGGGTATAACATTTGAGTTGTACAATCTCTTAAACGATCCGGGTGAATTAAAAAATATTATTGCAGAAAACCTTGAATTAGCCAAAGACATGAAAACGGATTTATTGGCTTGGGTGGAGTCTTGCAAGCAATCGAAAAATGGCAATGATTATTAACCAATATAGAATAGTTGAATAAAACGATTTACAACATTTTGTTTAAGTAATGGCAGGAAAAGTGCTAAATATCAAAGCTTGTATCCCGCTCAAACTTCGTGGCGATTTGTCAGGAAAGCACCACGAAATCTGCCACTACTCATACAATTTACCGTTGTGCTCAATAAGAACATATCTATAATTAACATATGAAAAAAATAAATACATGAAAAAAAGAATTCTATTCATAATAGTTACTCTGGTCTTACTAGGCAATTCAAGACTTCAAGCACAGATCATCAATATCATACCTAATCCGCAAGAGGTATTAATTGGTCAAGGTTCTTTTATTGTTAATCAACAACTCAGTATTGTGTCTTCTAAAGAAAGTAATGATACGGCTAATATCCTACAAACTCATATTAAGAAGCTATTGGGATGTCAAATTGAAATTATTGAATCCGAGAAACCTAATACTAAAGTTATTCAATTCAAATTGAATAAAAAACTAGCAAAAGAAGCATATGAGTTGATTGTTTCAGATTTAGGAATGCAAATTATTGCATCGGACAATGCCGGTTGGTTTTATGGTGTACAGAGTTTAATCCAATTGTTTCCCGAACATATAGATTCAAAGAAGAATGTTTATTCTTTCCAAGTACCTGTAGTAACAATCAAGGATGCTCCTCGATTTTCATGGAGGGCATTTATGCTAGATGAGGCGCGGTTTTTTAAGGGGATTGATCAGGTGAAAATGCTATTGGATGAAATGTCATTTTTAAAGATGAATGTTTTTCATTGGCATTTAGTCGATGATCAGGGATGGAGAATCGAAATTAAGAAATACCCACTTCTCACTCAAATTGGCTCTAAAAGAATAAGCACTCAAGTTGGACCTTTAAAGTGGGATAGCCCAATTCAATCTGCAGAGCCACATGAGGGATTCTATACTCAGAAGGAAATTAAAGAGATCGTAAAATATGCTAATGAAAGGCATATAACCGTTGTTCCGGAAATTGAAATGCCTGGACATTCAAGTGCAGCCATTGCATCTTACCCTTGGTTAGGAACGGCAAAAAAAGAAATTGAGGTGCCCATAAAGTTTGGGGTTGGTAAAGACGTGTATGATGTGAGTGATCCAAAGGTGGTTCAATTCCTCACGGACGTACTTGATGAAGTAATAGATCTGTTTCCTTCAAAAGTAATACATATTGGTGGTGACGAAGTTAAGTACAATCATTGGAAATCCTCAGAAACTGTTCAAAACTATATGAAAGTGAAAGGTTTGGACACCCCTGCAGAATTACAAGTATTTTTTACAAATAGCATTTCTCAATATTTACAAAGTAAAGATAGAAGAATGATGGGTTGGAATGAAATAATGGGGCATAATCTTCACGAATATCAGGATACAGCTGACACTAAAACCAACCAACAATTAGCAAAGGCAACTGTTGTGCATTTCTGGAAAGGAGATTTGGAATTGGCAACACTTGCGGCTAAGAACGGTTACGAAATTGTAAATTCGATACACACAAGTACTTACCTCGATTATGATTATAACAGCATCCCATTGTCGAAGGCTTATGCTTTCGATCCTATTCCAGAAAAACTCGACCCTAAATATCATGATAAGGTTTTAGGCACAGGCTGTCAGATGTGGGGAGAATGGATTCCTACTAATGGTCAAATGCATTTTCTAGTATTTCCAAGAATAGCTGCATATGCTGAAGTTGGTTGGACAGAAAAAAAGAATAAAAATTTTGACACCTTTAAAACGGCTTTAATTAGGTTGCAAAAGCGATGGAAACAAAAAGGAATTTATTATGCACCAGACTCTACTGTCGAAAAAAATCCAACTGACACAAAATGAAATATCTTCTGTAATTTGAAGGGGTCGTAACACTGAGCTTAGCAATAAACATGGTCATTTAGCGGGGAATGCTGGGTTTGAAGGACAGTACATTTAATAAAACATAACGGTTTGATTGGTTGGTGTTTCAAATTACCAAACGCCCCATATTCTCAACTTTAATGAGAAAAATTACCTGCGTAATAAAAACTAACAGAGATAAAACTTTAAAAAATAATGAAATTAAATGCTGAAATTTTGGGATTCAAAACGAAGTTTATCTTTTAATGCATGCACCAACCGAAAAGAATACGATTAGTTTTTTATTACCAAATCATCCGACACAAGATCTCTTTTTTCATCCTAAATTTCAAGGAAAAGTTATGTGTCTGACTTTTAAAACTGAAAACGTAAATGGACTTTACTCTGATTTAAAAAAATGAATATTGAAATAAAAGTTGATTTACCTGACGAACCTTGGGGAGAAAGACACTTTGCGATTGAAGACCCAAACGGAATTGGGATTGACATTTTGAAATATATAAAATCACTAACTAAAAGCACTGCATACAACAATGGCTATGACACATTATTTTGATTAGTTTTTAGTATTCCAGAAGTTTTATTCAATTAACTATTTCGTAATACTTTTGGTGATTTTCTGCGGATATTGCAATTTGGTCTAATACAATCCCAGGTTGATTAATATAGATTCTCAAAGTTTGTTTTCCTGTTTTATCAATTTTTATGGGGCAAGTAACAGATACAAAATTACGTAACACATTTTCTTTCCATTTATCACTTCTTCCTTTGGTGTTTAAAGAAAACTCTTTAATATCTTTTTCATTTAGTTCTACCCAGATCTTATGGTTAAAATCATTAGAATGAGTGGGTAAACAACGAACTTCGAGTTGATACGAACCAGTTTTTTTCACATCAAATGTATATTCTACATAAGGTTTTTCTTTATTGAAAGTATAATTTCTAAAAGGGAATAGCGTTAAACTTGAATTACTATAACCCAATCCATCAATAACTTTCCATTGGTAATTCTCCTTACCTTGGATTTTTGAATACTCTTTGGCCTGTATAAATATTGGAGCGATTTGTTTATTTTTTCCTTGTGGTATCTCATCAATGGTTATGGTGTCGGTTAAATGGTAGCTTGGCATTGCATGTACTGAAAGATTTCGAGGTTCCATTGACATCATATGTTGCCACTTACCCTTGCTAGTATGATTGTATTTAGCAGTAAGTGTTACGATATCATCGAAAGCTTTTTGTGTCTTTTTAACTAGTTTTTCTTTATCAACTTTATTATTCGTGAGGAAAGATTGCTGTGCAAATAAGAATTTTTGATTTATTAATGTCGCTCCTTTTACAGGATATTCAACCAACTGAAAAAAGGCATCAGTACGTTCTTTTGAAATAGATGAATTTATAGCATCTACTTTATTAGAAAGATGAGTATACGCATCAATTCTTAGTTGTAGTTCATCATTAGTAAACTCAGTCTTCTGAGTACTAGTTTGAGGTTCTACTCCACTCCATCCCATAAATTCGGGTTTTCTCAAAAATGCCAATCGGCAATATTCACTAAAAACATCAGCAATTTCTTCAGCACTTTCTTCACCAAACTCTCTAGTACTCCAATCTACTAAATGCTTTTTAATTGTTGATTCATTGATGCTGTTAATATCCCAAGCCAAGTCAAGAAAAAATTCCATATTGTATTCCCCTGGTTTGATATCACCTACATTGACAATCCATATTTTTTTTGCACCATTTTGATAAGCTCTTGACATTTCATACCAGATTAATCCAGGTTGTGTAGTAGAGAGCCAAAGATAATCATGAGGTGTACCCCAATAACTTAAATGGTAATAGACACCACTCCCTCCTTTTCGTTGCTGCTCTATTTCATCACTTAACCTCCGGATGTATCCATAATTATCGTCGGTCCACATTAAGGTAACATCATCTGGTACTTTTAGACCATCATTATAGACGTTTAAAACTTCTTTATAAAGTGTTAAAACCTGAGGAATGCTATCTATTGTTTTGTTTATGGTGTTTCTCAGCATTTCGCGTTGATCCAAAACAATTTTTTCTAACAGTTTCTTCTTTTCTTCTTGGGAGGCTTTCCCTTCCATTCTTGAATCATGAATTCCACGCATTCCCAAACTAATTATGTTATTTCCATTTTTAGTTTCAGATATCCGTTCTTGCCAATATTGTTTTACTCTATTACTATTGATGAAATAATTAAATTCCCCATATGTTTTTTTATCCCATTCGTCTACATTATTTCTGAGCATAGGTTCAGCATGTGAAGTACCAATAAATATACCAAAAGGGTCGTTGACGTTGCGAGTGAAAATTCAGATCAATGAAAGAAATAGAAGACAGGGCAGACATTGATCTTTTGGTCAATAGATTTTATTCTAAAATAAGAAAAGACGACTTGCTGGGTCCGATTTTTAATCGTCACATACATGAAGAAAAATGGCCGGAACACCTCAGCAAGCTCGCTGACTTTTGGGAAACGAATTTATTTGGCGTGGCAAAATTCAAAGGAAACCCTTCGCTCAAACACAGAGGGGTTGACAAAGCATCAAATTATAAGATTGATCAAGTTCATTTCGGAAAATGGTTACAACTCTGGTTTGCTACTATAGCGGAACTTTACGTTGGTGCCAATGCTGAAAAAGCAAAAAATCAAGCCCGTAGGATGTCAACGGGTCAGTATTTAATGATGTGGCAAAGTCGACCTGAAAATCAAAAGAAAAATTAAAGTGGGGTTTTTCCTAAGAAATTACGCCTGAGCCGATCAACTCATTTCCTGAGTACCAAGCGACAAACTGTCCGGAAGTGATGGCAGATTGTTTGTTTTCAAAAACAACATAGAGAAATTTTTCGGTGGCGTGCAAGCGTGCCTTTTCAAGGGATTGTCGGTAACGGATTTGTGCCATAACCTCCAAGGTTTCGCCTGCTTTCAATTTTAAATCGGGCCGCACCCAATGGGTAGCTGCTTCGGTTACTTTCAATGCTTTTCTGAACAGCCCTGGATGTTCTTTTCCTTGCCCTACAAAAACAATATTTTCGTTTACATCGGTGTCAACAACAAAAAGTGGGTCTGGCGTTCCACCGACTGCCAAGCCTTTGCGCTGGCCTATGGTGAAGAAATGCGCTCCTTGATGCGATCCCTTTACCTTCCCGTCTCCTCTTTGATAGCGACGCTTAAAAGACAGTTCTTCAAGGCTTAACTCTTTGTTGGGAGCTGGCGTTTCGTAATGCGATCGGGGGATTTCAATGATTTGCCCTATTTTTGGTTTTAATTGCTGCTGTAAAAAATCGGGGAGTCTTACTTTTCCAATAAAACAAAGTCCCTGAGAATCTTTCTTATCGGCAGTCACCAAGTCTTGATCCAAGGCGATTTTTCTTACTTCTTTTTTTTGAAGGTTCCCAATCGGAAAAAGGGTCTTTTCTAATTGTTCTTGCGTCAGTTGGCACAAAAAATAAGACTGATCTTTATTTTCATCAGCACCGCTAAATAATCGATAAATATTTTTGCCATCAGAATCGGTCACGATTTCTTTTTGGCAATAATGACCCGTCGCCACATAATCTGCGCCTAAAGAAAGTGCGATTTTTAAAAAAACATCAAATTTAATCTCTCGATTACACAACACATCTGGATTGGGGGTTCTTCCAGCAGCATACTCTGCGAACATATAATCAACGATGCGCTCTTTGTATTCATTACTTAAATCAACCGTTTGAAAAGGGATGCCCAGTTTTTCGGCCACCAACATGGCGTCATTGCTGTCTTCCAGCCAAGGGCAGTCATTGGAAAGCGTAACAGATTCGTCGTGCCAGTTTTTCATAAACAGACCAATGACTTCATAGTCTTGCTGATTTAATAAATGTGCAGCAACACTAGAATCAACACCTCCAGAAAGTCCTACGATGACTCTTTTCCTTTTCATTGGGTAAAGGTACGAGAAGAAATTTAATGAAACCCTGCCTCAGCAAGACAGTATGTTATTTCTTTTTAAGATTTTTTTGTTTTTCTGCCTGATCCATTGCCTTTTGCAAACGCGCTGAAAAGCCACCTGCCTTTTTAGGTTTCTTCTTATTTTCCTCAATCTTCGCGTGAATTTTGGTGTCATCAACAATGTAGTTTTTGATAACCAACATCAAGAAGATGGTCAATAAGTTGGAAACGAAATAATACAAACTCAAACCACTGGCATAATTATTAAAGAAGAAAAGCATCATCAAAGGCATCAAATAAATGATGATCTTCATGTTTGGCATTCCCGGTTGTTGCGGCATGGGTTGCTGTCCTGTGGTCATTCTTGTATAAAAGAAAATCGCAACAGAAGCAAGTATCGGAAACAAACTGATGTGATCTCCATAGAAAGGAATATTGAAAGGCAATTCCATCACCGAATCATAGGAGGACAGATCGTCTGCCCACAAAAAGCTTTTTTGGCGCAACACAAAGGCTACTGGAAAAAAACTGAAAAGTGCATAAAAAACTGGGAGTTGAATCAAAGCAGGAATACAACCCGACATCGGATTTGCTCCTGCCCGGTTGTACAAACTCATGGTCTCTTGTTGCTTCTTAACCGCGTTGTCCTTGTATTTCTTATTAAGTTCCTCTACTTCGGGACGGAGGAGTTTCATCTTAATTTGAGAAACATAGGATTTATAAGTCACTGGTGACATCGCTAAACGGACGATTAACGTCATGATAATAATCGAAATTCCATAAGGAAAAATTCCAGACAGAAATCCAAACAAAGGCATGAATATAAATCGGTTGATCCATCCAAAAATTCCCCATCCCAAAGGAATAGAAGATTCTAAATCGCGGTCATAGGTTTTTAAAGTTTCATAGTCTGTCGGTCCGAAATAATATTCAAAGCGACTGTCTAATTCTCCTCCTTCGAAAATCAGGGGAATTGAAGTCGAGAATTTTTTTGTATGAACCTCTTCCAAAGATTCATCGTCTGCAAGATTTACTGAGGCCAAATCTAGTTTAGAAATTTTTTGTTTTGGAATAAGTATCGCGCTAAAAAAATGTTGTCTAAAGGAGATCCATCGCACTTCTTCGGCTTGCTCTTCATCGTCTCCTGTTAAGGATAAATAATCTACTTTGTCTTCTTCATAACCATAAGTGAGCTCCGTATAGCGGTTTTCATAATCAATACTTTTTGAATTCCTAAAAGTTGAAGTTTCCCAATCCATTTGAGGGGCTTCGCTCAAATCTAAAAGAGGAGAGATGCCAACAGAGCGAATCGAAAAATTGACCAAATAGGTCGCTACATCAACGCTGTAAATAAATTCAATGTATTGATTTTTAGAAATTTCCGCTTTAAGCGAAAGTTCTTCCTTGCCATTTCTTGAACTTAAAGATGGGGTGAAATAAAAATCTTTGGTGTTTAAACGACGGCCGTCTTTGGTTGCAAATTTTAGATTGAATGAATTGTTTCCATCTTTTACCAAATCCATTGGTTCTTGAAGATAATTGAAAAACTCTTTCAATCTAACTTTCGTTAACAATCCTCCTTTGGGGCTTATCTCAAGAAGTAATTTTTTATTTTCTATTACTTGTGTCTCAGTTCCCTTATCGACCATCCAATTGCTGAAAATACCAAAAGTATTTTGCAAATTAACTTTTTGAAGTGAATCATTAATTTGAATCGGATTGGGAGAATTTGTGGTATCAATAGCTTCAATGTCCGATGGGGATGCCTTATCTTCTTCAACCTCAGCGGGTTTATTCATATAAAGCATATAAGTTACAATCAGCGCAATAAGGACGAATCCAATAAACTGTAGCGGATCAAATTTTTTTTCTTCCATAGAGTTATTTTTTTTGTTGATCGTTAAAACAATCAAGACTTGCTTTAATAAATGCCACAAATAAGGGATGCGGATTGGAAACGGTACTTTTATATTCTGGGTGGAACTGAACCCCAACAAACCAAGGATGATCATTGTTTTCAACGATTTCAACCAAATCAGTTTTAGGGTTAATCCCAGTGACTTTCAGTGTGCCTTGATTAAAAACACGGTCTCTATATTCGTTATTAAATTCATAGCGGTGGCGGTGACGCTCTGCTATTTTAGTCTTTCCATAAGCAGCGGCAACCTTGCTGCCTTTTGTGAGGTTACAATCCCATGAACCCAAGCGCATGGTGCCCCCTTTATTTACAATTCCTTTTTGACTTTCCATTAAATTAATTACTGGATACTCAGTGGATTCGTCAATTTCGATAGAATTTGCATTCTGAAGATTCAATACGTTTCGCGCATACTCAATAACGGCCATTTGCATGCCCAAACAAATTCCAAAAAAAGGAATTTTATTTTCTCTAACATAGGTAATTGCATCGATTTTCCCATCGATTCCTCTGCCACCAAACCCTGGAGCAACAATCAACCCATGAAGGGATTTTAATTGTTCATGCGAGTTAGATTGATTTAAAAATTCCGAATGGATACTCACAACCTCAACTGCGACTTCATTGGTTGCCCCTGCGTGGATTAGGGCCTCGAGTATTGACTTGTAAGAATCCTGTAGCTCTACGTATTTACCAACCAAGCCAATTTTAATTTTATACTTTGGATTTTTATATTTTTTTAAGAAGGATTTCCAACGTGTTAAATCTGGTGCAATTTTGGGATTAAGTTTTAATTTATTAATTACCACTTTATCCAAACCTTCCTCCTGCATTTTCAATGGAACATCATAGATCGTTTCTACGTCTATGGACTCAATAACCGCTTCTCTTTTTACATTGCAGAACAATGCCAATTTATTTCTTAAATCGTCCGAAAGCTCGTGTTCCGTTCTGCAAACCAAAACGTCCGCCTTTATTCCACTTTCCATCAAGGTTTTAACCGAGTGTTGGGTGGGCTTTGTTTTTAATTCTGCAGCAGCAGACAAATAGGGAACCAATGTGAGGTGAATGACCATCGAATTGTCATCCCCTAATTCGTAAATTAATTGACGGACAGATTCTATATAAGGCAGCGATTCGATATCTCCAACTGTTCCACCAATCTCAGTAATAATAACATCATAATCTCCTGAATCGCCGAGAAGCATTACGCGTTCTTTAATCTCATTTGTTATGTGAGGAACCACCTGAACCGTTTTTCCTAAAAACTCACCTCTTCGTTCTTTTTCGATTACACTTTGATAAACCCTTCCTGTGGTAACATTATTGGCTTGTGAAGTGTTGATATTTAAAAACCTTTCATAATGACCTAAATCCAAATCTGTTTCAGCGCCATCTTCTGTGACATAACATTCTCCATGTTCGTAAGGATTGAGGGTGCCAGGGTCTACATTGATATAAGGGTCAAGTTTTTGAATGGTAACTCTAAAATCTTGGGCTTGAAGCAATTTAGCCAATGATGCGGCAACAATTCCTTTTCCTAGGGAAGAAGTAACTCCTCCTGTAACAAATATATATTTTACTTCGGACATCCGGTGTGTTTTGTGTAATGCATAACCGGGCTCAAATTTACGAAATCTGGACTTACAATCAGGTAATTTATTCTATTTCTTAATTTCATGTATATCATAACCGCTGTGTTGCAACATAAAATAACCGCTATTGATGTAATAATCAGGGGTTTCGTTGATATATAAAAATCGATTTTCTTCATATTGGGTTTCCCCAATATCCTTTGTGTTCTCCATGCTTCCACAATAAGCTGTTCTCAGCAATACATCCATGGTGAGATCATAGCCCTTGATGGCTTCTCGACCCGGCGGTTTTCCAAATCTGGCGATATACTTTTTTTGAAAATCATTGTATTTTCCCTGTTTAAGCGGCAAGCTACCAGTGGTGTAAGTGAATTTCAACAAGCCAAGTTGTTTTCGAGAAATATTTTTATTTTGATACACGTTACTTCTAAAAGTGGTGAAGAGTTGAACTTCTCTATCCTTAGAGACCTGAGCACTCAATTGAGAACTTGCACTTGAAATAAGAGAGAAATTTTGACTCTCCAAAATGACTTTATTCGGTAGAGAATCAACCAATAAGGAATCCACCAACTCTGGCAACAAATATCCTGTTTTCTCTGGTCTTAAAACAATCGCATTGGGAAACATTTTCTTTAGGTTCCATTCTGAATAACGGTTCGCCGTATCTGCAACGATGACAATATTATCCTCCCTGTTTAAGGTCTTATTAAGGTACGCCATCATTTCCTTTTGTAAAATTTCTTTCGGTGTGACCGACTGATATACCGAGGCTCTGGGAGCGACAGGGTTGGTAGAAAGCGGTGCGATTTTAGGAACGTTTTTAAGCTTTGATTTTGTAGATAAATAATCAAAATTCGAGGAGATCAAAGGACCAATGATGGCTGCTGTGTCACTAAAATCATTCTCCTTGACGATGCTGTCAATCTTTTTAGTGTTATTTTCAGTATCATAGACAGACAGTTGAACTTCCATTCCAGATTGGCTCAATGTTTCTGCAGCCATCAAGATTCCGAAATAAAAATCAGTCGAGAGCGTATGTAAATTCCTTCGTTTCAATAATTCCCTTGTATTTTCAATCGAATCAAATTCAATTTCATTGACTTTAAAAGGAAGCATTACGCTAAGGCGAATGGATTTAGACTCTTTAATCGAATCTAACAATGAAATTCTTTCGACCAACAAATCATCTTCTACTTTATGATTCCTTCTAATTTCCATAGGAACCCTCAAAATCATTCCTGGCTGCAACCCAGCTTCAGCTAATTTTGGATTTAGAGAATCTAAAACTTTTTGGTTAACCCCAATCTTTTTTTCGATTCTATAATAACCTTCTTTGGGTTTTACCGTATAATAATTATAAGTACTGTCCCAAGTTTCACTCACTGCGGCAGTAAACATTATTGGTACTCGAATTTCTTGATCCACCTTCAATCCTTCAGACAATTCTGGATTTAAAGAATCAAGAGTTTTAACCGAAATCTGATGGTTATAGGCGATCCGCCATTTGGTTTCTTTTGCTTTTACTCTATAAGTTTGAAAATCTTCATCCTTAACATTCTCAGACACTTTTTCAACTAAAGGTTCGACTTTTTTGTAAATAGGAATTCTAAGTATCATGCGTTTCCTGAGCCCGATTCTCTCCACCAAAGGATTGTATTCTTTCAATTGCTCAACAGAAATATCGTAGGTTTTCGATATGCTGTACAAGGTTTGATTTCTCTTTACTTTGTGAGAACCAAAATCAGAAGGGACTCCTTGATCTTGACTAAAAACCAGAGTGCTGGAGAAAAAAAATACAATAAATAGAATTCTAAAAAATCTCATCTTAAAAATAAATATCAAAAATCATTCCCATTCAATAGTTGCAGGCGGCTTTGAGCTGATGTCATACACAACCCTGTTAATTCCTTTAACTTTGTTGATTATTTCATTAGACATCTTCTGAAGAAAAGTATAGGGTAAATCAACCCAATCCGCTGTCATTCCATCAGTAGATTGCACTGCTCTAAGGGCAACACATTTCTCATAGGTTCTTTCATCTCCCATTACACCTACACTATTGACCGGAAGTAAAATTGCTCCCGCTTGCCACACGTTATCATATAAATCCCAAGACCTAAGTCCGTCGATAAAAATGGCATCTACTTCTTGTAATATACTAACTTTTTCTGGGGTGATGTCGCCCAAAATACGAATGGCCAATCCAGGGCCTGGAAAAGGATGTCGACCCAAAAGTTCCGGTGCGATTCCAATACTTGCTCCTACCCTTCTCACTTCATCTTTAAACAACATTCTTAAAGGTTCTACCAGCTTTAACTTCATGAAATCGGGCAATCCCCCCACATTGTGATGCGACTTGATCGTGGCTGAGGGTCCGTTGACCGAAATCGATTCTATTACATCTGGATAGATCGTGCCTTGTCCGAGCCATTTAACCTTGGATAATGTTTTTGACTCATGATCAAAAACATCAATAAAGGTGTTTCCTATTATTTTTCGTTTTGTTTCAGGATCAGATTCTCCTTTTAAAGCAGTTAGAAATTGATCTGAAGCATCAACGCCTTTCACATTCAATCCCATCCCTTCGTATTGCTTGAGAACACTTTCAAATTCATTTTTTCGAAGCAGACCATTGTTTACAAAAACACATTTCAATTGATCTCCAATCGCTTTGTGCAACAAAACAGCCGCAACGGTAGAGTCAACGCCTCCCGAAAGACCAAGAATCACTTCTTCTGTTCCAACTTTTTCTTTAAGTTCTTTGATTGTCATTTCAACAAAAGAGTCAGGAGTCCAAGTTTGTTTTACGTTTGCAATTTTAACCAGGAAATTTTCCAACAACTGCTTTCCATCTGTAGAATGATAAACTTCTGGATGAAACTGTATACCAAAGGTGAGCTCATTGTCCAATCTGAAGGCAGCATTCTTGACATCCGTGGTACTCGCAAGCAAGACTCCATGCGTCGGAAGAGAATCAATGGTGTCACTGTGACTCATCCATACCTGACTGTCACTAGGAATGTTTTCAAAGAAAGTTTCTTCTGGCTTTACATAAGAAAGATGTGCCCTTCCATACTCTCGGGTATCCGAAGGCTTTACTTCCCCTCCTGAAAAATGAGCCAAATACTGTGCTCCATAGCATACGGCCAATAATGGCTTCTTCCCTCTGATTTCAGAAAGATCGGGATGAGGTGCCGATTCTGAACGAACAGAATAAGGAGATCCCGAAAGTAGCACTGCACTAAAATCAGCCAAACTTTTTGGCGGATTATTGTAAGGATGTATTTCACAATAAATAAATAGTTCTCTAACTCTTCTGGCTATCAGTTGGGTGTACTGTGACCCAAAATCAAGAATTAATACTTTGTCTTGCATGGGGTCAAAAATACAATTTATTCAATTGGAATAATTGCGTCTAAAAAGGAATTTATTAAAAAAAAATGTTGGTAAACCTTAAAAAGTAATCAAAGTGAATTTATAGGACAACGGATCAAAGGATTCGTAAAGAATATCCATTAAGTTTTCGCCATTTTCCAAATAAAAAGACGCGAAATTATTGACCCGTTCTTGAAGGCTTTCATTTGGAAATAAATTCTCATGAAGTAAAATCAAACGCTCCACATGATCTTTCAGCTTTATCTTTTGCGCTTTCAACAGCCTGCCTTCTAAGCTGTCGATTCCCTTAAACTGCTTGATTTTCTGTGCTTTAACCGCTCCCGAAAAAGAAGCGTCTGTGACTGCCACCAAACTTTCCAAATGATCAAACTGTTTCTCGAGAGCGTCTTTTAAAAAAGACAAATCCAATTCTATGTTACTGATTTGTCTTACTTTTTTATTAATAAGTGCATTCCTTTTTAAAAACAAATCTGAGACGCTCAACTCGAGCTGCTTTGCCTTTTTGGCACTCTTTTCACTCAATAAAAGTGCAGAGTTTCTCAAACACAATAATGGAAAAAGGACTTTTTGTTGATTAAAAAACGATTTAAGTTCCAACCAATAGGCCAATTCTCCGCCGCCACCAATGTAGGCTATGTTTGGCAACACCACTTCTTGATAAAGTGGACGCATTAAAACATTCGGAGAAAATCGCTCGGGATGATTCGCCAATTCATTTTCAATTTCTTCCGAAGTAAAGCTCGTTTGTGATCCTTCGAGATGAAATGTGCTTCCCTCCTGCGTAATGCGGTAGCGAGCGCCAGGAGTGAGATAGAATAAGTTGACTTCCCGCGGATTGACTTGTGGTTTATAGGTTGCGCTGTATTCCTCTTTTATTTTTTCAATCTGATTTAAAACTTCAGAATGACAATTGTTTTTGTTGAGTTCTTCGCGAGCATAGGGAGCAAAGTCTCGCTTTAAAATGGAATCATCCCCATCGACAATAACCAATCCAAATTTTCCGAATAAATGATTGACAAAAACCCTTGTTGCTGCCGTTAAATCTTTTTGATCCCTATAACTGGCCGCAATTAACTTTTTTAAAGAAGATGCATTCAGACCATTTCCTAATTCCTTTTCAAATAGATTTAACAAGCTTTCAAGGCTGGCCGTGTCAATTTTTCCAACAGCTCCTTCTTGTTGCTGGTTCCATTTAAATTTTTTCCCTTGAAAAACAAAAGCACTTATTTCTTCAAAATCATGATCCTCGGTTGCCATCCAATAAACTGGCACATAATTTAAATTAGGATGTTTTTCTTGAAGCTCCCTCGAGATCTTAATGGTCGTAATTATTTTATAAATAAAATAAAGGGGCCCTGTCATCAGACTCAATTGGTGGCCAGTTGTTATTGTAAGGGTGTTTTTTTCTTTTAATAAATCAAGGTTTTTTTTGACTTCAAGACTGACTTCCAACCCTTCATATTGATTTTTCAAAGCCAGCGCCAAGTGATCTCGATTGTGATCAGAATAATCATTCTTTTTTAAAAGTGCTTGACGATAAAGATTTTCAGCAGAAGGAAAACCACTATGAAATGATTGCAAGGAATTTTTATCTTCTAAATAATCACAGATTAAATCAGAAAAATAAGCCGTTTCTCGATAAGAAACATACTCCACATTCATAGGCAATGTTTATGTAAATATAGTCGTGTTTTTTTCAATCAACAAGTTTTCATTTTTTTACAGGAACGCCATACAGGTCAAAGTCAGTTGCTTCGGTAATTTCAATCACAGCAAAATCTCCTGTTTTTAAATAAAATTTCTCAGCGTCAATAAGCACTTCATTGTCAACATCAGGAGAGTCTATTTCTGTTCTACCGACAAAGTGATTGCCCTGTTTTCTATCAATAACACATTTATAGATTTTCCCAACTTTAGTCTGGTTCAGCTCCCATGAAATCTGTGATTGAATCTGCATGATTTCATTAGCGCGCTCTTGCTTAACTTCTTGAGGAACATTGTCCTCCAATTCATATGCGTGAGTATTTTCCTCGTGACTATAAGTAAAACACCCCAATCGCTCGAAACGCGTTTCAGCAACCCAGTTTTTTAAAATCTCGAAATCCCCTTCCGTCTCTCCCGGATAACCAACAATCAAAGTTGTTCGGATTGCAATTTCAGGTAAAATTCCACGAATATTTTTGATCAGTTCAGTCGTTTTCTTTTGGGTCGTTCCCCTCCGCATTGATTTTAAAATTGAATCAGAAATATGCTGAAGTGGAATGTCCAAATAATTACAAACCTTAGGTTCTTGTTTCATTACATCAATCACCTCCAACGGAAAACCAGAAGGAAATGCATAATGCATTCTGATCCATTCAATTCCGTCGACTTTCACCAAGGCCCTCAACAAATCGGCCAAGCGTCTTTCCTTGTAAAGGTCGAGTCCATAATAAGTTAAATCTTGAGCAATCAAGATCAACTCTTTTACACCGCTTGCAGCTAAAGTCGCTGCTCTTTTAACCAATTCCTCAATCGGTGTGGACAGGTGTTTTCCTCTCATCAATGGAATTGCGCAAAAAGAACAAGGGCGATCACAACCCTCAGAAACTTTAAAATATGCAAAGTTTTTTGGTGTTGTCGTTACCCGCTCTCCAAGCAATTCGTGTTTATAATCCGCACCCAATGCTTTGAGCAACTGAGGCAATTCGGTCGTGCCAAAATAGGCATCTACTTGAGGTATCTCTTTCTGCAAATCGGGCTTATAACGTTCGCTCAAGCAACCTGTTACGAAAACCTGATCGACCTCCCCTGCTTCCTTTTTCTTGATTTGCTCTAGAATCGTATTTACCGATTCTTCTTTGGCATTATCAATAAATCCACAGGTATTAATTACTACAATATTTCCTTCCTTTTCATGAACTACTTCTTTCTGACTGGCTTTAAGTTGCCCCATCAAAACTTCCGAATCATAAACGTTTTTTGAACACCCAAGGGTGATTACGTTAATGGTGTTTTTATTTAAAGTTTTTGTTCTCAATCTGTTGTATTTAAATTTAAATGCTGCTTTAAAAATTTTAGCGTTGCTTCTTCTACGTGATGATGGCTTGAGGTCGTTAAATAAGAGGAAATTACATGATCTCCTGCATCGGGAAAGGCCACCTTAGTTTTATTAATTGCTGGGGTTCCTAACTGATCAAACATTTCTAATATTTTTGCGACAGAAACCACATCATCTTGTTCTTCTTCATTTTTATAATAATATCCCAAAAAAACAGGGGCAGTAATTTTACTAAAAGTTTTAGGGTTCATCGAAACCTCAATTAACTTTTGAATGTGGAGCAGGGGCTCGATTCTGTATCGCGTTGTCCAATATCCTTTTTTAGCTTCGGTTATTTTACCCATGGTGTAATAGTTATCTCCCAGAACAAATCGGGCTAATTCTAATCCCCAAGGCAATGTTAACAGTTTAGAGGCAGGATCGATAATTCCTACATTTGGGGAATACAATACAAGGGCTGCGACTTGTGGATCGTCACCGAGCAACAAACCCAAGGTGCCTCCGTTAGAGCTTGCAACAACGATCACTTGTTCTCCCATCAGTTTTGCAACAGCAAGGGCTTCTCTGGCATTGTCTAAATATTTATCAGCCGTAAAGTCTATCATCGGTTCTTCTTCAACAAGTCCGTGTCCGAAAAGTCGAGGTAAATAGATGTTGGCACCTAGTGCATTTGCTAGATTTATATGAACTGGGTTACCTTCTTCGGTACTTGACGAAAAACCATGGAAATACAAAATAGAATAGGGTGTTTTTTTAGGGATTGAATCAAAAAAAACAACTTTTGATTCATTGTTTGGTTTAATATTTTCAAATGCTGCTTCTCTGCTTTCAATCCAAGAGGAAAGTGCGGGTAAGTCAACATCAAGTTGTGGAATCGATTTGCTTAAATCGGGTGAGGCTACTTGAGGTCCAATAAGATAAAGGCCAATAAGAAGTGCTAAAAAAATTACAAGTTTTTTTAATATTTTCATGTGAGCTCGATTAACTGAAAAAAGTTTCGACAAAACTTTCAGCATGAAAAAGCTGTAGATCTTCCATCGATTCGCCCACGCCAATATATTTTACAGGAATTTGAAATTGATCAGATATACCCATGACAACTCCACCTTTAGCGGTTCCGTCAAGTTTGGTAATTGCAAGTGAAGTGACATCCGTAGCGGCGGTAAATTGTTTGGCTTGTTCAAAAGCATTTTGACCCGTTGAACCATCTAAAACCAATAAGACTTCGTGAGGAGCATCTGGAACTACCTTTTTCATTACTCTTTTCACTTTGGTCAATTCGTTCATCAAGTTGACTTTATTGTGCAAACGTCCTGCGGTATCAATGATAACCAGATCGCTTTTTTGAGTTACGGCAGACTGAAGGGTGTCGAAAGCTACCGAGGCAGGGTCACTTCCCATTTTCTGTTTAACCAAAGGAACTCCAACGCGGTCAGCCCATATTTGTAATTGATCGATGGCTCCTGCTCGAAAAGTATCTGCAGCTCCTAATATTACTTTTTTACCGCCTTGTTTGAAATGATGAGACAATTTACCAATAGTTGTTGTTTTGCCCACTCCATTTACGCCAACCACCATAATTACATGGGGACTGTTGGGTAGAGGAGCATCAAAATTAGTAAGCTCTTTGGTTTCTTGTTGAAGTAAGATCGAAGTAATTTCATCTCTAAGAATCTGGTTTAATTCTTCTGTCCCAATGTATTTATCTTTTGAAACTCTCAGCTCCAGCGCTTCGATGATTTTTATTGTAGTGGCAACTCCAACATCCGAACGAATCAAGACCTCTTCTAGCTCGTCTAATACTTCAATATCAATTTTAGATTTTCCTGCAACGGCAGTTTTCATCTTAGAAAAGAAAGACTTCTTAGATTCGGCCAAGCCTTCATCCAAGCGTTTCTTTTTCTCGGACGTGAAAATTGATTTTAATAAACCCATGACTGTATTAAATAAAAAAAGCTACTATAAAAGTAGCTTTTATTTTCGACTAAATTAGTCAAATTATTTTTTACTCAACCAAGCTTTAGCAAGTTCTGGAGTAATAATAGTCTCTGAAAAAGAGTAAGAAGCCGAACCTTCTTTTTTCACCATCTTAATGGCTTTTGTCAACCTCTTTGATCCTGTCTGTAACGTTGCAACTGATTTCTTTGCCATGTCTACTTAATTTCTTTGTGAAGTGTCATTCGCTTGAGGATGGGATTAAATTTCTTAATCTCCATTCTGTCTGGCGTATTTTTTTTGTTTTTAGTTGTGATGTAGCGAGAAGTACCTGGTTTACCAGATTCTTTGTGCTCAGTGCACTCTAAAATTACTTGAATTCGATTTCCTCTTTTAGCCATTGGAAAATATTATTTTAAGATACCTTGAGCTTTCGCTTCTTTAATTACTGCACTAATCCCTTTCTTATTGATTGTTTTCAATACAGAGGCTTTAATTTTAAGTGTTATCCACTTGTCCTCTTCGGGAATGTAGAAACGCTTTTTGATTAAATTAATATCAAATCTGCGTCTTGTTTTATTCATCGCACGAGAAACATTGTTTCCGTACATTACTCTTTTACCCGTGATTTCACATACTCTAGACATGGTGGTTGTTCTTTTTAACAGGATGCAAATTTACATTTTTTTATGGAGTTACAAAAAAAATACAAAAATAAAAAAGCTACTTTTTGATTAGTTCCTGATAAAGTATTTCAAATGCCTGATTTACTGATTTTTGAATCACTCGTGTTCTGCTGTTTCCCATGCTGAATTTAAAACTAAAAACCTCATATGGGGTGGATAATCCGATAAATACGGTTCCGACTTCCTGATCGAGATCCCCTTGAGTCGGTCCAGCGTTCCCTGTAGTAGCGATTGCGTAATCGGTCTTGTAGATCTCTCTTGCCCCTTTGGCCATCGCTTCGACTACTTCAGCACTAACGACTCCGTGAGTGGCTATTAAATCCGGTGTAACATTTAAAATTTTTATTTTAGAGAGTTCTGAATAAGTAACTGCACTTCCTTTAAAATAATTAGACGCACCGGCTTGTGCGGTAATTCTGGTTGCGATAACCCCTCCGGTGAAACTCTCCGCGCAACTCAAAGTCATTCCCTTTTCAGTAAGTCGATCTGCAATCAGTACTTCAATGGGTTTTTCTTCTTCTGCGCCATAATAAATATCTTTAATCAATGGCAATACCTTTTCAATTTGTGCATTGACCCTGTTTTCCAAAACACTTAAATCTTGGCCTTTGGTTGACAAGCGGAGTCTTACCCTACCCAAACTAGGAAGATAGGCCAATTTGATGTCTTCGGGTAAAGCATTTTCCCAATCTAAAATTCTTTCAGCGATTGCACTTTCTCCCAATCCATAAGTCAAAATGGTTTTGTGAAAAATTGAGGGCAATACGAATTGTTCTTGAAGTCTTGGCAGGACTTCATTTTCGATGATCGACTCCATTTCAAAGGGAACACCGGGAAGAGAAATAAAGACTGTGCCTTTGTCAAAAAACCACATTCCTGCTGCGGTACCAAACTTATTTTCAAGAAGGGTTGCTTTTGAGGGTAAATTTGCCTGTTCTCTATTTTTTTCGCTTATTGGAGTAGACACATATTTCTCAAACAATTCCTCTACATGGGCCAATACCGAAGCATTTGAGACCAAATGATCATCAAAATACTCACACAAACAGTGTTTTGTGACATCATCGTTGGTCGGACCCAATCCACCAGTTATTATGATAATATCAGCCCTTAATCTGGCTTGATCTAGTGTGGAAATTATTGCTTCTTTTTGATCGGATATTGAAGTTATTTGACCGACCTCAACGCCAATTTTATTCAAGGCTTTCGCTAGAAAAACGGAGTTGGTATTGACGATTTGTCCAATTAAAATTTCGTCACCGATGGTGACCAATTCTGCTATCATAATTATTTAATTCTTACTGAAAATGATTTTTTATTTTCGATATACCCTTCAAGTACATCGTTTTCCTTTACTGGTCCAACTCCCGATGGTGTTCCCGTGAAAATTATATCTCCAATCTTTAAAGTAAAAAACTGAGAAACATAAGCAATCAACTGATCGATTTTCCAAATCATGTGCTGGGTATTTCCTTCTTGTACCTTTTCGCCGTTTTTTAGAAGAGCGAAATTCAATGCCTCTAGATTTTCAAATTGATTTTTATTAATCCAATCGCCAACAACAGCCGAGCAATCAAAGGCTTTTGCTTTTTCCCAAGGCAGTCCTTTTTGTTTTAATTCCAATTGAAGGTCACGTGCAGTAAAGTCAATTCCCAAACCTATTTCTTGGTAGTATTTTTGTGCAAATTTATCTTGAATGTGCTTTCCCAATCGATTAATTTTAACCAAAACCTCAACCTCGTGATGAATTTCATTTGAGAAATGTGGGATAAAAAAGGGTTGGTTTTTCTGAACTAGTGCCGTATCAGGTTTTAAAAAAATCACTGGTTCTTTTGGCTTTTCATTTGCCAACTCCTTGATGTGTTCGGAATAGTTTCTTCCGATACAAATAATTTTCACAGCTACCTATTGGGTGTTTAATTTTCTCAACCGAATGGCAGTTAAGACCTTTTTGGTATACATTGGAAAGTCAGCATTAAGCAACCATCCAAAATACCCTGGTTCTTTTTCCAGAACCTCTTCTACTGTTTTGCCCTTGTGTTTTCCAAAACCAAAACACTCTACTCCTTTTTTATTAAACGCAATAAAACCGGCAAAATCAGCATACTTGTTTCGGGTAGTGAACTCACTTAAAAAGTCAACATTTCCTTCTAACTCCTCGTATCTTTCTAATTGAGACATTAAAACATCGTGAGTTGCCTTGGTGTCCGCCATAGCAGAATGCGCGTCTTTAAGCTCCTCTTTACAATAAAACTTTAAAGCAGCGGAGAGGGTTCGTTGTTCCATTTTATGAAAAATGGTTTGGACATCTACGGTTTTTAGATTCTTGAAATCAAAGTCAACCTCCGCCCTGAGCATTTCTTCTACCAAAAGTGGGATGTCAAATCGATCAGAATTGTATCCCGCCAAATCAGCGTTTTCTATAAATGCATAAACTTCATTTGAAAGCATTTTGAACGTTGGCTCGTTGGCAACATCAGCATCATAGATTCCATGAACAGCCGAAGCCTCTCCTGGAATGGGACACTCTGGATTGACCCGCCACAACCTTTCTTCTTTCGATCCATCGGGAAGAAGTTTGAGTATAGCAATTTCAACGATCCGGTCTTTGGTGACACTTATTCCAGTGGTTTCTAGATCAAAAAAACACAAAGGGCGAGAAAGATTTAGTGACATAAAAATATTTTAAAGGGTTAGGCTTTCATCCCAATTTTCGAGATAATCCGCCATGTTTTTAACAAATTGACCGCCCATCGCACCATTGATGATTCGATGATCAAAACTGTGAGAAATAATTACTTTTTTTCTAATGCCTATAAAATCTCCCTTCGGAGTTTCTATAACTGCGGGCATTTTACGAATCACGCCCATGGCGATAATTCCGACTTGTGGCTGGTTGATAATTGGAGTTCCTGTCAGCGCTCCAAAATTCCCAATGTTGGTAAACGTAAAGGTTCCATCCTGAATCTCTTCGGGTCTTAAGGCTTGATTTCGCGCTCTTGTGGCAAGATCATTTACTGCCTTTGCCAATCCGACAAGATTGAGATGATCAGCATTTTTTATAACGGGAACAATTAAGTTTCCATCGGCCATAGATGTTGCCAATCCAATATTGATGGCACGTTTCTGGAGGATTGTGTCTCCTTGAACAGAACTATTTAATAAAGGGAAATCCTTAAGTGCCTTGATTAATGCTGTTATGAATAATGGCGTAAAAGTTAATTTCTCATTTTCTCTTTCAAAAAATGCATTTTTCACTTTTTCCCTCCAATTCCAAAGCGCTGTGACATCTGTTTCAACAAACGATTGAACATGAGCAGAAGTTTGTTTACTGTTAATCATGTGTGCTGCCGTCAGCTTCGCCATGCGGGACATTTCAATTACTTGGTCTTGTCCTCCCATCTTGTTTACTGCAGGAGTTCCCTTTTGCTGAACAACAGGGTTGGTTTTTTGACCACGTGACTTCAAATAAGAAATCATGTCATACTTTGTTACCCTTTCGCCTTGACCCGTACCTTTTATTTTTTCAAGTTCCTCAAGGCTTATGCCTTCTTGACTTGCTATGTTTTTTACTAGTGGAGAATAGAATCGGCTGGATTCATCTGTTATTATGGGAGCAATGGCTGTTTTTGCAGCAACAATGCTTTCAGAAATCACCTCAGTCTCATGCAAAGGAATATTTTCCTTCTCTTGCTCGATTTGCTCCTCAATTTCAGTTGTTTCTTCTGGAGTTTCAACCGCGTCATCTTCCCCATCACCTTCTGATTCCGTCTGAATTACAGCAAAAACTTCTCCTACTTGAACTACATCATTTTCAGAAAATTTCTTTTCAATTAAGACGCCACTCAATTCGCTGGGTACGTCTGAATCTACTTTATCAGTAGCAATTTCGACAACCGCTTCGTCTATATCAATGCTGTCACCGACCTCCTTTAACCACTTCGTTAAGGTCGCTTCGGCAACACTTTCTCCCATTTTAGGAAGTTTCAAATGATATTTTCCCATATTATTTTTAACGATACAAAAGTATCAAATTTATGTATGTGATTTTAATTTTGAATGGATAACCCACAAAGAGATTTAGAAACTACTTATCAGAAATCGAATTTTCATAGGGTACTCTTTTAAGTATACTACGACCCAAGGTAACCTCATCCGTATATTCAAGTTCATCCCCAACGGGAATACCTCTTGCTATTGCAGAGGTAGAAATATTGTAAGGCGCAAGAATTTTATAAATATAAAAATTAGTAGTATCAGCTTCCATGGTAGCACTGAGCGCAAATATTATTTCTTTAATCTCTCCCTTTTTGACTTTTTCTTCCAAAGTCTCTAGGTTCAAATCCTGAGGGCCAACCCCATCTATTGGAGAAATAATTCCACCTAAAACGTGATAATATCCTTTAAACTGGTCCGTACTTTCAATGGCAATTACATCCCGAATATCTTCTACAACACAAAGCAAGCTTCCATCACGTTTGGGATTGGCACAAATTTCACAAAGTGGAACGTCAGATAAATTGTGACAAGAAGTACAGAAGTTGATTTGTTCTCTCAAATCATTGAGCGATTGTGTTAAATCAGTTGTGTTTTCTTTGGGAAGTTTTAGCAAGTGCAAAGCCAACCTTAGCGCAGTTCGTTTTCCAATGCCCGGTAGTTGGGCAATTTCGCTCACTGCATTTTCAAGTAATTTAGAGGAAAATTCCATGGCGTAAAATTAATAAATAATTTCATATTCTTGAATTTGTATCTTTACTAAAAATCATTATTAAATGTTCACTCCTGGATTCATATTATTACTCGTAATAGCTTACTTCATTGTACTGATTGCGATTTCTTATTTCACCAGTCGTAAAGACGATAATCTTACATTTTTCAAGGCCAACAATAGCTCCCCATGGTATTTGGTTGCTTTTGGAATGGTGGGGGCGTCCCTCTCGGGAGTCACTTTTATTTCTGTTCCAGGCTGGGTTGGGGATTCTGGATTCACCTACTTCCAAGTAGTCATGGGCTACTTAGCTGGATATTTCATCGTCGCTTTTGTTTTACTTCCCGTCTATTACAAACAAAATTTAATTTCAATCTATGAATATTTGGCAGAACGTTTTGGTCCAAAAAGTCATAAAATTGGTGCCATTTCATTTTTTATATCAAGAATTTTAGGAGCCAGTTTCAGGTTGTTTTTAGTTGCCATTGTCATGCAACAATTTATTTTTGATGCATGGAATGTTCCCTTTGAAGTCACTGTTACAATTTCTATTTTCTTAATTTGGGTTTATACCCAACGAGGAGGAATCAAAACAATTGTATGGACCGATACCTTACAAACCCTATTGATGATTTTGGCCGTTGTATTTTCACTTTTCTTTATCACACAATCCTTAGGCTTTGAGGGGCTAGAATTTCTCAATTCTGATGAGATGAAAAAATATACCCATATTTTTGTTATGGATGACTTCTTGGCTAGAAATCATTTTGTGAAATCTTTTTTGGGTGGAATGTTTATTACCATCTGCATGACAGGCTTGGATCAAGACATGATGCAAAAAAACCTTACTTGCCGATCGTTAAAGGATGCTCAAAAAAACATGGTGGTCTTTAGTTTTGTAATGGTGTTTGTCACCTTTTTATTTTTACTTTTAGGTGCTTTAATTTTTATTTATGCTGAGAAGAATCAAATCGCAATTCCTTTGTTGGATGGTGCTCCAAAAACAGATCTTCTTTTCCCCGAAATTGCACTAAGTGGTTCCTTAGGAATCACAGTTGGAGTTGTATTCATTTTAGGATTAATTGCTGCTGCATATAGTAGTGCAGACAGCGCCCTAACCTCCCTAACCACCTCCTTTTGTGTGGACTTTGTCAAAATGGACAAACATTCAGAATCAGATCAAAAGAAGATAAGAAAGCGCACACACATTGGGATGAGTCTTGTTTTGATTCTTGTCGTGGTCGCCTTTAAACACATTTTAGACCGCAATGTTATTGATGGTTTACTAACCGTGTCCTCTTATACTTATGGTCCGCTTTTAGGACTTTTTACTTTTGGAATTTTTACTCCTTATAAGGTTCAAGATGCCAAAGTGGTATGGGTAGTGCTTGCCTCTATCGGGTTGATTTTTCTTATAGGAAACCTTCCTAAATCACTGTTGGGTGGGTATGAAATTGGTTATGAATTGCTTCCGTTAAACGGGTTAATTACATTTTTAGGCTTAATACTGATTCGTCGAAAGTAAAACCAAAGTGCAAGCATGCTCCCATTCAATTCCTGCCTTGGTTAAAAGTGCTGCTAAATCAACATTTTCAGTGCCAGGATTAAATAAAACTCTCTTGGGATTTAAAGACAAAATATAATCGTAATAATCTATTTGATTGCTTTTGTTCAGATAAAGTGTGACGGTATGAATGTCCTCAAAATGAGTCAAATCATTGTGAATTATTACTCCTGAAACAGTTCCTGATTTTTTTCCAATGGCAACAACTGGATGCCCATGGTTGACTAATCTGTGGAGTGCAGTATAGGCAACTCTTTGTGAGCTTAAAGAAGCGCCTATTATGAGGGTCTTGATGGACACCTACCAATTGATCATTACGCTCCCCCAAGTAAAACCACTTCCAAAAGCAGCAAGGACGACCTTGTCCCCTTCTTTTACTTTTCCTGCTTCCCAAGCCTCTGTTAAGGCAATAGGAATTGACGCAGCGGTTGTGTTTCCGTATTTCTGAATGTTATTGTAAACTTGATCATCATTCAACCTAAATTTTCTCTGAATGAATTGAGCAATTCTCAAATTTGCTTGATGTGGAATTAAAAGATCGATATCTTTTGATTCCCAGCCATTTTTTTCTAAGCCTTCGTTGATGACTTCTGCGAAACGCGTTACGGCATTTTTAAAAACAAACTGCCCGTTCATATAGGGATAGAAAGAAATATCATCAGGATTGTTGTCCGCAATAATTTCAGGTATCCATCGACTTGTGTTAGGATCTATAATCGATAACTCCTTTGCATGTTCTCCTTCCGAATGAAGATGAGAAGACATTATTCCTTTGGATAAATCTGTTTCTCTAGAGACTACAGCAGCACCGGCGCCATCGCCAAAAATCACAGAAACCCCTCTTCCTCGAGTGGTCATGTCTAAACCTCCAGATTGATTTTCAGATCCAATCACAAGGACGTTTTTATACATTCCTGTTTTCACAAATTGATCCGCAGTCGACAAGGCATAAACAAAACCAGAGCATTGAGTTCTTATGTCCATGGCAGGACAAGTGGGTATGCCTAATTCTTCTTGAACAATCACGCCCGAACCTGGAAAGTAATAATCAGGGCTTAATGTTGCAAATAAGATCAATTCAATATCATTGATCGCTATTCCTGCACGCTCAATGGCAATTTTGGCCGCTTTAACTCCCATTGTTGCAGTAGAGTTGCCATCTCCTTTTTTGATGTGTCTGCGTTCCTCAATACCAGTTCTTTCGATAATCCAATCACTGGAAGTGTCCATCATTTTTGACAAATCGTCATTGGTAACTATATTTTCAGGGACATACATCCCAAGTCCAGAGATTCTAGAATTATACATTAAGAAATATTTTTTTGCAATTTAACGAAATCATTAAATAAACCTTAGTTTTTTTATTAAAACCAATGTGGATAGAATTAAATGTAATTTAAGTAATTCTCGGTTTTAACTTTGGCCTTAAGGTCGAAAAGTAAATTATACAAGCCGAAAAACGTTCGATTGATATAGAGAAAATGTTTAGAGCCTCTGTTCCCATTCATTTTACGAATGCGTTTGTCTGTTGACAATTCTTCGCTGAGAGAATTTATTGATTTCCAGAAAGCACTGTCACCAAAATCAAAATTATCTTTAGTAAATGGAAGGGTCAACACCTTCATCATTCTCCCAAAAAGCTGTGTAAAGTACTCTATTTCCTCTGGAGTATCGTCTGCTCTTAAAATTTCTAAATCTCTCAAAATATCTTTAAACTTTTTTGGATCCTCCGAAAACTGATGTTTAGGCAATTCGAAATAAGGTTCATAAAATTCGTCAGGGATTTCTTTTACGCAACCAAAGTCCAATGCAACCAACTTAAGGTCAGAATTGATTAGAAAATTTCCAGGGTGAGGGTCGGCATGTACTTTTTTCAAAACATGAATTTGGAACATATAAAAATCCCATAACGTTTGACCTAACAAATCGTTTTGTTCTTGCGAACTGCTTCCTTGAGCAGCATGTTCAGAGAGGTGCTTACCTTGCATCCAATCCATGGTTAAAATCTTCACTCCTGATAGTTCTGGATAATACTTTGGAAATAATAAGTCGGGAATCACTTTACATCTATCAGCAATCCATTCGCTCTGCTTTAACTCGAGTTCATAATCCGTTTCTTCTAAAAGTTTACCCTCAACTTCTTTAAAGTATTTGTCCGTATCCGTTCCCTTAAGATTAAACATTTTTAAAGCAATGGGTTTAATCATCGTCAAGTCAGAACTTATACTGCTGGCAACGCCAGGGTACTGAATTTTAACCGCTAGATCTTTTCCATTTTTAGTTGCTTTGTGAACTTGTCCTATGCTGGCTGCATTAACAGATTCTGCAGTAAAAGTGTCAAATATACTTTCAGGATCAGCTCCAAAATACTTTCTGATTAACTTTCGAACCAAAGGGGCTGACAAAGGAGGAACTGAAAACTGCGATAAACTAAATTGATCAACATAGGCTTTGGGGAGAAGGTTTTTTTCCATGCTCAACATCTGAGCAACTTTGAGGGCACTTCCTTTTAAACGCTTTAAAGAATCGTAGATATCTTTTGCATTGTCTTCGTCTAATTGATCGCGTGTTAGGTCTTTGTTGAATGCTTTTTCTCCGTAATATTTGATGTAGTTGCCCCCTAATTTTATACCAGTTGAAACTAAACTTCCTGCTCTTGCAATTTTACGGGTGGGAATTTTATCCAGTGACTTCAATTAAATACAAATTTTTCTTTCCACAAAAACTTTCCAAAATCTACTAGGGTGCCAAGGGGCGTATTGTCAAACAAGTCAAAAGCAGTTTGGACTGATTTCTCAATCGCCTGATCTGTTTTCTCAAAATCAACTGAAGTATCATTAATCCAGAATTTCATCAAAAAAGCAAATTGTATCCAAGCGCCTTCTGAAAATATTTTCGGTGGATGCTGAAGGTAAGACTCATTTTTATTAGCGTTTCCTGTGTCGATTAGGTCTTCAGCAAAGTCTTTAAATGAACTTCTCATCTTACTTAGCTGTGACATTTTAACCCTATTCGATTGATGAGAGGACAAAGAGAAAAGAACATAACTTCTATTGAGTAGCAATACTTCAAAAAAAGTGAAATAAAATGAAAGTAATTTGTCTTTTGGCGAGGCGTTTTCAAAAGTTGCATCTTTTTCTAAAAGTCCCATCGCATTGTGATAGAAAAATTCCCAAATTTGACCTTTGACGGCGTCTAAAGAACCAAAATGCTTGTAAAAAAATTTTTCTTCAATATCATTGTCCTTACAGAACTTAAATACAGACAATGGAAAAGCCTCTTTCTCAAGCGTCGTATCAATAAATGCAGTCAGAACTGCTCCTTTTTGTTTCTCTTCTTTTTTACTCATAATTGAAATTAGTTGCTCTCCAAATTTACGAATTGTTTATCTTTTTAGTGATAAAATTAAACAAAAAAATTATGTCAATATGTCATTAATCTTGAATTGGTACTTTTTTTGCCATTCATTCAATAAATAATTAAAATTTACAACAATGACAAATGGTAAAATCAACGTTTCTGTTGAAAACATATTCCCTTTAATAAAAAAATTCCTTTACAGCGATCATGAGATTTTTTTAAGAGAATTAATTTCTAATGCTACGGATGCAACCAGCAAACTCGTCCACATGAGTAGCCTTGGGGAAGTGAAGGGAGAAATTGGTTCTCCACAAATTGAAGTTAAAATTGACAAGAAGGGTAAGAAAATTCACATCATTGACCAAGGCGTTGGAATGACTGCCGATGAAGTCAGTAAATATATTAATGAAGTTGCTTTCTCTGGAGCGGAAGAGTTTTTAGAAAAATACAAAGACAGCGCTAAGGATTCGGGAATTATCGGACATTTTGGCTTGGGTTTTTATTCTGCTTTTATGGTAGCAGAAAAAGTGGAAATTATCACCAAGTCTTTTAAAGACGAGCCTGCTGTTCATTGGGTATGTGATGGATCTCCAGAATTCACTTTAGAAAATTCGGACAAAAAAGAGAGAGGAACCGAAATCATCTTGCATGTTGCATCGGATTCAAAAGAATTTTTAGAAGAAAGCAAAATCAAAGGATTGCTTGAGAAGTATAATAAATTCATGCCTTTTCCCATTAAGTTTGGAACGCGTGAAGAGACACTTCCCCTTCCGGAGAACGCTGAAAAAGATGCTGTGGCTGAAAAAATCACCGTTGATAATATTGTAAATAACACCAACCCTGCTTGGACTAAAGCTCCTACAGAACTAAAAGAAGATGACTACAAGTCGTTCTACAGAGAATTGTATCCAATGCAATTTGAAGAGCCGCTTTTTAATATTCATTTAAATGTAGATTATCCTTTTAACCTGACAGGAATTTTATATTTCCCAAGAATCACAAATGATCTTAGCGTCCAAAAGGATAAAATTCAATTGTACCAAAATCAAGTTTTTGTTACAGATAATGTAGATGGCATTGTGCCAGAATTCCTAACCCTTCTTCGAGGGGTGATTGACTCACCAGATATTCCATTGAATGTTTCCAGAAGTTATCTTCAAGCAGACGGTGCGGTTAAAAAAATAAGTAATTACATCACCCGAAAGGTGGCTGACAAACTTAACAGTCTCTTTAAGAAAGACAGAGCGAGTTACGAGGAAAAATGGAACGACATCAAAGTCGTGATAGAATACGGAATGTTGACGGAAGACAAGTTTTTCGAAAAAGGAGATAAATTCATGCTTTTCCCTACTACGGATGGTGAATATTTCACTTACGAGGAATTAGAAGCTACAATTAAAGAAAGTCAGACCGACAAAGAAGGGAAGATGATTCTACTTTATGCTTCGGACAAAGAAGAGCAGCATAGCTATATTAAAATGGCAACTGACAAAGGTTATAAAGTCTTGTTGTTAGACTCTCCTATCATATCACATTTAATTCAGAAACTAGAAGGTAGCAAAGAAAATATTTCTTTCGCAAGAGTTGATGGAGATGCTATCGAAAACCTTATTAAGAAAGATGAGACCGCTATTTCTAAACTTTCTGATGAAGAAAAAGACAAGCTTAAACCCATGTTGGAGGAAGTCATTCCATCGGAGAAATACACCATTCAATTGGAGGCAATGGACAGTCAGGCACTTCCCTTTGTTTTGACGCAACCCGAGTTCATGAGACGAATGAAAGAAATGCAACAAGGTGGTGGAATGATGGGAGCATTTCCTGAAATGTATACCCTATTGGTCAATACCAATCATGAGTTGACCAGTGAAATTCTAAATACTAAAACCGCGAAAAAGAGAGAACGTCTCATCAAGCATGCGTTAGATTTAGCGCGACTTTCTCAAAATCTTTTAAAAGGTGAAGAATTGACCCAATTCATTCAACGCAGTGTTGGATTTATCAAATAGCTAATTACTAAACCGCCTTTGGGCGGTTTTTTTATACTTTTGTTTTTAATTCTTAAAAACTAATGGCCGACTTGTTTTCAAATAATGCACCTTGGGCACCCGAATTACCCGATGCGAAAATGCGCTATTTTGAAAGTTTCCTACCTAAAGAAATGGCCGACGATTATTATAATACGCTACTGGAGAACATTCCTTGGCAACAAGATGACATCACTGTTTTCGGAAAGACACACCCACAGCCCCGACTGACCTCACTTCACAGTTCCATCCTAAAAAGCTATACTTATTCTGGCATTAGGATGCTTCCCAACCCGATGACAGAGGAGTTGTCCGCAATCAAAAAACTTTTGGAAGGTGTATCGGAAATTAATTTCAACAGTGTACTCATCAATCTTTATCGAAGCGGAAAAGACAGCAATGGTTGGCATGCTGACAATGAAAAAGAATTAGGCAAACACCCTGTCATTGCCTCTTTGAGTTTTGGGGCGCCAAGATTTTTTTATTTAAAACACAGAACCCAAAAGGACGCAAAATTAAAATTTGAACTCGAACATGGGAGCTTGCTTCTAATGGAGGGGGCCATGCAAGAACATTGGCTCCATCAAATTTCGAAAACAGCCAAAAAAGTAAAACCACGTATAAACTTGACGTTTAGAAAGATCATCTGAAAGTGTGACTTTTGATCCGTTTACTAAAAATCATTTTGATTACATTTGTCATTCGTAAAAAACATAAAATGTCAAAAAATAGCATCCTTTACATCCTTCTCGGATTTATTATCACATTAACTGCCTGTAATAACTCATCAACCTTGGGGAAAAACACCATGGTCGTCAAAGGGCAAATCGAAGGATTGAGGAAAGGAACCGTATACTTACAAAAAATAAAGGACTCTGTTTTAATTAACATTGATTCCCTTACCATAGATGGAATTCCAAACTTCGAGTTTAGACAAGAGATCAGCACCCCGGAAGTTTACTTCCTCTATCTGAACAAAGAAGACAACGACAGTCTTAATGATCGGATTTTGTTTTTTGGAGAGAAAGGAGAAATTGTAATCAATACCCTTCTGAATACTTTCGAAAGTAGTGCTAAAGTAACAGGGTCCGAAAATCAAGTATTGCTTCAAGAGTACCGTTCAATTTCAAGGAAATTTGATGAACAAAACCTCAATTATGTCAAAGGGTATCTAAACGCAATCCAGACAAAATTGGATGATGCTGTAATAGACTCAATACAAACTGGAATAGACAACTTACTCAAGAGAAGGTATCTCTACGCGCTCAACTTTGCTAGTAACAATGGTGACAATGTAATCGCACCATACATTGCGTTAACAGAAGTTTATGATGCAAACATCAAATTATTAGATACGGTAGCGTCCAAACTTTCTGAAGAAGTCAAAGCTTCTAAATATGGTAAAGAGTTATTAAACTTTATTGCGGAAAGAAAAAAAGACGGAGAGTAAGCTTAGGCTAATTTAGCTAGCTTATCGTTCATTGATCCAATCATTTTAGTCAATTCTTCACGGATAGCTTTGAATTGTTTTTTAAAACCTTCTCCTTTAACGTGATTGACTTTTTCGATTGTCTTATCGAAAGCAATAATGGCTTCGTCAATGAGCTTTTCACTCTTCTTCAAATCAGCTTCGGGATGAGACAACTCCCAGATATATACTTCTTCAATAAACCCACCGATATTATTGTTAAGTTCTTTTTTGAAATCTTTAATGCTTGGCATAATATTGTTTTGTTCAAAGGTACGTAGAATTTAAATTTTGACACAATGTGCCTGCGGCTATTCGTTAAAGAAAATTTAACCGCTGAACTTCACGAAGTTTCTAGGCGTTTCATACAAAACCACCTCCATGGTCTTGTCTTTATCTAGATGCTTGACCAATTTATTATAGATTACAACCGAAATATTTTCTGCAGTCGGATTTAAATCAAAGAAATCAGGCACTTGAAGATTAAGGTTTTTATGATCAAAAGCATCTTCTACTTCTGATTTGATCAGATCTTTCAAAACTTTCATGTCCATCACATACCCAGTTTCAGAATCGATTTCGCCTGTTACACTCACGATCAATTCATAGTTATGACCATGATAATGAGGATTTGCACATTTACCAAAAATGGACTCGTTTTTGGCGTCATCCCATGATTTCACGAAAAGTCGGTGTGCAGCATTAAAGTGTGCTTTTCTGCTGATTGTTACTTTCATTTATTGTTATTGTTTTGTGTATTCATAAAACCGTTCAAAAATGATTGCAAACCAAACGGTGTAATCTGCTGGATTCTCCTTTAGATCCTTTGAAACCTTTTCCAAGCTAACCCACTTGAAATCCGCTACTTCTTCAAGATTAATAACAGGTTCATCGTCCGAATATCCGACCATGACGTGATCCAATTCATGTTCTGTGAGTCCGTTGTCAAAAGGAGCTTTATAGATAAATGTAAAAAGTTCGGTTAAAGGAGCCTCCATTCCCATTTCCTCCATCAGACGTCGATTTCCTGCCGCCAATGAAGTTTCCCCCTCACGTTGGTGACTACAACAAGTATTCGTCCAGAGTCCCGGTGAGTGGTATTTAGTCAAGGCGCGTTGGTGTAGCAACAATGCTCCCTCAGAGTTCAAAATAAAAATTGAAAATGCACGATGCAACAACGCTTTAGCGTGTGCCTCTATCTTTTCCATTGTCCCTATCTGGCGATCTTGTTGATCAACCAAAATAACTTTTTCTTCTTTCATTTAACAATCAAATTTACCGAATAATTTACAATAAACCTATTGGCTAATTTTTAGTGGAATGATTTTATTTATGATATTTTTACTGAAATTAATTTCTATGGATTTTCTTGAAGAGATTCAAAAAAGGCGAACTTTTGGCATCATTTCTCACCCGGATGCAGGAAAAACTACGCTGACTGAAAAACTACTTCTTTATGGAGGTGCAATACAAGAGGCAGGTGCGGTAAAATCTAATAAAATAAAGAAAGGTGCAACGAGTGACTTTATGGAAATTGAACGTCAGCGGGGTATTTCTGTTGCGACCTCCGTTTTGGCTTTTATCTATAAGAATAAAAAAATAAATATCCTTGACACTCCCGGACACAAGGACTTTGCAGAAGACACCTTTAGAACTCTTACCGCAGTGGACAGTGTGATTGTAGTGATTGATGTTGCAAAAGGGGTTGAGGAACAAACTGAAAAACTGGTAGAAGTCTGCCGGATGCGAAAAATTCCAATTATTGTCTTTATCAACAAGCTCGACAGAGAGGGTAAGGATGCCTTTGATTTGTTGGATGAAGTAGAAACCAAGTTAGGACTAAGAGTAACGCCATTGAGTTTCCCAATCGGGATGGGCTATGATTTTAGGGGCATCTATAACCTTTGGGAAAAAAATACTCAGATTTTTGAATCAGATCAAAAGCAAAAAATTGCTAAGAAAATTGAGTACCGCTCCCTAAACGATCCTGATTTGAAAACAGCAATCGGACAAAAATCAATTGATGAATTGAATGAATCTTTAGAACTGGTTGAGGGAGTCTATCCTAAATTTGATCAGCAAGAATATTTAGATGGAGAACTGCAGCCTGTATTTTTCGGTTCTGCTTTAAACAATTTTGGTGTTCAAGAACTTTTAGATTGCTTTATACAAATTGCGCCTCCCCCATTGGCTAAATCAACTGACAAGCGTTTGATTCAACCGGATGAAGAAGATTTTTCGGGTTTTGTGTTTAAGATTCATGCCAACATGGATCCCAATCACAGGGACCGTCTGGCATTCATCAAAATCGTTTCTGGTACTTTCAAACGAAATACACCTTACTATCACGTAAGACACAAGAAAAGACTAAAATTCTCAACTCCCAACGCTTTTTTTGCAGAAAAAAAAGAAATTGTTGACATCTCCTTTCCTGGCGATATCGTAGGACTTCACGATACTGGAAACTTTAAAATTGGAGATACGCTGACTGCAGGAGAAGAGATAAATTATAAAGGAATTCCAAGTTTTTCCCCAGAGCATTTCCGTTACATAAACAACGCAGATCCTCTCAAAGCGAAACAATTAAACAAAGGAATTGATCAACTGATGGATGAGGGCGTCGCACAGCTCTTTACTTTAAACCTTAATGGTCGAAAAGTTGTGGGCACTGTGGGTGCGCTTCAGTTTGAGGTAATTCAATACCGCTTGTTACACGAGTATGGTGCCAAAAGCAGTTTTGAAAACCTAAATGTTTTTAAGGCTTGTTGGATTAGTACGGCTGATGAGAAAAATGCAAATTATAAGGATTTTTTAAGGGTTAAGCAAAAATTCCTAGCCAAAGACAAACGAAATCAATTGGTGTTTTTTGCGGATTCTTCCTTTTCACTTCAAATGACACAGCAAAAATATCCTGAAATTACTTTTCATTTTACTTCTGAGTTCTGATTTAATAAGATTTTTGACGGGATATATTTAAGAGTCAGCCGTAAAAATACAATTAAGTTGAGCCTTTCTAACACCAATCAGAAGTCATTCAACGTAAGTATTGCATATTCAGCTTTGATACGAAAAATTAAGATAAAGCCAATTGCAAAGATTTAAAGTGGTTATTCATGTAAATCTTAAACCATAAAAAAACCGCTAGTTTCCTGGCGGTTTTTTTTATATCAAGCTTCGCCTGTTGGGCCAAAGTTTAGGGGAATGGGCGGTTGATCCTTAGAATCAATTTCACCATGAGTATTTTCAAAGCGTTGAATGTTATCCGACAAGGCCTTTTGGAACCTTTTGGCATGCTCAGGGGTAAGGATGATCCTAGACCTGACTTTTGCCTTTGGTGCTCCTGGCATAATCGTAATAAAATCAACAATGAATTCGGAGAGCGAGTGATTGATAATGGCTAAGTTAGAATAGACACCTTGTGCGGTACTTTCATCTACTTCAATATTAATCTTCTGCTCTTTTTTTCCTCCTTGATCGCTCATTTATTCTAAATTAACTTCTTCTTCTTTGTCGATTAACAAGCTATTGTATTCTTCTTTAGAACCAACAATAACATTGTCATACTCTCTAAGACCAGTTCCTGCAGGTATTCTGTGACCTACAATTACATTCTCTTTAAGTCCTTCAAGGAAATCTACTTTACCATTCACGGCTGCTTCGTTGAGCACCTTAGTGGTCTCTTGGAAGGAAGCTGCTGAGATAAACGATTTTGTTTGGAGAGAAGCTCTTGTAATCCCTTGTAGCTCTGGTGTCGCGGTTGCAGAAGCTGCATCACGAGCAACTACGGGTGCTTTGCCCTCTCTAATTAACAATGAATTCTCATCTCTTAACTGGCGGGAAGTGATCATTTGTCCTTCTTTAAGGTTTTCAGAAGCTCCTAATTCTTCAATAATTTTCTTACCGTAAAGGCTATTGTTTTCAATAATGAAATCGCTCTTGTAAACCAATTGACCTTCTAGGAAGATAGAATCACCTGGATCTTGAATTTTAACTTTACGCATCATCTGACGAACAACAACTTCAAAGTGCTTATCATTGATCTTCACCCCCTGAAGTCTGTAAACTTCTTGAACTTCATTTACCAAATATTGCTGAACCGCTGATGGACCTTTAATTTTAAGTATATCGGTTGGAGTTGTTGAACCATCTGAAAGAGACATTCCTGCTTTAACAAAGTCATTTTCTTGAACCAAGATTTGATTTGATAGTTTAACCAAATATTTCTTGATGTCACCATACTTTGATTCGACAATGATTTCTCTGTTTCCTCTTTTGATTTTTCCAAAAGAAACAACTCCATCAATCTCAGAAACCACTGCAGGATTCGAAGGATTACGCGCTTCGAAAAGCTCTGTTACCCTAGGAAGACCTCCAGTAATATCTCCTGATTTAGCAGATTTTCTTGGAATTTTAACCAATATTTTACCTTCTTTAATTGCTTCTCCATCATTAACGATCAAGTGAGCTCCTAGCGGAAGGTTATAAGATCTTAAGGTGTTTCCTTTAGCGTCTTGTATGTGTAATGTCGGTATTAACTTCTTGTTTCTTGACTCAGAAATTACTTTCTCTTGGAAGCCAGTTTGCTCATCGATTTCAACCTGATAAGTCAGACCTTGCTCAATGTTTTCAAACTTGATTTTTCCTGAAAATTCCGAGACAATAACTCCATTAAATGGATCCCACTGACACAAAATACTGTCCTTCTTGATTTTTCCTCCATTCTTAACGAAGATGGAAGATCCGTAAGGTATGTTGTGTGTGTTTAGTAGGTTCTTAGTGTTTGCGTCAAGCAATTTAAGTTCCGTTGTTCTTGAGATTACAATGTTTACATCGTTCCCTTCAGTGTCCTTGCCTTTAACCGTTTTGAGATCTTCTATTTCAGCAATTCCATCAAACTTGGCGATCAATTTATTTTCTTCAGAGATATTCCCTGCTACCCCTCCAACGTGGAAAGTTCTCAGTGTCAACTGAGTACCAGGCTCTCCAATAGATTGAGCAGCAACAACACCTACAGCTTCTCCTTTCTGAACCATTTTACCAGTAGACAGGTTTCTTCCGTAGCATTTTGCGCAAATACCCTGAAGTGCTTCACAAGTAAGTGGAGAGCGAACTTCAACACTTTCTATTGGAGCCGCATTAATTTTCTTAACTATTTCTTCAGTGATTTGTTCTCCAGCATTAATAAGAACTTCATCAGTTGATGGATTCTTCACATCGTTTAAAGAAACCCTACCAAGGATTCTTTCTCCAAGTGACTCAACAATTTCTTCGTTCTTTTTTAATGGCTTAACATTAACACCACGGAGTGTTCCACAGTCATCAATATTAACAATAACATCCTGAGAAACATCGACCAAACGTCTTGTTAAATATCCTGCATCAGCAGTTTTCAAGGCGGTATCCGCCAAACCTTTTCGGGCACCGTGAGTAGAAATAAAATACTCTAGAATAGAAAGCCCTTCTTTAAAGTTAGATAGAATTGGGTTTTCGATAATCTCCCCTCCTCCAACATTAGATTTCTTAGGCTTTGCCATCAAACCACGCATTCCGGTCAGCTGACGTATTTGTTCTTTAGATCCCCTAGCTCCTGAATCCAGCATCATGTAAACCGAGTTAAACCCTTGTTGGTCTTCAGTAATACGTTTCATTGCAAGCTCAGTAAGATTTGCGTTGGTAGAAGTCCAAACATCAATAACCTGATTGTATCGCTCGTTGTTAGTGATCAATCCCATGTTATAATTACCGGTGATAATCTCAACTTGAGTATTGGCATCAGCGATCATGTCAACTTTTTCCTTAGGAATAATGATATCACCTAAACTAAAAGAAAGTCCACCTTTAAAGGCAAAACCATATCCCATGTCTTTGATTTCATCCAAGAATGCAGCCGTTTCTGGCACGCTCGTTAACTTAAGGATTTGACTGATAATTTCTCTAAGGTTCTTCTTGGTCAATACTTCATTAAAGAAACCTGCTTTTTCGGGAACTACTTCATTAAATAGTACTCGACCAACAGTAGTGTCAATAATTTTAAAAACCAACTCTTCTTCTTCGTTAAATGTTTTGGTTCTAATTTTAATCATTGCATTAAGATCCACTTGCTTTTCATTGTAAGCAATATGAACTTCTTCAACAGAATAAAATATCAATCCTTCTCCTTTAATAGGAGCTTCAGGAGTTGACTTTCTGGCTTTGGTCATGTAATACAGACCCAATACCATATCTTGAGAAGGAACCGTTACCGGTGATCCATTTGCAGGATTAAGAATATTGTGAGAAGCCAACATTAAAACTTGAGATTCCAAAATGGCCTCAGGTCCTAATGGCAAGTGAACTGCCATTTGATCTCCATCAAAATCCGCATTAAATGCAGTACAAACCAGTGGGTGCAATTGAATCGCTTTTCCTTCGATTAATTTGGGTTGGAAAGCTTGAATCCCCAAACGGTGAAGCGTAGGAGCCCTGTTTAATAGAACAGGATGTCCTTTCAATACATTTTCCAAAATATCCCAAACAACAGGTTCTTTGCGGTCTATAATTTTCTTAGCTGATTTAACCGTTTTAACAATTCCTCTCTCTATGAGTTTTCGGATGATAAAAGGCTTATATAATTCTGCCGCCATTCCTTTAGGAAGACCACATTCAAAAAGTTTTAATTCAGGCCCCACAACAATAACTGAACGTGCTGAATAATCTACACGTTTTCCAAGTAAATTCTGACGGAAACGTCCTTGTTTCCCTTTCAATGAATCCGAAAGAGATTTTAGTGGACGGTTAGAATCTGTTTTTACAGCAGATGATTTTCTAGTGTTGTCAAAAAGTGAATCTACAGACTCCTGTAGCATACGCTTTTCATTTCTTAGAATAACCTCAGGCGCTTTGATCTCAACCAAACGCTTCAAACGGTTATTTCTTATAATAACTCTTCTGTAAAGATCATTTAAATCTGAAGTTGCAAAACGTCCTCCATCAAGCGGCACAAGAGGTCTCAATTCTGGTGGTATCACCGGAATCACTTTCATAATCATCCATTCTGGAAGATTCTCTCTTCTTTCGTTTGCATCTTTGAATGCTTCTACTACCTGAAGACGCTTCAATGCTTCCGTTTTTCTTTGCTTAGAAGTTTCGTTGCTTGCTTTGTGTCTTAATTGATAAGAAAGTGCTTCCAAATCAATTCTAGACAACAATTCGATCAAACATTCTGCCCCCATCTTAGCGATGAACTTTTTAGGATCAGTATCATCAAGAAATTGATTTTCAGGTGGAAGTTGTTCTAGAATATTTAAATATTCTTCTTCCGTAAGGAAATCCATTGCCTGAACATCTTCTCCTTCTGCATTTTTAGTCTCACCAGGTTGAATTACCACATAACGTTCGTAGTAAATGATCATGTCCAATTTTTTGGACGGTAAACCAAGTAAGTAACCGATTTTATTTGGTAAAGAACGGAAATACCAAATGTGAGCAACTGGTACAACCAAGTTGATGTGGCCCACACGGTCACGTCTTACCTTTTTCTCGGTAACTTCTACACCACAACGGTCACAAACAATTCCTTTGTATCGGATACGTTTGTATTTTCCACAAGCACATTCGAAATCCTTTACAGGACCGAAAATACGCTCACAAAAAAGTCCGTCCCTTTCGGGTTTGTGAGTACGGTAGTTAATGGTTTCAGGTTTTAATACCTCCCCTTTAGAGCTTCCTAAGATTACCTCAGGAGAAGCCAAACCGATTGTTATTTTATTGAATTTTTTTTGGGTAATGATTTCGTTACTTCTAGCCATAACTGAATACCAATTGTTTTTTGTTAAAAAATTATTCTTCTAAGCGAATGTCAAGTCCAAGACCTTTCAATTCATGCATCAAAACGTTAAATGATTCTGGTAAACCTGGTTCAGGAAGTGTTTCTCCTTTCACAATAGCTTCATACGTTTTTGCTCTACCGACGACATCATCAGATTTCACGGTCAAAATTTCTTGTAATGTGCTTGAAGCGCCATAAGCCTCCAATGCCCATACTTCCATTTCACCAAATCGCTGTCCACCAAACTGAGCTTTTCCACCCAAAGGTTGTTGTGTGATAAGTGAATAGGGTCCGATTGATCTTGAGTGCATTTTGTCGTCAACCATGTGTCCTAACTTAAGCATGTATATCACACCCACAGTTGCTGCTTGATCAAATCTTTCTCCTGTCCCACCATCATAAAGGTGTGTGTGTCCATATAAAGGAACATTTGCTTTTTCGGTGAGTTCATTAATCTGATCTATAGTAGCTCCATCAAAAATTGGAGTTGCATATTTTTCTCCTAGATTCTGACCAGCCCATCCAAGCACTGTTTCGTAAATCTGTCCAATATTCATCCTTGAAGGAACCCCAAGTGGGTTCAACACGATATCTACGGGAGTTCCATCTTCCAAGAAAGGCATTTCTTCGTCACGAACAATTCTCGCAACAATACCTTTATTTCCATGACGACCTGCCATTTTATCTCCAACCTTAAGTTTCCGTTTTTTAGCGATGTAAACCTTTGCAAGCTTTTTGATTCCTGCAGGCAATTCATCTCCAACACTGATCGTAAACTTCTCTCTTCTTAGTGATCCTTGTAAATCGTTTTCTTTGATTTTATAATTGTGAATTAAATCCGCAATTAATTGATTTGAATCGCTTGAAGTTGTCCATGTCCCTCTTGTGAGGTGGGTGTAATCTTCAACAGAAGTAAGCATCTTAAGTGTATATTTTTTACCTTTTGGTAAAATCTCTTCACCCAAGTCATTTTGAACCCCTTGACAAGTTTTACCATTAACAATGGTAAAAAGCTTTTCTATAAGAACGCTTTTCAGCTCATCAAATTTAAGGTCAAAATTGTCTTCAAGTACTTCGAGTTCTTGTTTGTCTTGATTTCTTTTTCTCTTATCCTTAACCGAACGAGTAAATAATTTCTTATCAATAACAACCCCGTGAAGTGACGGAGGTGCTTTTAAAGAAGCATCTTTTACATCCCCAGCTTTGTCTCCAAAGATGGCACGAAGTAATTTCTCTTCAGGAGAAGGATCAGACTCTCCTTTTGGAGTGATTTTTCCAATCAAAATATCTCCAGGATTAACTTCGGCTCCGATACGGATCATTCCATTCTCATCTAAATCTTTGGTAGCCTCTTCACTGATATTTGGAATATCATCTGTAAGTTCTTCCGTTCCTAGTTTTGTATCTCTAACGTCAATTGAATACTCATCGATGTGTATTGAGGTGAAAATATCTTCTCTAACTACTTTTTCAGAGATTACGATTGCATCCTCAAAATTATATCCTTTCCAAGGCATAAAAGCAACTTTCATGTTTCTCCCTAGGGCTAGCTCACCATTTTCAGTTGCATAACCTTGTGAAAGTACTTGTCCTTTTATAACCCGGTCGCCTTTTTTAACAATAGGCTTAAGGTTAATACAAGTTCCTTGGTTGGTTTTTCTAAACTTAATTAAGTTATAACTCCTTGTGTCTTCTTCAAAACGAACCAATCTTTCATTTTCAGAAAGATCATATCTAATCGTAATCTTATTTGCATCAACATATTCAACTACTCCATCGCCTTCAGCGTTAATTAAAACTCTAGAGTCGGAAGCAACCTGACGTTCCAATCCTGTTCCTACTATAGGAGATTCAGGACGCAATAATGGAACTGCTTGACGCATCATGTTTGATCCCATCAAAGCTCGGTTGGCATCATCATGTTCCAAGAAAGGAATTAAAGATGCTGAAATAGAAGCGATTTGATTCGGAGCAACGTCCGTGTAATTCACTTTGTCTGGAGTTACGACAGGAAAATCCGCTTGATCTCTTGCAATTACTTTTTCAGAAGTAATCTTACCATTTTTGTCATAAGGTATGTTTGCTTGAGAAATCAATTGATTTTCTTCCTCTTCAGCACTTAAATAAATGGTTTTAGATAAATCTATTTTACCATCAGTAACCTTACGATAAGGTGTTTCTATAAAACCAAGGTTGTTGACTTTAGCAAAAACCCCCAAAGAAGAAATCAAACCAATGTTTGGTCCTTCAGGTGTTTCAATTGGACAAAGTCTTCCGTAGTGAGTATAGTGAACATCTCGTACTTCAAAACCTGCACGCTCACGAGAAAGTCCTCCAGGCCCAAGGGCAGATAGTCTTCTTTTGTGAGTAATCTCTGCCAAAGGATTTGTTTGATCCATGAACTGAGAAAGCTGATTGGTTCCAAAAAATGTATTAATTACAGAGGATAATGTTTTTGCGTTGATCAAATCGATCGGTGTAAAAACTTCATTGTCCCTAACATTCATTCTTTCACGTATGGTTCTTGCCATTCTTGCAAGTCCCACGCCAAACTGAGAAGAAAGTTGTTCTCCAACAGTTCTTACCCTTCTGTTTGAAAGGTGGTCAATGTCGTCAATCTCTGCTTTTGAGTTAATCAACTCAATAAGATATTTGACGATTGTAATGATGTCTAATTTGGTCAAAACAAGTTTGTCCATTCCGACATCAAGATTCAATTTTTTATTCATTCTATAACGACCTACCTCTCCAAGGTTGTATCGTTGATCAGAGAAAAATAATTTATCAATGATCCCTCGCGCAGTATCTTCATCTGGCGGCTCAGCATTACGAAGCTGTCTGTAGATGTGCTCTACGGCTTCTTTTTCAGAGTTGGTTGGATCTTTTTGAAGTGTATTGTGGATAATTGCATAATCAGCCATATGGGCATCTTCCTTATGCAAAAGAATGGTTTTAACATCGGCTTCTAAGATAAGTTCGGCGTGTTCTTTTTCCAAAATCGTATCCCGATCAATAATAATCTCATTTCGCTCGATAGAAATCACCTCTCCGGTGTCTTCATCCACAAAATCTTCGTGCCAAGTTTTAAGGACACGAGCAGCAAGCTTTCGTTCCATGACTTTTTTAAGTCCAGTTTTTGACACTTTAATTTCTTCTGCAAGGTCAAAAATCTCTAATATGTCTTTATCACTTTCAAAACCGATGGCTCTGAAAAGTGTCGTAACAGGTAATTTTTTCTTACGATCAATATAAGCGTACATTACGCTGTTGATGTCCGTAGCAAACTCAATCCATGAACCTTTGAAGGGAATAACTCTTGCCGAGTAAAGTTTAGTTCCATTGGCATGAAAAGACTGACCGAAAAATACCCCAGGAGAACGGTGCAACTGAGAAACAACAATTCTTTCAGCTCCGTTGATAACAAAAGTACCACTAGGAGTCATATAAGGAATTGTTCCCAAGAAAACATCTTGAACAATGGTTTCAAAGTCCTCATGTTCAGGATCCGTGCAATAAAGCTTAAGACGAGATTTTAATGGAACCGAATAAGTCAAGCCTCTTTCAATACATTCTTGAATTGAGTATCTTGGTGGATCCACGAAATAGTCAATAAACTCCAATACAAACTGATTTCTAGTGTCAGTAATTGGAAAATTCTCTTTAAAGGTATTAAACAAACCTTCCTCGATACGCTCAACAGATTTTGTTTCAAGCTGAAAAAAATCTTGGAAAGATTTAATTTGAATATCCAAGAAATCTGGATAGTCTGGTGAGTCTTTTGCACCGGCAAAACTGACTCTATTCAATTGTGTATTCGGCATCTACGTTAATTTTTTGTTACTCAATAATGAGGGTTTATAGCTTGGGGGTATATGAAACACAAAATGGTTTAGGCCGTTGGAGCAACTCCAAAGACCTAAACCGAAATAAGGTAGAAGTTAGAACTACTTAAGTTCAACCTCTGCTCCAGCTTCTTCAAGAGATGTCTTAAGGCCCTCAGCCTCATCTTTTGAAACCCCTTCTTTGATAGCACTAGGAACATTGTCTACTAAGTCTTTAGCTTCTTTAAGCCCTTGACCTGTAAGTTCTTTAACTAATTTTACAACAGCAAGTTTAGAACCACCTGCAGCAGTAAGAATTACGTCAAATTCTGTTTTTTCCTCAGCGGCTTCTTCACCACCTCCAGCACCAGCAACAGCAACTGCAGCAGCAGCAGCAGGCTCGATACCATACTCATCTTTTAAAATATTAGCCAATTCAGTAACCTCTTTTACGGTTAAATTAACTAGTTGTTCTGCGAATTCTTTTAAATCTGCCATTTTTTACGATTTTGAAAATTTAATTTTAATTATATTATTTTAGAGTGCGTACTTTTTGTTAAACACTATCGTTCTGATAATGTTTGTAATATTCCCGAAAGATTTCCACCAGCCGACTTGAGCGCTGAAACAACGTTCTTCGCAGGAGATTGTAAAAGCGCAACGATATCTGCAATTAATTCTTCGCGAGACTTGATCGACACCAAGGCGTCAAGTTGGTCATCACCAATATAAACTGCTTCTTCAATAAACGCTCCTTTCAATAATGGTTTATCCGATTTCTTTCGAAATTCTTTAATTAATTTTGCTGGCGTATTTCCAGCTTCCGAAAACATCAATGAAGTATTGCCCTTCAAAATAGAATGCAACTCTCCATAATCCTTATCCGATGCCTCCATAGCTTTCGCCAAGAGTGTGTTTTTAACAACGGAAAGGGTGATGTTTGATTTAAAACATGCTCTTCGTAATGCCGTAGTTTGTTTGGCGTTAAGTCCTGCGATGTCTGTCAAATAGAGATTTTTTGCCCCTGCTAATGCAGCGGTTAAATCTTCAATTACTTCTGCTTTTTCGTGTTTTGTCATTCCCTGAGTTTTAAGACTAAGCTATTTTATTTTCAATACCGATACTTGGACTCATGGTACTGGACATAAAAATGCTTTTTACATAGGTTCCTTTGATTGTTGTTGGTCTTAGCTTTTGAATTGTGTTTAATAATTCATCTGCATTTTCCTCAATCTTTTTTGCTTCGAAAGATACTTTTCCGATAGACGCATGTATAATACCTGTTTTGTCTACCTTAAAGTCAATCTTACCACCTTTTACATCAGTAACTGCTTTCTTAATGTCCATTGTTACGGTTCCAGTCTTAGGGTTAGGCATCAAACCCCTTGGGCCTAATACTTTACCTAATGGTCCTAATTTTCCCATAACACTGGGCATAGTAACAATAACATCTACGTCAGTCCATCCTTCTTTGATTTTCTTGAGGTATTCATCTAGTCCAACGAAATCAGCACCGGCTTCTGTAGCTTCGGCTTCCTTATCAGGAGTTACCAATGCTAAAACGCGAAGTACTTTACCTGTTCCGTGAGGAAGGGTAACAACGCCTCTAACCATCTGATTTGCTTTTCTTGGATCAACACCCAATCGAATCGCTAAGTCAACAGAGCCATCAAATTTTGATGTCGAAATTTCTTTAACTAAAGCGGATGCATCTTTAAGATTGTAAAGCGACTTACTGTCAACTTTCGATCTCGCTTCCTTTTGTTTTTTTGATAATTTTGCCATAACCAAATATTAAGAATTAGAAGGAAAATCTCCCTTTACAGTGAATCCCATAGATCGTGCAGTTCCTGCAACCATTTTCATGGCTGACTCGATAGTAAATGCATTTAAATCCTGCATTTTATCTTCTGCAATTAATTTAACTTGATCCCAAGTAACCGAGGCTACTTTGAGTCTGTTGGGTTCGCCAGATCCTTTTTTAGCTTTGGCTGCTTCCATCAATTGAACGGCCGCCGGAGGTGTCTTAATTACAAAGTCAAATGACTTGTCGTTGTAAACAGTAATCGCAACTGGAAGAATTTTTCCAGGCTTATCTTGGGTTCGAGCATTAAATTGCTTACAAAACTCCATGATATTGACTCCTGCGGCACCTAGCGCGGGTCCAACCGGTGGCGACGGATTCGCAGCACCTCCCCGAACTTGTAGTTTCAGAACTTTTTGTATTTCTTTTGCCATTGTTTAAATTAAATTTGTAGAAGTTTTAGATTGGAAGCTAAAAACTTCTTAACTATTGTAACATTTATAATTTCTCTACTTGCATATAACTTAGCTCTAGTGGTGTTTTTCGACCAAAGATCTTAACCATCACTTCGAGTTTTCTTTTCTCTTCATTTACTTTTTCAATCGTTCCGTTAAAGCCATTAAATGGACCGTCAATTACTTTTACATTTTCTCCCGAATTGAAAGGAATTGCAATATGATCTGTTGTTAGGGTCAATTCATCAACCTTACCTAACATCCTGTTGACTTCAGAGGTTCTTAATGGAACTGGCTCACCGCCTTTTGTTTCCCCTAAAAATCCAATGACGTTTGTTACAGACTTAATTATGTGAGGAATCTCACCAATCAAGTTTGCTTTGATCATAATGTAACCTGGAAAATAAACACGTTCTTTATTTATCTTTTTTCCTTTTCGGATTTGTACTACTTTTTCAGTTGGGACTAAAATATCTTCTACCTGCTCTGAATAACCTAAACGAGCTATTTCTGTCATGATATAGTCTTTTATTTTTGCTTCCTGACCACTTACAGCTCGGATAACATACCAATTTTTTGAAGCTATTTCTGTCATCTTAACCGTTAATCAGTTTAAAATAAAATCCTACTACTTTAGAAAGAACCGTATCGGCTCCCCAAATTGAAATCGAAAAAAGAACGGAAAACACCAATACGACCACAACCAATCTTTGTAATTCTTGACGAGGGGTCCATGAAACGTTATTACTTAGTTCCTCAAATGAATCCTTAATGTATGTTATTATTGCTGACATTTTTGTTTCAATTTTTGCACGGGTTGAGAGGCTCGAACTCCCGACACCTGGTTTTGGAGACCAGTG
>CAJXQS010000003.1:0-126075 GCA_913058385.1 uncultured Flavobacteriaceae bacterium
TCAGTTTAATGGGGAAAACAACTTTGAGGCTGTTACAGCTTACATAGATGATTTTTCTTATGGAGCTCCAGTAAATCCAGCTGATGATGCTGAAGGAAATGGAAATATTACATGGGTTGGCGACAACTGTGGTTATGAAGTGGTTGCAAACCCTTCTGCAACAGGAATTAATACTTCTGCCAATTCAATTAAGTACACAGATACTGGAGGACAATATGCAAACATTCAATTTGAGTTAGCTGATGGCGCAACTTTTGATTTGTCAACTAAGAATGAATTCAAATTAAAAGTATATGTTCCTGCACCTGCAGTTGCTCATACGGAAACCAAAAGACTTTGGTTGAAATTACAAGATGGTACTTCAGCTGAGCCTTGGAATTCTCAAGTTCAAGTGGAACAAACATACGAATATGATACTTGGACAGAACTCACATTTGATTTTTCAGCAGCAAGTGCAAGAACAGACTTCACCAAGGTTGTTGTTCAGTTTAATGGGGAAAACAACTTTGAGGCTGTTACAGCTTACATAGATGATTTTAGTTACACGAACTAATCAAGTTTAATTAAAACACATAGCCCTTTCCATTTTGGTTAGGGCTTTGTTTTAATTTGTTATTACTTCTTAAAAATCAATCACTCATTATTCAATGCAATACCTGTACCTTTTTCTCTTTTTAACGATGATGAACTCTTGTTCTGAAGCAGATCACAGCAAAACAGTAACTCCTGAAAGTGAATTGTCGGAAACGGCTACTTGCCCCGGTACCATAGAAGATGCCAATCCAAAAGGAAATTTTGATGTGCTAATTTGGGCAGATGAATTTAATGAAGATGGAAGCCCATGCACTGCTAATTGGGTTTATGAAGTAGGAAATAATAATGGATGGGGAAATGGAGAATCTCAATATTACAAAAGGAATGATGAAGACAATGTAATAGTTGAGGATGGCGCATTAAAAATTACAGCAATAAAAGAAGCGTACAACGGTTACAGTTACACATCCACAAGGATGACAACGCAAACTAAATTTAATTTTAAATACGGAAAAATTGATGTCCGTGCTAAGCTTCCAACAGGAGCAGGTACATGGCCAGCAATTTGGATGTTAGGAAGCAATTTCAGCCAAGTAGGTTGGCCAAATTGTGGCGAAATTGATATTATGGAACACAAAGGTTCTCAATTGGGCACAGTTCACAGTTCTTTACATAACGGCACAAGTTATGGCAATACAATACATACAAAAAAAATTACCATCGAGAACGCTGACAGTGAATTTCATAATTATACCGCTTTGTGGAACAATGAAAAAATCGAATTTTCGATTGATGGTTTATTGTTTTACACCTATCAACCCGAAGTTAAAAATTCTGCTAGTTGGCCCTATGACAAAGACTTCTTCTTAATTCTAAACATTGCAATGGGAGGTGGATTTGGAGGATCAATAGACCCAAATTTCACTAAATCTTCAATGGAAATCGATTATATAAGGATTTATCAATAAATAAATATCTGATAAGAAATGAAAACCAAAATAACATTTGGAATAATATATTTATGTCTAATAGTAAATGTTTTTTCACAGGATCTAGACCCGAGAATTGAACAAAAAGTTGACTCAGTCTTGTCTCTGATGACAATGGATGAGAAAATTGGTCAGTTGAATCAGCTGAATGGATTTTGGGACGCAACAGGACCCATACCCAGCGGAGGACAAAGTCTAAACAAATACAATCAGCTCAAGGCTGGATTGATTGGTTCAATGCTTAATGTTAAAGGCGTAAAAGAAGTTAGAGAACTTCAAAAAATCGCCGTGGAACAAACCCGTTTAGGAATTCCATTAATATTTGGTTTTGACTTAATACATGGATACAAGACCATCACCCCAGTTCCACTTGCCGAAGTTTCGTCATGGGACATGGAGTTGATAAGAAAAAGTGCTGCAATGGCAGCAGAGGAAGCTACTGCGGCCGGGGTCAATTGGGCTTTCGGACCAATGGTTGATGTCTCTAGAGATGCGCGTTGGGGAAGAGTGATGGAAGGGGTTGGAGAAGATCCTTATTTGGCCTCATTGGTTGCTTCTGCAAGAGTGATCGGTTATCAAGGGGAAAGCCTAGACAGAACCAATACATTATTGGCTTGTCCAAAACATTATGCTGGTTATGGTTTTGCCGAATCAGGAAAAGACTACAACACGGTTAATATTGACGACTATACCCTTCACAACTTCGTTATGCCGCCGTTTAAGGCAGCAATAGATGCTGGTGCAATGTCAATCATGACTTCTTTTAATATCATCCAAGGGGTTCCAGCAACAGCCAATGATTATTTAATTAATGAGAAACTCAAAAAAGACTGGGGTTTTAAGGGAATCGTTTTGTCTGATTGGGGTTCTATTGCAGAAATGATCATACATGGTTTTTCACCAAATCCAATTCATGCGACACAACATGCCTTTCTAGCTGGAACAGATGTAGACATGGAAGCGTCTTTTTATACCAATCACTTAAAGGATTTAAATACACAAAAAATAGTTTCAACTGCTAAAATTGATGAATCTGTTAAAAGAGTACTTCGAGTTAAATTCCAGTTGGGATTATTTGACGACCCCTACTTGTATTGTGACGAAGCAAGAGAAGAACAGATCATTTTAAGTAAAGCAAACAGAGATTTGGTCTTAGAAGTCGCTTTAAATTCTATTGTACTATTAAAAAATGACACCAATCTATTGCCTTTAACGGACGATAAAAAGATCGCACTTATTGGGCCTTTGGCTAAAGATAAAAATATACCTCTCGGAAATTGGAGCCTAGCAGCAGACAGCGACAGTGCGGTTTCAATCTACGAAGGATTTAAAAATTCTAACTTAAATTTTGAATATGCAAAAGGGGTTAACCTTGTCAATAAAAAAGCTAGCTTTCCCTTTGCTACTCAATTAAATAGCACAGACACAGAAGGCATTGAAGAAGCAGTTGCTTTAGCCAAGAAATCAGATGTTGTCGTATTGGCAGTTGGAGAGGATGCTTTTCAGACAGGAGAAGGAAGAAGCCAATCAGAAATTCAACTTCCTGGGCTACAAAGGGCACTAATAGAAGCTATCAGCGCCGTTAATGCTAACATAATTTTAGTCACACAAAGTGGGAGACCTCTAGATTTGTCGTGGGAAAATGAACACGTAAAAAGCATTGTACATGCTTGGCACTTGGGTACTGAAAGTGGAAATGCTATCACCAAGGTATTGACTGGAGAATTCAACCCTTCTGGTAAATTGCCCATGTCTTTTCCAAGAACAGTTGGACAACTCCCTATCTACTACAATAAGTATAAAACAGGAAGACCCACTTATCCTGGTAATGACATTGTTTTTTGGTCACATTTCACTGATGTTGAAGAAGGACCACTTTTCCCTTTCGGTTTTGGATTGAATTATTCTAATATCAAGATTGAGAACGTAAAGCTTTCAAAAATAAAGATTAAAGAAGGAGACACAATCACAATAGAAGTCACCTTAAAGAATCATTCAAAAGAACAAGGAAGCGAGGTTGTTCAGCTTTATATTCAGGATTTGTATTCTAAATATGTGAGACCAATAAAAGAGTTAAAGGATTTTGAAAAAGTAAGCTTGGACGCAAATCAAAAAAAAGTCATCAGCTTTTCTCTAGGTGCTGAGCAATTAAGCTATTTGGGCTATGATGGAGAGACAATCCTTGAGTCTGGAGCGTTTGACATACACATTGGATTAAACTCCAAAGAAACCATGATCAAATCATTTATTCTTGAATAAATACTGTGCTTATAAATTAATTGAAATTTACTAAGAGCTTTTAAAGGCTCTTAGTTTTTCGATAAGCTGAGGAACCACCTCAAAGGCATCTCCTACAATTCCATAATCTGCAGCTTTGAAAAACGGTGCTTCAGGATCGATGTTGACCACCACTTTAACTTTAGAAGAATTAATTCCCGCAAGGTGCTGTATTGCGCCAGACACACCAATGGCAATATAAAGATTTGAAGCCACTGGTTTACCCGTTTGACCCACGTGTTCACTGTGCGGTCGCCATCCCATATCAGAGACAGGCTTAGAGCATGCTGTTGCTGCACCAAGTGTTTCTGCCAAGTCTTCAATCAAATGCCAGTTTTCAGGCCCTTTCAAACCGCGTCCTCCTGAGACAACAACATCCGCATCAGCGATGGTAACTTTTCCAACAACCTTATCAATATTTTCAACTTTTAAGGAAGAAGCGCTCAATGATACACTAGAGTCTGCAGTCTCCATAGCTGAAGAGGGATTCTCCTTAATTCCATAAGAATTATTTGAAAGCCCAATGATGTTAACCCCCGCAACAAGTGAAGTCGTATTGAAAGCCTTGTTTGTAAAACAGGACCTTTTCAAAGTCAAAGGCGATAGTGAATCAGGAAGCGCAACAACATTAGAGGCGTAGCCCGCCGAAAGCGAAACCGCAACCAATGGAGCGATGTATTTAGCATTAGCACTTGAACTTAAAACAACAATGTTCGCATTGTTTTCTTTGGCGATGGTTGAAACTACTTTCGCATAACTCTGGGCAGTAAATTCTTCAAAAGCTGCATCATTTGCTTTTATGACCTTATCAACACCATATCGTGCAAGTTCCTCCGTATCATCTTGATTTATTGTGACTGCCAAGAGTGGAGTCCCTGATTGGTCAGCAATTGCCCTCCCATAAGAAGCAAGTTCAAAAGCTGTTTTTTTAAATTTTCCATTTTCCGATTCTGCATAAATTACAATTGCCATAGGAATATATTTTGAGTTTAAATTACTTTCGCTTCGTTGTGTAACAAGTCTATTAATAAATCGATATTGTCAGCATCAATGAGCTTTACTGCTCCTTTGGGTGCAGGTTTTTCAAATTTTGAAATCGAAGATTTTGCCACAGAATCAGTTGCTGGAATAACTTCCAAAGGTTTTTGTCTGGCTTGCATTATTCCCCTCATATTCGGAATAATTAAATCTTTTTCTTCCACCAATCCTTTTTGTGCTCCAATCACCATAGGCAATTCACACGAAACGTTTTCAATACCCCCGTCTATTTCTCTGGAAGCCGTTGCGTGATTTCCTTCAACCTCAAGAGCGGTACAATTGGTGACAAAGTTATAGTTCAATAGTCCTGCAATCATCCCGGGAACCATTGCACCATTATAATCAATCGATTCTCTTCCTGCAATGATCAAATCATAACTTTCTTTCTTACAAAGCGCAGCAATCTCCTGAGCGACTTGAAAGCCATCAGTGGGTTGCATGTCAATCCGAAAGGCTTTATTTGCCCCAATTGCCAAACACTTTCTAAGCGTAGGCTCACAATTAATGTCTCCAACAGTAACGACGGTCACTTCTGCTTGCTGCTTTTGTTGCATCCAAATCGCACGAGTCAATCCAAATTCATCATTGGGATTGATTATAAATTGAACGCCATTTGTGTCAAAAGCAGTGTCTTCATTAACAAAATTAATTTTTGACGTAGTGTCAGGGACATGACTAATACAAACCAATATCTTCATTATGTAATGTTTTATTTTTTTCAAATTTATAAAAATTTATTATGCGCGCATAGTAAATTTTTAATTTTAATTTATCTAATGTGGAATAAATACAAATATTTATAAGCACCCATTTAAACAAAAAAACTTGGAACTTTTAACAGGAAGGCTCGACTAATTTTAAAGGGCACCAAGAAGAAATCATCAAAAAGTTTCCCAATGCGATTGGTCAGCTCAATTGCAGTTTATGTTTTTAAATGAAATTCAAAAACGGTTGCGATTTGATCTATCCCATTAATGATTGAACCTTCATGGCGAGTCCCATGTCTCCGGCAATTTTGATCTTACCACTCATTACAGCCATCATCGGGTTGAGTTCGCCATCTCGTAATTGCTCGAGTACCTCTGCGGTAACCGTAATGGAACAGTCAGCCTCTTTGTCATCCAAAGTAACTGTGTTGCTTCCGCTTGTCCCATCAATATAGATAGCACTTCCGTCAACAACAAACTTTAGTGTTCCTTCAAGAGGAGCAGCATCTTCAGCTCGTTTTTTAAATTGTTCTAAAACTTGTTGGCTCATAATTTTTAATTTAATTTAAACAAATATATTAAGCTGCGCTTGATTTTTATGGTTACAGATAATCATTTATTTTTTTGTAAAAAAAAACAAACACAGTGTATTGAGCAAAAATCGTAAAAATTTATTATGCGCGCATAATAAATTTAGATATATTTGAAAAAAAATACAATGATGCATTTCAAGATTAAAAATGTAGTGGTTCTAGGTTCCGGAGTAATGGGGTCAGGAATTGCTTGTCATTTAGCCAATGTCGGATTAAAAGTTTTGATGCTAGACCTACTGCCTCCAAACCTTTCTCCCGACGAAAAAGATAATTCCAAATTAAGAAACAGTGTAGCCCAGACTGCACTGGACAAATCCATTAAGTCCAAACCGGCACCGCTTTATAAAAAAAGTTATTCCAGCAGGATTTCTGTAGGAAATTTTGAAGATCACTTTGAGAATATTAATGAAGCTGATTGGATAATTGAGGTGGTTGTGGAACGTCTCGACATCAAAAAAATGATTTTTGAAAAAGTCGAAAAGTACAGAAAGCCAGGAAGTTTGGTAAGTTCCAACACCTCGAGTATTCCGATTGCGTTTCTTGCAGAAGGACGTTCGGATGATTTTAAGAAACATTTCTGTGGAACTCACTTCTTTAACCCTCCACGTTACCTGAGGCTTCTTGAAATTATACCTACTGAAGAATCTAGTCAGAAAATGATTGATTTTTTCATGCATTTTGGTGATATCAACCTGGGAAAACAAACGGTCTTGTGTAAAGATACTCCTGCATTTATTGCCAACCGAATTGGAGTAATGGCAGGTGCTAAGGTTTTTGAAATTACAGAAAAGTACGAGCTATCAATCGAAGAAGTAGATGCCATAACAGGAACCATAATAGGAAGACCCAATACTGCAACTTATCGCCTTCAAGACTTGGTCGGGCTCGACACCAGCGATAAGGTTACTAAGTTTGTGGTTGAAAACGTAAAAGGAGACCCATTCTTTGAAAAAGTTGGAAAAGCGGCTGTTCCTAAGTTTTTTACTTTTTTGTTAGAGAACAATTTTTTAGGAGATAAAACAGGCAAAGGTTTTTATCAAAAAACAAAAGAGAAAGATGAAAATGGAAGAACCATAATCAATGCGCTTGATCTCAAAACCCTTGAATACAAACCCAGCGTTAAGCCTAAAATTGATTTAGTCAAAAAAGCAAAAGGGATTGATTTGATGAGCAAAAGAATTGATTTTTTAATCTCTGGAACTGAGAAGGAAAGTCTGTTTTTAAAAGAATATTTCACAACGATTTTCGCTTACACTGCGCAGAGAGTCCCTGAGATTTCTGATCATTTCTACCAAATAGATGATGCCATGCGCGCAGGATATGTTTGGGATTACGGACCATTTGAATATTGGGATTTAATTGGATTGGATAAAGGAATTCAGTTGGTAGAAGATTCAGGTGAAAAAATTCCAGATTGGATTTTAAAAATGAAAGCAACAGGAGCTTCAACTTTTTATAAATACGAAAAGGGTAAGAAAAAATATTTTGACAATGCGACACAATCCTACAAATCGATTCCAGGATCAGACGCTTTCATTATTCTAGACAGTTACCGACAGAATACACCAGTTATCAAAAACAGTGAATGTACGGTTCATGATATCGGAGAAGGAGTGATGTGTCTCGAGTTTCAGAGTAAAAGTAATTCGATCGGAGAAGGCATTGGAACAGCAATGTCAGAGGCGATTGATTTGGCAGAGAAAGAAAATTGGAATGGAATTGTCATTGGAAACAATGCAAAACAATTTAGTGTTGGAGCCAACCTCATGAATGTGGGAATGCTTGCCATGCAAAAGCAATATGAACCATTAGAAAAGTTAGTAGCCGATTTTCAGGCGATCAACATGAAAATCCGAACGTCTAAAATACCTGTAGTTGTTGCAACTCAAGGATATGTATTCGGAGGAGGTTGTGAAATCGCCATGCATTGTGACGCGGGAATCTACGCTGCTGAATCCTACATCGGACTTGTGGAAGTTGGCGTAGGGCTTTTACCCGGAGGAGGAGGTACCAAAGAAATGACGCTAAGAGTTTCCGACGGTTTCTATGAAGGTGATGTTCAAATACCAATGCTAATCGATCATTTTAAAACGATTGCTACCGCCGGAGTAGCGACTTCTGCGCCCAATGCATTTGACCTTCATTATCTAAAAGAAGGCAAAGATTTTGTGAGTTATAACACCCAGCGAAACATTGGAATGGCAAAAGATAAAGTGTTAGAATTATCTAAGGATTATATTCCTCCTGCTCCGCGAGAAGACATTGAAGTGCTAGGACGAACCGGACTGGGTGCACTCTATTCTGCAATTAACGAGTTTAGATTGGCAGGATACATGTCCGAATATGATGTTGAGATAGCCCGTAAAATTGCGCAAGTATTTTGTGGAGGAGACCTGACGGGATCTCAAAAAGTGAGTGAGCAATATTTACTAGATCTCGAGCGAGAAGGATTTATGAGCCTTTTGGGGAACCAAAAAACTTTAGATCGAATTCAATACTTATTAATGAATAACAAGCCCCTAAGAAACTAACAACAAAAGCATGGAAGCATACATTATAAAAGGATACCGCTCTGCAGTAGGAAAAGCAAAGAAAGGTGGATTTAAAAATTACCGCTCTGATGATTTGGCAGTAGATGTGGTTAAGTATTTAGCGGAACAAGTACCGGAACTAGACCCTACTACTGTAGATGATTTGATCGTAGGCTGCGCAAATCCCGAAGGCGAGCAAGGACTACAAATCGGTCGTTTGATTGCTGCTCGCGCATTGGGCATCGAAGTTCCCGGCATTACCATCAATCGCTATTGTGCCTCTGGATTAGAAGCCATTTCTATGGCGGTAGCAAAAATCAAAGCAGGGATGGGTCATGTCTATATCGCAGGGGGTACCGAAAGCATGAGTTTGCTCCCGATGACCGGTTACAAATTGGCTCCGAGTTACAAAGCCAACTTAGACAACATCAATTATCATGTCAGTATGGGAGCAACTGCAGAAGCGGTTGCAGCCAAATACAATATCACCCGAGAAGCTGCCGATGCCTTTTCGGTTGCTTCACACCAGAAAGCTGCAAAAGCAATTGATAGCGGCATATTTAATGACGAAATTGTTCCCATTACTATAGAAGAAGTTTTTGTTAAAAACGGGAAAAAAGTTACAGCATCCCATACCGTAGCAATTGATGAAGGCGTTCGTCGCGAAACTACTATGGAAGGATTGGGAAAACTGAGGGCTGCCTTTAAAGTGGGAGGTGTCGTAACTGCAGGAAACTCTTCTCAAACTTCTGATGGCGCTGCTTTCACATTGGTGATGAGCGAAGAGAAAGTAAAAGAACTAGGGCTAGAACCCATTGCCAGAATGGCAGGTTGCGCCGTTGGCGGTGTCGATCCACTTTATATGGGAATAGGGCCATGTGTTGCCATCCCCAAAGCATTGCAACAAGCAGGGCTCAAAGTCGCGGATATTGATTTGACAGAACTCAACGAAGCTTTTGCTACCCAAGCTTTGGCGGTCATTCAGGAAAGTGGTTTAAACCCTGAAAAGGTCAATGTCAATGGAGGCGCTATTGCGATGGGACATCCATTGGGATGTACTGGCGCAAAGCTCAGTATTCAACTTTTGAATGAGATGAAGCGTAGAGATCAGAAGTATGGAATGGTTACAGCCTGTGTGGGTGGAGGGCAAGGAATTGCTGGAATTTTCGAACGTTTGTAATCAAGATACACCGAACCAAAACTACTTTCGATCATCTTCCCAAATTAATTCAGGAGCGGACCTTTCTGTAAAGAAATCTGAACATTTTCCATCTCCCATTCCGGTAATACCTCCGTCTGGAGCACAGATCAGGGTGCAGTCATCCTCATACAATTCACTGAAAAAATCACAACAATGTTGAGGGAAAAAGTAAACACTTTTCCCTTGATATTGATAACGATAGACTTTTGTCGGGGGATTCCGAACATCTTCTTTTTTTATCGCATTAATTTTCTCAGTAATGCAACTTGGAGTAATTTCTGTGTTGTCGTTTTCAGAACAACCTAGCCAAAGACTTAAAAGGCATAAGGTAAAATAAACAGTAGGTTTCATGCGAGCGAGTATTTAATGTCACAGTTTTTTGACCACGTATGTCACCACGCCCCAAATGATCAATTCATTGTCTTCGGTGACCTTAATGGGTTGGTATTTAGGGTTTTCAGGCATAAGATACACACAATTTTTTTCAACTTTTAGCCGTTTGACCGTAAATTCACCATCGATAAAACAAATGGCAATTTTGTTGTCTTCAGGTTCGAGACTTCGATCGATAACGAGCAGATCGCCATCATCTAATCCTGCACCTTGCATGGACTCCCCCGAAACGCGGGCATAAAAAGTGGCAGTTTCATTCTTAACGACCTCTTTGTCAATGCTGATGCGTAACTCTTTAAAATCATCTGCAGGGGAGGGGAAACCCGCCGAAACGCCCTCGTTGACGAGTAAGGAAGTCTTACCAGAATCTTGGTCAGGTTGAAAAAAAGTAATTTTTTTAGTCATAATTTTATTTTACCCGGATGATTTCTTTTATTTCTGTGGTATAGCGTTGCGAGAGATGCTCTTGTCTCATTTTCCATGTTTGTTTTAAATCCTGACTGGCCAATTTCATGCGGTGCGGTCCAAAACGCAGGTGAATTTTATCGAGGGCTTTCATCAGGTCATGGTGCTTTGCAGTATCCTGCTCAAAAAGAGTGATCTGACGTTCTGCCGTCGGCGTTAGACCCAAAACGATTACTCCAGCCTTCTTATAATCAATTCCTGATCGGTAGATATTTTTTAAAGCTTTGAGGGCATGTTGTACCAAGATCAGGTTAGAGTCCGTTGCATTGGGTAGCGTAAGGGTATAGCCATTTCGGTAGGGTGTTGCTCCCGCCTTGTGTGGATCACTTTTCACAAAGACATAAAGTGCACTGGCACAGCTTTTCTGTTTTCTTAATTTTTCGGCGCACGAAATGGTATAAGTTGTGATGCGTTCCTCAAGATCAACCAATGCGGTAAGCGTATTTTTAAAACTCCTTGTAGTAGCAATTGATTTTTTTGTTGGAATACTTTCTTCCAATTGTATGGCGGGCAGCCCTTGCAGGTCTTTTTTTAAACGGAGTCCCAAAACACTCATATGTTTTTTCACCCACTCGTCAGGAAGCATGGTGAAGTCCAAAGCATTTTTCACTCCCATGACTTGAAGTCGTTTTGCATGTTGGCGGCCGATGCCCCAGACGTCTGCGATGGGTGTCCATTTTAGTGCTTTGAGCCTTTTATCTTCATTGTCGATGATGTAAACGCCATTGGTTCTTTCTGTGAATTTTTTAGCGATTTTATTTGCAATTTTTGACAATGCTTTGGAAGGAGCAAACCCTACGGAAACAGGGATTCCTGTCCATTGGCGCACCTGTTTTCTCATTTTTAAGCCCGTTTCTTTTAGATTGAAATGATCAAATCCCTCAAACGCTAAAAAGGCCTCATCAATGCTGTATATTTCAACATTAGGGGTGTAGCCTTCTAGGATGTGCATCACCCGACTGCTCATGTCGCCATAGAGCGGGTAGTTAGAAGAAAACACTTTGACACTGTTTTTTTTAAAAGCTTCGCGGTACTTAAATGCAGGGGCTCCCATCGGAATTCCGAGTGCTTTGGCTTCATTGCTCCGTGCAATCACACAACCATCATTGTTGGAAAGAATGACCACAGGTTTTCCTTCGAACTGAGGTTGAAAAACCCGTTCGCAAGAAGCGTAAAAATTATTACAGTCAATTAAAGCGAACATTTTTGAAATTGTGATTACAGAGAATATTGCTGAAAAATAATTCTTATTTTTTTAAACATTATCGTTTTACTAAAAAGAAAGAATCACACAAATTTAAGAAGAATTGTATCGTTTTATTAATAAAAGGCAAAGGTCTTTGAACAAAAATTGTAATTTTGGAGCTAAGAGAAGAAGTATTATAATTTAATGGACAAGTATTCATTTTTAAATTCAGCACATACCGCATATTTTGCTGAATTGTACGAACAATATATAGAAGCACCCGACACGGTGGAACCCAGTTGGAGAGCATTTTTTCAGGGATTCGATTTTGGAGTAGAAAGCGGAACACCCTTAGAGGAAGTAGCTGAGGTTGAAATTCCGGAGAGTGTTAAAAAAGAATTTCAGGTGATCAATTTGATTGATGGATACCGAACCCGAGGGCATTTGTTCACGAAAACCAACCCTGTTCGTGATCGAAGAGTTTACCATCCCACCTTAGACGTTGAGAACTTTGGACTCACCCAAGCAGATTTGACAACCGTATTCAATGCAGGAACAATCATGGGGATCGGGCCAAGTACTTTGGGAGGCATCATCGTCCATCTTAAAAAAGTATATTGTGATTCAATTGGGGTGGAGTATATGTACATCAGAAACCTCGAAAAAAAGCGATGGATTCAGGAGCGATTGCATCTCAATGAAAACCATCCTGCTTTTAATGCAGATCAGAAAAAACACATCTTATATAAACTCAATCAGGCAGTAAGTTTTGAGAACTTTTTGCACACCAAATATGTTGGACAAAAACGGTTTTCTCTGGAAGGAGGAGAGTCACTCATCCCAGCTTTAGATGCTGTGGTAGAAGCCGCGGCAGATCAGGGAGTCGAAGAGTTTGTCATGGGAATGGCCCACCGAGGCCGCCTAAATACCTTAACCAATATTTTCGGAAAATCTACGAAAGATATTTTTAGTGAGTTTGACGGAAAAGATTACGAGGAGGTCATATTCGATGGTGATGTAAAATATCACATGGGATGGACTTCTAAAAGAAAATCGGATAACGGCAAGCAAATTAACATGAATATTGCTCCCAATCCTTCTCATTTGGAGACGGTGGGCGCCGTTGTTCAGGGAATTTCTCGCGCAAAAATTGAAAATGAATTCAATGGAGACGCTTCCAAAGTGCTGCCAATTATTGTACATGGTGATGCTGCGATTGCGGGACAAGGTTTGGCTTATGAGATCGTCCAAATGGCGCGCTTAAAAGGTTACAGTACTGGAGGAACAATACACATCGTCGTAAACAATCAGATCGGGTTTACAACGAATTATTTGGATGCACGTTCGAGTACTTATTGTACGGATGTAGGAAAAGTAACACTTTCCCCAATCGTTCATGTAAATTCAGACGACGTAGAAGCTGTAGTTCACGCCGTTAAATTTGCTTTGGACTTTCGAATGCAGTTTGGTGCAGATGTATTCATTGACCTTTTGGGTTACAGAAAGTATGGGCACAATGAAGGAGATGAACCGCGATTTACTCAGCCAAAACTTTATAAGGCCATTGCAGCGCATAAAAATCCCAGAGAGATTTATGCCGAAAAATTAATAGCGGAAGGGATCATAGATTCTGATTATGTTAAAAAACAAGAAGTAGAATACAAAAATAGCTTAGAAGAAAATCTTCAGGTTTCGAGAAAAGAAGACACCACAGTGGTCATTCCTTTTATGGAAGACATCTGGAATGGATTCAAGCGAGTTGATGAGTTGGGAATGAGTAAGCCGGTTCAAACTGCTGTAGATGAGCACCTTCTTAATGTGGTCGCCAAGACAATTTCTGAGTTACCAAAAGATAAAAAGTTTTTAAGAAAGATAGAACGCCTGGTTGCCGACAGAAATAAAATGTACTTCGAGACTCAAAAATTAGATTGGGCGATGGGCGAATTGCTGGCCTATGGAACCCTCCTTTTGGAAGGTTTTAATGTCCGCTTGTCTGGTCAGGATGTAGAACGCGGTACCTTTTCTCACCGACATGCGGTGATTAAAGCCGAAGCTTCGGAAGAAGAATTGATTCTTTTAAACCAAATTAATCCTGAAAAACAAGGGAAATTTCACGTCTATAATTCTTTGTTGTCAGAATATGGTGTGGTTGGGTTTGACTATGGGTATGCGATGGCAAGCCCAAATGCCTTAACCATTTGGGAAGCACAATTTGGAGATTTTTCAAATGGCGCCCAAATCATGATTGATCAATATATTTCTGCAGCTGAAGACAAATGGAAGCTTCAGAATGGAATTGTTTTTTTATTACCACATGGCTATGAAGGACAAGGGGCTGAACATTCATCGGCACGGATTGAGAGATACCTTCAGTTGTGTGCAAAAGACAATATGTTTGTAGCCAATTGTACTACTCCAGGCAATATGTTTCACTTGTTGAGAAGACAGATGAAAACGAATTACCGCAAACCTTTGATCGTTTTTACTCCTAAAAGTTTGTTGCGCCATCCCAAAGCAGTTTCAAGTATTAAAGAGTTTACCACAGGAGGATTTCAAAAATTAATTTCTGATCCGATTGTAACAGAAAGCACTGCCAAGAAGTTGGTATTTTGTTCTGGTAAATTCTATTATGATTTATTAGATGCTCGAGCAGAAAAAAACCAAATGGATGTTGCGATTGTTAGATTAGAACAGCTTTTTCCACTTCCGGAAACAGAGATCAAAGCAGAATTGGATCGTTATAAAAACGTAGAAGAGGTCGTTTGGGCACAGGAAGAACCGAGAAACATGGGAGTTTGGGGTTACCTGATGTTGCATTTTCCAGAAGCAAGCATTATGCGGCCCGCCACCCGACGCTTTTACGGTTCCCCAGCTGCAGGAAGTGCCACACGGTTTAGAAAAAGACACAAAGCGGTCATCGATTACGTATTCGATGCCACGAAAAATAATTTTTTAAGAAAAAACTAAAAAGTAAAAAAGTCAGCGTTATGATTTTAGAAATGAAAGTTCCTTCACCAGGAGAGTCGATTACAGAAGTTGAAATTGCCCAATGGTTAGTAGCCGACGGAGATTATGTAGAAAAAGATCAAGCTGTTGCAGAAGTAGATTCTGACAAAGCGACCTTAGAACTTCCAGCTGAAGTAAGCGGAACGATTACCCTAAAAGCTGAGGAAGGAGATGCCATTGCTGTAGGTGCAGTTGTGTGTTTAATCGACACAGAAGGAAAAGCTCCTGAAGGAGGAATAACTCCTGAAGCCGTCACGCCTGTTGCAGTAGCGGCCCCTAAAGTCGCTGTACCTGTACAAGAAGCGAACTATGCAACACAAACGCCTTCACCAGCAGCGAGAAAAATATTGGCAGAAAAAGGCATGGATCCAAGTAACATTCAAGGTACAGGTCGTGCTGGAAGAATTACTAAAGAAGATGCTGTAAAAGCAATTCCTTCCATGGGAACAGCTCCTGACTATGGAGAACGAGGGCAAACACGTTCTAAGCTTTCCATGCTTAGAAGAAAAGTAGCCGAACGACTCGTTGCTGCCAAAAATGAAACTGCAATGTTGACTACCTTTAATGAGGTAGATATGGCACCCATTTTTGCCTTGAGAAAAGTACATAAAGAGGCCTTTGCTGCCAAGCATGGCGTAAACCTGGGGTTTATGAGTTTCTTTACTAAAGCTGTGGTACGTGCATTAAAATTATTTCCAGATGTCAATTCAATGATTGATGGAGACCATAAAATAAGTTATGACTATTGCGATATCAGTGTAGCTGTTTCAGGGCCCAAGGGATTGATGGTGCCTGTAGTTCGCAATGCAGAAGAATTAAGTTTTAGTGGTATAGAAACTGAAATCAAACGTTTGGCTATCAAAGCCAGAGATGGACAAATCACAGTAGACGACATGACAGGAGGTACCTTTACCATTTCCAATGGAGGTGTTTTTGGATCCATGCTCTCTACACCGATTATCAATCCACCTCAATCTGGGATTTTAGGGATGCACAATATTATAGAACGTCCTGTTGCCATCGCTGGGAAAGTGGAAATACGTCCCATGATGTATTTGGCGCTCTCTTATGACCATAGAATTATTGATGGCAAAGAATCTGTTGGGTTTTTGATCGCCATAAAAGAGGCTTTGGAAGATCCCATTGCGCTCCTTATGGATGACGATATTAAAAAAGCCTTACAACTTTAATTGCCTTAATTATACTGTAGAAAAAAAATCATCTTCAAAGATGATTTTTTTTTTGCTGGTGACCCTCATCCTCAAATCCTTCCGAAAAGAAATCTTTCAGTGAGATGTCAAATGCTTTTAGCACTTTTACCAAAGAGCTAAATCGTAAATCCTTTCCTTGTTCATATCGGCCGTATTGTGCTCGTGGCAGCTCATTGTCAAAGGCAAATTGCTCATAATTTGAGTACCCTTGAGCAATCCGTAATTGTCTAAATCTGTCTCCTAGTTGTTTCAAAAAAGGAGCTGTGGGAATGTCTTTTTTCATCCCATAAATAAATAATAGTTGCTACTAATATATTACCATTTATTAGATACTACTAATAAGTAGTATTTTTTTTTATATTTGAAAATTAAAATTAAGTAGCACCTTAATTTAAAATCAAAATTTAACAACAGCTACATTATAGTTATAATATCGCCCAACCTAATGAACCTGCAGTTTTCAAAAACCATTTTCGCATTACATTTTTTGTATTTCAATAAAGGATCAGGTTAATAAAGACCCCTAAAGAACCACTGATTACGGGTGATAATAGTATGATGTGGAACTGCTGGGGGTTCTTTTTTAAACAAGATTTACTATTGAGACTAAATATTATTGATCAATTAAATAAAAATAAATACCCATCACCATGACCCTACAATTTTTTAAAACTCATTTTTTATTGCTATTGCTCTTTTTATGTTCTATTCCTTCTATGTTTGCACAACAGGGCATCGGAACAAATGTTCCTAACCCCAACGCTGTACTCGATCTTACCAGTCCAGATTCAGACAAAGGGTTTTTGGCCCCCCGTGTTACCCTTACCAGCTCTAACACCTTTTTTACTGGCGTTACTGCTTCAGCCAACGATACGGGATTATTAGTCTTTAATACCAGCACCACCTCCAGCACAGCCTCCGGTTTGCAAGGCTCGGGCTTTTATTATTGGAACGGCACCTATTGGGGGAAGTTTATAAGCAGTACGGAATCCTCTCTGGTTACCATTTTGGCCTGTCATGCCGTTACGGTTAGCGGCACGCTTACTTCGGGAAATGCCGCAAACATTACCGTTACCCTCCCCTATCACGGAGGTGTGGGAAGCAGCTATACCGGCGGAACCGTTTTTTCCTCAGAAGCGGGCGTATCCGGCTTGTCGGCAACCTTACAGCCAGGTACATTAAAAAACGGCACTGGCGAATTGGTCTTTACCGTTACCGGAACCCCTAGCAATGCGGGTGATGCCTATTTTGGTATTGACTTTGGTGGAGACAGTTGTGTTATCTCCATTTCCGTAAAAGACCCTCCTGCAGGAAGAGTCACAGCGGCTTTCAATAGCGCTCCTTCTGATGCAGTTGTTGCCATGCTTCAGGATAACCCCATGGAAACAGGCAAGAACCTGATAAGCCCTTCGCTTGCTTTTGAAGACCCTAAAACCCGTTATAAAATAACAAACATGGAAGCGGTGCCAAAATAATCATCGCCTAGTAAAAAATAGTACGAATTGAATTTTAACATTAAAAAAAAAACAAATAAGCAAACAAGCAAGGCCGCCTAAAATACGCCTTTGAGGGTTTGTTTTTCATTTGACTTTTATTCCCCAAAACTATGAATACCAAAAAAATCCCATATTTTCTCTACCTCCTTCTTTTAGGAGTTTCTCTTAATGCTTGGTCGCAACATGGTATCGGAACAAACACGCCCAATCCCAACGCTGTACTTGAACTTACCAGTCCAGATTCAGACAAAGGGTTTTTGGCACCACGTGTTGCCCTTACCAGTTCAAGCACACTTTTTACTGGAGTTACGGCTACCGCTAGCGATACAGGACTGTTGGTCTATAACACCAGTACCACCTCCAGTACCGCATCGGGTTTGCAGGGCTCGGGTTTTTATTTTTGGAACGGAACCTATTGGGAACGATTTACGACCAGTACTGAAAACAATTTGGTGACTAGTTTAGACTGTCATGCCGCTACCTTTAGCGGTACGATTATTTCAGGTGAAGCCGCCAACCTTACCGTTTCCCTCCCCTATAGTGGAGGTGATGGAAGCGGCTATGCGGGAGAAACCACTATTTCTTCTGGGATAGAACTGGGAATGACCGGTTTAACCGCAACCCTTCAAGCGGGTACCTTAGCCAATGGAACGGGAATATTGACCTATGTCATTACCGGTACTCCTACGGAATCTGGCGATGCCTACTTTGGTGTTGACTTTGGCGGGGAAAGCTGTGTGTTGGTTGTGCCTATTACCGATTCCTCTTCTGGGGGAACCGCTACGGTTTCCAACTGGGATTGCTCCGGTACAGCCACAGGTACGCTCTATCGTGGAGAAGAAGCCGCTGGAGTAAGCAAAATTGTCTATGCGGATGTTACTAAAGCAGGGACGTATGATATTAGCATTACCAACAACGGCATTACCTACAGTGCTAAAGGTACCTTTGTCGCAACCGGCAATAACATTGCTGTTACCTTACAAGCTACAGGTACGCCTATTGCTGCGGGAACAACCAGCTTTACTTTGTTTGAGGCTTCCCCGGCCAGTTGTAGTTTTGAAGTTGAAGTACTTGACCGTTCTTCTGGAGGAACCGCAAGTGTTGAAGCTTGGAATTGTGCCGCAGGAACCAGCTCAGGAACCCTATACCGAAACGAAGACACTACAGGAGATGGCATTTATAAAACCATTGTAGGAGAAGTTTCCCAACTGGGCAGCTATGACTTTACGGCTACTGCCAATGGCGTCACCTATACGGCCTCAGGCACCTTTACTACCCTAGGGTCACAAACGGTAACCCTTACCGCTACAGGTACGCCTGCCGATACCGGTACGCATGCTTATGCGCTAAGCACCACACCGAGTTGTACGTTTGACTTGACCACGATTGACCGTAGCTCTGGCGGAACCGCCATACTGGCATTTAATTGTGCGGTAAACGTGCCTACAGGAACGGTAACCGCTACCGAAGCTGTGGTGGGAGTAACCCAAGAAATACAAGCCGACGTGACCAAAGCGGGTACCTATAACATCAGTACAGACGAGGTCAACGGAATTACCTTTGCCAACTCTGGGACACTTGCCGTCACTGGTATACAAAGCATTACCCTACTGGCTACAGGAACGGCGACCGCAGCAGGAACCAGTACCTATACGCTGAACACCAGCCCGACTTGTAGCTTTGACCGGGAGGCGATAAATAATATTACTGGCGACGCCACCTTTGTTTTACCAATAAATAATCTTATAACATCTTATGACGCCGAGAATGGGGGTGTGGGAGACATCCAAGGGGTTGTGGACAATGCCACCAACCAAGTGACCTATACGGTGCCTTATACAGCAGGGTCTGGGGAGTACGCAGCCTATACGTCCGATCCCATTACCCTTACAGGTGAGAACGGCGATACCAATACCCTCACCATAAGCTATCCTTTAGGGACTTTTGCGGCCACTGGCAACATTTCTGTCACCGTCACCGTTGCAGGAGCAGATACCAGCTTTGATGTTGAGAAACAACTAGCGAGTATGACCGCTCTTTTTGCGACCTTCGACTTTAAAGTCAATGGGACGAGCAAAGGCAACCTAACGTTAACTGCTATAGGAGGAATCCCGGATAGAAGATATGGCGATGGTAGTGGGCATGACTTTGTGTATCTAGAGGTAACCAATCCAACGACGGGTAAAACTTGGTTAAACCATAATTTGGGTGCCCATTACGCAAATGTTAACCATCCAAGCTATGATCCCCAACAGCAAGCAACTTCCTATGATGACTACTTGGCTTATGGTTCCTCGTTTCAATGGGGAAGATACAGTGATGGGCACGAGCTTATTAACTGGACCTCTGCAACTTCGGGTACTGCTGTTAATCCGATTACTACTCCTATTAATTCAGATTCACCTACGCATGGTAATTTTATTACAGAGACTTCAGACCCTAAAGATTGGCGTATAAATCCGAGCGATACTTTATGGGACTTAGAGGCAGCTAACAACCCATGCCCAGACGGTTATAGAGTACCAAAAGATATAGAGATAGACGGAGAGCGTTTTACTTGGGCAAATTATAATAGGACAGGTGCATTTGATAGCCCATTAAAACTAACAACTGCAGGTTTCCGTCGCAATTCTGATGCTGCGTTTATCAATCTTCACACCGGCTACTACTGGACAACTTCAATATTTGGTAATGATGATAAATATGTGGATACCTTTCTCTTCGATAGCACTACTAGTTACTTAACCATTTTAAATCGTGTCTATGGCCAGCCGGTCCGCTGCATTAAAGACTAAGTACTACCAGCTGCTGCGCGCTTGTATGCGTGTGTCAACCAAGGATTTTAATCAAAGTAAAAACCACCCCAAACGGGGTGGTTTTTTTTGTGCTTCTCGGTACTTCTCGATACAATTGCTCGTTCCTCACAATCACTCGAAGTGACATGCATCTCGATACAATTGCACGTTTCGTGCAATCACTCGATGTGACAAGCATCTCGATACAATTGCACGTTCCGTGCAATCACTCGATGTGACATGCTTTAGGATATGTTAGTTCGCCTGTTTTCGCTTGATTGTCAGTTCGAGTGTTTTTTGCTTGCAAAAAATGTATCGAGAACAGTTTAGTAAATTTCCATCAATAAAACAGCAGCCTTTTTTTAGCATAATCAATAATCACTTTATTCTTTTTTAAAAAATCAGCACCAATTATCCCTTCTATAGGAGCTGCCCCTTGGGTTTCTAGGGTTGCATTGACATGCGTTAAGTCGAGTAATACAAACGCTTGCTTGCCCACCTCATGCCTTCCCAGTTGGAGTTTGCTTTTGCGGGTGAGTACCGCTTTCATTTTTCCATGGCCTGCGCCAGCAGCATCAAAGGCCTCTCCTTTCATGCGTAATTTAAAATGTTCTTGTAACTCAGAATGGACGCAGCTACTGGAAGCTCCCGTGTCAATTAACAATTGCGCCGCAACGCCATTGATGTGGGCTTTGCATATGATATGACGGGTTTTGGTAAATTGTATAGAAACGGATCGCTGCGTTTTCATGAAATGAATCTTAAGTCCTTACAAAAGTAATTGTTCCAATGAATTATAAAGCGTCTTTTATTAGTTAACTACCTTTGTCTTTTAAAGAAACACCCATAAAATTACAAAATGCATTTGATCGATACCCACACTCATTTATATGTAGAAGAATTTGATGAAGATCGGGAAGCTGTTTTTCAACGAGCGCTCGCTTTGGGAATCAAGCAGTTTTATCTTCCTTCAATAGACAGTGTGTATACCCAACGCATGTTTGATCTTGAGGCTGCCTATCCAGAGCAGGTACAATTGATGATGGGCTTGCATCCCACGCATGTCAAAGAAAATGCAACTGAGGAATTGGCGCATGTAAAACAACATTTGAATCAACGGCCATTTGCAGCTGTGGGAGAAATTGGAATCGATTTGTTTTGGGATAAAACTTTTATAAAAGAGCAGCAACATGCTTTTGATGTCCAGATTCAGTGGGCAAAAGAAAAAAATCTTCCCATAGTAATTCATTGTCGGGAGGCGTTTGATGAAGTATTTGAGGTTTTAGAATCCCATAAAGGCGATTCCTTAAAAGGAATTTTTCATTGTTTTACGGGGACGCTAGAACAAGCGAAACGCACCTTAGGTTTTAATTTAAAACTGGGTATTGGTGGTGTGGTCACTTTTAAGAATGGAAAAATCGATCAATTTTTGGATCAAATTCCCTTGGAGGCCATTGTTTTAGAAACCGATGCGCCCTATTTGGCTCCAGTGCCTTATCGCGGAAAACGAAATGAAAGTAGCTACTTGATTGAAGTGGTTCAAAAACTGGCTGATATTTATCATGTTTCACCCGAAAAAATAGCAGACTTGACCACGAATACTGCCCTTTCCATATTTAAAATTTAGCCAAAATAACCAAGTGGCTTAAAACCAGAATCTTACACGATATCTTTGTTGTTTTAAAATTTTTAAAGACATATTTTTTTTTGTTTATTAGGGCTGAATATAAATTAAGGTAAAGAGAGGTGGCCGAGTGGTCGAAGGCGCACGCTTGGAAAGCGTGTATACGCCAAAAGCGTATCGAGGGTTCGAATCCCTTCCTCTCTGCAAAAAAAATACAATCGTATGTATTTTTTTTTATCTTTAGACTTTAAAACATTAGAACAAAACTTTGATTAAAATGAGAAAATTATTTTTTGCCCTAAGCTTTTTTGGGATTTTAATGACCCAAACATTGACTTATGCGAGTACCGCTAACGCCAACATCCCTCAGGATGAAACAGAACAACAAGAAGAAGCCGTTACGGAAGAAATCCAAGTTGTTGAAGAAGCACCTGCTGCTGTAGTTGAAGAAGCTTCGGCTGAAGTACCCGCGGAAGTGTCTTTTACACAAGAACTTAAAAAAAGATTTATTGAAGGAGGTCCTGGTTTTATGGGGATTGTACTGATTTGTTTGATTCTTGGATTGGCAATTGCCATCGAACGTATCATTTATCTTAATCTTGCAACAACCAATACGCAAAAACTTACGAGTGGCGTAGAGGAAGCTTTGGCTTCTGGAGGTGTTGAGGCTGCCAAAGAACTTTGTAGAGATACAAAAGGCCCTGTTGCTTCTATCTTCTATCAAGGTTTAGATCGTGCCAACGAAGGCGTTGAAAGCGCTGAGAAAGCAGTTGTGGCTTATGGAGGTGTCCAGATGGGACAGTTAGAGAAAAATGTGTCTTGGATATCATTATTCATCGCATTGGCGCCAATGCTTGGTTTCATGGGAACTGTAATCGGAATGATTCAGGCCTTTGATAAAATTGAAGCTGCCGGTGACATGCAACCTTCACTTGTTGCAGGGGGTATTAAAGTTGCACTTTTGACTACAGTATTTGGATTGATCGTTGCGATTATCCTACAGATCTTTTACAATTACATCATCGCAAAGATTGATAGTATTGTGAATGATATGGAAGACGCTTCAATCACGTTGATTGATATTCTTGTAGCTCAAAAGAAATAACAACTTACAACCTAATTAGAAGCATATGAAACTTCAAAATATAGTCAAAATCATCAGTGCCTTGTTGGGTGTTCTCGGAGGGATTTTCCTTCTTAGAATCCTTGGGGCAGGAGATGATGACATTAAACTAGCAGCTTCGATGGGCGATTACGGTGTCGTGTCCCCATTGGTTGAGCTTGCTAAAGTGATATTGTATCTCACCATCGGAATTACTTTGGTGTTTACAATCAAAGGCTTGTTTTCTGACAAAGAAAAATTGAAAAAAGCAGGCTTATCTATTGGATTTTTTGCCGTTGTACTTGTAATTTCTTACGTCCTTTCTGACGGTGTGGAAACACCAATGAAAGATGGTGAGTTTTTATCAGCAAACGGTTCCAAATGGGTAGGTACTGGAATTCGAATGTTTTACATCTTGGCGATCATTGCCATCGGTTTAATGTTGGCTTCCGGATTAAAAAGAATCATTAAAAAATAATCAATTATGGCCAAACGTTCAGCACCCGAAGTTAACGCGGGGTCTATGGCGGACATTGCTTTTCTGTTATTGATTTTCTTTTTGGTGACAACTACCATAGAAACCGATAGCGGAATTAACAGAAAGCTTCCTCCCATCGAGGATGTTGAGGATCCACCGATCATTAAGCAGAAAAATATTTTCACTGTGGTTGTGAATAAAAATAATCAATTGTTGGTTGAAGAAGAATTGACCAGTATTGAAGATTTGCGTTCATTGGCAGTAGAATTCCTCGACAATGGGGGAGGAGTAGCGGAAGACGCATGTGATTTTTGCCAAGGACCTAGAGATCCAAAATCTTCGGACAATCCCGTAAAAGCAATTATTTCTCTTAAGAACGATAGAGAAACTTCATATAAGGTTTATATTTCTGTTCAAAATGAATTGGTTGCTGCTTATAACGATCTCAGAGATCGAGAGTTTAGGAGACTGTATCCCAATGTTGGTTTAACTTTTGTTGAAGCCAACAAGAAGTATTCAGATCCCAGAACGACTCCCGATCAGAAAATGAGTCTCAAGCCTAAGTTGGATGTAGTTAAGGGAATGTTTCCTCAGAAACTATCTGAAGCAGAACCAAGTAAAAACTAAAATTAAAACTAGAAATGTCAAAGTTTAAAAAGAAAAAAGGAGGCGAATTACCTGTCATATCTACGGCATCTTTACCTGATATTGTCTTTATGTTGTTGTTCTTTTTTATGGTAGCAACGGTAATGCGCGACAGCACCTTGATGGTGAAAAACAAATTGCCTGCCGCCGATCAAATTCAAAAATTAGACAAGAAGGATCGTGTCATGTATATTTATGCTGGTCAACCATCTCCAAGGTATACTGACAAATACGGATCTCAGCCTAGAATTCAGCTCAATGACAAGTTTGCAACGGTTTCAGAAGTAGCTGCTTTCGTTCTCGCAGAACGCGCCTCTAAGCGGCAAGAGCTTCAAAATGTATTAACGACTTCACTCAAAGTGGATGGTGATACAAAAATGGGCCTAATCACAGATATCAAGCAAGAATTGCGTAAAGTGAATGCATTGAAAATTAATTATACAACACGTATTGGGGATTATACTCAAAACCGTGATTAATTATTTTTAAAACTGTTTAAAAGTGCCCTTGCGGCACTTTTTTTTTACCATTTTTTTAATGTTTAGTGTTAACTTTATCTTTTATCCATTGATTTTTTAAAATGACGCGTCCTTTTTTTTTATTGACCTTCTTTTATTTACTTGCTTTTTTTGCCCATTCGCAAGAAGTAGATCGTATTGGCAAATATCGAGAAGATCAGTTTTATATTGGATTTTCATTGGCGATTCAAGATCAAGGAATTCCTGAATTTAAACAAAATGGTTTTTCGAATTATTTTCAATTAGGATTTATTCGTGACATTCCATTAAATTCAAAAGGAAATTTTGCACTAGGGATTGGTTTGGGTTATGGCTTCACTCATTTTAATTCCAATTTAAACCTACTAGAAAATTCGAACAATGATTTAAACCTATCTCATTTGAATGATTCGAAAAACAAACTCACTTATTCATCGGTCACTTTTCCACTTGAATTTCGTTGGAGAACTTCAACATCCACAGAGACTGCTTTTTGGAGAATATATGGAGGTATAAAATACAGTCATAATTTTGATAAAAAGTTTGAATCTCCCACCGTTGGTAAATCGCGAACCAAGATGATAAATAATAATATCAGTTCCTTATACCTGAGCATGGGATACAACACTTGGAATTTGTATTTTGAATACGATTTAGATTTAATTTATAAATCAGAATTTTCGCTTTCTGATGGAACCGAGCTGGAGGTAAGAGCACTAAAAGTTGGGTTGATTTTTTACCTATTATAATTTAAATATACTTTCGAAGTCTAGCAACCGGTAGGTCTAATTGCTCTCTATATTTGGCCACAGTTCTTCTTGCAACGCTGAACCCCTTTTCTTTTAGAAGTGCTGAAAGGGCCTGATCAGCCAGAGGCCTTTTTTTGTCTTCTTCAGCAATTAATTTCCCCAAAATGTTTTTGATTTCAATGGTGGAAATATCTTCACCTTCATCATTTTTCATTCCCTCCGAAAACAAGCTTTTTAATAACATCACTCCATAAGGGGTGTCGATGTATTTACTGTTTGCAACACGAGAAACCGTTGAAATATCCATCTTGATTATGTCAGCAATGTCTTTAAGAATCATGGGTTTAAGTCGGTGCTCGTCTCCAGTTAGGAAGTACTCCTTCTGATAAGAGACAATTGCATTGATGGTCAGGAATAAGGTTTGATGCCTTTGTTCAATGGCATCGATGAACCATTTCGCCGAGTCTAATTTTTGTTTTATGAATTGTATTGCTTCTTGCTGAGGTTTGGACTTATTCGGATCTTGGGAATAGCCATTAAGCATTTCTTTGTAATTGTTAGAAATGTGAAGCTCAGGGGCATTTCTTCGGTTTAGACTAACTTTTAATTCTCCGTTTTCAATCAGTAAAGTGAAATCGGGTAAAATATGATTGTTTTGACTATAATCAGAAAGGGCTCCTCCGGGCTTGGGATTTAACTTAGAGATTTCATCAAAAACTGATCTCAATTCCTCTTCAGTGAGATGAAACCGATCCTGAAGTTTTTTATAATGCTTTCTTGAAAACTCCTCGAAACTATTATCAATGATGGACTTGGCTATTTTAACAGTGGGTCGATCTTTAGTTTTTCTTTCCAACTGAAGCGAGAGACATTCTTGAAGAGAACGGGCTGCGACCCCTGGTGGATCTAAAGATTGAACTTTTTTTAGCACCTGATTCAGTTCCTCTTTCGTAAGGTTGATGTTCTCAGTAAATGCCAAGTCATCTATAATTTCATCATCTGATCTTCTGAGGTAGCCACTGTTGTCGATACTTCCAATCAGAAACTCAGCAATGGGTTTTTCAAAATCGTTAAGAATTAAATTTTGAAGTTGATTTTCTAAATATTCATGAAAACTAATTCTTCCTGAGAAAGGCATTGATTTTTCCTCATCGTCAGACGATTGATTGTTGGACTGAAAACGGTAACTAGGAATTTCATCATCACTCAAATAAGCATCAATATCAATGTCTTGAATGTCAATATTATCTTCACCATATTCAGGATATTCTTCTTGACTAACTTCAGATTCATCAATTTCTTTTCCGCTATCCAGTGCTGGGTTCTCCCCAATTTCAGCTTGAATCCTTTGCTCCAACTCCTGTGTAGACAATTGGATGAGTTTCATCAACTGAATCTGTTGTGGAGACAGTTTTTGAGAAAGCTTTATTTGGAGCTGTTGTTTAAGCATGATTACTTTTCTGTTCCATAAAGATATAAAAAAGTACGCTTAATGATTTTCATCAGAAAGATGCATTTTGTGGGGTGCGCGGGAATGGAATCACATCCCGGATATTACTCATGCCCGTAGCGAAGAGTACCAAGCGTTCAAATCCAAGGCCAAAACCACTGTGGGGTGTGCTTCCAAAACGTCTTAAGTCAAGGTACCACCAAAGCTCTTCAGCGTCTACACCCAGTTCTTCAATTCTTTTTTCAAGAACGTCTAATCGTTCCTCACGTTGCGAACCACCAACGATTTCACCAATTCCTGGGAAAAGTATGTCCATGGCGCGAACTGTCTTTTGATCTTCGTTCATCCGCATGTAAAAGGCTTTTATTTTAGCAGGATAGTCAAACAATATTACGGGTGCTTTAAAATGTTTTTCAACTAAAAAGCGTTCGTGTTCACTTTGTAGGTCAGCTCCCCATTCCTCAATTATATAATCGAATTTCTTTTTTTTATTAGGCTTTGAATTCCTGAGGATTTCGATGGCTTCGGTATAGGAAACTCTTTTAAAATCATTTTCAACAACGAATTTAATTTTTTCCATAAGCCCCATATCACTTCTCATGTTTTGAGGTTTTGTTTTCTCCTCGTCTGCGAGACGCTTGTCTAAAAACTCAAGATCCTTAGGGCATTTTTCTAAAATATACTTTAAAGTAAATTTAATAAATTCTTCAGCCAAATCCATGTTTTCATTAAGATCACAGAATGCCATTTCGGGTTCAATCATCCAAAACTCAGCCAAGTGTCTTGTAGTGTTCGAGTTTTCAGCACGGAAGGTTGGTCCAAAAGTATAAACTTTCCCCATGGCTTGTGCATAAGCTTCAGCTTCCAATTGTCCTGAAACGGTTAAGTTAGTTTCTTTTCCGAAAAAATCTTCTTTATAATTAACTTCACCAGAATCCTCTAAAGGTGGTTTTTTAGCATCCAATACACTGACCCTAAACATTTCTCCAGCCCCTTCCGCATCACTTCCTGTGATGATGGGAGTGTGAACATTAATAAAGCCTTTATCTTGGAAAAATTGATGTATTGCAAATGAAAGTACCGATCGAATTCTCATTACCGAACTGAACGTTGCGGTGCGAACTCTTAAATGTGCTTTTTCTCTTAAAAATTCAAAGCTGTGTTTTTTAGGCTGAATCGGATAAGTCTCAGGATCTGCTTCTCCAACGATTTCAATGTCTTCTACAATTACCTCTACACTTTGCCCTTTACCCATGCTCTCAACGAGCTTGCCCTTGATTTTCACGGCGGCTCCAGTGTTGATTTTTTTTAATAGACTTTCTTCTGTTTTCTCAAAGTCTACAACACATTGCAGGTTTTCTATTGTTGAGCCATCATTAAGTGCAATGAATCGGTTGGCACGAAAGGTTCGTACCCAACCATTTACTTGAACTTCTTTGTTACTCTCAGGGTTTTTTAATAGATCTACTAATCGAATAATGGACATGGAAATGTGTTTTTCGATGCAAAGATATGCTTATTTCCAAAATCTACTTAGGATTTTTTCTCTGCGTCTTCGGAAATAATATTGAACTTAGGTTCTTTCATCACCTTTTCATTACTCATGGTGTCTTCTAGAGAAATCAAAAGGGAAGGTAAAAGAATTAAATTGGCCAACATCGCAAACAAAAGTGTAACAGAAACCAACCCTCCAAGTGCCACAGTTCCTCCGAAATTTGAAGTCATAAACACCGCAAATCCAAAGAACAAAACAATGGAGGTATAAAACATGCTAATGCCAGTTTCTCTTAGGGCAGCGTAAACAGCAGTTTTTATTCTCCAATTATTTTCAATGAGTTCTTGCCGGTACTTTGCCAAAAAGTGAATGGTGTCATCTACCGATATTCCAAAGGCGATACTAAAGACCAGGATGGTTGATGGTTTTAAGGGGATGCCAGTGAATCCCATCACTCCAGCAGTGATGATTAATGGCAATAGGTTTGGAATTAAAGAAATGACAATCATTTTGAACGACCTAAACATGTAGGCCATAAAAAGTGCGATCAACAAAATCGCAAGAGACAAAGAAATGATCAGGTTTCTGATTAAATAATGTGTTCCTTTAAGGTACAATAAAGATTTCCCAGTCATTTTTACTTCAAAACGATCTGGAGGAAAAATTTTATCAATCTGTTTTAAAAGATCCGCCTCAATGGCTTCCATACGATCTGTTTTGATGTCCTGCATGAAGGTCGTCATTCGACTGTATTGTCCCGTCTTATCAACATAATTTTCCATTAAATTTTTGGACTGGTCAGCGTTTTTTAAATACCCTAAAATAAAAGTGTTTTCTTGAGAAGTTGGGATTTTATAATAATTGGGGTTACCGTTGTAATAAGCTTGTTTAATAAACTTTAATCCATTCACTGAGGAAATAGAGGGAGAGAGCTGAGGGATGTCTTTAATGTATACTTCCAGTTGATTCATCCGCTTTAGTGTGGTGAGTCTGTTGGCTCCTCCTTTTCTTTTAGTATTTATGATGATTTCTATAGGTACAATACCATTGAATTCTTTATCAAAAAATAGAATGTCTTGAAAAAATGCAGATTTCTTGGGCATGTCTTCAATAATACTTCCTGAAATATTTATTTGATAAATTCCGATAATACCAAAAACTAAGCTTACAAGCGATATTATATAAACATTGATTCTTTTGTGTCTCACTTTGCTCTCCATCCAACCAACAAAACTTTTAATATAGTTGTTGCTAAGATGTTTTAGGTGCTTTTCATTGGGCCGATTCATAAAGCTATAAACTACTGGAATGATCAACAAAGACAAAAGGAAAATTGCGATAATATTAATGGAGGCTACGATTCCAAATTCTTTTAAAATTTTACTATCTGTAAGAATAAAGGTCGCAAACCCTGAAGCGGTTGTCAGATTGGTCATCAAGGTTGCATTCCCAATTTTCATAATTACCCGATGCAATGATTTTGCCTTGTTGCCGTGTTTGGCAACTTCTTGTTGGTATTTGTTAATTAAGAAGATACAGTTCGGAATCCCAATTACGATGATAAGAGGAGGGATCAGAGCGGTCAGAACGGTGATTTCATAACCCAACCAACCTAAAATCCCAAAGGCCCACATAACGCCAATGACCACGACAAACATTGAAATAAAAGTGGCGCGATAGGAACGAAAGAATAAGAAGAATATCAGTGTGGTGAGTAACATTGCAGAGATTACAAAAAGACCAATTTCATCGACAATATTTTGCGCGTTCAGGGTTCTGATGTAGGGCATACCTGAGACCTTTACATCCAACCCGGTTTCTTCCTCAAATGACTCCACAAGTGGGATGAAAGTTTTGAATATAAAATTTTTCCTTTGTGCCGTGTTTACGATTTCTTTGTCTAAATAAATCGCAGTTCGAATTGTTTTTTTATCCTTGCTGTAAAGAATGTTTTCATAAAATGGAAGTTCTAAAAAAAGCTTTTCCTTTAGTTGGTCAATGGATTTTTCATCAAAGGATTCGTTTTCAAAAACAGGTTTTACTTGGAACTGTTTTTTAGCATCGTCCTTGACCAACTCCTGAATGTTCTTGACGGAAAGAATAAAATCTACTTCAGGAAAATCGTTAATACTTTGATTAAAAGTGTTCCACTTATTGAATTTATCTTTGTTAAAGAAAGTTGTGTCTTTAACGGCAATCACGATTAGGTTTCCTTCCTCACCGAAGATGTCTATAAACTCGTCATAAATGATGTTTTCTGGATGGTCGTCAGGCAAGAGGTTAGCTTCTGAAAAAGTAAACTGCATGTACTTCCATTGGGTGGTCCAGAATGCAGTAACAAATGCGAGTATGATTAAAATTAATATCCGATTCCTGAGAATTAGATGAGCAACGACTTCCCAAAAGTTAGTCTTGGTTTTCTTTTTTGTTTTCGGCACGTTGCTTTTTGGGATTTAATTATACCGTGAGTATTTCTTTCTCTTTGGCAGAAAATATTTGATCTACTTTATTAATAAAGTTATCTGTTAATTCTTGGATATCAATTTCAGCATTTTTTTGGAGGTCTTCTGAAGCATCAGATTTTTTAATTTCAGTGTTCCCATCCTTTCTCGCATTTCGAATTCCAACTTTTGCGTTTTCAGCTTCAGTTTTTGCAAGCTTGACCAAATCCTTTCTTCTTTCTTCAGTTAAAGGCGGAACATTGATGATAATTGACTCTCCATTGTTCATTGGATTGAATCCAATGTTTGCATGAAGAATTGCTTTTTCGATTTCAGAGAGTAATGTTTTTTCCCATGGCTGAATAGATAGCGTTCTCGCATCAGGAGTGTTTACATTAGCGATTTGGCTCAGAGGTGTAGCAGTTCCATAATAATCAACCATAATGCTTTTAAGCATTACGGGGTTTGCTTTTCCTGCCCTTACATTGAGTAACTCTTTTTCTAAATGAAGAATGGAAGACTCCATACTTTCTTTAACAGTCTCAATGATGATTAGTATTTCTTCATTCATTATTGATAATGGTATTAAATGACACGTGTTCCGATGTTTTCACCGTTGATTATTTTACTCAAATTACCTTTTGTATTCATATCAAAGACAATAATAGGGAGATTGTTTTCTTGACTGAGTGTGAAGGCTGTAGTATCCATTACTTTCAATCCTTTTTTTAATACTTCCTCAAAAGAAAGGGAATCGAACTTAATCGCTTCTTTGTTTTTTTCTGGATCTTCACTGTATATTCCATCTACGCGAGTTCCTTTCAGGATAACATCAGCATTGATTTCTATCGCCCGAAGCACTGCTGCGGAGTCAGTTGTGAAATATGGATTTCCTGTTCCTGATCCAAAAATGACAACTCTTCCTTTTTCCAAATGCCTCGTAGCTCTTCTCTTAATAAAAGGTTCAGCAATGGCTTCAATTCTAATTGCGGTTTGTAATCGTGTTGGGACATCTGCATTTTCTAGAGCACTTTGAAGTGCAAGACCATTAATAACGGTAGCAAGCATTCCCATGTAATCTGCTTGAACACGATCCATTCCTTTACTAGCTCCAGAAACCCCTCTAAAAATATTTCCACCACCAATTACAATGGCAATTTCAGTTCCTGTTTGTTGAATCTGTTTTATCTCCTCGGCATATTCCTTCATTCGAACTGGATCTATACCGTGGTTTTGATCTCCCATAAGCGCTTCACCGCTTAGCTTCAACAAGATTCTTTTGTATTTCATGGATGGAAAAAAATATTCGTGCTAATATAGCAAATATAGAGCGATTCTTATAATGCCTTTAAACTCAAATCAATATTTCTAGCAGAATGTGTCAAGGCACCCATCGAGAGGTAGTCCACTCCAGTTTCTGCAATTGGGATTAGGTTTTTGGAAGTTATATTTCCAGAAGCTTCCGTCGGAAAACTTCCATCGATTAATTTTATGCTTTTAATTAACTCCTTGACATTCATGTTGTCTAAAAGAATTCGTTTAATCCAAGGGAAATTAAGCGTCTCCGTAATCTCTTTTTGATTTCTTACTTCAACAATTACGGGAATATTGAGCATGTTTTTTTCTAAATATGATTTTGTTTTCTCTAATGTTTTTTTCATTCCACCACAAAAATCAACATGATTGTCCTTGATCATAATGGCATCGAAAAGTCCCATTCTGTGGTTGTATCCTCCCCCGATGACAACCGCCCATTTTTCAGGATAGCGGAAACCGGGGGTTGTCTTTCGGGTGTCCAAAATCTTACAATGGGTGTGTGCGATTTCGTCAGTTAAGCTTTTTGTTAATGAAGCAATTCCGCTCATTCGTTGCATGCAATTCAACACCAAACGTTCTGTAGCCAGAATAGATTTTGCTTTTCCTGTTACTGAGAAAACGATTTCTCCTTTTTCAAGCCCTGTTCCTTCTTCGAAGTATTTTTCAAGGGTTAGTTCGGGGTCAAATTCTTTAAAAATTTTCTCTGCCAATGAAATTCCAGCAATAACACAAGGCTCTTTTACTAGCAAGTGAGCAGTTTCGATTTTGTCACTGTCCAAACAGGCACTGCTGCTGTGGTCACCAGTTTCAATGTCTTCCTGTAAGGATTGTTTTATGAAACGATCAATTTCGATACTGTATTTTGAATAGAAATTATCATGCATAATCGTGATTGTAAAATACGCCAACGTTAGCGTTGAGCTCCTGAGATTGTTTGATCATAAGGTAAGCAACACTGACCATGTTTCTTAGTTCACAAACGCCAAGCGTTAATTTGTTTTGCTTATAAATTTCTTGGGTTTCAAGAAATATTTTTTTAAGTCCAATTTCTGCTTCTAAAAGACCCTTAGATGTTTTGAAAATCCCCACCTTGGAACTCATCACTTCTTGCAGTTCTTTTTTTAATTTACCAATAGCACTTATTTTTTCATTGGAAATATAATGTTCGCCTTTCCATTCAGGAATTGATTCATAAAAAGAAACAGTGGGGAGAATTTCTTTTAACTGCTTTAAAGAATCTAAAGCTGCACGATGAGAAAAAACCAAAGATTCGAGCAGAGAATTGGAAGCCAATCTGTTGGCCCCATGAAGCCCAGTATGGCTGCATTCACCAATTGCATAGAGCCCCTTTAGTGCTGTTTCTCCTTGTTCGTTGACTTCTAATCCGCCACAGAAATAATGTGCAGCAGGGATCACTGGTATGAAATCTTTTGGAGGATTAATTCCTACAGAATTACAGCTTTGTTGAATCGTAGGAAAATGATTATGAAATTCCTCTTCACTAATTTTACTACAATCAAGATAAACAAAGTCATCTCCTGATTTTATGATTTCTTGTGCGATAGATCTTGCAACAATGTCTCGAGGAGCGAGCTCAGCATTTGAGTCATAATCAGGCATGAATCGCTTTCCGCTTTTCGTTACAAGTAGCGCACCTTCTCCACGAACTGCTTCAGAAATTAAAAACGTATTGTCTTTTATTTTTGGAAATAGGGCAGTGGGGTGAAATTGAACAAAGGGCAGTCCTTCAATTTTTACTTTGGCACGATATGCAGCACCAAGACCATCACCAGTTGCATTCTTAGGGTTGGTGGTGTGGGAAAATAATTGACCAGCGCCCCCAGTAGAAAGAATGGTGATTTGAGCAGAAATCTTAATAATTTCTTGTTGGGTGTTTGAGATGACGTATGCGCCATAACAACGCTTGAAGTCACTCCCAGTGTGGTGATCCGTAATTAAATCAACCAAGGTGTGGTTCTCTAACAAGGCGATGTTAGGGAAAGTTTTTATTTTTTTAATTAAAGCTTGTTGTATTTCAAGCCCAGTTCGATCTTTATTATGGATGATTCTTTTTTCAGAATGTCCTCCTTCCTTGGTTAAATGAAGTGTGTTTTTATTTGTGTCAAAGTGCGTGCCCCATTCGATCAATTCTTGAACCCGATCGTGCCCTTCCTCAACAACAAATCGGACAACAGCTTCGTTGCATTTCCCTGCACCTGCAATTTGAGTATCAGAGATGTGCTTTTCGAAGGAATCATTTTTAAAATTAGAAACCACCGCAATTCCACCTTGAGCATAACGTGTGTTACTCTCCAACAGATTATTCTTAGAGATCATAACGATCCCTAATTCAGGATTTTTTTCTGCTACCTTAATCGCATAGGTCAAGCCAGAAATTCCACTGCCGATAACTAGAACATTAGTAATCATATGCTTAACCTAAAGTCAACATTCGTGTGATGGGTAACTTTGCTTTGTCTATCAATTCTTGAGATAAAATGACCTCAGGTTGTTCGTGTTCTAAACACAAATAGAGTTTTTCAAGGGTATTGAGTTTCATAAATGCACACTCACTACAAGCACAAGTTTCGTCTTCTACTGGTGCAGGAATAAATGTTTTTTCAGGGCAACGTTTTTGCATTTCATGTAAAATTCCTGCTTCGGTAGCTACGATAAACGAAGTTGCTTCATCTTCTTGAACATATTTTAATAATCCCGAAGTGCTCCCTACATAATGGGCAATATCCAAAACTTGAGATTCACTTTCAGGATGGGCGATAAACTTAGCCTTAGGATGCTCTTTGGCAAGTGCAACGATTCTATCGAATGAAAAGGCCTCATGCACAATGCATGATCCGTCCCACAATATCATGTCTCTCCCAGTTTCTCTAATCAGATAACGCCCTAGATTTCTGTCAGGTGCAAAAATGATGGTTTCATTTTTAGGAATCGACTCTATAATTCTTACAGCATTACTAGACGTGCAAACAATAGTGCTCAATGCTTTTATTTCCGCCGAACAATTAATGTAGGTCACCACATGAGCACCGGGATGTTTTGAAATAAATTTTTCAAATTCATCTGGGGGACAGGAGTCGGCTAACGAACAACCTGCTTTCAAGTCAGGGAGCAATACTTTTTTGTTAGGGTTGATTATTTTTGCAGTCTCCGCCATGAAGTGCACCCCCGCAAAAACGATAATGTCCGCAGCAACTTTTTCTGCAGCTTGGGCAAGAAAAAGACTGTCTCCGAGATAATCAGCAAGTTCTTGAATTTCTGGTTCTTGATAATAATGCGCCAGAATTACTGCGTTCTTTTCTTTTTTAAGACGATTTATTTCGGCAACCAGGTCAATATCTTTAGAAACAGATAAATCTAAATAACCTTTTTTATGAAGACGTTCTTGAATTTCATCCGTAGTTAAATTCATGGAAAGCGTATGTTTTGGTAAAATTATTAAAAAACAAAGAATCTAAAGCTATTAAGTTGGGATTATATTACTTCTAGTTCTGCTGTAATTTGTTCAATAGTATAAGCATCTTCAATGCGATGCAAGCCAATAGCGGTTCTTCTTAAACTACTCAGATGAGCACCTGACCCTAAGGCTTTTCCATAATCATTGGCCAAAGACCTGATGTAGGTGCCTTTCGAGCATTTTACATAAAAATCTATTGTTGGTAGCTTAATTTTTGTCAGTTCAAACGCTAAAATTTCAACCTGTCTCGATTTAATCTTAATTTCTTCACCCTTTCTGGCATATTCATAGAGTCTTTTGCCATCTTTCTTTATCGCTGAGAAAACTGGAGGATATTGATCCACTACTCCAGTAAATTGATTGATGACTTCCTTTAGGGCATTGTCATCGAGGTGGTCTATTGGGAAGGTACCGTCAATAGGAGTTTCAAGATCATAAGACGGGGTGGTGGCTCCCAATGTAAATGTTCCAGTGTATTCCTTCACCAGTGCTTGAATCTCAGAAATTTTCTTTGTCATTTTCCCAGTACACACCAACAAAAGACCTGTTGCTAATGGATCTAAAGTCCCCGCATGTCCCACTTTTAGCTTTTTAATGCCAAACTTGTTTTTTAACTCCCAACGAATTTTATTAACGACCTGAAAAGAAGTCCAGTTTAGGGGTTTATCAATCAAAAGCAATTGCCCTTCGGTTACTAAAGTTTCGTTAAGTTCTAATTTAGAATGCATAGACAATGGCAATAACACCTACAACGATGCAGTAAAAGCTAAAGTATTTCAATTGGCTTTTCTTAACGAGTGCAATCATCCATTTGCAAGCAAAAATTCCAGTAATAAATGCTGCAATAAATCCAACCAAAAGGGAAAGGTAATCTGGAGACTGGGTAACAGAATCGATTTCTAAAAGACTTTTCGCCATACTTCCAAAAATAAGAGGAATGACCATTAGAAAAGAAAATCTAGCCGCTCTTTCTCTATCAATACCGAGCAAAACTGCCAAAGCAATCGTCGCACCACTTCTTGAAATCCCTGGAAGAATTGCAATCGCTTGTATGACTCCGATTAATAGGGCAGAACGATAATTCAAGGGTTTGTTGTTTTTACCAATGCGATCTGCTTGAAATAATAAAAAGGCGGTGATTAGTAGCATAAAACCAACCAGCAAAAGGTTTCTGTCAAATAAACTTGCAATAAAATCTTCAAAAAATAGTCCTACAATAACCGCAGGAATCATTGACAATATAATTTTAAGTGCAAAATATAAACTTTCACTTTTCTCAAATCGCAACAATTCTTTAAATATAAAACCGATGTCTTTTCTAAAATAAAACAAAGTGCTCATCGCCGTAGCCGCATGAAGTGTGATGGTGATTAATAAACTTTCTTTTGGCTGGTAGTCACTGCTAAATATTTCTTTAAAAATCTCTAGATGACCACTTGAAGAAACCGGCAGGAACTCTGTGAGCCCTTGGATAATTCCAAGGATTAGGCTTTCAAATAAACTCATTTACTTTTCTTTGGAGCTGTAAGTATGGCGTAGATTGCCATGGCAAATCCAACAAGGATGACAGTTGGCGCCAAACGAATCCTTCGGAAGTTAAATATTTCAGGATTAAAAACATTTGGATCATCACTTCCTCCACCTGACATTAAAATAAATCCGAGTGTGATTAATAGGATGGAAAACATCAAGAATTTATAATTTCTCTTTCCAAACAATAATTGTTTTTTGGGTTTAATATTACTCATATAATTGATTTAATATACAGCATCAGATTTGAGATTTAGGTAGCGTTGCATTGCAAATAAAGTGCTAATTAGTGTGATCCCCAACCCTAAAAAGAAAACGCTAACAAAAATAAGCGCTGGTTCGAGGGGGTTGTTTAGAATCTGCAATTCAGGAAAGCGTTTGTTCATTTCATAGATTACACCACTGAGTGCAAGCAAGGCCATTATGGAACCAATAAAACTCATTAAAATGTTGGTCTTAATGAATGGTTTTCTAATAAAACTTTTGGTGGCCCCCACCAATTGCATTGTTTTGATTATAAGTCGTTTGGAGTAGATCGAAAGCCGGATAGAACTGTTGATCAACAAGACAGCAACCAAGACGAAAATAAGACTCGCGAAAAGCATCCAATAAGTTATTTTCTTGATGTTTTCGTCTAATAATTCCAGTAAGGGTTGATCGTAATTAACTTCATTAACGTAGCTATAATTCTCCAAATTTGTTTTAATTTTTTCTATTAAAGAAGGAGTGACATAGGCCGCTTTAAAATAGACATCGATGGAGTTAAGTAGCGGATTGTATCCTAAAAACTCCATGAAATCCTCTCCGATTTCGTTTGCATGAACTGCCGAAGCTTCCTCTTTGGTAATGAAAATTGCTTTCTTAGTTGCGACTTCAAGACTTAAGGTTTTTTGTAATTGCTTAATTTCAATTTCTTTTGCAGAGTCTTTAAGATATACGGTCATTGCAATTTGTTCCTTAAAGTGGTCTGCAACTTTTCTTGAGTTAAGGAGTAATAAGCCTAAGATTCCTATTAAAAACAAAACCAAAGTGATGCTTAATACCACAGAAAAGTAACTCGAAATCAATCGGCGTTTATAATATTTTTCTTCAGGTTTTTGTTTCAAAATATTCGGATATTTTAAGTAAAAATAGGAAACCCGTTTTAAAAAAGAATGAAGGGAGACATAAACTTTTTTCCTTTCATTCAATAAACGTATTTTTACGGCTTCAAAAACATGCAAGGTAGTGATATACGATTTTCAAAAAATTGAAAAAAAATGGCAAAATTTCTGGTCTGTTCAACAAACCTTTAAAGCTGAAAACCAAAGTGATAAACCTAAATATTATGTCTTAGACATGTTTCCTTATCCTTCCGGAGCAGGATTGCATGTTGGACATCCGCTGGGATATATCGCAAGTGATATAGTAGCGCGATTTAAGCGACATAAGGGATTTAATGTGCTGCATCCTCAGGGATACGATTCTTTTGGGCTCCCAGCTGAACAATATGCCATACAAACGGGCCAACACCCAGCAAAAACCACAGCAACAAACATCAAACGCTATCGCAAACAACTCGATCGAATGGGATTTTCGTTTGATTGGAGTAGGGAAGTGCAGACTTCTAGCCCAGATTATTATCGGTGGACGCAATGGATTTTTTTATTACTTTTTGATTCCTATTATTGTTTAGATGAAGATAAAGCCCAGCCGATAAGTAAATTGATTGCAAGTTTTGAAGCGGAAGGAAATGTAAATGTTAACGCCAATTGCGATAATAATATTCCTGAATTTAGTGCCGACGAGTGGAATGCTATGGGAGCATTAGAAAAGGAGGAGGTTTTATTAAAATACAGATTAACTTATTTATCTGATACGGAAGTGAACTGGTGTTCAGCATTAGGGACAGTTCTTGCTAATGATGAAATCATAAATGGTGTTTCTGAACGAGGAGGTCACCCTGTTACAAAAAAGAAAATGAGACAATGGAGCATGCGAATTGGCGCCTATGCCAATCGATTGCTCGAAGGTTTAAACACATTAGATTGGTCAGATTCTTTAAAGGAAATGCAGAGAAATTGGATTGGAAAATCTATTGGAGCTTCTGTTTATTTCGAAGTTGAAGGACATCAAGATCGACTTGAAGTTTTCACAACAAGACCCGATACTATTTTTGGTGTCACTTTTATGACACTGGCTCCAGAGCATGAATTGGTTCAAAAAATAACAACTGCCGAGCAAAGAGGCGCTGTAGAAAATTATATCCTTGAGGCTGCTAAAAAGTCTGATCGAGAACGTCAATCAGAGGTGAAAAACATTAGTGGTGTTTTTACAGGAGCTTATGCCATTCACCCTTTTACCAAAGAAAAAATTCAAATATGGATTGGTGAGTATGTCTTAGCGGGCTATGGAACAGGAGCGGTTATGGCTGTTCCTTGCGGTGACCAGCGAGACTATGATTTTGCAAAATATTTTGACATACTCATTATTAATATTTTCAATCAAATTGATATTTCAGAGTCTGCCTATACAGAAAAAGCCTCTGTTGGACTTATAAATTCGGATTTCTTAAATGGTCTTCCTTATAAGAAAGCAGTAAAAAGAAGCATTTATGCTCTTGAAGAATTAAACGCTGGAAAAGGAACTGTTAACTTTCGTCTGAGAGACGCTGTTTTTAGTCGTCAGAGATATTGGGGGGAACCCATTCCAATCTATTTTAAATCTGGAATTCCATTTCCGCTTAAAGCAGAACATTTACCGCTTAAATTACCAGAAGTTGAGAAATATTTACCAACCGAAGATGGGAAGCCACCTTTGGGTAATGCAAAAGATTGGGCTTGGAACACTGCCTTAGAAAAAGTCGTTAGCCTTGACGAAATTGATAATGAAACCATTTTTCCATTGGAATTAAACACCATGCCAGGTTGGGCAGGGAGTTCTTGGTACTTCATTCGCTATATGGATGCTCAAAATGAAGAGGGTTTTGTTGGAAATAAGGCCTTAAATTATTGGCAAGATGTCGACCTATACCTCGGAGGTGGCGAACATGCGACAGGACATTTATTGTATTCTAGGTTTTGGCAAAAATTCCTTTATGATCGTGGATATTTACCTGTTGATGAATATGCTAAAAAATTAATCAATCAAGGGATGATTCTTGGGAATTCAGCCTTTATTTATCGTAAAAAAGGAACTCAAGATTTTATTTCAAAAGGTTTAATAAAAGGGCAAGAAGTCGAGCCCATTCATGTTGATGTGTCTTTCGTTAATCTAAATGACGAATTGGATATTGAAAAAGTTAAAGCATGGCAAAAAGATTTTGAACAGTCCAATTTCATTCTTGAGGAAGGGAAATATATTGTAGGTAGAGAAGTTGAAAAAATGTCCAAGTCGAAATATAATGTGGTCAATCCTGATGAAATATGTGAAACCTACGGAGCAGACACCTTGCGGATGTATGAAATGTTTTTAGGGCCCCTAGAACAAGACAAGCCTTGGAATACTGCTGGAATAAGCGGTGTACATAATTTTCTAAAAAAAACATGGCGCTTGTTTTATGATCAAGAAAAACTTATTGTTACTAACAGTAAGCCTTCGCCTGAAGCTTATAAGATTTTGCACCAAACCATAAAGAAGGTAACCGATGATATTGAGCGTTATTCTTTTAACACTTGCATCAGTACTTTTATGATTTGCGTTAATGAATTGAGTGCTTTGAAATGCTCAAACCGTGAAATTCTAGCACCATTTATAGTTCTTCTTTCCCCTTTTGCTCCACATTTCAGTGAGGAACTATGGTCAGTTTTGGGACACTCTAAAAGTATTGAATTCGAGCCGTTTCCTCTATTCGATCCCTCTCATGTGACAGAGACAACCAAAGATTATCCAGTTTCATTTAATGGAAAGATGCGGTTTACTTTAAAGCTTTCATTAAGCTTAAGCATAGATGAAATTAAAGAGATAGTGATTAACGAGGAGAGAACTCAAAATCAACTTCAAGGAAATCCTCCGAAAAAGATAATTGTTGTCCCGGGGAAAATAATAAATATAGTGATCTAATGAGTAATGACATTCTAGTTGAAGTTGTTGGTTTAGTAGGAGCCACGTTCACCACTCTTGCTTTTGTGCCTCAAGTTGTTAAAATATGGAAAAATCGAAGCTCAAACGGAGTGTCGCTTTCAATGTATGTTTGCATGCTTGTCGGAATTATTATTTGGTTGGCCTATGGCATTTTAATCAATAGCATTGCAGTTATTACCGCCAACATACTCTCAGGGATTTTACAAGTTGTGATCATCTTCTTGACGCTTAAAAACAGAAAAAATGATTAAATCTGAATTTGTCTTTTAATCTGTTGATTTAAAGAAATAAAAGTCTCCGTTCTAGAAATACCCTCTATGGATTGTATTTTATGATTTAAAAGTCCCATTAGGTGCTCATTGTCTTTACACAATATTTTGATTAACACACTCCAGTTTCCTGTGGTGTAATGACATTCGATCACTTCGGGTATTTTTTCGAGTTGCTTTACTGCTTCAGTATTTCGGATGGCTTTATCCAAGTAAATCCCAATAAAAGCCATTGTTTTAAAACCTAAAACCTTAGGGTTTAATATGATTTGAGAACCAGAGATGAGTTGAGCTTGCTCTAGTTTTTTTAAACGTTGGTGAACAGCCGCTCCTGAAATACCAGCGGTTTTTGCAATTTCATTAATTGATTTTCTTGCATCATTCATAAGCGCTCGAAGAATAATCTTATCTAAGCCATCTATTAAAATTTCTTCATTAGTTATTTTCATTGTTATAAATTTTTAATCAAAATCCTATATTTGGTTAATAAATATAAGCGAATTCCTTTTTATAATTTATATTTTTTACTTTAAATTAGTTAAATGAAAAAAATCAGAATAGCAGGAGCGGTTTTCGCTTTATTTTCAGTTGTTTTGGGAGCTTTTGCAAGTCACCTTTTAAAAACATTATTAACTGAAACGTCATTACACTCTTTTGAAACTGGTGCCCGATACATGATGTATCACGGATTGGCTTTGCTGTTGGTTTCTGTAATGCAAATAGAAGACAAGAAGTGGATTTATAGATTCTTCTTTTGGGGAACAATACTATTTTCTTTCAGCATCTTCTTTTTGTCCCTCCAGTCCGTGATGAAAGTAGACCTATCTTGGATTGGTCCAATAACACCCATAGGAGGAACATTACTTATTTTTGGTTGGTTCTTTTTACTTATTAAATCAATAAAGGCTTAAACTCCCAAAGATTTTTTGCTGAGCCCAACAATATGTTTTTCAATGGCCATGCTCATTGAGGGGGTTTCAGGACTGGGCGCATTGATATCGACCCTTAGGTGTGCAGCTTTTGCAGCATTGACAGTAGCATTCCCATAAGCTGCTATCATTGTATCTTTTTGTTCAAAATCAGGAAAGTTATGCAACAGAGATTCGATTCCCGAAGGACTAAAAAACACTAAAATATCATAGTGCACATCCCTTAGATCCGAGAGGTCACTCACTTTGGTTCTGTAAAGCTGTGCGCGTTGCCACTTAACTCCGATTTCATCTAGAATGTTAGGAATCTTCGGATTGTCAACATCCGAGGTGGGTAGCATGAATTTTTCAATTTCAAACTTCTTAAACACAGACTCCAAATCTGCTACACTTTTTTCGCCCACATAAATCTTCCTCTTGCGATAAACCACATATTTTTGAAGATAGTAAGCGACGGCTTCTGATTGACAGAAGTATTTTGTGGAATCTGGAACTTTATAGCGCATTTCTTCAGTCAGTCTGAAAAAATGATCAACAGCGTTCCGGCTGGTGAGGATAATATTATTAAATTCAGAAAAATTAATTTTTTGTTTTCTAACCTCTTTCGCAGACATGCCTTCAACATGAATGAAAGGTCGAAAATCAATTTTTAGTTTGTGTTTTTCTTTTAAACGTGCGTAAGGGGATTTTTCACTCGCTGGCTCAGGTTGCGAAACCAAAATGGTTTTCACTTTCATATGTTTAAATTTAATTACCTCTCTTGGCCTAATACAATATTAAATAGAGCCAAAGCCAGGGCGCTATTTTGAATCCACAAAGATATAAAATTATATATAGCAGATGCGTAGGTTTTTTCCTTGTTATTTCAATATAAATTGTTATGTGACATATGAAAGAAGAGACAAAGACAATTAGGAGACTTATCAAAAGAAAGTTATGATTGTCAGGAAAAGTGAAGCGATAAAGTAACAAAAAGCAACTGCCCATTATGCCAATTAACCCCTTAATTGTCAGGCTTTTAAAGCACACTTGATCAAATGTGTTTTTTAATCCTATGGGGTTTAAAATCATTTTCAGTACAAAGTATCGAATAATTACCAAGCTGAATAAGAAAAGTAAAATTTCATAAAATTGAATTCCCCCTAAAAAAGAAATTAATATTTCTTGATAGAAAAAATGAGCATAAAGTGCGTAGGTAAGCAACGAGATGAAAAATAAAATCAAATTGAACTGATGGAAAAGACTTAAATATTTGTCTTTTCCATAAATATTTAGATAATTATTCAAATTCCTTATATCCACAAATAATCTAAATTGTGAATAATGCCGCTGAGATAAAAAAGCCAACAGCGCAAAAATCATGAATAAAATAAAAGTAATCCAGTCACCTGAGGCTTGTAATCGATCAGTCCATTCAAACATGAAATAAAATTAAGGAAGTATTCTTATTTATTTAATTTATTTCTTGTGTTTTAGTAAATTTACATTGAAATTTATGAAAAAAGCACTTGTCATTATCCCCACTTATAACGAAGTTGAAAACGTAAAATTGGTGCTTGAAAAAACCTTTTCTTTAAAGCGTTTTGATGTATTGATCGTTGATGATTCTTCTCCCGATGGAACGGCAGCCGCTGTCAACCAGCTCATGCCAAAATATCCCAAAAAGTTGTTTTTAGAAGTTAGAAATCTTAAAGAAGGACTTGGGAAAGCCTATATACATGGTTTTAAATGGGCTTTAAAAAACAATTATGAATACATTTTCGAGATGGACGCTGATTTATCTCATGATCCTAACGCATTGATTCCCATGCTTGAGTTATTGGAAAGTGATGTTGATTTTATAGTGGGCTCTAGATATGTTGATGGGATTAATGTTGTGAACTGGCCTTTGAGTAGGATATTGCTGTCTTATTTTGCCTCAATTTATGTCCGTTTAATCACTTTTATGCCCATAAAAGATCCCACAGCCGGTTACGTAGGTTATCAACGAAATGTATTGGAGGAGCTAAACCTCGATGAAATTCAATTCGTAGGTTATGCTTTTCAAATAGAAATGAAGTATAAAGCTTGGAGAAAAAGATTCAGTTTTAAGGAATACCCTATTGTTTTTACTGATCGGAAAAAGGGAATTTCTAAAATGAATGGAAATATAATTTGGGAAGCGCTCTATGGCGTCTTAGATTTGCGAATAAAAGATTTTTTTAAAAAACAGAATGGAAACAGTACTGATTAAGAATGCAATGCTGGTCAATGAGGGAGAAATCGTTCAGAAAGACCTTTTGATTCATGGAGCGCTGATCCATAAAATAGCTGATTTTATCGATCAAAAATTGGCGGACAACGTCATTGATGCCAGCGGACTACATTTGATGCCTGGCTGGATTGACGACCAAGTGCATTTTCGAGAGCCAGGCTTGACTCACAAGGCGACGATAGCCTCAGAATCTAGGGCGGCAGTTGCAGGAGGAATCACCTCCTTTTTTGAAATGCCAAACACCAATCCTCAAACGACTTCAAGTGAAGCGCTAGCGGAAAAGTTTGAAATTGCCTCACAAAATTCAATCGCGAATTATTCTTTTCTTTTTGGAGGTACGAATGATAATCTGAAAGAAATTATATCGATTGATAAAAGTAAAATACCCGGATTTAAATTGTTCTTAGGTTCATCTACGGGAAACATGTTGGTCGACGATCCAGAAGTTTTACGTGAGATTTTCTCTAATATCGATTTACCCATTGCAGTGCATTGCGAAGATGAAGTGACTATTAAGGAAAACCTAAGTCGTTTTATTGCCGAATATGGAGACGACATTCCAATCGGAAAGCACTCTGAAATAAGAAGCGAAAAAGCTTGTTATTTATCCTCTTCAAGAGCAATAGAACTTGCCAAAGAAACTGGGGCTCGACTTCATGTTTTTCATTTGTCGACTGCCATAGAAACAGAATTGTTTGAAAATGATATTCCCTTGAAAGAGAAGAAAATTACGGCTGAGGTTTGTGTTCACCACCTTTGGTTTTCAGAAGAAGATTATGAAGAGAAAGGGACTTTAATAAAATGGAATCCTGCCATTAAGAAGAAAACAGATCGCGAGGCCCTATGGAAAGCCTTGAACGATGATCGTATTGATGTTTTGGCCACCGATCATGCTCCCCACACTTTAGAGGAAAAACAACAAGTTTATACCAAAGCTCCATCGGGAGGTCCGCTGGTACAACATGCACTGCCAGCGATGCTTACGGCAGTTAAGCGAGGCAAAATAGAATTCGAGAAACTCGTCCAAAAGGCCTGTCACAATCCCGCAATTTTGTTTAATATTGAAAAGCGTGGTTTTTTAAAAGAAGGTTATTTTGCAGATTTAGTTTTGGTTGATTTAGAGAAAAAAAATACAGTAATCAAAAGTGATTTACTTTATCAGTGTCAATGGTCGCCTTTTGAGGGGACAACTTTCGAAGCTTCCGTAGAAAAAACTTTTGTGAACGGAAATATGGTTTACGATCAAGGAAAAATCATTGAAAATAGCTTAGGTAAAAGACTTACCTTTCATAAGAATTAATTTTATAATGAAAAACACATTATTTTTTGCTATAATATTTTTATTCTTTTCCTGTACACAGCAAGACAAAGTTAAACCGCCAGAGGATTTGATTCCTCCAGATTTGATGGAAGAGGTGCTTTTAGACATGCACTTGCTTAAGTCTATGAGAAGCAGCGGCTATACTTTGAAAGGATATAATAGCATGTTGGGCGATGGTTATTTTCTTGAAAAATATTGTATCGACAGTATGCAACTGGTGAATAGTAAAAACTATTATGCGCAAAGTCCCAAGGAATATTTATTGATTTACAAACAAATTGAAAAAAGGCTATTGGCTTTAAAAGACAGTGTTGCAGAATTAGATATTATAGCTAAATAACAGATCTGATTGCTTATAAAACCTCTTCAATTGGAGTGTAGACAAAATCAAGTTTAGTTTTAATTTTATCTCCTTTAATATTCTTTTGCTCATACATGCCTTTTATTAAAGCCCGAGTTAGTTTTCTTTTTCTGAAAAAAATCAATTCTAAAGAGTGTTCTACAAACCATAAAAAATAGAATGTGAATTTTGGGATTAAATAAACCCTCTCGTTTTTTTTATTTTTTTTAAGTAGGAATTGATAGAGGGATTTATTGGTCCAGTTTTCCGCAACCAAGATAAAGCGCTCTCCGTTGACCTCAGATTCCATCAATTGAGACATGACAGAAATAACGTCTGAAACGTGAACATATCCCGTGTTTCCAGGGGTGTAAAACCTAAATCCTTTTTTTATTTTATTTAAAATAAAGTTGGCAGGACTCCCTTTCCCTAAAATTACACCAGGATTGACAATGCAAAACTCAAGTCCTTCTTGACCAGCACGCCAAACCTCTGTTTCAGCGCCATATTTCGAATAGGCATAAGGTGTTTTTTCTTCATTATTATTCCAAGGGGTTTCTTCGTCCACATCATTGCTGGTTTCTTCCTTTCCTAATGCTGCAATCGAACTTACATAAATCAACTTCTTTACTTTATGAGACAGACAAAGATTCACGATGTAAGAAGTTCCTTGTTCATTTATTTCAATTAACTTTTTTATTTTACTGTGAGAAAATGAAATTAATGCTGCACAATGATAAACTTTAGTAATTCCTTGAAATGCTTCCTCAAGGCTAGGGAAGTCTGTTAAATCGCCTTTTCGCCAAACGATTTTTTCGAATTGAGATTTTCCGTCCGAGAACTTTGATTCAAAGATCGATTGAATTGAGTTTTTCTTGGTGTCACTTCTGTAGAGTGCTACTGGATATATGTTTTTCTCTGCCAAATGACATAACAAATACGATCCTATAAAACCTGTGGCTCCTGTGACTAAAATCATTGATTAAAACTACTGCTTTTTGAAGAATAATTTTTTGTTTTACGCTATAAATCTATCTTTGTAAAACAAAATAAAAAAATGTCTAAAAACTTTGTTGAAGAACTGCGCTGGAGAGGAATGTTGCATGATATTATGCCAGAAACTGAGGCACATCTATTGGCCAATTCGAGTTCTGGTTATATTGGTTTTGATCCCACAGCAGATTCCTTACACATTGGGAGCTTGGTTCAGATTATGATACTGATTCATTTTCAGAAGGCGGGGCACCGGCCCATCGCACTTTTGGGAGGAGCCACTGGAATGATTGGTGATCCTTCCGGGAAATCAGATGAAAGAAACCTTTTGGATTCCAAAGCACTTGAGAGAAATGTTTCTGGAATCAAGCAACAATTAGAAAAATTTCTTGACTTTAACAAAACGAACCCTGCAGCAGCTCAGTTGGTGAATAATTACGATTGGATGAAAAATTATTCATTGATTGATTTTTCTAGAGACATTGGTAAGCACCTGACCGTCAACTATATGATGGCGAAAGACTCCGTTAAAAAACGTTTGGGAAGTGATTCTAAGGTTGGGATGTCTTTTACTGAATTTACGTATCAGCTGCTCCAAGGCTATGATTTTTTGCATCTCTATCAAAATATGGATTGTAAAATTCAGATGGGAGGTAGTGATCAGTGGGGAAACATAACCACAGGAACAGAATTGATTCGGCGCAAGGTTTCTGGAAAAGCCTATGCCATCACCTGTCCTTTGATTACAAAATCAGACGGAAGCAAGTTTGGTAAGTCAGAAGGAGGAAATGTCTGGTTGGATAAAAGCAGAACTTCCCCATATAAATTTTATCAGTATTGGTTAAATGCCTCAGATGAAGATGCTGAGAAATATATTAAAATCTTTACGCTATTGACGCAAGAAGAAATAGTATCACTGACGAGTGAACATAAAGAAACTCCACACCTAAGGCTTTTACAAAACAAAATTGCCGAAGAGGTAACGCAAATGGTACATTCTAAAGAAGATTTAGAAAAAGCAAAGCAAGCCAGTAAGATCTTGTTTGGAAGATCGACAACAGAAGACCTTATTCAACTTGATGAAGACACCTTTCTGGAAGTTTTTGAAGGCGTGCCTCAAGCAGAAATTTCAAAAAGTGAATTTGAGAGTGGAATCGAAATGATTAATCTTTTGGCTTCTGACACAGGGTTTTTAAAATCAAATGGCGAGGCTAGAAGAGCTTTGGCTGAAAACTCGATTTCAGTTAATAAAAACAAGGTTGATGAAAATTATGCTATTGCTGAAAAAGATCTTATTGATGAAAAATATATTTTATTACAAAGAGGAAAGAAAAATTATTTTGTTTTAAAAGTAGTTTAATTAGAAAACCATCAAATTACAACCTCTAACTTCTGAGTGATCAAAACGGCCCAATACTTCAAAAGTTCCATCCGAAAAAGTTTTTCCTAAATCCTGAGTGGCAATAAAGGAACACGAATCGCGATTGGCTAAATCTATTATGTTTAATCCCCCTGTTTTTTCAAATCCAAGATTTTGAAATGGATCTTCGCTTTCTCTTACCGAAACACGCATCCAGGGAGGACAGCTAAACCGACCATTCCCTTTCGAATAGGCCTGAGAAAGTAGTTCGGTCATTCCGTATTCTGAATGTATTTTTTTAACACCAAAACCTTCAGAAAGTTTTTGATGCAATTCACTTCTTGTCAGTTCTTTTCTCCGGCCTTTCATCCCCCCAGTTTCCATCACTATCGTGTTTTTTAATTGAAACTTGTGTTTTTCAATTAAGTCAAGTAGGGCAAAAGAAACACCGATTAATAATGTTTTTTGACCTCGCTCCTCAAGTTCGAGAATCTTTTCCTCTAAGCGATCCCATTCGTTTAGATAAAATCCACTATCAGGTTTATTACTCTTGGAGATTAAATCAGAAACCATATAAGTTAATGAAGAGCCTTCACGGTCTGCATAAGAGGGGAGTAGTGCCAAAACAACACAATCTTCAATTGAACCGTAAAATCTTTCAAAACAGTTTCTGAAGCTTAATTTATAATCATTCAAATCTCGAATGAAATGTTTTGAGGCGGTCGAAGAAGTGGTGGTGCTTGAGCTAAATTCTTTTATAACGTCTCCTTTGAAGGAAATAACTGACATTGATTTAAAAAAGGAAACGGGTAAAAAAGGAATATTTTCTGAGTGCATGATGTCAGAAGCAGAACGATTGATTAAGTCACAGTAGGAACGGTAAACGGAATTGTTTTCATATTGAAAGTTGAACGTATCAAGCGCTAATCGTTCAAACGATTCTTCGGATTTAATTTCCCAAAAGGGATTGAGGTCGGTAGAATCCATTAAAACTCAAGTGCTAAAGACATGAAAAATTAGGGAATCAAAAGTCTTTTTAAACCCATGTGATTGCCTTGGATAAGCTTAACAAGATAGATTCCAGTTTTGAGGTTTTGAAGAATAATGCGGTTTTCTAGGGTTTCTTTTTCAAACACCGCTTCACCCAAAACATTAAATATTATTATATTTTTCACTTCAGAACGTCTAGAATCTATGTTTAAGTATACACCAGTCATTGGGTTGGGGTAAATCTTAAAGTCTAATTTCTGAATGGTCTCTTCGATAGCTAAACTTCTATTTGTTGCATCTACTCCATAGGTTTCGTTATTGCTTTGTGCAGAAGCAAAAAAGCTAAACAATAAAAAAATAAAAAACACAGAAAAACGCATAACTGTAAATATCGTATTGTTCTATACCCTACAAAGGTAGTGAATATTAAAAGGATTGGGTAAAATGTATTGCATATGATAATTATTTATTAACGTTAACCACCATTTAAATTTATATTTTAGTAAAATATAAGAAGTAAATGAAAAAAAAAGGAATAAAAATTTTATTGGTTGACGATGATCCGGATGTCATTGAAATTATCCGATTTAATTTAGATCAGGAAGGGTATCTTATTTCAACAGCAAGCGATGGGAAAAAGGCAATAGAAGAGGCGGACAAAGAAGTTCCTCATTTAATCATCATGGATGTTATGATGCCCAATATGGATGGAATTGAAGCTTGCGGATTGTTACGAAAAGACCCTCGTTTCAAAGAAACAATCATAATGTTTCTTACAGCTCGAGGCGAGGATTATTCGCACGTAGCTGCTTTTGATGCTGGTGCAGATGATTATGTTACCAAACCGGTCAAACCAAAGATTTTGGTTTCTAAGGTAAAAGCGCTCCTACGGAGATTGAGGGAGGAGGATAAAAACCAAGAGAAATTACAGCTAGGGAAACTGATTATTGATAGGGAAGAGTATCAGGTCACCTTTGATGGTAAGGTTTTTTCACTGCCAAGAAAGGAATTTGAATTACTCTTTTTGTTGGCCTCTAAACCAGAAAAAGTTATTAAAAGAGAAAAAATAATGGAAATTGTTTGGGGCAGTGAAGTTGTTGTCGGGGACCGAACCATTGATGTTCATATCAGAAAATTAAGAGAAAAAATCGGTGATAAATATTTTAAAACGGTAAAAGGAGTTGGTTATAAATTTGTGCCACTTAACTTGTAGTATTTGTGTTTAGATTTAAGAATTATAAAATAGCATTTAACCTTTCGGTCCTCCTGATGACCGCCCTTTTTGTTGTTTTTGTTGTTTTTTATTTTTTCAGCTCAGTTAAATTCACCTTTCAAGATGTAATGCTTGGATCGGTCTTAATTTTGCTGTTTTTCTTATTCTCGATTCTATTACTTCATCTTAGGATCGAACGTTCTATCCTAAGAAAGCTAAAAGGCATATATGATGACCTTTCTCCCTCTGGATTTTCTGAGAACAGAGAGGCAATCGAGTCCGATATGGAATCCTTGAAAGAAAGTCTTCGTCAATTTGCAGACGATAAAAAACTTGAAATTGAAGTACTTAAAGACAAAGAAAGCTATCGGAAAGAGTTTATTGGAAACATATCTCATGAGTTAAAAACTCCGCTATTTACAATACAGGGTTATGTTTTAACGCTACTAGAAGGCGGGGTAAATGATAAGGATTTAAGAGAAAAGTACCTTAAAAGAACCGCCAAAGGAGTTGAGCGACTTGTATATATAGTTAAAGATTTGGACTTAATTACTCAGTTCGAATCTGGAATAAAATCCATTGAAAGAAATGATTTTGATATCATAAAATTGGTTGAAAACGTATTTGAACTTTTTGAAATGCAGGCCAATAAGAGTGAAATCATACTTTCATTTGAAAACACAAATTCCCAACCGATACTCGTAAATGCCGATGAAGAGAGAATTCAACAGGTGTTAACCAACTTGGTGATCAACTCACTAAAATATGGAGTAAACAAAGGGACCACAGAGATTAGTATTCAAGACCTTAATGAGGAGAAGGTAATTGTGAGGGTTACGGACAATGGTGAGGGTATCGAGCGAGAACACCTGCCAAGACTTTTTGAGCGTTTCTACAGGGTGGATAAATCCGGAAACAGAGACCAAGGGGGCTCAGGTTTGGGGCTAGCAATTGTCAAGCACATTATTGAAGCACATCAAGAGAAAATATTTGTTGAAAGCTCACCCGGGGTTGGTTCGGAATTTTCATTTACACTTCAAAAGACTTAAAATTAAAATTCTTGAGTAATGTTAGAATTCAAAGCTTTATTTTCGTCCTATAGATTAAACCAGTGGGAAGCAAAAACAAATTAAGAAGATTTAGAGAGAATAGTACTTTCTCAAACGTTATTCAACCTGAAAGGGAAGATTTATTGCTAAACTCTTTTCCGCTTAAAGGCAAGTGGCATAGTAAATATTTTAAAAACGAAAATCCGATCACGCTCGAGTTAGGGTGTGGGAAAGGGGAGTACTCCGTTCATCTGGCGGAATTAAATCCTCAAAAAAACTATATAGGTATAGATACAAAAGGGGCTCGTTTTTGGAGAGGAGCAAAGACTGCTTTAGAAAACGACCTTAATAATGTGGCATTTATTAGAGCACAAATTGAACTCATTACGAAACTTTTTGATAAAGGTGAGGTTGCTGAAATATGGATTACTTTTCCGGATCCTCAAATAAAATATAAGCGGACCAAGCATCGGTTGACTTGTCCAGAACTTTTAAATCAGTACAAACAAGTTCTTGTTCCAGACGGTGTTATGCATCTAAAAACAGACAGTGAATTTCTTCATGGATACACCCTTGGGATATTGAATGATAGCGCTTATGAGATATTATATGCCCACCACAATATATATAATAATGATTATTCTCCTACTGAGGCCACTGCGGTTCAAACGTTTTATGAAAAGATATTTCTTGCCGAAGGAAAACCGATAACTTACACTCAATTTAAATTTAAATAGTGTCTAATTTTTTTAGTAATGTTTATGAAGTAGTGAAGAAAATACCAGAAGGATATGTGACCTCTTATGGAGCAATCGCAACCTATTTGGGCGCGCCTCAAAGTGCCAGAATGGTTGGTTGGGCCATGAACGCTTCCCATAACTTACCTGATGTTCCTGCTCACAGAGTGGTGAATAGAAACGGACTTTTATCGGGTAAACTACATTTTTCTGGAACCAACTTAATGCAGCAGCTTCTGGAGAATGAAGGGCTAACAATTAGGGACAATCAAATTCTTAATTTTAAGGATTTTTTTTGGAATCCATCGCTTCATCTACCTCCCTTCGAATTTGATTTGTAAACTTTTGTTTCCAAGCAGATTGGAGTATATTTGTAAGCGTATTTAAAGTTAAGGTATTATCAAATGAAAATCAATAAAAATGATGTTGTTGCGGTTTTAAAAACGATTAGCGCACCAGGCGAGGGAGAAAATATAATAGACAGTGGAGCGATCACTAACATAATGATTTTCGGAGATCAAATCGACTTGGATGTAACCTTGGCGAATCCCAGTCTCCAAGCTAGAAAAAAATTAGAGGTTACCATTTTGAAAGTCCTTCACCAAAAAGTATATGAAAAAGCAAAAATAAAAATTAACACCAAGGTAAGTACACCACCGCCTACTGCCGAACCTATCAAGGGAAAGTCGATACCAGGGATTGATTCAATCATTGCAATATCTTCCGGTAAAGGAGGGGTAGGTAAGTCCACAATAACAGCCAATATCGCAATAACCCTTTCGAAAATGGGTTGTAAAGTAGGGATTCTTGATGCAGATATTTATGGCCCCTCTATTCCAACAATGTTTGACATGGAAGGCGCACGACCAATGTCAATAAACATTGATGGGAAATCAAAAATGGAGCCTATTGAAAACTATGGAGTTAAAGTACTTTCTATAGGGTTTTTTACAAAACCAGATCAGGCAGTTATTTGGCGAGGACCGATGGCCGCCAAAGCTCTAAATCAAATGATTTTTGATGCCGCTTGGGGCGAACTTGATTTCTTATTGGTCGATTTGCCTCCAGGGACGGGAGACATTCATTTGAGCATTGTTCAGTCTTTACCCCTTACTGGGGCAGTGGTCATAAGTACGCCGCAAAACGTTGCTCTTGCGGACGCTCGTAAAGGAATTGCAATGTTTGCCCAAGACAGCATAAGCGTTCCTTTGTTGGGGATTATTGAAAACATGGCTTATTTCACACCAGAAGAATTGCCAAACAATAAATATTATATCTTTGGAAAAGAAGGAGCTGAAAATTTGGCCAAAGACAAAGACGTTCCATTTTTGGGAGCTTTGCCCCTTGTTCAAAGTATAAGAGAAGCTGCAGATGTTGGAAGACCAGCAGCATTACAGGATGGCACTGAAATTGAGAAATCTTTAGTTGAAGTAACTCAGAATTTGGTCGCACAATTGTTAAAAAGAAACACGACCTTGCCTCCAACAAAAGCTGTGAAAATCACCAATATGGTGGGCTGTTCAGCCATAAAATAAAACTATGAACTCAAAAAAAATTAGAGAAAAAGTTCTTATCGCACTAGAGGAAATACGTCCTTTTCTCGAATCTGATGGTGGGGACATCTCTTTGGTTTCTATTGAGGAGGATAAAATAGTAAATGTTCAACTTCACGGTGCATGTGTTTCCTGCACGGTCAATCAAATGACCCTCAAATCAGGGGTAGAGATGACCATTAAAAAGTACGTTCCACAAATCGAAAAAGTTGTAAGCATAACGCCCTAGTTCAATGGTAAAAACGGATATTATTATTATTGGCGCTGGACCGACAGGCTTATTCGCTGTTTTTGAAGCAGGTTTACTTAAATTAAAATGTCATTTAATAGATTCACTCCCAATTCCAGGGGGTCAATGTTCAGAGATTTACCCAAAAAAACCCATCTATGACATTCCTTCTCAGCCTGAGATTTTGGCAGGAGACTTAGTAGACAACTTGATGAAACAAATCAGTCCTTTTCAACCGGGTTTCACTTTGGGTGAGTGTGCTCAAACTATCGAAAAAAACTCATCTGGCGATTTTATTGTCACCACAGACAAAGGGACAAAGCATCAAGCACCTATAGTCGCTATTGCTGGAGGTTTGGGGACTTTTGAGCCGAGAAAGCCCAACTTAGTTGATCTTGAAAAGTTTGAAAATCATGGGGTTGACTACATGATTAAAGATCCTGAAAAATACCGTAACAAGAAAGTTATTATTGCTGGAGGAGGAGATTCGGCATTAGATTGGACTATTTTTTTAGCGAATATTGCCAAAGAAGTCACTTTGATTCACCGAAGAGATGAATTTCGTGGTGCGTTAGATTCGGTTGAAAAAGTCCAAAAATTAAAAGATGACAATAAAGTTAAATTAATTACGCCTGCAGAGGTTACAGAACTTCACGGGCAGGATTTTTTAGAGTCAATTGTTGTGTCTAACGAAGGAAAGATAAAGACGATTACGACGGATTATTTCATCCCACTTTTTGGCTTAACACCCAAGCTAGGTCCAATCGCAGATTGGGGTTTAGAAATTGAAAAAAATGCAATCAAGGTTAATAATAGCTTAGATTATCAAACCAATATCCCGGGAATCTATGCCATCGGGGATGTAAATACCTACGCAGGCAAGTTAAAACTCATTCTTTGTGGCTTCCACGAAGCCACCCTTATGTGTCAAAGTGCTTTTCAAAGGATTTATCCTGATAAAAAAAACATATTAAAGTACACTACTGTTAGTGGTATATCTGGCTTTGATGGGAGCAGAAAAGAAGCCAAGAAATCTACAATTAAAGCAATTAAATAGAAATGAATCAAGACGTTACAATCACCGTTATTGACAGAGAGGGGAAATCACACGAACTGATAGCCCCTACGGATATGGCAATGAACCTTATGGAAGTTTGTAAAGCCTATGAGCTCCCTGTTGAAGGCACTTGTGGCGGTATGGCGATGTGCGCATCTTGTCAATGCTATTTAGTGAGCGATCATGATTTACCCGAAAAATCTGATGACGAAGAAGCCATGCTATCTGAGGCTTTTCACGTAAAAGAAAACAGCCGATTGGGGTGTCAAATTCATATGTCAAAAGCACTTGAAGGGCTTACGGTGGAGTTAGCTCCAGAATAAATTATTGTTAGATTAATTAAAGAAAAAATTGTAAGAAAATTCCTTCATTTTCTATTTTTTCACCATCAGTTTTGTCAGAAAATATTATTTTTCTAGCTTTAAATTTTTATGAGTCCAACCGATCAATGCTCCGGTAATACCATAATAGAAAATACTCCAAACAGCATCTACCAAAGAAGCTTGAAGGTCCATTAGGTTTGCAGTTGCATAGTAGACAAGACCGGTTCCGAATCCAACAAAAAAACCAATCAAAGCGCCAAAATTAAAACCTGATTTTAGGCTGTAGTTTCCCAACGACCACTTGCCGTAAAGCAATGAAATCACATACGACTGAAACAAAACGCCAAAGGCAATAAATTCCATTCTAACTTTTACTTCAAAAGGCATATTTATCGTATGATTTGAAAAATAATTTATGGCTATGATGTCGTAGAAACACCAGCCACCAAAAAAGAGAAAAATGAAACCGATGAAGGTTCCTGCTAAAGTTAATTTTGAAAACATAATGTTAAGGTTTGAGTTGAACGATAAGTTACAAAAACACTTTAAAATTGACTTTTTTTACAAGTAGTTTAGGACTACGATTGCTGCATTAAGCAATGTCGCAAAAGCGACCCATGCCAAATATGGGTAGAGCAATTGAGCTGAAAATAGATCAACCATTTTAAACCATTTGATCGAACGCTCAATTAAAATCAACAGTATTAAAATCACAACGAGTCCCAGAATAGGGTTTTTTAGTCCAAAAAACACCAGAGACCAAAGTCCATTGAAAATCAGCTGGAATCCAAAGTGGTACAGAGCAGTTTTTCCCCAGCGGTGATGCAGCCCAAAAAACCAAATTCGACCAACAGCGATTCCCATTAACAAATAGAGTAAAGTCCAAACAGGAGCAAACAGCCAATTGGGAGGATTGAAAAAAGGTTTTTTCAGGCTTGGATACCAAGTATCGACCGAAATCCGAGTGGCCATACTTGAAAAGTAACCCACTGCAAGACAGATTAAAACACCAATTAAAACGTGAAATAATAATTTTCGTCGCATACTCAAAGCTAACCCAAATAATTAAGCTTTTATTGCTTTTCAATAAGAAGTTCAAAAGCTTATCTTTGCATTCGATGGAGGAAAAAAAATTTATTTTTAAGTCTAGTTCAGCTATAAATCACCGTGCTACTTGGCAAGCACCCAGTAATATTGCATTGGTTAAATATTGGGGCAAATACGGCGATCAACTTCCTAAAAATCCATCAATTAGCTTCACGCTTTCTAAATGTGTAACAAATACCACAGTTGAATTCACTCCTCGTTTGTCTGAAAATGATCCTTGGTTTTCTTTTCTATTTGAAAATAAACAACAAGTGGATTTTCATCCAAAAATCAAACAATTCTTAGATCGAATTTCAATATACATGCCAGGGATAAAATTTCAACACATGTCAATTATTAGTAGTAATTCCTTTCCTCATAGCAGTGGAATTGCTTCATCAGCTTCAGCAATGGCTGCCCTAGCTTTGTGTCTTATGGATTGGGAAAAAAAATTAAACCCAGTGCTTGATGACGGTTTATTTAAAACCAAAGCTTCTTTTTTAGCAAGACTAGGCTCAGGAAGTGCTGCAAGAAGTATCGAAGGGCCTTTAACTGTTTGGGGTGAAAATGCCACATTTAAAAATAGTACAGACATTTATGCTGTGCCATTGACCTCTAAAATTCATAATGTTTTCTATAATTTTCAGGATACTATTTTGATTGTTGACCAAGGCACTAAAAAAGTGAGCAGCAGCCTTGGACATCAACTTATGAATGGACACCCTTTTGCTGAAAACAGATTCCTACAGGCCAACGATAATTGTGAGCTTCTCAATAAAATCCTTGTAAGTGGAGATTTAGATGCTTTTATAGAAGTCGTTGAATCCGAAGCCCTCACTTTGCATTCCATGATGATGACCTCTAGTCCGAGATTTATTTTAATGCAGCCCAACACCCTAACTGTCATTAATAAAATTTGGGATTTTAGAGCAGCTACGCAACTTCCATTGTGTTTTACTTTAGATGCAGGCGCGAATGTACACTTGCTCTATCCAGAAACGCATGCTCCAGCCATTAAGATTTTTATTCAAGAAGAATTATCACAGCATTGTGAAGCGGGACAATTTATTGAAGATCAAGTTGGTCAGGGGGCAAAAAAACTTTAATTTAGACTTATGAAAGGTCCACTTTTTTACGCTAAAATTTTACTTTTTGGAGAATATGGAATTATTAAGGATTCAAAGGGGCTTTCTATACCTTATAATTTTTTCAGAGGTGCTTTAAAAATACCGCAGTCTGAAACAGAAATCACAAAAAAATCTCACTCAAAACTTCTTTCTTTTGCTGACTATCTTAGAACAATAGATTCCAAAATAGTTTCTTTTGATTGGACGAGTATAGAAAAAGATTTATCCCAAAAATTATTTTTTGACAGTAGTATACCCCAAGGGTATGGTGTAGGAAGTAGTGGAGCACTTGTTGCGGCTTTTTATGACCGTTATGCTGCTGACAAAATTACTGTACTAGAAAACTTGACTACTGAGAAACTTCAAAAGCTCAAAGCTGTGTTTTCAACTATGGAATCTTTTTTTCACGGAAAATCCTCCGGCTTAGATCCTTTAAATAGTTACTTAAGTTTGCCTTTGTTGATTCATTCTAGCGAAAAGATTGAAACAACGGGGATTCCTTCTCAAAATCTAGAAGGAAAAGGTGCTGTTTTTTTGCTAGATAGCGGCGTTTTAGGAGAAACTGCGCCAATGGTATCCTTGTTTTTTGAAAACATGAAAGACGAAGGTTTTAGTAAAATGATGCGAAATCAATTTACCACGACTACGGACAATTGTGTTGAAGATTTTTTGAATGGAAACATTAAGTCACTATTTAAAAATATTAAATCTTTATCTTCATTAGTTCTTAATAATTTCAAGCCGATGATTCCAAATCATTTTCATGAGCTTTGGAAAAGGGGAATTGATTCCAATGCTTATTTTCTCAAGCTCTGTGGGTCAGGAGGTGGAGGCTATATGCTAGGATTTACAGAAGACTTTGAGGCGGCATCCAAGGAGCTCGAAGGACATCGTTTGGAAGTGGTTTATCACTTTTAAAGCCTGCCATGCCAGTCTCTAGGTCACATCAGCGATTAGTAATCAAAATATTCGGATTGTTTAGTTTGGTAAGAGGATACAATATTGTTGTATTGATCCTAGCGCAATACCTGACCTCCCGTTATATCCTTGCCCCCTCCAGTTCGTTTTATGAAATTCTTTTCGACCTTAAACTTTTTTATTTGGTCTTAGCGACGGCCTTTTCAACAGCTGCCGGTTATATTATCAATAATTTTTATGATGCTGAAAAAGACAAAATCAATCGACCAAAAAAATTCTTATTAGAACATTTGTTGTCTCAGCAAAGTCAGCTAGTCTTGTACTTTCTTCTTAACGGAGCTACGTTAATTGCTGCTGGTGCGGCTTCTTTTAAAGCAATTTTATTCTTTACGGTTTATATTTTTGGTATATGGATTTATAGCAGTAGCCTAAAACGTCTTTTTTGGATCAGTAATCTTTTTGCTACACTCTTGGCGATTATTCCTTTTTTTGCAGTTACTATTTATTTTAAAAATTTTGAAGCCGTCGTAATCTATCATGCAAGCTTTTTATTTTTATTAATTTTAATTCGTGATATCGTAAAAGATCTTCAAAACTATAAAGGAGATTGGGTACGCAGCTATCAAACCCTTCCAATTGTATTTGGCAATCTAAAAACTAAAATTATAGTTTCAGCCTTGATTTTTTTAAATTCTGTTCCAATTTTTCTTTTGATTCAAAGCCATTTGGGGTTGATGACTTATTACTTCTACTTCTCAATTCCATATTTGCTTTTTGTTCTTGTACTCATCTGGATAGGATCGACTCAAAAGATGTATCTTTGGATTCATAATTTGCTTAAGATTTTAATATTATTAGGAGTCATAGGCATTTATTTTATGTACAAATAACAAATTCTCACCGTGCGATATAATCCAAAAAAGAAGTCAGATAACAACAATTTAAACCGAGGTGCTAGAACAGTAAAAAGACTGAACAAATACCTTTCCAATGCAGGACTTTGTTCTCGAAGAGAAGCCGATCAGCACATTGCCATGGGGTTGGTTTCCGTCAACGGAAAAATCATTACCGAAATGGGGTACCAAGTAAACCCCGGTGATGAGGTGAGATATGATGGTCAACGTGTTAGAGCAAGTGAGCCCATTTATCTTTTGCTTAATAAACCAAAAGGTTTTGTTGCAACTGCTCAAGGGGGAGTTGTTAAGAAGTCTGTTCAAGAGTTAATTCGTAACGCACATCCAGAAAATGTTTCTCCAATTGGGGACATGGGTAGACCAATCACAGGCTTGTTGTTTTTTACGAATGACGATGCCTTAAGAAAAAAACTTAATAATGCTCAAAAGAAAATCCTTATGGTTTATCAGGTTGTTTTGGATAAAAGCATAAGTGCTGCCAAAATAGAGATGCTTAAAAGCGGAATTGGTCTTAGGGGTTTTGTATATCAAGTTAAAGATGTTGAATACATAAAAGGTGGAACCAAACGTGAAATTGGAATAGAAGCGTATAATTTGACTCCAGCTACACTAAGTAAAATGTTAGAAAAATTAGAATTCGAAGTTTTACAAATGGACAGAATGCTTTTTGCTGGTTTAACAAAAAAGGATTTACCTAGAGGTAATTGGAGGAAACTTACCCTCAAAGAAGTTAACTTCTTACAAATGCTTTAATGCGATTGGTTTTACCACTTACCTCTAAAATTAATAGCAGGTAAACGGGTAAGTATTCTAGAAATAACATTAGTGGATCAGTATAAACCTCATGTATTCCGTAGCTGGTATAGCTTAAGGTGACTGTTGCCGTCCATAACAATGCAAATCGGTAGTTTGTGAAAACACCAAATAGTAAAGGAGTGATCACATACCATGGATGAACGGTTGTACTTATAAACAGATAGGCAGTGATGAGAAACAACATGTTTTTAAAACGTCTTGACAGGGTATCGTTTTTCTTTAAAACAGAAAAAACAAACACCAATACCATTACAACGAAAGGTGTGAATTTCCCAATTATTTTAATGACATTATAACCTTTGATTTGATAACCCACGGATCGGATTAAGTTGTAAATACTGCCGTTAAATTCAAAAGTATCAAACCAAAGTCTTATGGTTACCCAGTAATTCCCTCCCATTAAAACCGACAAATAGGGACCCCAAATCACCAAAGAGGAGAAGCCAACACTTCCAAGAAAATAAAAACGATCTTTCCATTTCTGAGGGTAGATTAAAATTAATAAAAAGAAGAGTGGAATTAATTTTGCACCAACTCCCATCGCCATAAAAACGCCAGCAAGGAGTACTCGATTCTCAGTCAGCATAAACACTGCAAATAGAAGAAAAAGCAACATCAGACCTTCGCCATGTAAATTGCCGATCAACTCGATGATGACCAATGGGTTTAAGAAATACCATCCAATGTTTTTCTCAGGAAGTTTTAATTTCTTTAACAGTTCTTTTCCAACAAAAAACAATCCAATATCGGCAGCAATATGAACCAGACGGAGTCCTATAATCATGGAAAATAACTTCCCATTACTTAAAAATGCCAAAACAGTAAAAAGCCATTGACTGACTGGGGGATAATTTGAGTAATTAGATTGACTCAATCCTCCCATTCCATCATACAGTGTTTTTGAAAATAAAGACTTTTGATCAGAAGATAATAATTCATTAGGCGAAAACTCATAGGGATTAAAACCTAAGAGCTGAATTTCCCCATCCCAAAAAAATCTATAAAAGTCTTGAGAAAGCCAAGGGATAGAAAAAAGTAAGATCAGGCGAAAACCAATCCCGATCCATAAAATCTCCTTCCATCCAATTTCTTTTGTTTTTTGGAGCCAAAAAAAGGACAGAAACAATAGGGCGAAAGACGAGATCAACTCCAAATGAGAGGACCTTTCGATGAAATGCCCTTGGTATGCATAACAGACTAATCCGATGATTATGCAGCCATAATATATTAATTTATTACGGTTCATTTTCCTTCAATAAGTGATCGTAATGATACATAGCCAAAACCACAAAACAACATCAGGTGGAATGGGAATAATCCAAAATCTCCTTCTTTATCCACAGTAAAAGCACTGTACATTCCAAATAAAAAATAAATGACTAAAAGGCCCTCCACTAAAGTGTTTTTCGAGATTTTGCGATTAATATATTTGTTTTTTAATAATTTTTCTTTAAAAGATTTTTCATTGAATTTTGGAGTTCTAATAAAGGGTGTTTTTTTTCCTAAATGGCCTTGAATTACTGCAATCGAATTGTGAAATGAAAAGCCCATGGCGAGGGTGAAGAAGACAACGAAACTTTGAAGGTATTTTATGAAACTTAAAAAACCACTACTGTAAATTCGTTTGTGTATTTGCCAGTAACAGATGAAGAAAATTAATGTGCTTATAACAAACAATGAAGAAAGATTGAAATACAAGCTAAAATTAACCCATCTAGACTTGATGTAAAGCATGGGTATGCTCAATATGGCTACGATAAAAACATTTAAAAACATGGTGCTGTTCAAGAGATGCATTGAAGCATAAAGTTTTGTTTTAAGCGGAGTTTTTTTGGAATGCAAAACTTTTTTTATCATTTTCTGAAAAGTTTCTGCACCTCCTTTGTTCCATCGATATTGTTGAGAACGAGCAGCACTAATGAGAACGGGCAGTTCAGCAGGGGTGATGATGTCCTCCAAATATTTGAATTTCCACCCACGAAGCTGTGCTCGGTAACTCAAATCTAGATCTTCAGTTAGTGTATCCGCTTGCCAATTACCCGAATTGATGATGCATTCCTTCCTCCAAATGCCAGCAGTACCATTAAAGTTTATAAAATGATTTTGACTGTTACGGCCAACTTGTTCCAAAGTAAAATGGGCGTCTAGTGCGAAAGCTTGAACACTCGTTAATATGGAGTAATTTCGATTTTGATGCCCCCAGCGGGTTTGGACTACTCCAATTTTTTCATCTTGAAAATGGGGTATTGTATTCAATAACCAATCTTTTTCGGGTAGAAAATCAGCATCAAAAATTGCAATAAAAGTACCTTTTGCACTTTTTAGCCCTTCTTTTAAAGCACCCGCTTTAAAACCGGTTCTGATTTTACGCCTTAAATGAATGATGTTAATTCCCTTTTCTTTTATTTTGGAGATCAATGCTGCTGTTAATGGAACAGATTCATCATCAGAATCATCTAATACCTGAATTTCTAATTTTTCTTTAGGGTAATTTAGTTTGCTAATGTTTGTTAAAAGCTGCTTCATAACATAGACCTCGTTGAAAACAGGTAACTGTATGGTAACCTCAGGGAGTTGTTCCCAAGGGATTTGTTTTGGAGGATTAAGTTTCTTTTTTGTCTTTTGAAAATTGAGATAGTTTCTAAGCAGATACAATTGGGACAAACTGTAAAGAAATATAAAGAACAACGAAAAGCTGTAAATAATAATTAAAACAATCGCAAATAAATAAGAGAACTGTTCGATATTATTTTCCATTTTTAAAGTAGTATTTAAAAATCCATCCCAATATCTTAATAGAAGCCATGACAGTTCCTACAACAGTTCCAGAGACTTTTGATTTTCCAATTCTTTTTTTATAGCGAACAGGAACTTCACAATAAGAAAACTTATTTCCCAATATTTTTAGCTGCATTTCGACTGTCCAACCATAAGTTTTATCCTGCATTTTAAGCTTATTTAGTACCGCTAGTTTGATTGCACGAAAAGGTCCTAAATCACTAAACTTTCCGCCATAGAGTATCCTCATCAATACACTAGCGAGTTCATTTCCGAAAATTTGCTGAGGGGTCATTGATCCTCTTTCTCTTTGACTTTTAACACGTGATCCTACTACAAAATCTACCTGATCTTCTAGAATAGGTTTTATTATTATATTTAAATCTTCAGGGTAGTCAGAATAATCACCATCTAAAAAAACGACAATCTCTGGAGGTTTTGGCAAGTTGTTGAAGTAATTAATTCCGCAAAGACATGCATGACCATAACCCTTTCTGGGTTCATTCAGCACGGTTGCTCCAGCAGAAATTGCTTTAATTTCGGTTTCATCTGTCGATCCATTATTGACCACTACAATTTCAGTAACCGTTTGTGAAATTTCCAATACTACTTTCCCAATTGAAAGTGCTTCGTTATAAGCAGGGATGATAACCCCTATTTTAGAATCATCCAAATGATTTGGTTTTAATAACGATTTTTTGAACTAACATTTTCTAATTTAAGAACTCCTCTTGGACAGACTGTTGCACAGATGCCACAACCAACACATGAGGACCTGACAATATTTTCTTCATTTTGCGCATAGGAACGAACGTCAATGCCCATTTCACAGTAGCTAGAGCAGTTTCCACAAGAAATGCATTGTCCCCCGTTGGTTGTAATTCTAAAGCGGGAGAGCAGACGTTGTTGTAGCCCAAGTATTGCTGCCATTGGGCATCCAAATCGACACCAAACACGACTTCCCAAAATCGGGTAAAAGCCAACACCTAAAACTCCTGAAAATGCAGCACCAACTCCAAAACCATACCATTTTCTCAAGCTATAACTATCGACAAACATTAAATTTTCTTGATTCCATTTACTTTGCCAAACAATCACAAAAATCAATAGGGTTGCTATGCTGATTATGGTATTTAACGCATCCTTATTCAGTTCTTTTCTTCCCCACAAGAGAATGACCAACATTATTAGAATTAGAAAGCCAATAATCACATTGGCAAAATATTTTCGGGTTAAAATCTCCCCACTTGTTTCTGAACCTAAGTAAGTCCAAATTACGGCAATGGTCGTGATGAAAATAAAGACCAAAACAACATGAATCATCCATCTTTCAAACTTCCAAACACTTATTTTTTTACTAGACAGTTGTCTGAATGGGTCACCCGCAGTTTCAGCCAATCCACCACAACCACATACCCATGAGCAATACCATCGCTTTCCGAAAAAATAGGTTAAGATTGGTGAAATAATAAACATCATCAATAGTCCGAAAACTAAAATAAAGAGACCCAAATTACCGCCGTTTAGCATGTTGTTGAAGTGCCAGTCTTCAAAGAAATAATAATTAAGAGGCCACATGTTCTTTAGATCTTTAGAAAAATAAGGAAGATCTTGATTTAATTTACTAAGGATTTCAGGAATTAAAAAAGCAAACCCTAACTGAAAGAAAATCACAGAAATTGTCCTAAAAACTTGATAGCGATTGTTCCTGTATTTAAAAATAAATTTTATACCAAATAATATAATTGCTAGAGTATAAACCGTACCGTAGAGAAACCACTGTGTGGCAGGTTTCCCATTTAATAAAACACTCAGGGGATCAAAGAAAGCAACAAGACCCGAACTTTTTCCTGCCTCATTGTATCCTAGGAATTCGGGATAAAAGTAAAGAAGGACGTAAAAGGCTGTTAGCACCAAGCCCAATAACCAACCCCATATACCTCTTGAAACCAATGAAGAAAACCACACGCCATTGTTTCTAATCCCAGCCAAACTTGTAAAGTATAATGAATAGGAAAACCCAACAACTCCAATACTCATCATTAGGAAACCAATGGTAAGCATTAGGGTTTTGTTTTGATATTCAATCCAAAAAGAGCTTGACCATAAAAGCAAGCCTAAAAAACCCAGAAGGAGTGCTGTATTTTGTGATAATGATTTCTTATTGACCATTTGAGAAAGTTATTGTTTAATTAATGCGAAATCCGCTTTTATTTTAGCAATCGGATTTTTAGAAAATTCAGGATCGAAATAAGCTTCTTGCAAGCTGTCAATCACTTCTTCCAAGGTTTTGTTTTGATCAAGCCATTGTTCAAATATTTTATGACGCATACGGATTCCCATAACGTTGACGCCCTGTAAAATTTCAGTTTCTGGATGATAGCTTAATCTTAATAATTGATTCTTACTTTGATGCTGCCAATAAAACTGCTTTTGATCCGTGGGATCAGGTTTTGCTTCAACTCGTCCATAGGTTTGATATTCGATATCAAAGAACTTAGCGGAGTTAAACCAATGGTTTGGTTGGTATTGTTCTCGCTTGCCACAAAGAGTGTTTGCAAGTGTTTCTCCCATGATTCTTCCTGTATACCAAACAGCCTCTATGGGTCTGCGATTTATTTGAGGTTGTGTTTGTTCAGCACAATCTCCGATGGCATAAATATCTGGCAGGTTGGTCTCTAAAAAGGAATTAACCAATACGCCTCTACCCAAAGTAATTCCACTGTCTTTTAAAAAATCAACATTGGGACTGACACCTATAGTTGATCCAACATATTCACAAGGAATCACTTCTCCTTTATTGGTTATAACTTCCTTAACACCTCCTTGCTCGCTTGGGTTGATGGCTTTTAATTCCGTTTCGAGTAGCAGCCTGATGCCATGCGCTTCAATGTGTGAATTGATCATTTTTGATTCAGCGTCTGGTAGCACCCTGTTCCAAAAACTATTTTCTCTAACAATTAAAGTTACTTTTTTACCTCTACTGTGTAACATTTCTGCGAGCTCTATTCCGATCAGTCCTCCTCCAACAATCACGGCACTTTTAATTGAATGACTCAAGGATTCCAAACGGTCTAAATCTTGTTTGTGATACATGCCATGCACACCGTCTAAATCATTGCCAGGACAGCTGAGTTGATTGGGTTTTGATCCACTTGCGATTATTAAAACATCAAAAGACATTGTTTCGCCATTCTTAAATTCTAAATACTTTTTTTGGCCATTTATGTTTTTAACACTGGCTTGAATACAATTGAGATTGTTTTTTTTCCAAAAATCATTTTCGTAGGGCTGCGTTGCTTCGAACGGCATATGTCCCATATAAACATACATTAGTGCCGTCCTTGAAAAAAAATAAGGATGTTCTTCAGAAATTATTGTGATTGGGCGATCGGTTCTTTTTCTTAGGTGACGTGCAGCAGTTATACCTGAAATTCCATTGCCTAAAATCACGATGTTTTTTTTGGGGGAATCTTTCATCTCATTGCAAGTTAATTATTTTAAACTACTTTTTGTAAATTGATTTGGTTTTAGTCAATTTTGCAAGTAGCCCCCTTTTGTGTCAGAATTCTCTAAGTCAACAATCTAAAAAAACCTACTTATGATCGTTTTGCTATGGACTGTCTATGTAATCGCCTGCCTCTTCCTAGGGCATAAACTCATTAAAGCATCTTCAGAAGGCTTAAGTTTCTTTTCTGGCGTTCTTTATTTGTTAATTTTCATTATCACCAGTGGTTTACTGTACCAGATTGTTTTTGGCATTTATTATACTTTTGTATATTAAATTATGATCACCATTTTTTAGAATAAGCGTTCAATTTTTTGTAATTCAACCCTGAAAAAATCATTATTCTTACAACGATATGTCTTAGTTGAGTTTTGAAAACACCATTTTGAAAGAATTTTCTTCCAGACGTAATTACGGATTTCGATAAAATTTCAAAATTACCGTGGCGATAAATCTTTCTGCATAAAAGTAAATCTTCAGCAATATTATATTGTTCATCAAACCCCTCAATATCATTGAATAACTCTTTGTGAATCATCAGCGTCTGGTCTCCTCCACGACACCAAGCAATATTTAGACGACTTCCCAGTGCTGCAATTTTTAACGAGAAGTGATCAAGATCAAAATTCAATGAAAAACACCTTGCTGTTTTTTTGCTTTTCAAGTTTTTAAGCAATAATCGATCAAAATGATAAGGTAGTATTGTGTCAGCATGAACAAAGAAAAGCCATTCGTTTTTTGCGCAATTAGCGCCCTCGTTTAGCTGTATTGCCCGTCTTTTTTTTGCTTGAATTACTGTGATTTCTTTTTGACTTTTTATCAGAGAAACAGTCCCATCAGTGCTTTCTCCGTCCACAACAATTATTTCGTGTTCAAGTGAGGCTTGGGTTTGTAGATGTTTTAAAAAATGAAGAATATGCTTACTTTCATTATGCACCGGAACAATAATAGAAAGTTGTTCACTCATTTAAATTCCAATCGTAGGGTAAATACCTAAAGCTTGTTTTTTTACTAATTGTTTCATCACCATATTTTTTAAAAAAATTAATTCGATCATCAAAAGAACCAAAATCTTTCACATACCATTGGAAAATTTTAGAAAGCATTGTCTTTTTTCCATTAAGCTGGTTTTTGGATTTATCAGATAGAAAATCACAGGTTAAGCGATAGAGTTGTTGCTCCAATTTCAAGCTACTAAAAGCCTCGTTTAAAAGCTTAGGGCAAGAAACCGAAGCACAGTTTATAGCAAAATGAATTCTTGGTTCATTCATTTTTCTAAGCACTTCATGTTCTATTTCACCCAAACTGTAGGATTTACCTTCTATTTCGATAACCTTTCGACCCCATGGATCTTTCAGGTCTTTTATGCTCTTTAAAGGATAGTTTTGAAGGATCAATTGTACCGTTAATGCATTGTAAGCATTTATCCAATAGGCCATTACATCGTTTTTTGGCCAAAATTCTTGAGGCGGATGATTTTTCAAAGCTTCAAGGTAGGAATCAACGTCATAAATTGAACTTTTCCAATCTTTATAATTCACTTCACCGGTTTTGGAAACGAATTTTTTTAGTTGTTGATCCCATCTTTCATGGATGTTTTTTTGATTAAAATTAAGCGTTAAAAATAAGGTCAGTAAGAATGAGATTTTGAGCATAATAATTTATTTTTAGCAACATCCTCCACCGTCGTAATGGAATGTTGCAGGTGAAATAAAAATATCTTTTCGAGACAATTCTGCTATCGAATTGGCTGTTTTGTCACAAATGGCGAGAGGCTGATTTTGTAAAAGCACATGGCCATTACCATCATCAAAATAATCTTCACTACCAAAATAAATCCCTGTTTTTCCAGTGAAAACACAGGGTCCATCCGCCGGCATCGGATCTTTAATAGCACAAACTTCCACACTCTCAATATAAATCAATTCGTCAGTAGGATAGTTTTGCGGGTCTAAAATGCGATAAGGTCGTTTGGCACGAATTTCAATCGTTCCAAAGCCAACATCAGTTAACATTTTAATGTATTCTTTTAAAGGGATGGAACCCGATAGACATAAGGCCCTCAATCTATCGTCATTCCTTAAAGATTCATTCATCGGCTGATCACAGATCGGATCACTCATTACGAGTCGTCCATTTGTTTTTAGCACGCGATACATTTCTTTTAGCGCCTGCTTCAACTCGGTCATTTTAAAAATATTAAAAAGACAGTTTTGGGCTGCTACATCAATGCTATTATCTGGAACAGGAAGGTTCAAAGCGTCCCCTTTTTTGAGGGTAACAAAATCCGATTTGAACCAATTGTTTTCATTTTCAGCGAGTTTAAAGTTATCCTTTGATGCTTCCAGCATTTCATCTACGACATCAACTCCAACAACCCCTCCTTTTTCTCGCGAGAAATAAGCAAACTGTAGTAACTCCATTCCACCACCAACGCCAACATAAAGCACCTTTGGATTTCCACTTAAATCCCTTGGATGTACTGTGCTTCCACACCCGTAATTCATTTCTTGCATCCGAATTGGTATAATCAGACCTGGCAATTTCCATAGGGGAGTGGTTGTGCAACAAAGTCCTACATCTGGTGTTATTGCAGCCTCTTTATAGACATCATGCGTGGTTTTTAAGTATTCCATTTTTTAATTTATAAATTAAATTCTTAACATCCATTTTTCTAGTAACAAGATAAGCGAATTTTCTCCTTTCTTAGCCATGTCCATTATTTCAGGAATATTAATCGGTTGGAGGTTGTCAGGGTCGCATGAGTCTGTCAATACCGAAAATGCAATTACGGATATTTTCAATTGATTGGCAACAATGACTTCTGGTACTGTTGACATGCCGACAGCATCGGCTCCAATGATTTTAAGGTAGCGATACTCCGCTGGAGTTTCTAGTTGGGGACCAACCACAGCCGCATAGACACCTTGTTGCATTATAATGTCATTTTCACGAGCGATTGTTTTAAGGATTTCGATTGATTTTTTATCATAAGGTTGACTCATGTCAACAAATCTTTCTCCAAAGTCCTCAATATTTTTCATCGCAAGTGGAGAACCTCCTTGAAGATTAATGTGATCTTCGATTAACATGATTTCTCCTTTTTTGAATTCAAGGTTGATAGCCCCAGCAGCATTACTTATTACTAAATTTTGCACTCCCAAAAGTTTCATTATTCTTACCGGATAGGTGATTTCAAAAAAATCATAACCCTCATAAAGATGGAAACGGCCATCAAAGACTAAAACTTTCTTTCCAAATAACGTTCCATAAATCAGTTTCCCTTTATGATAAGAAACTGTCGTTAGCGGAAGATGCGGTATTTCCTCATAATCAAGAACGATTATGGGTTTAATTTTTTTGACCAATCCCCCCAGACCCGTCCCAAGAATGATTCCAAATTCAGTTGATTCTATTCCTCTTTCTTTAATGAATCTGATTGATTCTTTTAGTTTTTCTATCCTATTCATGTGGTCTAATTTTTTCTAATAAATCAGGGTGATCTTCAAGGTCTTCTATAATATCTATGTCGTTTTTTTCTTCGAGAAGAAACACATCATTTCCTTCTAATGCATTTAAAGTTTTGCTCAAAACTTGATCAGTACTCCAAGGCATGCCCTTAAAAATATTCTCCCTCAATTGCTTTAATCCTAACAAGTAATAGCCACCGTCCTTTGCGGGGCCTATGACCACATCATGGGTTAGCAGTAACTTAAATGATATATCAATATCCTTCGGTTTTAAGCTCCATAAGTCACTTCCGATAATTAATACGGACTCATAACCTTTGTTGAAAGCCCACTGAAAAGCAAAATGCATTCTTGACCCTAAATCAGAACCTTCTTGAAGCACTTTATGTTGGCCAACATTATCCCAAAGATCAGTCTCCGGAATGAATTCACTGTAGAAAACGGCAGATGAGAAACCAGACTTTTTTACACAGTCTGCAGTGTGTGTCAATAAATATTTATAAACTTCTAAAGCTTTATGTTTTCCAATCTTGTTTGCCAATCGTGATTTTGTCCTCCCCAATATTGGATTTTTACAAAAAACTATGATTAGTGATTTCACATCATAAATTTACTTAAAATATCTTTGATTTTGAGCATAAAAAAACCCCAATGTACCCACACTTTTTGCATTGGGGAAACACTATGAAAAGTGTTTTTTTTAATATAAAAACTCTATGAAAGTTTAATGTAACATTGTAGTTTATAGTCTTAAGATTAGTTTTGATTATAGTTATTAGAAATGTACAAAATTTTGTTTTCATCATTAAAATTTAAGAAAATAACGAGTGCTATTGGGAGTTTTCGAAATATAAAGTTGTAAGAACATTCTTACTTTTTTTAGCTATTTTCACCTAAATACTTAATCAGTTTATTTCGTTCCATAGCGTTTATTTCGATTGATCTTCCATCAGATAATTTACATTCATAATTATTACTTGAAATAAAGTTAATTTGATTCAAATGGTTCAGATTGATTGAGCAATGTTCTTTTAAATTATAAAACAAGACACTAGATAAATATTTCTTACGAATCTTATTTAAAGAAAGAGAATTCTCATACGGTTCAATGTTTTTTTGATGAATTCTAGTTTTGTTTTTATAAGAATGAATTGAGATCAACGAGTCCCAAGGGATTATATTTAAATTTTCATTTCTTGGAGAGTTCGGCAAAATTATTTTGTTTGAAAACGGACTGCTTTTGGTTCGCTTCTTCTTCAAATTAAGAACGTCTTTAATTAAGTGTTTGATTTCTTCCTCACTTGGTGGAGGGGAGACGCATAAATCAATGCCTTTTTTAAGTGCTAAAATAATTACTTCGGGTTCTGTGGTAAATAATAATTTAAACGCACTGGTTTTTTGAATAATATTCAATGATTTTTCAATATCATCATCCATACATCCCGATTCTATAAGAACAAGATCGATTTCAGGTCTTACAAAATCTTCTAGAGCTGCTTTGATGCTCACTTGATACTTGTGGTTCAAAGACACCTTACTGTATCGATTTATTAAGGGATAGGTTTCTGAGAAAAAAACATCAGATGTTAGCCATAGTAGAGATAATACCACTTTATAATTTATTCCGTTTGAGAATAATAAAGTTATCACTTTATGTTATTTCACTTTGTTTGACCGTAATACGTGGTCGAATAAAATGTATAACCTAATTGTTTAGTGTTATAATTGGCTTTAAACAATGTTCAAATGTTGTAGGAGTTTGTCATATCTTCTTCTTGAAATCGGGAGTTCAGTTCCGTCTTTTAATTCACAATAATTTCCAGATTTTTTATTGATATTGATCAAGTGATTAAGGTTAACCATGTAAGAGTTGTGAATCCTAAAAAAATCTTTATGTTGGAGAAGTGTCTCATATTCCCCCAAGGATTTAGATGCGATTAACATTACTTTATTGACCAGGTGAAACTCGGTATAACGACCAGAAGATTTACAATAGAGGATATCGTTGTTTTTAATTAAATTTACTTTATTGATGTTAGAAATAGTCACAAAGTTAAAGGGAAAATAAGAATTATTTGGTATCTGAATTTCTCCTGACCTGTGAAATGCGTAATCTTTTTTAACACTCATTTTTTCAATTGCGCGATTAACAGCTTCGGTCAATTTGTCAATTTCAATAGGTTTAAGCAAGTAGTCGACAGCATTGTATTTAAAAGCCTTTATAGCATATTGATCAAAAGCGGAACGAAAATTATTTGAGGCAAATCCCCTTTGATTTCGTCAAGAACTTCAAAGGCTGTGTCTTGATCAAGAATGATGTCCATAAAAACAATGTCATAGCTCTTGTTTTTCAGCAGGTCAATTGCTTCTTGTTTTCGGCTGCAACTGTCCAAGGATTTGATTTCTGGACAACACTTTTTTATATAATGTTCTAGAATTTCAATATTATTCTTGTCATCATCAACAATTAATGCAGAAATTTTTTTCATAGGTTTTGGTTTGGTAGGACTTAAGGGCAAGTCTGTTTGATGTTTCAAAAGGAATGTCTAAGGTAATCCCTGTGCCTGAGGCAATGTCTGATTTGTTTAAGTCTTCACTGCTAAAAATAATTTTTTCTTTTTGATTCTCATTTATGAGTTTTATTCTTTTATGTATTATTCGGTTTCCAAGAGAATTATGCCTCTTTTCGTGTAAACTAGATTTTTTCTCTGATGCTTCAATACCGATTCCATTGTCTTCAATATTAATTTGAAGCCCCTTGGAAGAGTATTTAAGGATGATGACCAATATCCCTTTTATTTTTAAAGGAGAAATACCATGGATGATTGCATTTTCAACAATAGGTTGAAGAAGCATTGGTGGGAGATGGAATTTTAAAGGCTCGACATCAATACTGATATCAAAACAATAATCAAATTTATCCTTTAGTCGCATTTTTTGAAGTTCAAGATATGCCTTAAGGTATTCGACCTCTTCTTTTAAAGAGACTAATTCTCTCTCATTCACTTCTAGTGTTTTTCTTAATAGTGTTGAGAATCTTCCGAGATATTGATTGATTTTTCGTTCTGATTTGAGGATTAATACACTTTGAATTCCATTTAAAATGTTAAAAACGAAATGCGGATTCATTTGTGCTTGAAGTGATTGTGATTCTAGAAGACTAATCTTAACTTTATATGCTTTTTTATAGTATTTTGTGTAAAAATAGTGATAACAAAAAAAAAGCAATGAAGTAAATAAAAACTGAACTAGAATCAGTTCAATATATTGAGTATATCCGGAGAGAATATGCTGGAAATCGAGATTGGTCATTGGGGTGACATTGTTTAAAATAGTACATTATAGTTTTCCAATATAATAAAAAATATTTATTTAAATATTTTCAACATTAATAATTTATAAAGTACACATGTATTAACAGTATAATCTGTCAAAAAACTTAACTTATGAAAAAAAATTATTATCAAAGTGATGATTTGAAAAAATTTAAAAATATAACAGATTGGAACCCAGAGTTAGGCAAAAAGTTTTTCGAATACTACAATAGTGTTTTTGAAGAAGGGAGTCTCAGTGTACGTGAAAAATCATTGATTGCTCTTGCAGTCTCTCATGTAGTTCAGTGTCCTTATTGTATCGAGGCTTACACGCGCGACGGTTTGCAAAAAGGGATTGAAAAATCTGAAATGATGGAAGCGGTTCATGTTGGGGCAGCCATACGAAGTGGTGCTTCCTTGGTTCATGGCGTTCAAATGATGAATGTTTACGATAAATTGAGTATGTAATGGCTTCCAAATCTTTAAAAGCAAGTAACAACATTTTGTCCTCAACTGAACACCAATTAGAAATACTTTCCAATGGTATTTTCTCTGATGGAGGTCTTCCTAAGTTTGAGTCCAGTTTGGTTGCGTATGAACTCGATGCACTTCGTCCTTTAAAGCTAGAGATTCTTCAAGTTAATGTTGGCTATATGTGTAATCAGGTTTGTGCCCATTGTCATGTTGATGCTGGACCAGACCGAAAAGAAATGATGTCTAGGGAAACAATGGAACTATGCCTCGATGTTTTAAGGAAAACAAAGGTTAAAACCATTGATTTGACTGGAGGCGCTCCTGAAATGCATCCTGATTTTAGATGGTTTGTCAGTCAGATACGTTTGACAGATGTCGAGGAGATTATTGTCCGATCTAATTTGACAATAATTTTGGCCAATAAAAAATATCATAGTCTTCCTGACTTTTTTAAACAAAACAGAGTACATATTATCTCCTCGTTACCTTTTTATAAAAAAGATAAAACCGACAGGCAAAGAGGTGATGGAGTTTTTAGTCAATCAATAGCCGCTATGAAACTATTAAACGCTGCTGGATATGGAAAGTCAAACAGTCACTTACAACTTGATTTGGTTTACAATCCCTCAGGAGCATTTTTACCTGGAGATGAGAAAACCTTAGAAAATGATTTTAAGAAAGCCTTAAAGCTTGATTTTGAGATTGACTTTAACCAATTATTTGCAATTACAAATTTGCCTATCAGTCGTTTTCTAGATTATTTAATTGCCTCTGAAAACTATGAAGATTATATGTCTTCTTTGGTTGAAGCTTTTAATCCTAAAGCAGTTGCTAATGTAATGTGTACCAATACACTTTCCGTTCGTTGGGACGGAATGCTTTTTGATTGTGACTTTAACCAAATGTTAGACATAAAGGTAGCAAGTCCAATAACACATCTGCGTGATTTTAACTTAGAATTGTTGCAAGGAAGAAAGATAAGGGTGTCACAGCACTGCTATGGTTGTACGGCAGGATCTGGAAGTAGCTGTCAAGGGACTGTGGTGTAAAATTCAGGGGATGCCGTTACTATTTAATGGCTACTCTTTTTTCTTTATTTCTTGTGCCAATCCTTCTGTCAGAGGAATCAGATGAATTTCCTAAACGTATCTTAAGAATCAATTCATGCGTCCCATTGGTCAATTGACTAATATTGGATTCCCTAGGGGTTTCATATGCATAACCGAAAGAAAGCCCCCCCTGAGTTTTTAGCATTAAATTAGCTCCAAAGCCACTTTCTAGATTATACTCGATTCCGAAGTCGATGAATTGATCATAATTAAAAGTCGTGTTAAGAGAAAGAAAAGTAGGGGCTCCTGCCACTTGCCTATAGAGTAAGAAAGGACTCAAAGTCCACCGGTCAGACACAAAGAGATTTACACCACCACTCGCATAAAAATGAACCCTATCAGTTGCACTAGTATACAGGCCTTGCTGGTCTAAATATCTTTTTGAATTTAAGATTCTAGGAGCAGACAAGGAAACAAAATATTTATTGTTTTTGAGATATACACCTACTCCAACATTGGGTACAAATTGGCTGTAGTTTATAAGGTTTGGGTCAATTCCACTAGTCGTATTTCTACTTTCAAGTGCTTCAGCTTCGAGTCTAGTTCCATTAGCTCCTGCTTGTAGACCTAAAAACAAATCAGTTTCTTCTGACATTGGAAGTTTATAGGAAAAGTTTACATAAGCATGCGTTTGTCTTTGTATAAATATTTTATCATTGATAATGCTCAATCCTATGCCAACGCGTTCATTGCTGGTTGGTGTGCCAAATGAAAAGGCTTGTACAACTGGAGCTCCATCAATTCCTGACCACTGACTTCGGTAACTCATGCTGAGCATAGGTGCCTCTTGTGTTCCTGTATAAGCAGGATTGAAAATAGTCATATGCTGCCTGAACAATGAAAAGTGAGTGTATTGTTGTGAGAAGACAAAAACTGAAGTAAAGAACGCAAAAAGCGTTATAGCGGTTCTGATTATTGTAGTATTCATTTATCTTGAGATATATAACCAACCATGAGCATCAACGTTCCCATCTCCATCAAGATCGATTACGTAGAGATAGGAGGCCGAGGGTAAGACAGTGTCTTTAGAGTAGTTTCCTTCCCAATCATTTGAATAATTATTTGGTGCATAGAATACCACTTGACCTTGTCGATTAAACACTTTGATTATTGCGTTGGGATAGTTTTCAATGTTATCGATTTGCCAAGTATCGTTGAAGCCATCTCCATTAGGGGTTATGGCGTCGGACACTTTTATTTCCATATTGTCTGTTGCATTCACATTAACGAGTGTAAAAGCAGAGTAATTACTTAAATCAATATTGTCTAGCGTTGTAATTGATCCCGAAAGTAAGTCAGCGGGTGAGCCATCGTGAAAGGAAGTGGTGTCTAGCATTGCAGGTATCCTTTTCCAGGATGTCCCATCATATCCTCCTATTCCTAATGCATTGATGTTGTTATCGGTTAATTTATCTATGTTACTAAAAGCGTTCCATGATAAAGAGATTTTTGAGTTCCCACTACTTTTAATAATCCAATAAAATTCATCAGAGATGTTATTAACCTCTGGGTCTTTCGTGAGGTTAGGATGAGAAACATGTGAATATGCAAAGTCAATTTTAGTGTTTGTACTTTCAACAACTGTCGCAACGGGCTGAAATATTGCATCATGACCAATTGGAAACATGAAATTAGGGTTGTTTATATTTCTAACAAATCCATTCACATGAGTATCGTGATTTGCTCCTGTTGCTTGACTGTTTTCACTAAAGGAAAGTATGCCATAATCATCTAGACTTGCATCTCCTCGATCCGCCAAAACAATCCCAGACTCAAAATAAGTCATGGGTAGTGCGACATGCATTTCAGCACTCGGTGCAATATATATGTCTTGATTGATATAAAGTTGCGCTTGAAGCGAAATGAAAGCAGTAGGTATAAGTGTCAATAATAAAACACGCAATTCTATAGTTAGGTAGTTCATGGATGTGGGCATCTGAATCTCTATTTATTTTGAGTTTTCGGTACTAAATTATGCTTTCATTCATGAGAATCCCCCTAGGCGCTCATCAGCTGTAATAACAAGTTCATTTAATGATTTAAACGGTATGTAATGCGTCATTATTGGTAAAATCCGACATCGGCAAAAACCATTGGATTCGTAAGATTTTTCTTACATTTATTTATGTAAATTTTGAAATGGTTTTCACGTAATTTTTTTTAGTGAAATTTTCTTAAGATCTTATAGATTTCACAAAGGAACTTATTTTTTGAACCCCATTATTTTCTAGAAATTTAATAAATGCTGAACCTATTATCGCTCCACGACTCCATTGGGTCGCCAACTGATAAGTATCCGAATTGCTTATTCCAAATCCAACCACCTGAGGCGTTTTTAAATTCATGGAATTAATGCGCTCGAAATAATCTGATTGAGTATCTCCAAAAGTTGACTTTGCTCCTGTTACACTGGCACTACTAACCATATAGATAAAACCATCTGACACCTCATCAATATACCTAATTCTCTCATCGGATGTTTGTGGAGTGATTAAAAACATATTGTATAAGCCATGTTTTTGAAAAAGTGATTTGTACTGCTCATTATATAAATTCACAGGGAGATCGGGAATTATAAGTCCGTCTATTCCTACCTCAGCGCATCGTTCACAAAAACGCTCAATTCCAAATTGCATCATTGGATTGAAATATCCCATCAATACTAAAGGGATGTTAATGTGACTCCGGATATCTTTTAGTTGATTAAAAAGTTTTTCAGTAGTCATCCCATTTTTGAGAGCTTGAGTAGAGCTTTCTTGAATGGTGGGGCCATCTGCAAGGGGATCGCTAAAGGGCAACCCTATTTCAACCATGTCAACTCCAGAAGCTTCTAGGGCTTTTAAAATTGGGACAGTGTCTTCTAGAGAAGGGTGTCCGGCTGAAAAATAAATGGACAATAATTTTTTATTGCCTTGAAAGGTTTGATCGATTCGGTTCATTATAGTTTGAAATATTCAATATAGGTGTCTAAGTCTTTGTCTCCTCTTCCTGAGCAGTTGAAGACAATGACTTCATTTGGTTTAAACTTTCTTACATCTAGCGCTGCAAAAGCATGTGCTGTTTCAATTGCTGGGATGATTCCTTCCATTTGGGAGAGCGTCAGACCCCAATCCATTGCTTCCTGATCTGGAATGGATATAAATTCGGCCCGCTTGGATCTGAAAAGATGGGCGTGCATCGGGCCTACACCCGGATAGTCTAAGCCTGCCGAAATAGAGTAAGGCTCAGTGATTTGACCATCTGGGGTTTGCATCAATAAGGTTTTACTACCATGAATAATTCCTTCTTTCCCCAGTGCTGAGGTTGCTGCGCTCTCTCCAGAATCAATTCCTTTTCCAGCAGCTTCCACTGCAATGATATTAACCCGTTTATCATCTAAATAGTGATAATATAAACCAGCTGCATTACTTCCGCCTCCGACACATGCAATTACATGATCGGGGTAATCACGACCTTCTTTTTCTAGCAATTGCGTTTTGGTCTCCGCACTGATAACAGACTGAAAACGTGCGACCATATCGGGATAGGGGTGTGGGCCAACAACCGACCCTATTATATAATGAGTGTTAACTGGGTTGTTGATCCAGTCTCTTATGGCTTCATTCGTAGCATCTTTAAGAGTTTTACTGCCAGATTGGGCAGGTCTAACTTCGGCACCGAGCATTTTCATACGGGCAACATTAGGGGCTTGTCTCTTAATGTCAAGTGCTCCCATATAAACGATACATTCAATCCCCATTAATGCGCAAACGGTAGCAGTTGCAACTCCGTGTTGACCAGCGCCAGTTTCAGCAATGATTCTATTTTTGCCCAAACGTTTTGCCAATAGAATTTGTCCAATCGTGTTATTCACCTTGTGAGCACCTGTATGGCACAAATCCTCGCGCTTAAGATAAATTTTAGTGTTGTATTTTTCCGAAAGCCTTGAAGCGTAATATAAAGGAGTCGGACGCCCAACATATTCTTTTAACAAGTAATCGAATTCTTTTTTGAATTCAGGCTCTGCAGTTATTTTTAAATAGTTTTGTCTTAGTTCTTCTACATTGGGGTAAAGCATTTCAGGGATATAAGCTCCTCCAAAATCTCCATAAAATCCTTTTTCATCTACTTGATACTTCATGTGCATTTATTTAAAAAGTGCGATTTTAAAATCTTTTAATAATTCAATTTTTTTCATTCCAGCTTCGCTTTCAAATTTACTATTTACATCAATAGCGTAAAGCGGTAAATTTAATTTAAAGATATCTTCTAAATCTGCTAATTGATCCATTCCTATTCCCCCGCTAAGGAAAAATGGCTTGCTCGAAGGATATGATTTCAACATCTCCCAGTCAAACGCGTATCCATTGCCACCAGGAAGTTCCCCTTTGGTGTCAAATAAAAAATAATCACAGACATTTTCGTAAGGGGCCAAAGTCGAAAAATCAAAATCCTTTTTTATTGAAAAAACTTTTATGATTTCGACGTTTAAGTCTTTTAAACGATCACAAAAAATAGGATTTTCTTTTCCGTGTAACTGAACAGCTTGCAGTTGATGTGTTTCAATTAAACTTTTGATTTCATCAAATGTTTCATCAACAAAGACTCCTGTTTTTTTGATGTTGCTTGGAAGTGTTGGAGTTGTTGTTGAAACAAACCTTTTGGAGGGTTTCCAGAAAATGAAGCCCATGTAGTCTGGTTTTAAATCAGATAACGCCAGAATGTTTTCGTGGCTTCGCATTCCACAAACCTTTAACTTCATTTTTCAAGCTTTTTGATGAAATCCAATGCGCTCTCCCCTGGATTTTCAGTTTTCATAAAATTTTCACCAATCAAAAACCCTTTATAACCGTATTCTTTCAAATCTTTAATCGATTCAACGTCATTAATCCCACTTTCAGATACTTTGATAAAATCGTCTGGGATCTTCTCTGCCAATTCTTTGCTGGTTTCTAGAGAAACTTCAAAGGTTTTTAAGTTGCGATTATTTACACCCAACAGATTCAGGCTGGGCATTATCGATTTTTCCAATTCTTCTGCATTGTGAACTTCAAGAAGAACTTCAAGTCCAAGGCTTTGAGCAAATTCAGAAAGTTCTTTTATCTGATTTTTATTTAAAACAGCAGCAATCAAAAGAATGACATCAGCGCCATGAGCCTTTGCCTCTAGAATCTGATAACGATCAACAATAAATTCTTTTCTAAGTAAAGGAAATTGAGTGACTGCCCTTGCTGCGATCAGATCGCCCAAACAACCTCCAAAATATTTGGTGTCAGTTAATACAGACATTCCCGATACACCAGCGGATTCATAGCCTTTGGCAACATCAGCAATAGAAAGGCTGCAGTTGATGTTGTCTCGGGATGGGGATCTTCTTTTGTGTTCGGCGATGATGCCTGAAGTACTATTTTTTAAACATTCAGAAATTGAAACGGTTGCTTTTTCAAACAAAGGGGACTGTTCCCAAAAGGAAACTGGGAATAACGCTTTTCTTTGTGCGACTTCTATATTCTTGTCAGCGATAATTTTATCTAAAATTGTCATTCAGCACTCAGTTTTTGAAGGGTGATTAATGCTTGATTGGCTTTTCCCGAAAGTAAAGATTCTTTAGCTTTTTCAAAACCTTCTTTTGGGGAACATTCCAAAACTGTAGCAATTGCCATGGCTGCATTAGCACAGACAACATTTTGTTGTGCTTGAGTTGCTTTCCCTTGAATAACTTCTGTGAAAATTTTTGCAGAAGACGAGATGTTATCTCCGCCAGCAATCTCTGAGGCATCCAAAGAGTTAAGCCCAAAGTCTTCCGGGTGAATTAAACTTTCTCCTGAATTTCGTAGTGCTTTGGTGGATCCAGTTAATGAAATTTCATCATAACCATCCAACGCATACAATATGGTAAATTTTTGATCAGTTTTCTGAAAAAGATATCCATAAAGTCTGGCCAATTCAAGATTGAAAACTCCAGTTAGTTGATGCTTGGGAAATGAAGGATTTACCAGTGGCCCTAACATGTTGAAAAATGTTTTGACGCCGAGTTCTCTTCTTATGGGTGCAACGTTTTTCATAGCAGGATGAAACAATGGAGCGTGAAGATTACAAATACCCGCTTGCTCAATGCATCGCTTTAAAAAGTCAGCATCATTTGAAAATTTAATTCCCATATGCTCTAAAACATTACTTGATCCACAACCAGATGATACCCCATAATTTCCGTGTTTGGCAACTTTGATTCCAGCTCCTGCTGTTACAAATGATGCTAATGTGGAGATATTGAAAGTGTCTTTTCCGTCTCCGCCTGTTCCGCAAAGATCAATGGGTGAGAATTCACTTAGGTCGACCGCAAGGCAAAGCTTTAGCAAAGCATTTCTAAAACCTTCTAATTCCTTAAGTGTGATGCTTCTCATCATAAAAACCGTCAAAAATGAAGCAATCTCACTAGGGTTGTATTTGCCTTCGGCAATCCCAACGAGAACCTTTTCGGCCTCTTCTTTTTCAAGTGTTTCGTGCTGTGTTAGTCGGTTGAGTATGGCTTTCATGTTCTTAGCTATTGATCCAATTTTCTAATATTTTCTTACCGTTGGGAGTCAATACAGATTCTGGGTGGTATTGAACCGAACGAACATGATATTCTTTGTGTCTTAAAGACATTAGCTGATGGTTTTCGTCAAAAGATGTAGCAATTAAAACTTCTGGCAAAGGTGTTTTCACCACCCAAGAGTGGTAGCGACCAATGTCAAAAGTTTTTGGAAGTCCTTCAAATAAAAGATCTTTTTCGCATATGGTAACTGGAGTTGCTACGCCGTGAAAAACAGAGTCTAAATTAGTTAATGTAGCACCAAAAACTTCACCAATGGCTTGTTGTCCAAGACAAACGCCTAATATTTTTTTTGAAGGTGCATACATTTTTATAGCCTCTTTCAAAAGACCTGCCTCATCAGGAATACCTGGTCCTGGGGAAAGCAAAATGTATTCATATTGCTCTAACTCTTTCAATTCAAAACAATCATTTCTTTTGACAGTCACATCACAGCCAAGTTCTTCTAAATAGTGAACGAGGTTATAGGTGAAGGAATCGTAATTATCGATGACGAATACTTTTTTCATCTTTATTAATTTATAATTTTTCAGCTAAACTTAATGCCTTGTCTAAAGCACCGAGTTTGTTGTATACTTCTTGTAATTCGTTTTCCGGAACAGATTTGGCGACGATACCAGCTCCTGCCTGATAATGCAATTTTTGATTTTTACTTAAAAAAGAACGTATGATTATGCAATGATTAAAGTTCCCTTTAAAATCCATGTATCCCAAGGCCCCTCCATAAAAATTTCTTGAAGTTTTTTCATAACGATCAATGAGTTGAAGTGCTTTGTGTTTTGGAGCACCACTTAAGGTTCCAGCAGGGAAAGTGTCTGCAACCACCTGAAAAGTTTTTGCTTTCGACTTTAATCTCCCTGTCACTTTTGACACCAAATGGATCACATGAGAAAAGAATTGAATTTCTCTATTTTTTTCAACTTTAACATCTGTTCCGTTTCTGCTGAGGTCATTCCTTGCTAAATCAACTAACATTACATGCTCACTATTTTCTTTTGGGTCTTCGGCCAATCTTTTTGCCGATTGAGTGTCCTCTTCGTCATTTCCTGATCTTCGGAAAGTTCCTGCAATTGGGTGAATTTCAGCGACACCGTCTTCAACAATAAGTTGAGCTTCGGGCGAGCTCCCAAAGATTTTAAAGTCTCCATAATCAAAAAAGAAAAGATAGGGAGAGGGGTTTACAGAACGCAAAGTTCTATAAACGTTAAATTCATCTCCACTAAATTCTTGTGAAAACCTTCTAGACAACACCAACTGGAATACATCGCCACGGAAACAATGTTCTTTTCCTTTATTCACATAATCTATAAATTCATCATCCGTAAGATTAGACTTTTTTTCTCCCTTTTTCTCAAAACCATAAGTGGCAATATTATCACCTCTTAACAGCTGTTCTATTTTTTTTAAATTATGTCCTTTATCAAAAGAGTGGGAGAACAAGTGTGCTTCGTGATTGAAAATACTAATTGCAATTATATTCTGATACACTGCATAGTATATCTCAGGAATGTCTAGACTATCTTTTTCTTCATTCAATTCAATTGATTCGAAATGCTTTACTGCATCATGGGCGATGTAGCCAAACAAACCATTTGTTATGAATTTAAAAGGATAACTGCCACTTTCAAATTGTCTAGAAAAATCCTCTATCAATTCTGGCACACTATCCGTTAAGCTCAGCTCAAGGATTTCGTTTGTCCCATCAGGGAATCGATAGTCAATCATTCCGTTCTGAATGCTTATTGAGGCGATTGGGTTGCAGCAGATATAGGAGAAGTTGTTGGTATGCGCATCATAGTCACTGCTCTCCAGCAAAAGGCTGTGCGGAAATTGATCCCTAATTTTAAGATAAACACTTACAGGCGTCAAGGTATCAGCAAGTATTTTTTTATGCTCGGAATGTAATTTATATGTTTTTTTCTTTGGTTTCATATTCTAAAATTAAAAAAGGCTTGTCGTGATGACAAGCCTTTTATATTTAGATAATAGCAGTTTCACGAATCGATTAAAATAATTCGTTCCACCAACTTTTAATTTCCTTTTTAATATTCATAATACAAATATAGAATAAAATATATTTGTATTTAAAGTCTTAATGAATTTTATATTACTTATTCAGCATTCATAACCAAACTCACTTCTAATTTGATGTCGTCTAGGATAAGTTTGTCTCCGAGATTTTCGAAAAAATTACCAGATCTAAATTTCACATTGTACTTGGAGCGATCAAAAATCAAATCAGATTTGGCAGCTCCTCCCGCTAATGACATTGTAAATACAATAGGATGTTCGATGTCTTTGATGGTAAGTGTTCCGTTTAAGCTTTGGACGCCATCAGTAACTCCCGTGTTTTCAGTAATAACTAGTTTAGATTCAGTAAAATTCTTTATGGAGAAAAAATCATCTGAACTTAGATGTCCTTCAAGTTTTTCTTTCATTCCCCCACTAAGGTCTTCCACGCTCATGCTGGTCATGTCTACGATAAATTCACCCGATACCACATTATTGTCTTTAATTGTGATGTTACCAGCTTTAAATTTCAGGTCTCCAAAATGTTCTTTTCCGGTGATTTGCTCACCATACCAGCGAATATTGCTTGATTCTAAATTAATAGATGATTCTTGCGCATTTCCAACCGTAAAGGCGAATAATAATAAAGAATAAAATAAGATAGTTTTTGATAGTTTTTTCATGTTTAATAGATTGATTGTTAATTTAAATTAATTTTATTTAGTAATTTTCTTAAAGATTTTTGTTCTTCTAAATCTAGAGGTTTTAATATTTCGGTTTCGGCTATTTCGATCACCAAATCCAATTCAGATAAAATTGATTTCCCTTTTGGAGTAATAATGAGTTCGATTTTCCTACGATTTTCTTCACATATTTTTCGTTCCACCAAAAATTTTTCTATTAATTTATCGATTAATCTTGTAGTATTGCTGTTTTTGTGAACCATTCTTTTTTGAATGGTGCTCAAATTAGCAGGTTTTTCTTTGCGACCTCTAAGAATTCTGAGTACATTGAACTGTTGGAGAGATATTTCATAAGGTTTCAAAACCTTGGCTAAAAGGTCTTCTGCTTTACTGCTGGCTTTGAGTAAACCCACCACAGTGTTTTTTGTAAGTTCAATTTGCCCCATATTTGTTTGCACAACAATTGTATGCACAAATATAATGAATATTTCTTCAGTTAAAAAATAATTGCTAATTTTTTTTTATGATGAATTAAGGGCCTATTTTTGAAAAAAAACTATGGATTTAACTCAAGAACAATGGAGTAATCAGCAGTCTGCTGATAAAAAATCGATTATATTAGACGTAAGAACATCAGAAGAGTTTGAAGCTGGATGTATTCCTGAAGCAAAACAACTCGATATACGAAATCCTGAAACTTTTATGCAAGGATTAGAATCACTAGATAAGTCGGCGAGTTATTATGTTTACTGTCGATCGGGCGCGAGAAGTGCTCAAGCCTGTCAAGTGATGTCCCAAATGGGATTTGAAACCACCTTTAATTTGTTAGGTGGAATATTAGATTGGAAAGGAGAGGTCGCCTAAGCCTCAAATAAATTTATTGCCCCCAAATTTTAATGAAAGAAGACTTCCTTCATTATTTATGGCGTTTTCAAAAGTTTGAATCTCAACAGCTTTTTACAGTTCAAGGGGAATTGATTCAAGTGATCTCGCCAGGTATTCCCACCAGTGGTTCTGGCCCAGATTTTTCTAATGCTAAAATCTGGATTGGCGAAACACTCTGGGCTGGAAACGTTGAGCTACATCTAGACGCCTCATCTTGGTACCATCACAGGCATCATCTTGATGGTGCCTATGATTCAGTAATTCTTCATGTAGTTTGGAATAATGATGTTGAGGTTTGCTATCCCTCGGGAAGTATGATGCCAAGCCTCGAATTATCTAAGATTATCCCTGAAAATTTAATCAAACTTTATCAAAAACAATTTGATCAATCACCAAATTGGATTCCCTGTGAGCGACTTTTCAATAATTATCCAAAAGTCAAATGGAAAAACTGGATAGAAAGGCTCTACATCGAACGTTTGGAGGAAAAGGTGAATTTGATTTTCAATTTATTGGAAGCCAACAAGAATGACTGGGAGGCAACTTTATTTCAGTTGTTGGCAAAAAACTTTGGTTTGAATGTCAACGGAAATGCTTTTTTAAAGTGGGCACAATAAATCTCATTTTCAATTATTCGAAAAAATGCTCATGACCCGATTGCACTAGAAGCTCTTTTTTTCAGTCTTTCTGGTTTGTTAAAAAAAGAAATAGAGGAGCCTTACCATAAAACTTTAAAGTCCAATTATCTTTTTCTGGAAACAAAATATAAAATTCCAAGAAATATTGCCACAAATGTTTCGTTTGGTAGATTAAGACCCCCAAACTTCCCCACCATTCGGTTGTCACAATTGGCTCAGTTTTACAGCCATAGCCCACAGGTTTTTTCAAAATTGATTAATACTCAGGACATCAAAGACTTGAATTGGGTGTTGGATATCGGTGTCTCTGACTTTTGGAAAACACATTTCGGATTTGAAAAAAAAGGAAAAAGTAGTTCAAAGAAAATTTCCAAAGAGTTCTTGGATCTCATCTTGATTAACAGTTTGATTCCCATACGATTTGCTCATGCCAAACATCATGGATTGGATGTAGACAATTTGTTGATTCAGTGGATGGAAAAGATTCCATTAGAGAAAAATAAATACACTGATGGGTTTACTCGATTGGGTGGCAAATACAATTCAGCATTAGAATCACAAAGTTTGTTACATCTTAAGCAATACTATTGCGATAAAAAAAGATGTTTAAAGTGTGCGTTGGGGTATCATTTTTTTAAAGAAAAACCCGTAATTTAGTCTCATGAGTAAAATCACCTCCTTGCGTCATTATTTTGAAAAGCACGGCTTTGCTGTCTCCACACGCTTGGCCGAAACCCTTGGAATGAATGTTAAAAGCGTTCGTTTATTTTTTATATATGCCTCTTTTACAACCATTGTAGGAGGTTTTATCATTTATTTAACTTTGGCTTTTTGGCTAAAATTAAAGGACATAGTTTACACCAAGCGAACCTCTGTTTTTGATTTATGATTTGAAAAAACTTAGCTCCCCCTTCCTTCAACCTAGCATACTTATTCTAATCGTTTTTTTGATAGGATTTATTGGCTTCTACCTTTTAATTCCAAATATTGGCATAATCGATGCGCTCTATATGACCGTAATCACGATAAGCACTGTTGGTTTTGGAGAGGTTGCGCCTTTGTCCCAGGAAGCAAAGCTATTTACATTATTCTTTATCTTAATTTGTTTAACGGTTTTTGCTTATGCGGTCAAACAGTTGACGGTTTACTTTTTAAATGATCGCGTTTTTGAACAACTTAAAATTATAAAAACTAAAAAAATGACAGCAAAACTTAAAGATCACACCCTGATTTGTGGGTACGGTCGGAATGGGATTCAAGCGGGGGCTCGTCTTCTTAAACACAAGCACACTTTTGTAGTTATAGAAAAAGATCCAACTTTAATTTCTCGTTCCGACAAACAAATAAAATTCATTGCCGGCGATGCCCGAGAGGACAAGGTTTTAGAGCTTGCAAATATTAAAAACGCAAAATATTTGATCAGCGCTTTGCCTGATGACGTTGACAATCTTTTTGTGGTACTTACTGCCCGTCAATTGAATCCCGATTTAATTATTGTGAGTCGAGTTTCTGATGATTTTAATCAGTCAAAGCTAATTCATGCAGGTGCAAACCATGTGGTCATGCCTGACCGTATAGGTGGAGACCACATGGGATCCTTATTGGTCGTACCCGATTTGATCAGCTTCATTGATGAGCTAAGTTGGGTTGGAGACGAAAGCCCTAATTTAGAAGAATTTTCAATAGATTACCTGAAAAATTTTTGAATCGATCGATTTCTGAATTGGAGATAAGAAAAAACACAAATTGCAATGTTGTGGGATTTAGAGATGCTAAAGGTAAATTAACGATTAACCCTCCCGCCAACCTTAAGTTGGAGCAGAATACAAAACTAATTGTGCTGGGAAACACCAATTCAATTAATAAATTAAACACTATGTTTCGTTTAGATTAATTTTTTATCGATTTATTTTTTCGATATTGCGTTCCACAAGAATTAAAAATTTTATGAAAACTACATTTTTGACTAGAGTTAAATTTACAATATTGTTTTTATTTGCGTCTACTTCCTTTGCAAGCGCTCAGGAGCGCGGATTAGACGAAAGGATCAATGATGCTTTTACTCCAGTTGCCAATTGGTGGGGAGATGTAGTACTCCATGATTTTCCAGGGACATCAATCCCTACCATCATTTTATTGTTGGTTGGTGGGGCATTGTTTTTCACAGTCTACTTTGGTTTTGTAAATATCCGAAGATTTCCTACGGCAGTAAATATCGTAACAGGAAAATTTGACAAGCTAGACCATCATGAGGCAGGAGACCCAGAATTGGCCATTGAAGGTGACATTAAAGGAACAATTGTGGATGAAAGTAAAACGGGAGAAGTCAGTCATTTTCAGGCCCTAACTACTGCTGTTTCAGGAACTGTAGGTAATGGAAATATTGCTGGAGTAGCGCTGGCAATTGCCGTGGGTGGCCCAGGAGCAACTTTTTGGATGATTTTGTGTGGTCTATTGGGAATGTCAACCAAATTTGTAGAATGCACCTTGGGTGTAAAATATCGAGATATTGGAGAAGACGGAACGGTTTATGGAGGTCCGATGTATTATTTGACAAAGGGTTTTAAAGAAAGAGGATTTGAAAAAATTGGTAAGGTACTCGCAGTTATTTTTGCAGTTTTGTGTATAGGAGCTTCTTTCGGAGGCGGTAATGCTGCGCAATCCAATCAGGCTGCCATGCAATTGGTAAGTTTGTTTGATTTGACTGGCGGAAATGCAAGAACTATTATTGGACTTATTATGATGGTTTTTGTAGGTATTATTATTATTGGAGGGATTAAAAGAATTGCATCTGTTACTGAAAAAATAGTTCCTTTTATGGCATTAATGTACATCCTGGCCTGCCTCTATATAATAATAGGAAACTTCAGCTTTGTAGACGATGCTTTTGGAATGATTTTTTCTCAAGCTTTTAGCCCTCAGGCAGGATTAGGAGGACTATTGGGAGTCTTGATTACGGGCTTTCGTAGGGCTGCCTTTTCTAACGAAGCAGGAGCAGGATCTGCTTCGATTGCACACTCAGCGGTTAAAACCAAATATGCAGCCTCCGAAGGATTGGTTGCGCTTTTAGAACCTTTTATAGATACGGTAGTAATTTGTACGATGACCGCATTGGTGATTATTATTTTTAATGGAGACAGTTCTGTTTTTGAGTATGGAGGTGTAGGTGGAAAAGTAATGATTGACGGATTAGAGGTCGAGGGTGCTGCGATTACTGCAGCTGCTTTTGCAAAATACATTTCCTTTTCAGGACCTTTCTTAACCCTTGCAGTTGTATTATTTGCTGTTTCAACAATGATTTCATGGTCCTATTATGGTTTGCAATCTTGGATGTTTGTTTTTGGAAAAAGCAAAATTTCAGATTTAACCTATAAGGTTTTATTTTTGATTTTCATCGTGATTGGAGCAGCAGGGGATATGTCAGCAGTTTGGACTTTTTCAGATGCCATGATATTGGCTTTGGTTTTCCCGAACATGATTGGCCTGATTGTCCTTTTCCCAAAGGTTAAAGAGGAGTTGTCACGTTATTTAAAAGCCATAGGAACACTAAAAAAGGCATAGTAGGGAATGAGATTCCGCCGCCCCATTTTTACCCTAACAAAACCCCGGAGCTACGCAATTTTGCTTTTGGCTGCAATTTTGCTTCTGTATTCTTTTTTATTAGAAACCCTCTCCTACGAAACTACTGCTCCTCTGGCGGTAGGTGAAATGGAAAGACATCAGGCGTTCATAGACTCCATGATTGGCGCCCAAAAAAAGAGAAACAATATTATTCATCCTTTCAATCCAAACTACTTGACGGACTATCACGCCTATGTTTTGGGAATAGAGAAAAACACGATTGATCGTTTGTTCGCTTTTAGAAAATCTGGAAAGTTCATCAATTCAGCAGCTGAATTTAAACGCATCACTCAAATGGAAGACTCGCTATTTGAGTCAATAAAGCCGTTTTTAAAATTCCCTAATTTTACTAAATATAAAAAAGAAAAGGTTTTTAAAAATTTAAAAAAAGACATAAACGAAGTTGAAGAATTTGATTTTTTAAAAGTTAAAGGCATAGGAAAGGTTCTCTCTTCTAGGATTGTGAAATACCGAAAATATATCAAAGGATTTTCAACGCTAGATCAGCTTTATGAAGTTTATGGCTTAGACTCCTTGGTGGTTGATAACGTTAAAAATCATTTTGAAATTCAAAAACTTCCTGAACTAAAAAAAATAAAAATCTCAGAGGCTTCACTCTATGATTTATCCCGAATACCCTATATAAACAAGGAGGAATCTACTGAAATCATTAAACTAAGAACACGACAAAAGAAAATAATATTAGAAGATTTATTTCATATTACGGGTTTTGATTCCTTGAAGATCAGCAGAATAAGTTTATATTTGTATTGATTCTTTTTACTATGCTAGATACTGACAATGCCGTTGACGTAAATTATGGGGAAACCGTAAAAATGGTTGCTGATGCAGCCAAAGAATTTTCAGAACAATTCATTCGACCTCATGTTATGGATTGGGATGAAGCTGAGTTTTTTCCAGCTGACTTGCTCCGTAAAGCTGGAGAATTAGGCTTTATGGGCATTTTAATTCCAGAAATTTATGGCGGCTCAGAATTGGGTTATCATGAATACATCACCATCATTGAAGAAATTTCTAAAGTAGATCCTTCGATTGGACTTTCCATTGCTGCACATAACTCTTTGGCGACTACTCACACTTACCTTTTTGGAAACGAATCGCAAAGACTGCGATGGTTGCCCAAGTTGGCTTCTGGTGAATGGATCGGCGCATGGGGTTTGACCGAACAAGAAACTGGTTCTGATGCACAGGGGATGAATGCTACCGCAAAAAAGGAGGGAGATTTTTGGGTATTGAATGGAACTAAAAACTTCATTACACATGGAAAATCATGTGATATGGCCGTAGTCGTTTTTCGTAACGGTGAAAAAGGAGACAGTCGCGGAATGACAACTTTTGTCATTGAAAAAGGAACTCCTGGATTTTCTTCGGGTAAAAAAGAAAATAAATTAGGAATGCGTGCTTCCGAAACTGCTGAGTTGGTTTTTGATAATTGTCGAATTCCAGACAGTAACCGATTGGGTGAAGTAGGAGAGGGGTTTGTTCAATGTATGAAGATATTGGACGGTGGTCGAATTTCCATTGCCGCACTTTCATTGGGGATTGCCAAAGGAGCGTTTGATGCTGCGTTAAAGTATTCTAAAGAGCGCAAGCAATTTGGCAAAGCAATTAGTAGTTTTCAGGGTATTTCGTTCAAACTGGCAGAAATGGCTACTGATATTGAAGCCGCTACTTTGCTTACTCATAAAGCAGGTGAGGATAAAAATAATGGTAAAAACGTTACGCAGATAGGTGCCATGGCAAAACTATTTGCTTCTGAGACCTGTGTTCGTGTTGCCAACGAAGCGGTACAGATTCATGGCGGCTATGGCTTTATTAAGGACTATCCGGTTGAGAAATTTTACAGGGATTCAAAACTATGTACGATCGGTGAAGGGACAAGTGAAATTCAAAAACTTGTCATTGCCCGTAATCTTCTTAAATAATAAAATTCTCTATTTCCTAGGCTTACTTTAGGATTAAAGTTATTATATTTGCCCACATTTAACGAAAGGAGGTGCCTAAATTATGATAATTATACCTGTAAAAGACGGAGAAAACATCGATAGAGCTTTAAAGCGCTTTAAAAGAAAATTTGACAAAACTGGCGGAATGCGCCAATTAAGAAGTCGCAAACAATTCACAAAGCCTTCTGTGAAAAATCGTGTGAAGATTCAGCACGCACAGTATGTTCAAGGCCTTCGCGACCAAGAAAACCAATAAGCTTTATATTTAACAAGCGATTAACACGTTGTAAGACAATAAGTTTTTAACTTTGTTTTACAACGTTTTTTTATGTCCATAGATCGTTTTCTTGCTTATATTTCCTTTGAGAAAAAGTATTCTGAGCACACTCGGATTGCTTATCAAGGAAACCTTTACGATTTTCAAGACTATTGTCTTGACACCTTCCAGACAAAAAATATTGAAAAAATTAGCTACAACTTTATCCGATCTTGGATCGTTGCCTTGGTTGAGAAAGGCAACAGTCATCGGACCATAAACAGAAAAATTTCAGTTTTAAGGTCTTATTATAAGTTTCTTCTTAAGACAGAGTTGATAACCGTTTCTCCATTAAAACTTCATCGACCTTTAAAAGAATCTAAAAAAGTCAATGTTCCTTTTTCTACCAACGAAATTTCCCTTTTACTGGATGGTGATTTTTTCACTTCAGACTATACAGGTGTATTGGAAAGAACCATTGTTACTCTGCTTTATTACACGGGGATGCGCCGAACGGAGTTGATCGATTTAAAAACCAACAACATAGACCTCTCAGAGGGCGCTTTAAAGGTACTGGGCAAAAGGAATAAGGAAAGACTGATACCTTTGTTGGCAGAACCAATTGAGTGTATTAGGGCTTATGTTTCAGAAAGAAACAAACTTGATTTAATTGTTGAAGAACAATTTCTTTTTTGCGGCATTAAAGGGAAAAAACTATCAGACGGATTTGTTTATAAAACTGTAAAGAACTATTTTAGTAAGGTATCCACTAAGGTCAAGAAAAGTCCTCATATGTTGCGGCACAGTTTTGCGACTCATTTATTGAACAATGGCGCAGACCTAAACGCAGTTAAAGATTTGTTAGGTCACGAAAGTGTGGCTGCAACACAAATATATACCCACACGAGTATGAAACAGATTCAACAGATTTATGCCAAAGCCCACCCTAGAGGAACAAAAAAATAACCTAACCTAAACGCTATATATTATGAACATTAATTTTCAATCCATCAACTATGTTGCCGACACTAAACTTATTGAGTTCGCTGAAAAAAGAATTCATAAAATAACAAATTTCTATGACCACATCATTGATGTTTATGTTTACACTAAAGTTGAAAATAGTTCAGATCGAATCAATAAATTTGTAGAAATGAAAATCGGTATCCCTGGCGACGACGTAATTGTTAAGAAGGTGGCTAAAAGTTTCGAGGAAGCCATCAATAGCGCTTCTGACTCGGCCGAAAGGATTCTCAAAAGAAGAAAAGAAAAAGTTAGAGCTCAAGGTTGATTTTTTTAATAAAATGAACTTCTGTTATTTCTAAACCTACTGCCGGTGCCAGGCTAAAATATTTCAAGGCTAAGTTTAATTTTATAATTAATAGGTATTAAGTTTAAAACTTAATTGTTGAATAGAATTGGTTTTATTTCAGAAAGCTTTAAGACTACAATTGCTTTTTTAGGACAAACCTACCTTAGATATTGCCCTCTGTTATATTGAAATAGAAGGTTGTGATTAAATTAGGAGCCTAAAAACAAACAAAAGCATCATTATGGTTCAATTTTTTAGGGATAAAAACCCTTGAAACAAGGAGTTTGTTCTGCTTCTTTTTGCAGGATATACTTGACTTTATCAACTCTTTTAAACCAAAGATGCTGCCTAGTAAAGAATCACAACTTAATTTATAGGAATTCTTCTTTTTTTTAAAATAAATCCTTTTATATTTGCGCTCGTGTTTATTTTGATATTCAAAGTAACGTTTATTAGTAAAACGATATTTGGAGAAACAAGAAGACACAAAAGCCGATGTAGCTCAGCTGGCTAGAGCAGCTGATTTGTAATCAGCAGGTCGTGGGTTCGAGTCCCTCCATCGGCTCTTAAATGCTTCGTAAAACAGGTATTTTAATAAGTTCTTTTTTTATGTTTAAAAGCTTGGGGGAGATACTCAAGCGGCCAACGAGGGCAGACTGTAAATCTGCTGACTACGTCTTCGCAGGTTCGAATCCTGCTCTCCCCACTAGAGTAAAAATATTTGAAATATTGAAATAAATTACTGATCTTTGCATCAGTAAAAAATGCGGGAGTAGCTCAGTTGGTAGAGCTTCAGCCTTCCAAGCTGATTGTCGCCGGTTCGAGCCCGGTCTCCCGCTCTCTTTTTTTTTGCCGACGTAGCTCAGGGGTAGAGCGTTTCCTTGGTAAGGAAGAGGTCGTGAGTTCAATTCTCATCGTTGGCTCCATTAATAACAAGGGGTTACGAAAAATATCGGACTCCTTTTTTTCTTTCTAGGTAACTTCTGGGTATCTTTTATGCTGTATTTCTCTAATTTCCTTTTTTAGATTTTCATTTAGACAAGCTATCCTAAGGAAAACTTTATTTTTAATAGCTCAGAATTATTATACATTCGTTACTTAAAACGAATATTATGCTTAATGTAACTACTCTCCCTGCTTAACTTCGTAGTTTTACTATTAATCCAAACTCTCTACGCTTAATGATTCTCCAGGTGACATATTTAAGAGGACTATAAATACCAGAACTTATTGGAGATGATATGCCGATGATTTAGTCATTACTGGTATTATGCTCTAATATGCTTGAGATTAAAGTTATTTCATTTGCAGGAACCCCTGCACGTTCAGCGTGTTCTTTTATGATATCTTCAGATTCTGCGTTATAGACACAAAAAACATTATTCCCAGCAATATAACTATGCTCTTGTTCAATTTTCTTTCCTTCATTCCTCATAGCAATTAATACTGCTTCAGAACCTTGTCCAATTTCATCTAGTTTTTCACTTGGTATTTGGTATGCTCCTTCAATCTCTCTTTTAATTAAATACTTATTCATTTTAAATTGATTTATGATTAATCAACTAAATTATAATTATTGAACGATTTAAAAAAATACATATGTCACTTTTTAGCATTATTTAGCAGGGTTAGATTTAAGTATAATGAAATAATATAATCTAGCCTTAAGCTAAAGACTTCCGCTGTAAATAATCATCTAAGATATATTACACTGCTTTCTCTACGAGTGATAATTCTCCACCTGACATATTTAAGAGGACTAGAAATACCAGAACTTACTGAAGAGGATATGCCTGTTGTTTAGTTTTATTCAGAAATACTTATTGAATAATTATAATTTTGATTCCCAGAAAAATATTCTGGGACTGATACTACAACAATATAAAACTCATCTTCATTTTCGTTTAATGTTACAGTTTTATTTCCAGTTAAGCCATTCTCAATTTCAAAATTAGTTGTGATGTAATTATTTTCATCTGCTTTCTTTACGATTCTTAGTTCAAAAAATGAAATTGCTCCTTCAGATCCATTTTCTTCTCCATTGAAGGAAATATTGAAAGATTTATTTGCTGAATTATTTACTTTCACTACATTATAAGCCCAACTTCTGGGTTTTAAATTAACAGAGGGAGAAAATGTTCCATTGGCATTATTGCCATCAACTTCAATGCTGTAATCATTAAAACCGATATCATCCCCTCCATATTGTTGTAATTCAGTATTAGATCTTTCTACTTGTTCTCTGGTTAGATAATTTAGATTTGATGTATTTGCTGCAGCCCAATCAGCAAAATAGGCTCTGAATTCAGGTATTTCATTAAAATAATATTCTTGTGGAGTATAACCACTATTAATAAGAAATGCTCTTGTTATAATATTAGGATTAACTCCTTTTATTTCCGTTAAATAGAATAAAAATGCGTGTAAAGCGTATTGATGAACTTCATAGGTCCACGTTTGTGGATCGTTAATTGTTCCATTACCTTGACTCCCTCTGAAAGTTTTATGCCATAAAGCTACGTGTGGAATATTAGTTAGGGATCCAACTTCAACAAAAGATTCTTCATAATTATTGTAAAACAATTCAAACCATTGTGCTGTTGTCTCAATATACCAAGCCCAATCATTACCATTTGCGATATTACTAAAGTATCTGCTCTGGTAAATATGAAAATTTTCGTGGAGCAAAGTACCAGTTCCAGCATCATAACCCTGATTAAGATATTGTCCATATGGCATTGTCACATATGGTCCGTACGCCCCCCCCCTCATACTTGCATTCCAATTGTATTGGCCAAAAACATCAGGAGTTCCAGTTTGATGAAGATAAATATTAATTAATTTACCATTTTCAATATTTACAGGATCTAAAAAGCCTAATTCATTGATAATCTTATTACGAGATTTTAAAAGCATTTCTAAAATCAAATTCTCATATTCTATTGAATACCTTTTATCCCACCAAATAGCGAAAGGCCCTTTTGATGAAACATTTGCTTCGGATATATCAGTAAATTCTGAATATAATTCAAGAGTGCTTTCAAAATTAGCTGTGATTTCTAAATCAGAATTAATTTGAATTCTAATGCTATTTTCATTTGAATCATTCCCTTCCCATCCACTAAAAATATAAAATTCATTAGCGCTTGCAGTAATAGTTACTTGTGTTCCTTCATCATAAGTTCCGCCATCAGTTACACTTCCACCGTTATCTGCCGTTACCGTCAAGGTATATTGAACAGTATTAGTTGCTGCTTCTGAGTCTTTTCCACAAGCATAAATCAATATAAAGGTGCTTAAAATAATAATGAGCTTTTTCATAGTGTTGATTATTTAACACTTAAATATAATAAATAAGTTAAACTAGCCTAAAGCAATAGAATGGTGGAATAATATGCAGACAACATCAGCTAAATGGATGAGCTTCGCCAAAGAGCGTCAAAAGGCTTTAGATGACCAAATTAAGCAAGATGTCAAAGCGGTAGAGTTAAGCACGAAGGCATCTTAAATAGCCCTTAAAATGTGTCTCTCCAAGTGCCAACAAATACAGCACAAATACGAAGATTATAAATTAAATATCGAGAGGAATAGGTGTTTTTATTACTTTTTTGGTGAAGCCTGTTTTACTCTTATTAGCTCTCCAAACACTTCTCCTTCATCTGCAGATAAACTCAGAGTGTCCAGCGATTTCATTATGAAGTGATTTTTAGTTTTCTCAACATCTTCTCCGATAAAACGAATGGTTATTATGCTATCGCTTTTTTGTTCGAAATGTAATTCAACACCTTGTTCTCTTGAAGAACCTTTCTCACCATCAGCCTCAATAATCATATATAAATCATTAAAACTTATACAAACAAAGCCCATAGCTGACGTTATACATCTACATAAACCAACAAGATATATATGATAAGGTTCAAGCTAAAAAAGAGTTATTTGAATCTTTATGTGGAGAACTTGAATTAGAATGGTTGGCATTACCTGAAAAAAAGGCATCTAGGATTTTAACTAGTCGAAGCTGCGATTTAAACAATGAGGAACTGTGGGAGGAATACTTCAAGTGGTTTATTAAAACAGGAGAGACCTTATTAATTGCAATTAATAAATCATATAAATAAAGACTAAATACCTGGCTCTCCTTTTAAATCATCATCATATATACGCTATAAAGTGTTTAATGATTATGTCAAAGACTAGTTATAAGGGATGTTAAGAGTAATTAGATAATTATTTTGTGAAATATGAATTCAATACCCCTAAATGTGAATTCAATACCCCGTTGCAATATAGTTTATAGGAATACCGTTTAGATGAATAGGATTTAAATCATCGGCATATCTCCCTTTTTAAGTTCAGGAAGAAAGAAACGGTTTAGAGATATTTTAAGTTTTCTTATATTAGTTGCTTATTAATTATAAATCAAACAAGATGAACGAATTTGAAATATTAAGCGTTTCACAAGCACAATTCCAACAGAACGCTTCCTATACCATAGCAATTTTTATTTTATTAGCAATAAATTTTTATTTGGTTAGAAGAAGTCGTGAATTAAATTTTCCTACTTATGGTAAAGCAATGATATCTTTCTTCTCATTAATATCTGTTTATGGTGGAATTCAAGTTGCTACATTTTTAAGAGCATTTCAGCATAATACTGCGTTTAATTTAAAGCAACTTAAAGAATCAGGAACTCCAATATCTGAAGTAAGTGAGGTATCAATTGAGTTTTTTGGTAATCCATCAGCTCCATTTAGCGCCGGAATACCTGATATCCCTCAAATTATTTTTTATGTAGTTATTCTATTAATTTTAATGGTAGGAATTTGGGGCAAAGCACCAGATGGAGCATACTCTAAATAATTTCATTTCAAAAATTTATCTTTATGATAGGTTTTTTTATATCATCGGCATATCCCCTTCAGTTAGCTCAGGCACTTCTAGCCCTCTTAGATAAGTCAAACTAACATTTATAGATGAATGTCCCATCGCCCTCTGTAGCTTTGTTATACTCCCTGTTCTTTTGAATATGTCTATAGCTCCTGAGTGTCTGAATGAGTAAAGTGTTTGGTCTTGTTCAATTAGCTTGGAAACTCTCTTAAACCTACTCCAAATGGTCTTAAAATAGTCTGGGTTAAGTGACTTGTCCGTTCCTGTAAAGATGTTGAGATTATTATCTGATTTCTTCAATATTTCTCTAACAAATGATGGTACAGGAACTATCCTATTTCTACCTGATTTATTTCTACTTCCTGATAATTTGATATGAGTCAAATCTGTTGTAAAGTCCCCCCAAGTAAGCTCTCTGACCTCTCTGTGTGGTCTTAAGAGGCATCCATAAGTTATCAAACAGCATAAATGAAGATTATTATTAAATTTAAAAATCTCACCTAACACCTCAGAGATATTTTCAATTGGTTTGTGAAGCTTACTCATAGGTTTATGAAGTTTTATAGCATTTATTAATTGAGGTCTGGAAAGCAGCGGGCCTAATGTTGACTTAATTGTCCTTTGAGTTTTTGGACTCCAGTTAGGTCTAATAAGGAATTTAGATAAGTACTCCTTATTTAATTGAGTAATTAGTAAACCTTTATAATGATAAGTCTCTTCGAATTCAATCCAAAGTTTAATTACTCTTTTGATATCTTTTAAATACCTCTGTGAACATCCTTGAGATGTTTTGTTTTCCAAACCCAATTCTAAAATCTCTACTATAGATAATTCTTCTTTTTTAGATTGAAAAGTAAGCTTTTCGGGAGACCATCCTTGCATCAATTTTAATTCAAAAGCTGATTTTAATAATTCAAGATTATGTTTTACAGATAAATTCACTCCAATTGATTTACCATTCCAATAACGATATCGTTTACCTTTAAAATAAAGATTAATGAAATGTTGTTTTTTTTCTCTTCCAATTGTTAATTTCCAATGTTTCATACTGTCAGTTTTTACTGTCAGTTTTTATTTTATATTTGCAATCTTAAATGGCGAGGTAGCTCAGCTGGTTAGAGCGTCGGATTCATAACCCGGAGGTCGGGGGATCGTGCCCCCCTCTCGCTACAATTAAAGTCGAAGTGTTTGCTTCGGCTTTTTTTTATGCCTTTTTTCTGTTTTTTAATGGATTCTTAGGACATCTTTTTTATATATACTTAGGTACCCTAATCTTAAAACCTACTTATGAAATGTATTCGAGAAAGCTCTGACAGAAAACCATTAGAACTTGTTTTGCGAATCAAAAAACATTCTAAATATATTAGCGTATCACTAGCTTTTCATTCTAAACGCTAATCCTCTAAGCGGCAGAGCTGCCCTCCACTCCGCAAAGTTTGACTTCATTGAATATTTATGCAGCGGGGAAAATATTTAAACATAATTTAAAAGGATTGTATTCTCGAAAGATTATATAAAAACATAGAATAGTTAATTCAATTGATGAAGAGATTGTTACCGTATTAAAGAAAATCCTTTATTTATAAAAAGCACTTCCAATTGATTGATCTGAATAGTGATTTTAAAAAAAGAAAGTTCTGCCAATCATAAATCAAATATTTATAATAAATTAGTAATAAATATAATTTAAAACTAAATGAAAAATATCTTTATAATTCTGTTTAGTCTAGCGACAATGGCAAGTGCCACGGCCCAGAAAACTTCTCTTTTTAATGGTTCTGACCTTGAAGGATGGAACATTCACGGAACTGAAAAATGGTATGTTGCAGCTGGGGTCTTGATTTGTGAAAGTGGTCCTGAGGAAAAATATGGCTACCTATCGACAGATAAGTTTTATGATGATTTTATACTCACCCTTGAATTCAAACAAGAAGCCAATGGCAACAGTGGTGTGTTTTTTAGATCTACTTTGGAGGGCACCAAAATAAGCGGCTGGCAAGTAGAAGTTGCTCCACCAAATCATGATACGGGTGGAATCTATGAATCCTACGGAAGGGGATGGTTAATCAAACCAGACGCAAAAAAAGACAAAGCCCTAAAAATGGGAGAATGGAATAAAATGAAAATAAGAGTAGTTGGTGAAAAAGTAACCACATGGCTCAATGGAAAAAAGATGGTTTGCCTAAGTGATGAAAAAATTGGAGCTGGCAAAGGCGCTATTGCGCTTCAGATTCACGATGGTGGAGGCATCAAAGTGATGTGGAGGAATATCAACATAAAAACACTTTAAGTCTTCAGGAGGCTTATTCTATAAAAAAGACTTAGGCTTACCGTTTATTTATGTACCGGAAAATAGCATTGGAGTCGTCTTCATTGTGAATCGCCTTAATTTCTTTGAGCGCGACTTCCAAGTCACTGGTCGGCAATCGACACACTTTGTTTTTGCAAACATAAATTAAGGTTTCTCCAGCGACATACCTGTTTTCAAAAAGGGGTAAATAAACATCCGAGACACTGGCTTGAAGTATTGAATTTGGAAGATCATTTTTCAATAAGACCGAAGTATAGGCTTTGGCTTTATCTCCCATTACGATGATTTCAACAAAAGGAAAAACTTTGCTGGCGTAGAGCGATGCCCAAACACTATAATCAGAAACACTATTCAAAACATCATTGCTGGCAGCTTTAAGCATTTTATCCGCCTGCTCAGCATAGATTTTGTTTTCTAACAAAATTCCCAAAAGGAAAAGGTTGTTTGCCATCGTACTGTTTGGGGAAGGAATTACGCCATCGTCAATTTGAACCATCGAAGGATAGATCGAGTTTTCGGAAGTGTATTGAAACATTTCAGAATTCGGATCGTCAAAAAGCGCCATTGATTTTAAAGCAAATTTGTCTGCAAAATTGAGGTAACGAATTTCTGTCGTGCTACTGTATAATTTTAAAGCGGCGGCAATTAGAAAAGCATAATCTTCAATAAACCCTTCTACTTTGACGCTTCCCTCCTGATAGGTATGGTAAACTCGATCTTTTACGATTAGTCGCTCCTCCAAAAAGTCAAACACCTTTTGGGCGCGGATTAGGTAATCTTTATCTCCAAAAGCATCGTAGGCATCCGCCAACCCGATAACGGTAAGTGCATTCCAAGAAGTGATGATCTTATTGTCAATACCCGGAAGCTCTCTCTTTGACATTTCGGCTTTCAATAATTTTTCCCAATTACTTTTTAGGGTTAAAAATTGCTTTTCGCTCAATCCGTATTTTTTCTTAAAATCTGAATCAGAAATTACATTTCGCAACAAATAAAACTTATGCTCCCATGGGTTTTTCCAGTCAATTCCATAGTAAGCTTCAAAATAAGGCAAGTCATCAATCAGTCGAATTAAAGTCTCTCTTTCCCAAGCATAATAACGTCCCTCCCCTTCCGAACTGTCCGCATCAATCGAGGCTCCATAGGCGCCTGTGTCATTTAACAAGCGAAGATCTAAAAATGATTTAATAGCCCTCGAACGTTTTTTAAATTCGGGGTTTTTGTCTCTTTTATAGGCTTGCGCCATTAAACTCAGAAGCTGTGCATTGTCATAAAGCATTTTCTCAAAATGGGGGATTCTCCAGTTACTGTCAACGGTGTAGCGGTAAAACCCACCTTCAATGGGATCAAAAATTCCGCCTTTGATGATCGCTTGCAAGGTGGCTCCAATGTACTGATCCTTTTCAGCTGAGGGCTGAAGGGCCTGCATTTTCATTAAAAAAAGAAGCCGCGATGGTCTGATAAACTTTTGAGATTCTCTTGTCATGCCGCCATTTATCAAATCCCATTCTTTGCTCAAAACTGCTAAACTCTCCAAAAGTTTTTCTTTTTCAAAAACCACCTCCTCCGTTTGCAGCGCAACTGGATTTAAGGATTTTATCCCTTGCTCCAATTTATCAGCGTATGCAATCATTTCATCTGGCTTTTCATCGTAGAACTTTTTAATGTTCGTTAAAACCTGAATCCATTGATCCTTACCGTGGTATGTGCCACCATAAACCGGTCGCCCATCTGGCAGGCAGACAACATTGAGTGGCCAACCGCCACTTCCTGTCATTAACTGCAGCGCGCGCATGTAGTACATGTCAATGTCAGGGTTTTCTTCTCGGTCAACTTTTACCGATACAAAATTAGAATTCATGTAATCGGCAACTTCATTGCTCTCAAAAGTCTCCTCCTCCATCACATGACACCAGTGACAACTAGAATAGCCAATGCTAACAACAATCAACTTACCGCTTTTGTTCTCTTCTGAAAAGACTGATTTATCCCAGCGCACCCAATCTACAGGATTGTGAGCATGTTGGAGTAAATACTTACTGGTTTCATTAATTAAGCTATTGGTGTGCATAAAATCTTGACCTTTGGTTGTGTTAACCAAAAGTAGGAACATTAAAAGGTGGAGTGTAAAAAAAAACCAGAATTTATTTCCAATTAACTTCGCTACTCGGATAATACCTAACATCTAAAGAATCTAATATTGCACTATGATAAGAAAGTCTTGAAGAATAATTTTCCCAATTTCTTTTATCTGATTTTGTCCAACCGATTTCCGAATACCCCAATAGTCTTGGGAAAGCCATTTGAGCAATGTCGTCAAAATCTTCTAAAGTCTCACTCCAAAGAGGAGCTTCAATACCAATTATTCTGGTAGGATCTAACTCAGGAACCAATTCCGCAGGATCCCATTCATATCCTTTCTGAACAGAAATATATCCTGCCCATTTTAAACCTAACTTAGTGATGCTGTCATATTTCATATCCAGATAGGCATAAGAAGCAGGAGACATCAACACATTTGCTTTTTTATCCATCGCCATGATAGCATTTTCTGCCTTTGCCCAGTATTGCGCTACTGTAACTTCAGGAATATCAGCCAACACGACCTCGTCCCAACCCATTGGTATTTTGTTGTTCTGCTTTACAATATCAATCACACGATTCATAAATTTAATGTAGTCCTTTTTAGGGGTAACATGAGACTCGTCTCCTCCAATGTGAAAATAAGCACCGGGCGTCATGGCAGATATTTCTGAAACCACATCTGCAACAAATTCATAAGTCAGTTCTTTGTCAACACACAAGGTAGAAAAGCCAACTTCCATTCCCGTATAAAGCGCTTTGATTTGATTATCACAATTAAGCTCAGCATAAGAAGCCAACGCGGCATTGGTGTGACCCGGCATGTCTATTTCTGGCACTATGGTGATGAATCGTCTTTGAGCATAGGCAATGATCTCTTTGTAATCCAATTGGGTGTAAAATCCACCTTCAGCGCCACCAACTTCTGTCTTTCCTCCTATTGAGGTCAATTTTGGCCACGCTTTTATTTCAATACGCCAACCTTGATCGTCAGACAAATGCAAGTGAAGAAAATTGATTTTATAAATGCTTAATAAGTCTAGGTATCGTTTTACCTCTTCAACTGAAAAAAAGTGTCTTGAAACATCTAACATCGCACCGCGGTATCCATAAACAGGAGCATCTTCAATCGTACCTGTTGGAAGGGCTTTGATGGTTTGCATACCACTCAAATGACTTAATGAAATAATTTGTTCTAAAGTTTTAACCCCTCTATAAACACCCGCAGCTGTTTGACCGAGAATGGTGATCTGATTTTCACCCATCTGAAGCTGGTAGTATTCCTCATTTTGATTTGAAAAATCTTTTATTTCAAGAGAAATGGCATTGGAATTGTTTTCAGATTTATTTTTCAATCCAACTTCAAGTTGGGTATGTGCTGTCCAAAAAGATTGTAAATCCAAACCCATTTCAACCAAGGTTGAATTTGATTCATCAAACTGAATCGATTTTATTTTTTTAACATTTAAAACCTCAACAGACGGAGAAACCGCATTTGGATAAGGAATCAATGCAACTTGATCCATGGTGAAAACTGGAAGGTATTTTTCACACGAAAAAGCACTCGTTATTATTATAACTAAAACTAAATTTTTAATAAAAATATTCATTTTTTGTTTTTTAAGTCAATAGATTCCCATCGTCATCCCAAACAGCTGTTTCGTTTCGTTTCGACTGATCGATACATTTTGCCAACCAAGCTTCTTCATAAGCCATACCATGATCGTCCAAAACATCCTGAGGAATTCCATCCCATACATTTGGTGAATTACCCATGTATCCGAGGTCTTTTAGACCGACTTCGGAAGTAAAATAACCTGTAACCACAAGGTCACGCATCAGGGAGAAAAAATTGACTTCTTGAGATTGTTTTTTCTTTCCAGGAACTGGAAAAGCAATTTCATCAAAAATGGCTTTCTGTTCCGCTTCAGAACAAGCAATGAAAAGTTTATTAAAACGCTCGCTACATTCGCTATCCAACCACATTAAACCCCCGCGGATAGGTAGTTGAAATTCAGGGATATCTTTTACGATAAACTCAATAAACTCAGGAACGTCAGCTTGAGCGATGGAACCTTTATCATGAGGCGGTAAGATTAGATCTGCCATTCTGGTGATCGTCTCCATCTCTGTTGGAGTAAAAAATTGCTCTGCAAATAGTTTTTCGTCAAACGCTGCTTCCTGCGGAGTTCGCCCATATTGATATTGCCAAATTTTTTCTTGTAGTTCTTCTGGGGTAGTGTCCACACAACTTTGAAGCAGAAAGCCTGTTCCCACTGAACCCAATAAAATTGATTTTATACTTTCTCTTCTATCCACGATCTATATGTTTTGCTTTTTTAGTTCTTCTATAATAAATTCAGATGTTCTCCATGAAAGTGCCATGATGGTCCAAGTTGGATTTTTATCTGCTTGTGAGACAAAAGGTCCAGCATCAACGATAAAGACATTTTCAACGTCGTGCAGTCTTTCAAATTCATTGACTACAGAAGTTTTAGGATCACTTCCCATTCGAGTTGTCCCTACTTCGTGTATAATTCTTCCAGGATTATGTAATCCATATTTCTTTTCCGGTCCTGGTTTATCGCCCAAAAGTTTGCCTCCCATGTTTCCTAAAACCTCCTCGAAGGTTTCGTGCATGTGTCTGGCTTGCTTGAGTTCATTATCAGACCATTGGTAATTAAACCTTAAGACAGGAATACCAAACTCATCAACAGTTGTCGGATCAATTTCACAATAGTTTTCTTTTCTTGCGATAGATTCACCTCTTCCTGAAAGCCCTACAAGGGAACCATAGAAGTCTTTCACTTCTTCCCTAATCTTATGACCATAGCCTCCGACTTCCTCGCCTAGGTATTCGTTCACAGCGCTTTGATTAAAACCAAAACCATAAGAGGGCATTCCCATACCACCCCAAAGTTCAATATGATATCCTCTTGGGAAATCGAGTTTTTTATTGTCTAACCACCAAGGCGAATAGACGTGAAAACCTCCTACACCATCTTCATTGTAACGCTTACGTTTCATTAACTCGGGAACAAAAGCCATACGATCTGAACCTGTGGAGTCATGTAGGTATTTTCCTACCAGATTACTGCTGTTTCCAAGACCGTTGGGGTGATGGGTACTTTTTGAGTTCAATAAAATACGTGCTGTACTACAGGCAGAGGCTGCCAAAACAACAACCCTTCCCTTAATTGAGTACTCGCGGCGATCGTCTTTATTGATGAAATTTACGCCAGTAGCTTTCCCATTGTTGTCTACGGTGACTTCCTTAACCATACTGTTTACATACAAATCTACTTGTCCTCCGCTTTTTTGAGCTGGAAAAATCAAGCAGGAACCTGAAGAAAAATCAGCGTAAATCGAGCAAGATCGCGAACACTGCTGACAATAAAAACAAACGCCACGGTCGTTATTAATCCGTTTGGTTAAAATCGACAACCGCGCAGGAATTACTTTTACATTAGATTTCCTTGCGGCTTTAATATAGTAAAGCTCATGCAATCTTGGCTTCGGCGGAGGTAAGAAAAATCCATCTGGTTCATTGGCAATATTTTCTTTACTCCCAAACACTCCAATTAACTTATCAACCTTGTCATAATAAGGCTTAAGGTCGTCATAACCTATGGGCCAATTGTCTCCCAAGCCATCTCGATCTTTACCTTTAAAATCTCGAGGGCCAAAACGAAGTGAAATACGACCCCAGTGATTTGTTCTTCCTCCAAGCATTCTAGAACGAAACCAATCAAACTGTGTGTCTCCAACTTGGTTGTAGGGTTCTCCTTCGATTTCCCATCCGCCATAGGCCATGTCGAATTCTCCAAAGGGTCTTCTGCTTCCAGCGCCTCTTCTAGGTGATTCATATGGAAATTTAAGTTGCGTTTGTTGACTTGGATTTGCAGGATCAAAATAAGGGCCCGCCTCAATAACTGCAACTTTGAGTCCAGCATCAGCCAGTACTTTAGTTGCCATTCCTCCTCCTGCGCCTGAGCCAACAATTATTACATCGTATTTCTTTTGATTTTCTATGATCTGCATAGGGTGATTTTTCTTAAATATGTTATTTTAAAAGTAATGCTTTATAAAGATATAAAAGTTATATTTTTTTTTAATTGTCTAATAAAAGTGAATCTGTTAAAAATAATATCTCTTAAACAATTCCATTGCTTGGTAATCGGCCAGACCTAAATCCTTATATTTTTTTGCACTTAGTCTGTTTCTATCTTCCGCCCGCATCCAGAACTCTCTGTCATCACTCCCTTGAAACATTACTCCGTCTTTTTGAGATTGGTGATAAAAAATAGCTTTTCGTTTTCTTAATACCTGGTCAGGACTCATCGGAACTGCCATTTCTATTTCATGAACATCAAACTCTTGCCAAGCACCTCGGTACAACCAAACCCAACAATCATCCATAAACGATTGTTTTTTCAATTGCGAAAGAGAATCAAAAATAATATTCAAACATATTCGGTGAGTTCCATGCGGATCTGCAAGATCACCCGCCGCATAAATCTGATGTGGTTTAATGTCAGTGATCAAGTCATTCGTGAAATCAATATCAACCTGGGATGGATTGGACTTTTGAACTTTTCCAGTCTCATAAAAAGGGAGATTTAGAAAGTGTACTTGAGAATCAGGAATGCCAATATAACGTGTCGCTGCAACAGATTCTCTCTTACGAATGGCTCCTTTTAATTTTCTTAATTCTATGGAATCAATTGCTGCCTTAGATTTATTTCTAAGTTCAGATAATAAGTCACTGTAGGTGACTTTTTCCTCGGGTTTCATGTCCGTAATTACTTCAATATACTTTAAAGCGTCATCATCTGAAACGGCAATATTACCTGAAGTTTGATAGGCAACATGTACCTCGTGACCCTGAGCAACCAAACGGTCAAAAGTCCCTCCCATAGAAATCACATCATCATCGGGATGTGGACTAAAGATGATACATCTTTTCTTGCTAGGAACTGACCTTTCGGGTCTTTTACTGTCATCAGAATCTGGTTTTCCGCCCGGCCAACCTGTAATCGTGTTTTGAATACGGTTAAACATTTTAATGTTCAATTCGTAGGAATTTCCCTCTATGTTTAAAAGCTCGGACATTCCATATTTGTTATAGTCCTCATCGGTTAATCTAAGTATAGATTTATTGGTTTTTTTGCACAACCAGTTGATCGCTTTACACTTAATTGATTCGTCTTCCCATTTACAATTTCCACTGATCCATGGCGATTTGATTCTGGTAAGGTCCGATGCAGCTTCTTGGTCTAACACCAAAGTGGTGTTCTTATGCTTTTGTAAATAAGACGTTGGGAGGTAGGAAGTGATTTCTCCTTCTATGGCCTTTTGGATAACTTCTCCTTTATTGGTTCCCCAAGCCATTAGGATAATTCGTTTTGCCTCAAGAATGGTTTTAATCCCCATTGTTATTGCTTTTTCAGGAACATTCTGAATTCCTTTAAAAGCAGGACCCGCATCGAATCGAGTGAGGTGGTCTAGTGTAATCAAACGTGTTTGAGAGTTGATGTGCGAGCCTGGTTCGTTAAAACCAACATGCCCTGTTCTACCAATACCTAGCAATTGTAGATCGATCCCTCCTAAGTCTTTAATTTTCTTTTCATAAGCATTACAAAAAGATCTAACTTTTTTTAATTCAACCTCTCCGGTAGGAATATTAATATTTTCAGCAGGAATATCGATGTGGTCAAATAGGTTCTCATGCATAAAATAATGATAGCTATTCAAATCATTTTTTTCGAGACCATAATATTCATCCAAATTAAATGTGATGACATTTTTAAAACTCAATCCTTCTTCTTGATGAAACTTAATCAAAGCTTTGTAAACACTTAAGGGGGATGAGCCTGTTGCTAAACCTAAAACACAGTTCTCACCAGTTTTTTGTTTTTGTTTAATGAGGGATGCAATTTCATTTGCTACTTCCATTGATCCTGAGAATGAAGATTCAAACACAACATTGTGCAATTTTTCAAATCGTTGCTCTTCGAATGACCCTGGAAATTTGAATGCTATTGAGTTATTTTTCATGTAAGAGTAGTTGTTATTTTTAAATTCTATTAATTTGGTTTTCTAATGTTTTCAATAAGTGATTGAATTTCTTGTCCTGGGGGTGGTGTTAATTTTGAAACAATAATTGATACTACAAAATTAACCAACATCGCAAAAGAACCAAATCCTTCAGGAGAAATTCCGAACCACCAATCTTCGCTCGTTCCTCCGCCGAACCAGCCAAACTTAAATTTGGTCATATAAAAGAGCATCAACAGGATACCGACAACCATTCCTGAAATTGCTCCCTCTTTATTCATCCTTTTACTAAAAATCCCCATCACAATTGCTGGGAAAAATGAAGCCGCTGCAAGTCCAAATGCCAATGCCACTGTTGCCGCCACAAAGCCGGGAGGATTCACTCCGAAATAACCTGCCAACAACACTGCTCCAAAGGCAGAAAGTCTTGCGGCAATTAATTCATTTTTTTCACTCACTTCTGGATTAATTATTTTTTTAATTAAATCGTGTGAAACAGCAGCTGAAATAACCAAAAGCAATCCTGCAGCTGTTGACAAAGCAGCCGCCAAAGCACCTGCTGCCATCAATGCAATTACCCAATTGGGTAGTTTTGCAATTTCAGGATTGGCCAATACCATGATATCGGCATCAACTGTCAACTCATTAATCTCTGGATCCGCTACATATTGGATCAATCCATCTTGATTTTTATCATCAAATTTTATTAATCCGGTTGTTTGCCATTTCTCAAACCAACCGGGCAAATTTGCATGTTCTTTATTACTAACTGTTTCGATAAGATTTGTTCGTGAAAAAACAGCAATAGCAGGGGCTGTTGTGTACAAAATTGCTATAAAAAGTAATGCCCAACCAGCAGATTTTCTTGCATCGCTTACTTTTTTAACGGTAAAAAATCGAACAATTACATGTGGTAATCCTGCCGTACCGACCATCAAAGCCAAAGTGATTAGAAAGACATCTAAAGTAGACTTAGACCCTGTGGTGTACTCATGAAAACCGAGTTCTCGATGAAGACCGTCCAATTTGTCTAATAAATAGACTCCATCCGATCCGGTAGCACCAAAACCGATTTGGGGTATTGCATTGCCAGTCATTATAATAGAAATAAAAACGGCAGGAACCATAAAGGCAAAAATTAACACGCAATATTGTGCCACTTGTGTGTAAGTAATCCCTTTCATACCTCCCAAAACAGCGTAAAAAAGAACGATACACATCCCAATGAAAACCCCTGTCGTTATGTCTACTTCGAGGTAACGTGAAAATACAACCCCAACACCTCTCATTTGTCCGGCGATATAGGTAAAAGATACTATTAGTGCGCAAAAAACGGCAACGCCTCGTGCATAATTAGAATAATACCGATCCCCAATAAAATCAGGAACTGTAAATTTTCCAAATTTTCTTAAATAGGGCGCCAACAATAGTGCCAGTAAAACATATCCTCCCGTCCAACCCATCAAATATACTGAGCCATCATATCCATTAAATGAAATAATTCCCGCCATTGAAATAAAAGATGCGGCTGACATCCAGTCTGCTGCAGTGGCCATTCCGTTTGCTATGGGATGAACTCCCCCTCCGGCAACATAAAACTCTTTAGTCGATGATGCTCTTGACCAAATGGCAATTCCTATATAGAGTGAAAAACTTATTCCGACTGCTATCCAAATCCAATATTGTAACTCCATTATTCTTTAGTTTTATATTTAGCGTCTAAACGATTCATCAAATAGATATAGACGAATATCAGGATTACAAACACATATATTGAGCCTTGTTGTGCAAACCAAAAACCGAGTTTAAATCCTCCCATTTTAATTTCATTTAAAGCGTCTACGAATAGGATTCCAAAGCCGAAGGAGGCTGTGAACCATATAGACAATAGAATAATCAAATATTTTAAATTGGTATTCCAGTAAGTGTTTTCTTTTTTCATGTTTTTAATCAAATTTATTTAGTATCCAAATGCGACTTTATTATATAATATAAATCACTTTTGTTCATCTATTAATAATGAACATTGTTCCATTTAACAATAGATTAGGTCAATAAATAATTTTGGAGTGAATGTAAATCAGATATAATTAAGCTCACAATTTAATGAATATTTTTCTTTTATACAGGATATAAGTTGGAATCCATATAATAACTAAATAAAGGGCCGCATAGAGCAAAGAACTGAACTTAGAGGAAAGTCCAATACTGGTCATTTGTTCCATAAAAAGACCACTGAAAGAAAAACCCCAAATTTTACTGCTGTAAAAGACTGTAACTAAAAGGCCAGAAAGTGCATAGGCGAAAATGGCATTCACCCCGAATACATGAGCAAAATCGAAATATTTAGCGTTGTTTTTTACATCAACCCAATAGATAAAAAAAGCGAGAAGCAGGCTAGAAATTCCTCCCATCATTAGGGCATAAGAACTGCTCCATAAACTCTTGTTAAGGGGAACGATATAACTTGAAAGATCTCCTAGAATGAGCAAGAGGGTTGCGAATAAAAATAAGGAAATTATTTTTTCTTGAATGTCATTCTTTTTAACAATCAGATAACCAGAGAGCATTCCCAAAATACCTGTAACCACAGCTGGAAAAGTGCTCAAAATACCTTCGGGATCCCAAGTTGTTTTCCATAAATAACCGGGTAGGTAAAGTTTGTCAATGTAGTGCGCCCAATTCTTTTCGGGCAAACTGAGGTCTGGAATTCCGATCCCAGGCACCGGAAGGTATTTCATAACAATGCAATAACCGATCAATAGAATCGACCCAATTATCAATTGGGTGCGTTGACTGGTATAAAGATACAGTATGCCGCAAACCAAAAAAACAATAGAAATGCGTTGTAAAACTCCTACCCAACGAATCGAATCAAAATTAAAGTCAGGCCACAGCCATAGAAATAGACCTACGAGGTATATCTTAAGACTTCTCCAAACTATTTTTTTTAGAATACTTTTTTTGGCAATCCCATTCTGAATTTGTTTCGAAATCGACAACACCACAGAAACTCCTAGGATATAAAGAAAACTCGGAAAAACATAGTCAGTCGGAGTGATGCCATTCCATGAAGCATGTAAAAATGGGGTAAAAACATGACTCCATGAGCCAGGATTATTTACAATGATCATTAAAATAATTGTTAGACCTCTCAAGACATCGAGAGAAAGCAGTCTGCTGCTTGGCTTTTCCATAATTTAAAAAAAGATTAATTGTGAATCTAAATCGAATTTAAATATAGAAAAAATAAAACTACTTTTTGGAAGTTTGTTTCTCTTTAGACTTATAAATCAAATTGAGTGCTAAACCCAATATTATTAAAAACACGCCCACTAAGCTATAAAAATTATACAGTTCCTGAAAGAAGAGCAAACCAAACAACAGAGAGAAAACAACTTCAACATATTTAAAAGGGGCGATCTGAAAAGCAGGACCAATCTGAAGGGCTTTGGTCATGAAAATCTGGGCGAGAAAACCAACAACTCCTAATGAAAGTAATAAAGCCCATTCGATCCCAACAGGGGTTTTCCAATCATAAAAACATCCAATTGCACCGACTAAGGTGGCGATTAACATAAAATAATGTACAATAACAACTGGATGATCTCCTTTACCAATTTTTGAGATTAATAAATAGACAATTGCAGAGAAGAAAGCACATATTAAAATAATCGTAAATCCATAAAAATCAACGGTTGGGTCGAAGCCTTTTACCATTAACACCCCAATAAATGCGAGGATAAAGAAAATCCATTGTAGGGGTTTTATTTTTTCTTTTAATAAAAAAACTGCTAATAGGGCAACAAAAATAGGTGAGGTATAACGAAGTGTGACAGCAGCCCCAACTGACATATAGTGTAATGAAAAGAAAAATAATATCATCGAAGTCACCCCTGCAAATCCTCTAAAAACTAATAATCTTTTTTGATTCCCCCACAAGGGTATTTTTTGTTGGATTAAAAAAGAAAATGTAAAAAACAAAGAACCAAGGGATCGAAAAAACACCAGCTGAAATGTTCCGAAATCAACCAAATATTTAACCATAGTGTTCATTATTGTAAACAACAGTGTACTTATGACCATGAACCTAATTGCCAAAAAATGAGTTTTCAAAATATAGTTTTAACAAAGATCACATTTTGTTTGAAACCCAAAGAATCAAAAAGCGAAATGTTTGGCTCCATCAAGAATATATTCAATAGTTTTACGAACCTCTTTACATAAAAGGTGAAAATTTATTTTCCAATGATGCTTATTCAAACGCCTGTTCCAATTCTAAGTTTAGGTTTTCTTATTGCCTTGGGCTGTTCCCTTCTATTGGGAATTGCAAAGTCAGGAATTAAAGGGGTAGCGGTTCTAATTGTCACAGGTTTGGCATTGGTCTATGGCGCAAGAGAGTCCACTGGCATCTTGATGCCTTTACTTATCTGTGGAGACATTTTTGCGGTGATCTACTACAAACGTCATGTAGAATGGATCTATCTCGTTAAGCTTTTACCCTGGATGGTTATTGGTGTTTTAATCGGTGTTGTTTTAGGAAAGGATTTACCCGAAGATTTGTTTCGCGTGGGCATGGCATTGATTATCTTGTTTAGTGTTGGTATGATGTATTATTGGGAAAAAAAGAAAAACAAAAAAGTACCTACCCATTGGAGTTTCGCTGCGTCAACAGGTTTGTTAGCAGGGTTCTCAACCATGGTGGGGAATCTGGCAGGTGCTTTTTCAAATATTTATTTCTTAGCCATAAAGCTCCCCAAAAATGAATTCATAGGAACCGCGGCTTGGCTTTTTTTTATTATAAACCTCTTTAAGGTACCTTTCCACATTTGGGTTTGGGAGACGATTAATCTGGAATCTATAAAAATCAGCTTAACACTTGTTCCTGCAGTGATTTCAGGATTATTATTGGGGGTGTTTTTGGTTAAAAAAATCAACAATGACAAATACAGAAAACTGATATTGATCTTTACAGGATTGGGAGGTTTGGCCATTCTTTTTCAATAATTTCAAGTCTAAAAATCAAAACATGAAACTCATTCCTAAAGGTTCAAAACTTTACAGCATCATTCACCTCAAATGCCCGCGATGTCACCGAGGAAAATTCCTTCAAAGTCCTGCCTATGACATGAGCAAAATCACAAGAGTGAGGTCTCATTGTGAAGAATGTAATTTAAACTACAAGATAGAACCGAGCTTTTATTACGGTTCTATGTATGTCTCTTATGCAGTTGGTGTGGCAATTATGGTCGCGATTATTGGATGTTTTTTAATCTTTTCCGATGAGTTCTCCTTTCTCAAAACGTTTATCACACTGGTCGCAGTGATTGTTGCTGGGGCACCTTACATCAATGCTGTTTCAAAAATATTATGGGCAAACTTATTTTTTAAATACGATCCTGAAAAATAATTTTTAATGCTATTTGGCAACGTTTACCGCTCTTGTTTCTCTAATCACCGTAACTTTTACCTGACCGGGATAAGTCATATCTGTTTGAATTTTTTGTGAAATCTCAAAAGAAAGTTCCGCCGATTGGTCATCCGTTACTTTCTCACTTTCTACAATCACACGAAGCTCACGACCCGCCTGAATTGCATAGGCTTTATTCACTCCATTGAAATCATAAGCGATGTTTTCAAGATCCTTAAGCCTTTGGACATAACTGTCTAAAACTTGTCTTCTTGCTCCAGGACGCGCACCAGAAATGGCGTCACACACTTGAACAATTGGAGACAACAAAGAAGTCATTTCTATTTCGTCATGGTGTGCACCTATGGCATTACAAACCTCTGGGATTTCGCCATATTTTTCAGCCCATTCCATCCCTAATATTGCATGAGGGGTTTCTGCTTCTTCTTCTGGTACTTTTCCAATATCGTGTAACAATCCTGCGCGTTTCGCTAATTTTGGATTCAAGCCCAATTCAACTGCCATGACGCCACATAATTTAGCCACCTCTCGGGAGTGCTGTAAAAGATTCTGACCATAAGAAGAACGGTATTTCATTCTTCCAATGATTTTAATTAATTCAGGGTGCAAACCGTGAATTCCTAATTCGATCACCGTCCGTTTTCCAACTTCGATGATTTCATTATCAATTTGTTTTGTTGTTTTGTTGACCACCTCCTCAATTCGAGCGGGATGAATTCTACCGTCAGTTACCAATCTGTGTAAAGAAAGTCTCGCGATCTCTCTTCTAACAGGGTCAAAGCAAGATAGAATGATCGCCTCTGGTGTATCATCAACTACGATTTCGACACCTGTGGCAGATTCAATGGCTCGAATATTTCGTCCTTCACGGCCAATGATTCTTCCTTTAACGTCATCAGACTCTAAGTTAAAAACAGACACACAATTTTCGATAGCCTCTTCAGTTCCAATCCGTTGAATGGTATTAATGATGATTTTCTTGGCCTCTTGTTCGACCGTTAGTTTGGCCTCTTCCAGACTTTTTTGAGCAAAAGCCATGGCTTCGGATTGTGCTTTATTTTTTAAAGATTCAATCAATTCTTTTTTAGCCTCCTCAGCGGAAATCCCGGAAATGACCTCTAATTTCTGAACTTGAACTTTATGAGAGTCATCGAGTTCATTTTGCTTTTGCTCTAGTTTAACGAGTCGCTTCTGAAGTGTTTCGTTTTTCTGCTCAAGGGATTGGGAAAGGTTCTTGTTTTTATTGAGATCGTTGTTGAGCTTATTTTCCTTATCACGAAGTCGGCCCTCGACATCAGAAATTTTCTTTTCTCTTTGAAAAATTACTTTTTCATGTTCCGACTTCAACTCAATAAAACGCTCTTTTGCCTGAAGCATTTTTTCGTCTTTTATTCTTTCTGCTTTTTGCTTTGCATTTCGAAGAATGTCATTGGCTTCAAGCTTTGTTGATTCGAGTATTTTTGCATTCTTTCCTTTTTGAGAAAAAATTCCAATTATCAATCCTGTGCCGATGCCTGCAAGCACTAAAATGACTAAAGTTATATCTAGGTTCATTGTTTTTACGTTTTAAAATTAAAAAAGCCTGTATTAGCATAAGGTTTTGGATAAACTCCCAAACAGACAGGTTTGAGGCTACTTGACTGGTCAAGGATCTGCTCAAGGCAGCTTGCTTTTACAATCACAACTCACCTCTTTTAAATAAAAAAACGTTGAGTTTATCAAAAAATCACTAATACAGGCAGTATTGTATTTCTATTTAAAGAACTTAATAAGTAGCCAAGTGTAAATCAATCAATTCAATAAATTCATTTATTTTGATCGAATCACTTCCTTCTACTTCTTTATTTTCACTTTGTTTTTCCAACTGTGCTGCATATTGAAGGGCACACATTGCAAGAACATCTTGTTTGTCACGCACGGCGTAGTTTTCTTCCAACTGTTTGATCATGGCATCAATTTTTTTTGCTGATGCACGCAGTGAGGCTTCCTGATCGGCGGTTATTGTCATTGGATAGACCCGATCTGCAAGCGTCAATTTAATCTTTAGCTTATCACTCATTTATCAATTTATTTCAGTGAGTTGATGTATACAAAAATCTACTTCTTTTATTAAACTGTTTATTTTGCGTTTGGTTACTGCCTTACTTTCTTCACTGCCAAGTAAAGAGTTTGCAACCTTAAGCGATTCATTTTCAGATTTTAAATACGAAACTTTTTCTTTATAATCGAGATTTTGCTTTTCCAAACCTTGCTTTTCCTCACTTAACTGACTGATAAGCAAATGGTTTTCTTTCAATTTATTTAAAAGCTGAACAATTCTCTCTTCTAATAATACTAGATTCTTCACTGAAACGCTTTTTTAAGATTTTGAATCTTTAATTTACAAATTTAAGAATTCAAACGCAATATAACTGATATTGAAACTTACTTTTAAAAAAATTAACATAAAAGGCCTGTGATCATTGGTTTTATATTTTTTATTAATTAATAAATATTGATTAAAGTTATGGCAACAACTCAACATATTGATTCATTTGATTTAAAAAAATGTATTTTTGAAAGGTTCCATAATTTAATTTTAATGAAATTTCACTTTTTAAGCCTACTCTTATTTATTCTCTCAATTCAAGTCATTGGACAGTACAATTCAACCTATGAAAACCCTTTGGATATTCCAATCGCACTTTCTGGTACGTTTGCTGAAATCAGATCAAGTCACTTTCATGCGGGAATTGACATTAAGACCAAGGGAAGACAGGGGCTCCCCGTTAAAGCGGTAAGCAATGGTCGTGTGAGCAGAATCCGCGTTGCGACTTCAGGTTATGGAAAGGCCATTTACATTGATCACCCAGATTTCAAGACTTCTGTTTATGCGCATCTTAAAAAGTTCTCTCCTAAAATCGAAAAATGTATTAAAGCGGCACAATATGAAAAAGAAAGCTATACCGTTCAAAAATTCCCTAGAAAAGACGCTCTATTAGTTGAAGCGGGAGAAGTCATTGGTTACTCTGGAAACACTGGAGGTTCCTTTGGCCCTCACCTGCATTTTGAAATTCGTGATTCAAAAAATCAACATCCACTCAACCCTTTGCTTTTTGATTTTAAGGTTGAAGACAACTTAAGACCACAACTTCAAAGATTGTTTTTGTATGAGGAAGGTTCCAATGATGTTGTGATTAAAACTAAGAATGTAAGTCTGGAAAGAGTCAATGACAGCCTTTACAAAACGCCACTTCTTTTTGCTTCGGGTCGTGTTGGGGTCGGAATTCAAATGTTTGACAGACAAGATTTGAGTTACAACAAAAATGGCATTTATAGCATGGCCGTAAATGTGAATGGAAAACCCACTTTCCAATATAAATTTGATGAAATTGATTTTAACGACTCAAAATACATCAGTCAGATTATTGACTATAAAAACTTTAAGGAAAATCGGTATCGGGTTCAAAAGTTATTTAGGCCTAAAACTGCAAAGTTTAGCTTTATGGATCCTGCTTTGGAACCAGGGTTTTTTAATCTCGAAGAAGGAAAGTCATATCAGGTATTGATCGAAGTAAGTGATTTCGCGGGAAACACCGCTTATGTTGAGGCCTACGTTGTGGGTCAAAAACAAAAAACAAAAATTGAGGCTTCAAAAGGAAACAACATTAACCCAGAGCTTGATTATCTTTTTGAATTTCATCCAAATGAAATTTATATTCCAAAAAATACGTTTTTTAATCCCATTCAATTAGAAATCCAAACCCACAGTGACGGTATCAAAATTGGTCCTGACATTCATCCTTTTAAAGGTGCTTTCGAATTGAGTTTTAAAACCGAACTCAAGGACTCATTGAAAATGAAAAAATCTTTTATTGCATTAAAAGGAAGAGACAATTTAACTTATCTCCCCACCGAAAATAAAAACGGAAAACTAACTGTCAAGTCAAAAAAGTTTGGTGATTTTGTTATTGCAAGCGACTTAACTCCGCCTTCAATTAAGGCTGTAAATTTTAGAAATGATCAATGGCTCAGTGGATTTAAATTTTTAAAGATAAAAATCGATGATGATTTTTCTGGAATAAAATCTTACCGAGGAACTATAAATGGAAAATGGGTTTTATTTGAATACGAACCCAAGCAAAAACTTTTGACCTATGACTTTTCAGATCTAACTTTTGATACGGAAAAACACGAATTGGAAATAGTAGTGGAAGACAATGTGGGGAACAAAACTTTGTTTAAAGCTTTGTTTTTCAGGAAATAAATGTCTAAAATTTAGTGCTTTTAATTGTCGACGAAGGCCGCTAAGGTCTTAACGACATAATCAATCTCTTCCCGCTTGTTGAAACAGGAGAAAGAAAATCTTAAAGAGGGCCAGCTTCTAACTTCTTCGCTTCGATTGAGCTCCTGTAACACATGAGAACCTAAATTTGATCCTGACTGACAGGCACTGCCTTTGGAACAAGCAATTCCTTTTAAATCTAAATGAAAATCTAATAGTTGTGCCTTGGAGGAATCTAAGGGCAACGCAACATTAATTAACGTAAAAGCACTTCGTTCAAAATCACCGGAAAGTCCATTGAAATGGGCATTAGGGAACACTTCTTTTATTTCTTGAATAAAATATTTTTTTAAATCTAATACATAAGCTTTTTCAGAGGCAAGCTCTTCATAAGCAATTTCGAGTGCTTTCTGTAGGCCAACAATATTGTGAACTCCTTCGGTTCCTGCTCTCAAACCTCGCTCTTGGGGACCCCCTACAATAAACGAATCCAAGCCTGAGTTTTTTCTAACAAATGAAAAGCCAATCCCTTTTGGACCATGAAACTTGTGCGCAGCTGAAGATAAGAAATCAATTGAAATTTCTTTTAAATCAATCGGAAAATGTCCCACTCCTTGCACTGCATCTGTATGGAAATAGGCGTTGTTTAATTTGCATAAATCACCCACTTTCTTAAGTGAGAGTATGTTGCCTATTTCGTTATTGACATGCATCAAACTGACTAGTTTCCTTGTAGCAGTTGCTGTCAATAGCTTTTCCAAATGAACCAAATCGGGAGATCCCTCCAAATCAAGATCAACGTATAGTATTTCAACTCCTTCAGTTTCAAGAGACGTGAGCGCATGTAAAACGGCATGGTGTTCTATTCGAGAAGAAATGATCGTTTTAATGCCCAAATCTTTAACTCCGCATCGCAAAATCATATTGTCAGATTCTGTTCCGCCAGAGGTAAAAATTATTTCTTGCGCTTCACAATTGAGATGACTGGCAACACTTTTACGGGCCGTTTCTATGGCAGATTTGGCTGTTCGTCCAAAGCCATGGGATGAAGAAGGATTTCCGTAGTTCAACTCCATACTTCCGACCATTACATCTATGACTTCTTTTCTTATTGGTGTCGTAGCGGCGTTGTCAAAGTAAACTTTCATCTTTCTTTTGGTTCGTGTATCAAATATTAATTAGGCTTTTCCTTGGCTAAGAAGAAGTCTTTTCAAACCCTTTTAAAGTATTGGTTATTATCGACACACAGTCAAGCAATTGTTCTTCGGTGATCACAAGTGGGGGTGCAAAGCGAATGATATTCCCGTGGGTTGGTTTTGCCAATAAACCATTGTCACGAAGTTTTAGACAAATGTTCCAAGCCGTATCACTGTCAGGAGTATCATTGATGACAATTGCATTGAGCAGTCCTTTTCCACGCACCAACTGCACGATTCCGCTATTGGCGATGTATTTATTTAATTCATTCCTAAAAACCTCTCCAAGACGTCTTGCATTTTGGGTTAGTTTCTCATCTTTAATGACTTCTAGTGCTTTGGTTGCTACAGCAGCTGCCATAGGATTTCCACCAAATGTACTTCCGTGTTGCCCTGGTTGAATTACATCCATAATCTCAGAATCACAAAGGACAGCCGAAACAGGATAAGTTCCACCACTGAGGGCTTTCCCAAGAATTAAAATATCAGGACGAATATAAGTTGCGGGTTGCTGCTCGCAAGCATCCTCACATGTACAGTCACCACAAACAGCAAGTAAGGAACCTGTTCGGCCGATACCTGTTTGGATCTCATCGGTTATTAACAACACATTGTATTGTGAACACAAGGCTCTTGCGCCGCTTATAAAATCTTTCCCTGGAGTGTAAACACCAGCTTCTCCTTGAATTGGTTCTACCAAAAAACCAACAATATTCGGATTGCTTTCCAACGTTTGTTTTAAGGCCTCTAAATCATCATAAGGAATGTGCGTAAATCCATTGGTGTGAGGGCCAAAATGTGCTTTTGTGTCAGGATCTGTAGAAAAAGAAATTATAGTTGTTGTTCTACCGTGAAAATTATTGTTACAAACAACAATTTGCGCCTGATTTTCTGGAACTCCTTTTTTAAGATAACCCCATTTTCTAGAAATTTTAATCGCAGTTTCTACGCCTTCGGCACCTGTATTCATTGACAAGAGTCGTTCAAAACCAAAATACGCTGTCACAAACTTCATGTATTCCCCTAACTTATTGTTGTGAAAAGCACGCGAAGTCAATGTCAATGTTTCTGCTTGTTCTTTCATAGCCGCAATAATGTCTGGATGACAATGACCTTGGTTTACTGCCGAATAAGCCGAAAGAAAATCATAGTATTTTTTCCCATCAACATCCCAAAGGTAAACGCCTTTCCCTTTTGCCAAAACAACAGGTAGTGGGTGGTAGTCATGCGCTCCATGTCGCGATTCAAGATCCAAATAATAGTCCTGAGATGTTTGTTGTTTTGTTTCCATAGCCAAAGCATTTTAAAATTGAAATATTCTCGAAAGAACACTTTAAAAATTGATTCACACAAAATTAGAAATATATAACAAAAAGTCAGTCATCTTACACCACTATATTCCATAATCAAAAAAATCCTCCTGAATTAAATGATTCTCCTGTATAAATAGCTCTAATTCGTAAAAAACAATACTATTTTTGCAAGATGTCTAGAAAATTTAAAAAAGAACGTTTTGATGATGTCGCAGTGGTTGACATTACTGCTAAGGGGAAAGGAGTCGTGAAATCAGAAAGTGGCAAGGTTATTTTTGTTGATGGTGTTGTCCCTGGAGATCATGTTAATGTCGAAACTTACAAGAAAAGAAGGGGTTATTTTGAAGCCAACTTACTGAAAATAGTCAAACCCTCCATAGATCGTGTAATACCCCCATGTGAGCATTTTGGTATTTGTGGTGGTTGCAAGTGGCAAAATCTAGACTATGAAGCCCAATTGAGATACAAACAAAAAGAAATACTCCACAATCTCACACATCTTTCAGGAATGGAGCTCCCCGAAATAGAACCCATAAAAAGTGTTGCTTCCCCCTATTTTTACAGGAATAAAATGGAATATTCTTTTTCCAATCAGCGGTGGTTAACTTCCGAAGAAATTGATAATAAAGAGGAGTCACTTGAAAAAAAGGGATTGGGATTCCACAAGGCTGGAATGTGGGACAAGGTTGTTGACATTCAAAAATGTCACCTTCAAAAAGAACCTGCTAATGATATTAGAAACGGTATTAGGGAATATGCCATTAAAAATGATTTAGATTTTTTTAACCCCAGAGCTCAAGAAGGTTTTTTAAGAACCCTGATGATTCGAAACTCCTCAATCGGTGAGTTTATGGTACTTATTCAGTTTTTCAAAGAAGACGAAACCAAAAGGGTCGCTTTATTGGATTATTTAAAAGATAATTTTGAAATTTCTTCCCTACTCTATTGCATCAACTCAAAAGCCAATGACACGCTCTATGATCAAGAAATTGAGCTTTTTGACGGAAGAGATTACATTATAGAAAAAATGGAGGATCTTGAATTTAAAGTTAATGCAAAATCTTTTTTTCAAACCAATTCAGATCAGGCCTTTGAACTCTATAAAATAACACGCGAATTTGCTGATTTAAACGGAGATGAAGTTGTGTATGATTTGTATACAGGGACTGGAACAATTGCCCAATTTGTCGCTAAAAAGACAAAAAAGGTTGTTGGTGTAGAGTCGGTACCAGAAGCCATCGAGGCTGCAAAGGAAAATGCCCATGAAAACAAAATAGACAATGCTTTTTTTGAAGTGGGCGACATGAAAGAAGTGTTCAATGAAGATTTTATTAACCGACATGGAAAGGCAGACGTGGTGATCACGGATCCACCAAGAAACGGAATGCATCCAGATGTTGTAAAGCAATTGATCGGTTTGGGCGCCGGAAAAATAGTCTATGTCAGTTGTAATAATGCTACGCAAGCTAGAGATTTAAGCTTAATGAGTCATGCCTACAAAATGACGCGGTGTCGTGCAGTAGACATGTTCCCTCAAACACAACATGTTGAAAATATTGTACTTTTGGAAAAGATTTAAATATAATGAATTTTAGAATTTTCTTTATTGTTTGTTTATTAATCCTAAGTTCCTGTGAAAGAGATGACATCTGTCTCGAAGGAACCCCTGCAACGCCAAGATTGATCGTTGTTTTTAGGGACTATCAGGACACGGCAGTTAAAAAATCAGTTGAAAACCTAGTGATTCAAGGTTTTAACCAAGAAGAAATCTTACAAACCTTTACCGGAGACTCTATTGCCTTGCCACTTAGGAAAAACTTTGAGTTTTCACAATTTAAACTCTCTTTCAACGTAGATACAGATAGTTTAATTGCTGATTCTTTACAGTTCAACTATGATCGTTTTGACCTGTATATCAATCGCGCCTGTGGCTATAAATCAAATTATGTATTTCAAGAGCCATCTCATTATCTATTGACCAAAAGTGAGGGCTGGATTCAAAACATAGAAAAATTAAAAGATACCATTTCAGATGAGCAAAATACGCACTTGGTTATTTACCATTAATCTAATACTGCTATGCGGAATGGGAAATGCTCAAGAAAGCGAACCCCTTTTAGAAAGCATCGATACAATTCAAAAACGGGTGAAAAAACCCTATACCCTAAGGTTTGGCATTGATTTGATAAAGCCCATTACAGCACAATTTGAAAAAGACTATTTTGGGTTAGAACTCGTTGGAGATTTACGCCTTTATGGTGATTTTTATATTGCTGCTGAAATTGGAAACGAAAAAAGAACCGAACAGTCTGAGTTAATCAACTTCACTACCGCTGGCAGTTACATAAAATTAGGATTTGATTACAATATGTTTAAAAACTGGAAAGGCATGAACAACGCCATTCATATTGGACTTCGACTCTGTAATAGTTTTCATTCGCAGACCGTAAACAGCTACGAAACGTACAACCTGAATCACTACTGGCCGACTGAAATTACGCAAAATGGATTTCAAACGGGGGAAAGAGAATCTTTAAATGCACGATGGGCTGAGGTTGTTGTTGGAATAAAGGTTAGGCTTATCGATAACTTTTATTTGGGATTTAGCTTTCGCATGAACCGTTTATTTAGCGATACTGAACCAAACAACTTTGACAATCTTTACATTCCAGGTTTCAACAGAAAAACCGATGAAAATGTTTGGGGCGCTGGATTTAACTACACCCTCACCTATGCCATTCCAATCAAACTTTAGCGCGACTAAAGTGCTTTTGGGGTTTTAATTAATGGTAATTTAACAAAGAGTTTGTTTTTATTTATCAAAAACTTAGGACAAAATATACTCGCCAGAAGAAAGCTGCATAACACCAAAGGCAGATAAGAAATCACCAGGAACTGCCCAATTAACCATCGAAAAACAAAAAACATCAGACCGAAGGAAATCAGGTTAAAAATTAATGCTTTAGTTTTCATCTTTTTTTAATTTATGTATTTTTTTGGTTCCAGCATAAATCGGGAACAAACACAACCTCGATTCTAACTTTCCATTGAATAATTTAATTTTTCGTGTGGGTCTCAATCCCACAAACTTCATTGCTTCAAAGTTAGAGCTGATCATCCAAGCATTGGTGTTGGGGTAGTTCCTCTTGAGCGTGTCGCCAAACTCTTGATACAATCCATCAATATCTCCTTCCAAGCGCTCACCATAAGGCGGGTTGGTTAATAAGTGTAATGGAGTTTCTCCAATTTTTGAAGAATGAAAAAAATTGGCACGATTCACATGAATAAAATCCTCTAAAGAGGCATTCTTAACGTTTTGAATTGCCTTTTCAACAGCTGATGGAGCTTTGTCAAATCCATATATTTTTCCAACAGGAGATTTCACTTTTTTAAGCTGAGACTGTCTTATTTTATCAAAAAGAGAAGCGTCCCAGTCGCTCCATTTTTCAAAAGCAAACTCGTTTCTATTTAAATTAGCAGGAATATCGCAAGCAAGCATCGCAGCTTCAATCAAGATCGTACCACTACCACACATAGGGTCTATAAAATCAGTCTGACGGTCCCACCCCGAAAGTTGCACCAAACAAGCGGCAAGTACTTCATTCATCGGAGCGATGTTCGTCGCCGAACGGTACCCTCGATGATGTAAGGAACTCCCAGAACTATCCAGCGAAATGCTACATTCATTTTCGTAAATGTGTAGATGAATCCTAAAATCGGGATGGCGTGTATCAACATTGGGTCGATCCCCAGTTTGTTTTCGAATCCGGTCAACAATGGCATCTTTAGTTCGCTGTGAAGCATAGAGAGAATGTGTAAATATCTGACCAAAAACCACGCTGTCGATCAAGAACGTTTCATTTGGACTTAATAGTTCATTCCAATCGAAATTATAGATTTTCTCATAAAGCTCATGTTCATTGTTGGCCTTAAAATGATAAAAAGGCTTCAATATTTTGAGTGCCGTTCGCAAACACAAGTTGGCTTTGTACATAAAACCTTTGTCCCCTTTGAAGTGAACCAATCGGTTTCCTTTTTTGATGTCCTGCGCGCCTAAACTTAATAGTTCGTCAGCCAAAAGGGATTCCATCCCATAAAAAGTTTTGGCTAACATTTCGAAATTTTTTTCCATAGTAAGAAATACAGCCCAAAAATACTTTAATTTTACGAGTCGAAATTATATAAAAGCAGATTACATGATTCTTCCAGAAATATTAATGCAAACGCTTCCTCTTTTGGGGGCTTTTTTGGGGATTTTTGTAGCCTCAGTACTCAAACCCAAAACTTCGGCTGGACTTAAGTTGATCCTTGCTTTTAGTGGAGCATTTCTTTTATCGATAACCGTTTTTGAACTTTTACCCGAAATCTTCAGCGATGACAAAAAATTCATTCCTGTTTGGATTATGGCAGGGATCGTTTTACAAATTGTTTTAGAGTTTTTCTCAAAGGGAGCGGAGCATGGACACTTCCATGCCAATGGCATAAAGAAGTTTCCTGTTTGGCTGTGGGCCAGTCTCTGCATCCATGCTTTTATTGAAGGATTACCCTTGTCGGAAGAAAACGAACTCACTTGGGGAATCTTCATTCATAAAATACCGATTGGTATGATTCTCGTGTTTCTTGTGGATCAAACCAATGTAAACAGGTTCCTTAAATGGAGTGCTTTGATTCTTTTTGCAATAATGACACCACTTGGGAATACTTTTATGAATCTGATTCCTGTATTAGAATCCTATCGAACAGAGATCACTGCGTTGGTCGTGGGAGTTTTACTACACATTTCCACAACAATACTTTTTGAAAGTACTGAAAATCATTCCTTCAACTTAAGGAAGTTCAGTGCTATAATGATTGCAATTGTAATTGCCTTTTTAATTTAGTCCTAAATTCACCAAATATTACACCTTAATACAAAAGTATGCATTCATACCAACCACAAATGCAGATGTGTTTTGATGTTTAATATATATTGCTCACTTTTGAGAAATATATAGTTTAAATATGCGCCCTACATCAATAAATAAAGTTAAAATTTATCTTCAAAATGTAAAACAGAACTGTTTTCTTACAACAGTTTTCGGTAGCGCAAGAAAGCACCCCACGCTTTCTAGTAGTAATCATTTAAAGGGGCTCTTGTTTGGTTTTAGTTTTTGGTACACTTCAGTGGGTT
>CAJXQS010000004.1:0-103522 GCA_913058385.1 uncultured Flavobacteriaceae bacterium
CTCTATTCGTCGGCAGCGTCAGATGTGTATAAGAGACAGCATTATGTAAAATACAATATTAAATGATATAACACCCCACCACAAATTTATTGTTCAATAAAAATGATTAATTTTGAAAAAATGCTAAAATGAAAATATTAAAATACCTATTGATTACGATCGTAGCCATTGTCATAATACTTGGTGCAATGTTCGTTTATGGAGTTTACATCAACCCAAAGAGCCCTAAAGGAGTTGTCCAATTTGAAAATGCGGACACCGAGATCGAAATCAATTACTACCGTCCTTACAAAAAAGACCGTCTGATTTTTGGAACTGAAGCTCAAGGAGCGTTACTCCACTATGGAAAATACTGGAGATTGGGTGCCAACTTCTCCACTACTTTTGAAGTAAACCGATCCATTCTATTCGCGAACCAACCCCTTCAGGCAGGAAAATACAGAATGTATGCGGTGCCTTATGAAGATCACTGGGAAGTTACACTTAACAGTGAAGCAGGTTCTTTTGGCGCAACTACACCAGACTATTCAAAAGACCTATTCAGTGTAAAAGCTTACATCACCCCTTTGGATGAGGTTGTTGAACAACTGACCATCGAGGTTGTTGAAGATGAAAATGGGATTAATTTAAGAATGCAGTGGGATAAAACCCTAATTAACATTCCCATCAAATAGATGAAATCATTCTCCTGGTTTACGTTTAAGAATTTATTTAAAGTACTTGTTTTCCTCCTAATAATTAGCGGAAGTATCTTTTATGCCATCGACCTAATTCAGGAGAAAAACAATCTCATGGACATTGAGGAATATGCTCCCAAGTCTACACTTGTTGTCCCAGAAAACCTCATAAAACGATCCAAATATCCTTTTATTGATGTTCATAACCACCAGTTTGATATGCCACTCAAAGATTTGAGTAAATTGACCGCCGAAATGGATAAACTCAATATGGCATTCATGATCAATTTGAGCGGATTTAGAGGTTTGTATTTAAAAAAAACCCTCGAGAACGTTCAAGAAAACGCTCCTAGTCGTTTTGGTATTTTTGTAAACCTTGATTTTGAGGCCATTGATGAACCAGATTTTAAAAAAACTACCCTATCCCTTCTGGAGGAAGCCTTTCAAAACGGTGTCATGGGACTTAAAGTATACAAATCACTTGGACTAACCAGTCGCGATGCCTCAGGCAATCGTATCGCCGTTAACGATCCTCGTTTGGATCCCATTTGGAACAAGTGCGGTGAATTGGGGATTCCTGTTCTCATTCACAGCGGCGAACCCGCTTCTTTTTGGAAGGACAAAGACAAACACAATGAGCGTTGGTTAGAATTAAGACAAAAACCGAGACGCTATCGTGACCCTGAGTTAAATCCCTCTTTTGAAGAAGTGATGGCTGAACAACACAATGTTTTCAAAAAACATCCAAATACGACCTTTATTAATGCACATTTGGGTTGGATGGGTAATGATTTAGATCGATTGGGCAATCACCTTGACACCTATCCTAACGTGGTTACGGAGATTGGTGCTGTATTGGCAGAATTGGGCCGACAACCCAAAAGAGCCAAACAATTTTTTGCGTCCTATCAAGACCGTATACTTTTTGGAAAAGATGCTTACAAAGTCAGTGAATATTACACTTATTTCAGGGTGCTTGAAACCGACGACGAATATTTTGATTATTACCGAAAGCGACATGCTCACTGGAAAATGTATGGCCTTGCCCTACCCGACTCCATTTTGAAAAAATTGTATTATAAAAATGCTTTGAAGTTATTTCCTTCTATACAATCTTCTTTATTCGAATAAGTTTTCAATCTCGTTTAGTTCTTAATTTATTAATATGTCCTTTATAGATTGGGCAAGAATTAATATTGCGATCTGGAACACTTTTATCAACCATTTGGATGTAGGTCGTAACGTCGGCTCCTTTCCTTAGACATTTCCAATAAATGTATCTTAGGACAACATTTCTTCTTATTACAGGAAAAGACCAGCCCATTATAAAAACAAAAACTGTTGCAATTAATTCAAAATAGACTTCTCCCCTATTGTTGTTCATGAAATCTAATAAATCATTCATAATTATTAACTTTTAATTAAATTTATAACATAAATAAGATTCAATAATTTATTATTGATTTACAGAAGGATTATTCACATGCGATTAACCATTTCTAAAACCCAACTTTATTCAATAAAGAACGGGGGTATATAAAATTTATTGAATTTTAAAAAAACATTCTTTAATCCATATTCTGGATCAGTTTTTATTTAATTTAGTGTAAGAATTTATCACATCTAATCTAAAGGCTATAAATACTTTCAAAGCACCCGTGATGGCAAATAAAAAACTCAATAGTTTAGACGCATTAGCAAAGATTCAATTTGACAACCTTGCACCCGATCCCGACCCCCTACCCGATGCTCCCAAAGAATTCATAAAACAATATCTTGAAGCTCATTTTAGCAACAAAGGAAGAGGTGGGAAAACAGTGACAATAATTAAAGGTTTTGAGGGCGATGCTGCAGAACTTAAACAGTTGTCTAAAAAATTAAAACAAGCACTGGGGGTGGGCGGAACAACCAAGGACAATGAGATCATCATTCAAGGCAATTATCGAGATGCCTTGATTAAGCTCTTAACTTCGATGGGACATCAAGTAAAACGAGTTGGGGGTTAAAGATTCCAATCAACAGGAGTGCTTCCTTGCGCGATCAAATACGCATTACATTTACTAAAGTGTTTGTTTCCAAACCAATAGCCTCGGTTGGCACTTAAAGGAGACGGATGTCCCGCTGTAAGTACCAAATGTTTTTTGTCATCAATTAGCTTTTTTTTCTTTTGAGCAAAGCCGCCCCAAAGAAGGAAAACCAAGTTTTCCTGTGTTTCTGATAATTGTTTAATAACACAATCCGTAAAAACCTCCCAACCTTTCCCTTGATGGCTCCCCGCTTGATTGGCCCGAACGGTTAATGTGGTGTTAAGTAACAAGACGCCTTGTTTGGCCCAGTTGCTTAGATCTCCGCTTTTCGCAATAGAAGTTCCTAAATCACTTTGAAGTTCTTTTAAAATATTTTTTAATGAGGGAGGAACAACTACCCCGTCCGGTACGGAAAAGCACAGTCCATGTGCCTGTCCTTCGCCATGATAAGGATCTTGCCCAAGAATTACCACTTTCACTTGGTCTGGAGCATTGTGGTTAAAAGCTGCGAAAATTTCTTTTTCAGGGGGGTAACATCGTTCTGAGAGGTACTGATTCCTGACAAAATCTACCAAATGTTTGAAATAAGGCAATTCAAATTGAATTCTCAGTATTTTTTCCCAATCCGGGTGCATTTTAAGCTGCATGAATTTACTACTTTTGTAAGCTACAAGTTAAGAAAAAACATATGGGTTACATTCCCAAAAAAACGTTAGAAGATTTAGAGTTTTTTAAGGTAACAAAACAGTTGTCCTCCTTTGCAGTAACTCATATGGGGAAAGAGAAATGTGTGTCTCTTGTTCCTATTGAGGAAGCCCAAAGCATGCATGATGCACTTCGCTGTGTGTCCGAGTTCCTTGCATCTTTTGACAATGATAACCGCATTCCAAATCATGGTTTTGAAGACTTGTCCTCTAGCTTTCAATTGTTAAAGATTGAAAACAGTGTCCTTGAGCTCTCTGCTTTTAGAAACATAGCAGTTGCTTCAGAAACCGTTAATAATCTCTTACTATTTTTTAAAAAATTTAAATCCTACTATCCTTCCCTCTATAGTAGGGGAAGCGAAATGGAAGTGAATAAAGAGTTAAAGAAGGAAACCGATAACGTGATCGACCGCTTTGGCGAGATTCGGGACAATGCCTCTGAAACGCTCTATGGGTTAAGAAAAGAAATCCAATCGGTCAGAGGGAAAATCGGTCAGAGTTTCAACAAAGCTTTGAGTCACTACCACGGTCAGGATTTCCTTGATGATATTCGAGAATCAGTTGTTGAAAACAAAAGGGTCTTGGCTGTCAAAGCCATGTACCGCAGAAAAGTCAAAGGTGCAATAATGGGTGGCTCCAAAACCGGTAGTATTGTATTTATTGAACCTGAGGCCACCCTTGTGCATTCAAGAGAATTGCAAAACCTGCTTTTTGAAGAATCTGAAGAAATTAAGAAAATTCTAAGTCAATTAACTGACTTTTTTAGACCTCATTTGGAATTGATCAAATCCTATCAAACTTATTTGATTGAAATGGATACTTTTCATGCGAGGGCCAGATATGCAAAAGAAATCAATGCCCTTCTCCCCTCTTTTTCCAAGACGCAAGAGCTGGAGCTGATCGATGCCTACCATCCTTTGCTCTACCGTACCCATCAATTGGAAAATAAAAAGACATATCCACAAGACATTTTTTTAAAACCTGATAGCCGAATTGTAGTCATCTCTGGTCCAAATGCGGGTGGAAAAAGTATCACCCTCAAAACAGTGGGGCTGCTACAACTCATGCTGCAAAGTGGTATTTTGATTCCTGTTCATGAAAGAAGTAAGGTGTCCTATTTTGATCGAATATTAACTGATATCGGAGACAACCAATCCATTGACAATCATTTAAGTACTTATTCGTACCGACTTAAAAACATGAAAGGTTTTTTGAAGAAGTGCAATGAAAAAACTTTGTTTTTGATTGATGAATTTGGCACCGGGTCTGATCCTGAATTAGGAGGCGCTTTAGCGGAAGTAATACTAGAAGACTTTTACGAACGAAAAGCATTTGGTATTATCACCACCCATTACTCCAACCTAAAACTTTTGGCAAATGAATTGCCCGCAATGGAAAACGCTAATATGCAATTTGACAACCGCACATTAGAACCAATATTTAAATTAATTCTGGGAGAAGCTGGAAGCTCTTTTACTTTTGAAGTTGCTCAGAAAAACGGCATCCCCTTCAGCTTGATAAACCGCGCTAAGAAGAAAATAGAACGAGGAAAGGTTCGTTTTGATGCAACGATTGCCAAGCTACAAAAAGAGCGCCAACAAATGTCTAAAACAGGCGAATCGCTAAGAAAAAAGGAAAGTAAGTTTGAAAATGAATCCGATCGAATGGAGTTATTAAACAGTAAGTTAAAATCTAAATTGGTTAATTATCAAGAACTGTTTGATCACAATCAAAAAATGATTGTTTTAGGAAACAAACTCAATGAAATTGCCGAACGTTTTTTTCAAAACAGTAAAAAGCGTTCCCTTATTGCTGATTTACTTCGTATTGTTGAAAATGAAAATGCCAAAAGGAAACGCAAAACTGTTTCGGAGGCCAAAAAAGACAGGGAACTCAAAAAAGTGGTTGAACAAGAAGTGGTAAAAGAAATTGTAGTCATCCGAAAGGAGAAGAAAAAGAAAAAACTGGCACCACCCCCACCGAAACCCATCGTTATTTTAAAAGTGGGTGATAAAGTGCGGATGGTTGACGGTAAATCCGTTGGAAGCATCGACACCATTGAGAAGAACAAAGCCATTGTTAATTATGGTATCTTCACTACTCAAGTGAGCTTAGATCAATTAGAAAAAGCATAGATGTCCCGAAAAATCATTTTTTATGATGGTATTTGTCCTTTCTGTAATTTTTGGGTCAATAAAATCTTAAAATGGGACAAAGAAGAAACCTTCTTTTTTGCAAGCCTACAAGGGGAAACTGCTGAATTATTTTTTAAAGAAAATAGCATTCTAGTCATCCCTAACAGTTTGATTTATTGGGAAGAAAATAAAAGTTATGCACTCCGATCTTTGGCCGTTTTCGAAATTGCAAAGCACCTCAAAGGTTTTGTAGGATTGATTGTAATCTTTCGTTTTTTACCAACTTTTCTTACAGATGGGATTTACTCATTTATTGCAAACAATCGTTTTCTATTTGGTCAACCTTTTGATGCTTGTCCTCTGCCCCCATTGGATCTAAAGCATCGATTCCTAGTTTAGTCACTCCCCTTTTTTTCTTTTGATTTAATTTTAAATTCTATTTATTATATCTTTTGTGTATTGTAAATCCTAAAATCAAAAAATCATGAGAAAATTAGTAGCAGAATTTATTGGAACCCTCTGGTTGGTTCTTGGAGGATGTGGAAGTGCTGTACTCGCTGCAGGCTATCCCGAATTGGGCATTGGCTTTGTGGGTGTTGCCATCGCTTTTGGTCTTACCGTTGTAACCATGGCTTATGCCATAGGCCATATTTCTGGATGTCATCTTAATCCTGCGGTATCGATTGGTTTGTGGATTGGTGGACGATTTGATCGCAAAGAATTGATCCCTTATATCGTTTCTCAAGTTTTGGGCGGAATTGCAGGAGCGGGTATTCTCTTTTTAATCGTCAATGGAAAATCTGGTTTTGAGCTCGGTGGTTTTGCTGCCAATGGTTATGGATCACATTCACCAGACGGTTATGGATTGTTTTCTGCTTTAACCACCGAAATCGTAATGACTTTTATGTTCTTAATCATTATACTGGGAGCGACTCATCCCAAAGCACCGAAGAATTTTGCAGGACTAGCAATTGGCTTGGGGCTTACCTTGATTCACCTCATAAGCATTCCTGTCACCAATACTTCTGTTAATCCAGCGCGAAGCACCAGTCAAGCTATTTTTGTTGGTGATTGGGCCTTAGATCAATTGTGGTTGTTTTGGCTTGCTCCAATTCTTGGTGCCATTTTGGTAGGGATTGTGTATAAATATATTTCTCCCAATTCAAAGTAGGATTAAATCTTTATGCTATAACTATAGACTCTTTGTCTCTAAGTTTTTACAAATAGATTCACTTTTTCCTACAAGCCAAACATTAATGTTTGACATTAATTAACTTTAATTGTAATTGCTAAATCCTTGTTTTTGCTTGCTCTAGTTGGGTTTTTGAACATTTTTAAACTCATAAAATAGGTTTTTTTAAAATTGAACACATTGAATTAGATTTTTTATAATTTTAAATCACTTAATCACACATACTTATTGGTTTTATAATCATTTAAATCAATCATTATGAGCTTGTACTTGTTCAGAATATTTTAAAATTAATCCTTAATCTGATGCCTAAAAAAACTACTTACTTAATAGGGATTGTTGTCACCATTATCCTAGGAAGTCTTTGTCATTGGTACTTTTGCTGTAAATGTTGTTGTGATATAAATTGCACCCACAAAGCAAAAAAGGATCTTCAAATAATCAAAGAAACACCTGAAATAATAGTTGCCCCAACTGTGCCTACTGTAAAGGAAGATCCTCCAAAAACAGAAGAAACTAAACAACCCGTTCCTGAAAAGATAGTTTTTGATTCCTATGGTTCGGGTAGTTCTTTTGATTCTTTAGATGAAAATCAACGCGAAACCCTAAAAGAATTAGCTGCCTATCTTAATCGTAATCCAAAGGCAACCTGTCTAATTACTGGACACACCGATAGTGATGGAGGTGCAGAATTCAATAAAAAATTAGGTTTAAAACGTGCAGATTACATTAAAAAACAACTAATCAACCTAAAGGTGGATCCAATGAAAATCAAAACCGATTCTAAAGGAGAATCAGAACCCTTGTTTACTAATGACACTCCTCAAGGAAAGGCTAAAAACAGAAGAACTGATATAATCATTAACTAAATCATAAATTATGAACTTTTGTGTATTAATTCCATTGATTGTAGGAGTATTGTCCGCAATTTTTGGTTATCTATTGGGGCGACTTTTTAACAGCAATAAAAAATGTAAAAACTGTGACGCTTACAATAGTAAGGTTAAGGATCTAGAATCGGCTTTAAAAGCCTGCAAGGAAAATCAAATTGCCCCCAAAAATGGTCCCTCTTTTAATGCTGCTTTGGCAAAAAGTGTTTTTGGTCAGTCGATTAAAGAAAACAGCCTCACCGTAGTTAAAGGTATTGGTCCTAAAATTCAAAGCTTATTTTACAAAAACAATATCAGATCCTGGTCTGCATTAGCGGACTGTAATATCGAGAGGTGTCAAGAAATATTAGACGCTGGGGGAAGTTCATTCAGCATGCATGATCCTGCGACTTGGCCAGAGCAAGCAAGACTGGCCGCTGAGGGGAAATGGAAAGAACTGCACGACTGGCAAAATCATTTAATTAGAAAATAGAAATATTTCAATTGTAAAGACATTGATTTCAATTAGAGACAAATAAGCTAATGTGGTATTAAGTGTTCTGTGAAATAACCTATGTTTTAGGATAATTATCGTCCCAATTTTTAGGTTTTGGTTCGTCTTTTAATTTCCCAATAGATTTAGCAACCAACATTGAAACAGCAGCATCACCAGTAACATTTGTAACTGTACGACACATGTCTAATGGTCTATCGATTGCAAATATCAATGCCAATCCTACTTCTGGAATTCCTGCTTGTGCCAGGACAATTACCAACATTACGATCCCAGCTCCAGGAACTGCAGCCGTTCCGATAGAAGCCAAAGTAGCGGTGAGTATAATTCCTAGCTGGGCGCCTAGCGTTAGATCCATTCCAAAAGTCTGCGCTATAAAAACAGCTGCCACTGCTTGATAAACACTGGTTCCATCCATATTTATTGTTGCGCCTATGGGCAAAACAAAGCTTGCCACTTCCTCATCAACTCCTAGATGCTCCTCTACCCTTTCCAAAGTAACAGGTAAAGTCGCTGCACTAGAACTCGTTGAAAATGCCAGCAATTGAGCGGGTGCGATGCCTTTCATAAAAAAACTAGGGCTTTTTTTGGCAAAAACTTTCACCAACAATATATAAATCCCAATCATAATTGCCAGACCAAGCAGCAGTGTGAAAGCGTACATTCCTAGAGCTTGAAACAAATCCAAACTAGGGGACTCAACCACTAAGGCAGCCAAAAGGGCGAAAACACCAAATGGAGCGACCAACATTATCAGATCAATTAGTTTTAAAATCACTTCGTTAAACGAATCAAAAAATAACTTAACTGGGTTTGATTTCTTCTCTGGTAACAAGATCATTCCAATACCAAAAAATATTGCGAAGAAAATCACTTGCAACATATTTTGATTGTTTGTGGTCGCACTAAAAATATTACTAGGAACCAAGTCGACCAAGGCTTGCAAAGGTCCTGAATCTTTTTGTTCTGCAGCAACCGCCATTTTTGCATTGGCGTTGTCTTCATAAGCAAGCATCAACTCCCTACGAGTTTCTTCTTTTATAGAGCTTCCTGGAGAAATAAGATTGACCAAAACCAATCCAATGGTCACCGCCAACACTGTTGTTGTCAGGTAAAGTCCAATGGTTCTCCCTCCCATTTTTGAGAGTTTAGAAATGTCTTTTAAATCTGAAACCCCTTTGATTAATGAACCTAGAATCAAAGGCATTGCAATGAGTTTTAAGGAATTAATGAAAATAGTTCCAAAGGGTTTGATCCAATCAATAATGAGTTTTGAACCTCCTTCAAATTGGGTAAAAATCGCACCAAATACTACACCTACCAACATTCCAAGCATTATTTTCCAGTGGAGGGCAAGTTTTTTCATGTTTAAGATTTGATGGTTCGATTCAATAGCGTAAAATCAGCTAATACCATCGCGGCCATTGCTTCTACAATAGGGACTGCACGTGGCACTACACAAGGGTCGTGTCTTCCCTTTCCTTGCATTTCAACAGATTCTCCTTTATTGTTTATGGTTGTTTGCGATTGCATAATGGTCGCAACGGGTTTAAAAGCTACTCTAAAATAAATGTCCATGCCGTTTGAGATGCCACCTTGTACTCCACCCGAGCGATTGGTTTGCGTGGTTCCATCTGCATTGTATAAATCATTGTGTGCGCTTCCTTTGTCTTTAGATCCCTCAAAACCACTGCCATATTCAAAACCTTTAACCGCATTGATTGACAACATCGCTTTTCCCAATTCAGCATGAAGCTTATTAAAAACAGGTTCTCCAAGACCAACAGGAACATTTTGTATCACACAACTGATAACACCACCAACGGTATCACCATCTTTTCTGATTTGCCGAATATAGGCTTCCATCGTTGCTGCAATCTCAGGATCTGGACATCGCACAGGATTTTTTTCAATTTCAGAAAAGTCTAATTCCTGATAAGGTTTTTTAAGATCAATCTCACCCACAGAAGAAACATAGGCCGTAAAGCGAATGTCTTTTAAAAACTGTTTCGCTATTGCACCGGCAACAACCCTACTGGCAGTTTCGCGAGCAGAACTTCTACCTCCACCGCGGTAGTCTCTAAAGCCATATTTTTCATCATAAACCTTATCCGCGTGAGAAGGTCGATAGGAATCCTTAATATGATCGTAATCGTGAGATTTTTGATTTGTGTTATAGATCGCAAAGCCAATGGGGACTCCCGTAGTTTTTCCTTCAAAAATTCCGGAAAGGAAAGTAACCTCGTCTGGTTCTTTTCTTTGCGTTACAATGGCCGATTGTCCCGGTTTTCTGCGATTTAAATCGTTCTGAATGGCTTCCATGTCCAAAGATATTCCTGAAGGACATCCATCGATGACTCCACCAATAGCAGCGCCGTGTGATTCACCAAAAGAGGTGAGTTGAAATAAAGTACCGTATTTGTTTCCTGACATAATTTAATGAAAGTACAAATATAATGGGAAAGTTTTGATTTAAGATTGACCCCTAGCTGTCTTTTATGTCTGAAAGTACAAACCAGCGCTCTGTTTTAACATCAATCTGCTCTGAAATTTCACTCAACTCGATAGAAAGCATTTTTATTTCTTCAGGATTAAGTGTGGCCGTTGAAAAACGATTCTGTAAGCTGTCCCTACTTTTTTCGAGATTTTTAATTTCTTTTTCTAACTTATTATATTCCTTTTGCTCATTAAAAGAAAGTCCATTTTCACTTTTGTTGGCGGCCTTCCAATCGTTGTTTTGTTTTTTTTGATCTGAGGAAGCATTGTACATTTCCTGAACTGCGCTTTCTTCATAGGCACGGTAGTCGGAATAATTTCCTGGAAAATCATCAATCCTACCCTTTCCTTGAAACACAAAAAGATGATCTACGATTTTATCCATAAAATATCGATCGTGGGAAACCACTATAAGACAACCAGGGAAATCGAGTAAAAAGCTTTCTAACACGTTTAAGGTCAGTATGTCCAGATCATTGGTAGGCTCATCAAGGATTAGAAAATTAGGATTTTGGATTAAAACCGTACAGAGATACAAGCGCTTTCGCTCTCCCCCACTGAGTTTTTCAACAAAATCATATTGTTTTTTTCGATCAAATAAAAAACGTTCCAGCAATTGTTGTGCTGATATTTTCTGTCCTTTTTTAAGCGGTATAAAATCCCCAAATTCACGAATTACCTCAATTACCTTTTGCCCCTCCTTGACCTCAATACCTTTTTGGGTATAATATCCAAACTTGACGGTTTCGCCTAACACAATTTTACCAGTATCCGGTGCAATTTCTTCCGTAATTAGGTTAAGGAAAGTAGATTTTCCTGTTCCATTTTTACCGATGATACCAATGCGATCATTTCGTTGAAAAGTATAATCATAAGCCTCCAAAATGACTTTATCTTCAAAGGATTTACTCACTTTGTGCATTTCGATCATCTTGCTGCCCAAACGTTCCATATTGATTTCTAACTGAACTTCATGGTCATTTCTTCGTTGTTGTGCTTTTTCCTTTATTATTTTAAAATCCTCGATCCGGGACTTTGATTTTGTAGTTCTCGCTTTTGGCTGACGACGCATCCAATCGAGTTCTTTTTTAAAATGAAGTTTTGTTTTATGGGCTTCCACTTGTTCTTGCGCAATTCGGGCATCTCGTTTTTCTAGATAATAAGAATAATTTCCTTTGTAACTATAAAGTTTACCTTCATCCAACTCAATAATCTCATTGCACACCCTTTCAAGGAAATAACGGTCGTGGGTCACCATCAATAAGGTTGTTTTTTCCTTTTTAAAATAATCTTCCAACCATTCAATCATCTCAAGATCGAGGTGGTTTGTGGGTTCATCTAAAATTAACAATTCAGGCTGTTCTAGTAAAACATTACACAACGCGATGCGCTTTTTTTGACCTCCAGAAAGCGCTCCTACTTTTGCATCCAGACGGTCGAGTTTTAATTTAGAAAGAATTTGTTTGTATTGATTCTCAAAATCCCATGCATCATTTTGGTCCATTGCCTCAAATGCCTTTTGATAAGCTTCTTGATCATCTGGATTTTCAAGGGCGCGGTCATAATTCGCAATTACATTTAAAATCTTACTTCCAGATTGTAAAATGGCTTGCTCAACAGTCAATTTCGGATCTAACTTAGGTTCTTGAGGTAAAAAAGAGATTCGGGTATCTTTTCGACAATTTACTGCTCCTTGATCTGGAGTATCAGTGCCTGCAAGAATTTTCAAAATTGAAGTTTTACCGCTTCCGTTTTTTGCGATCAAGGCAATTTTTTGATCTTTATTGATCCCGAAAGATATGGGCTCAAAAAGCACCTTTTCGCCATAAGCTTTTGAAATTCCTTCTACTGAGACTAAGTTCATTGATTGTTGGTCGATAAATTAATGTCCAAAAATAGGCATTAGAAGTATGAGAATTCTTTTGTTTTAGGTTTAATTAAAAAGAAAAATTAAAATGATAAAAATAGTTGATGATGCTTGTTGTGATTTGATGAAGCATCGGCACCTACAATCAGAATCCCCAATTTGAATAGATCAACGGACAACAAGACCGTTGGGTCGACAATGATCTCCTTCCAAGCCTTTGTCATCTTAGGACTCCAGTGAATGTCATCAAAAATAAGAATGGCATTTTTCGAATAATTATTTTTAAGCATTTCGAAATACTTAATCGTTGCCTCATAATTGTGATTGCCATCTATAAAGACCAAATCAAATTGAGTATCCGACAGACAAACTTCTTCTAGAACATCGTCATAAAGCCCATGTTTGACTTCAAATTCAACTTGCTTGGATATTTTTGAGAAACGCGTCTCCGCAATTTCGCAAAGCTTTTTTACTCCTTCTATTGATATGAATTTCGAATTCACCTTCCCTTCTAAAGCAGCAATGAAATACTGGCCTGAAACCCCTAGATTCGTGCCAATTTCAAGAATATTTTTTATATTATTGTTTAAGGATAAATAATAATACAGCGCAGTCCAAATCTCAGGAGAACCGGCTTTTTTTGATACCTCGGCGACAGAAAAGCGTTGTGCTGAACCTATTTCGTCAAAACTTACCTGATTATTGTTTTTTTTGAGTTCATTACGGTATTCATTCAACAAATAAAACGTCTCTTTTTCAGAAGGTTTTTGGATGTTTTTTTTTGCCTTTTGAAAGGAATCGACAATGGTTTTGGCCGTTACGCTTTCACTTGCAATACGGTCAAGTGTTTGGCTTTGTTTTAAATTGCTTAAAACAAAATGTAAATATTTATTTATTTTCTTTCTAATCATTAAATGAAAATTATAAAAATCATGGAACTAAAACAGCATCATTAAGTATTGTAATCGGATGAAATGCTTCTTTTCCTGTACCATCAAGAATTTGATGTCTACAACTCGTCCCATTAGCGACTACACAAGCAGAAGCATCAAGTTTTCGGACTGCTGGAAAAAGTCTTTCTTCTCCAATTTTCTGACTGACTTCATAGTGCGCCGCTTCATAACCAAATGATCCTGCCATTCCGCAACACCCAGTATTGAGTAGGGTTACTTTGTGATTCTTTGGCAAATTCAATATTTTAAAAGTATCGGCTGGATTCCCGAGTGCTTTTTGATAGCAATGTGCGTGAATTTTAAGAACATGCTGTTCCTCATTAAAGGAGTCTTGAGTGATGTTTCCCAATTCCATCTCACTGGACAGAAACTCTTCAATTGCAAAGCAATTGGATGCGAGGGTTTTGGCAGCGGTTTTATCCTCACAAAGCTTTAAATATTCGTCCTTAAAAGTATAAATGGCCGAAGGCTCAATGCCTATTAATGGAGTTTCTTTTGAAATAATTTTCCCATAAATTCTAAGATTTTTTTCAGCGCAAAATTTTGCTTGTTCGAGAAAGCCTTTCGAAATATAACCTCTGCCGCTTTCCGTCGAAGGCAAGTATTCTACTTGATAACCTAGTTTTATGAGTAATTCATAAGCGTCATTTCCAATTTTCACGTCAAGATAGTTGGTAAACTCGTCAAAGTAGAGGTAAACTGTTTTAATCACTTTTTTAGGGGCTTTCTTTTTCAAACCTCTGTCCAAAGGAGCATAAAGTTTTGGAAGGGAGCGTTGCACTGCAATTCCTAAAGACTTTTTGATGACAGTACTAAGCAGCGGGATTTTAAAAAGTCCGTTCTGAATTGCCCTAAACGGATTAAGCACACGGCTTAGTTTTCCATTATAGGCAAACAATCGGTCGCTTAATGAGGGACTGTGGGTTTTTTGATATTGATAAAGGTATTCTGCTTTGTAAGTAGCAACATCAACACTACTGGGACACTCAGAGGCACAAGCCTTACAGCCAATACAAAGTTCCATAACTTCCGAAAGTTCTTTCGAATCAAAAGGATTGGAGTTTTCTTGGTGGGTCAGTACTTCTCTTAAAACATTCGCACGACCACGTGTCGAATCCTTCTCATTTCTTGTTGCACGATAGCTAGGACAAAGTGTTGCAGCGCTTGTTGTGCTTCGACAATCCCCCGAACCATTGCACTTTTCTGTCGCTCTAAGCAAGCCTTCATCTTTACTGAAGTCAAGAAATGTTTTTACTAAAAGTGCTTCTTGTCCTAAATCATATCTGAAATTATCATCCATCGGAAGGGGATCAACAATTTTTCCAGGATTAAAAATTCCACTTGGATCAAATATTGATTTAATCTCTTTAAATATTTTAAAGTTTTTTTCACCCACCATAAGGGGAATAAATTCCGATCTGACAATGCCGTCCCCATGTTCTCCACTAAGCGAACCTTTATATCTTTTGACCAAGCGTGCAACATCAAGAGTGATATTTTTGAAGTCAACCCGATCTTGTTCTATTTTTAAATTTAACGTTGGGCGCAAGTGCAACTCCCCTGCTCCTGCATGAGCATAATAGATAATCTCTTGGTCATATTGCTCCATTAGCTTAGAAAATTCTGCTATGTAATCAGAAAGACTCTCAAGCGGAACGGCAGTATCTTCGATACATGCAACCGCTTTTTTATCTCCTACAAGATTCCCTAAAAGGCCCAATCCCGCTTTTCTAAGCGTGGCGGAAGCTTCTATCTCCTCGCCTCTTAAAACCGAATGGGCATAGGACAACCCGGTCTCATCGATCGTGTTTATAAGTCTTTTAAGGTCGTTTTCCAGCTCCTCAGCGTCATCATTCCTTAATTCTAATAGCAGAATTGCTTTTGGATCCCCTTGAATAAAAAACCTGTTTTTGGCCTGAGCGATATTGTCTTTGGTACAATCAAGTATGGTTTTGTCCATCATTTCACAAGTGAAAAGACGGTATTGCATGACTGGATATACGGCCGAAAGACATTTGCTTATACTCTCAAAATGAGCAGCAACTAAAACGCCATTTTGAGGCGGAAGAGCTTCTAGTTTTAACGTAATTGCGGTTGTAAATGCCAATGTCCCCTCACTTCCAGCGAGTAGTTTACTTAAGTTTATGGAAAAATTTTCCGGATCACTCAAACCATCAATCAACGAATCAATTGCATATCCTGTGTTTCGTCTATGGACATTGGCCAATGGAAATTCTTTTATGATTTCTGCTTGTGTCGCTTTATCTGACAAGCGTTGAGTTATTTTTTTATAAATCGCTCCTTCTAAATCATTTTGATTTTGCTTTAATATTAAACCTTCTTGATTAAGCTCTTCAAAAACAACTTCAGATCCATCAGATAAAAAACATTCCAATCGAACTGTCTTATCGCGGGTTACCCCATATTGAATCGATGTCGTCCCAGAAGAGTTATTTCCAACCATTCCGCCAATTGTACATCGGTTGGAAGTAGAGGTGTTAGGACCAAAAAAAAGTTGATGTGCTTTTAAATAATCATTAAGCTCATCTCTTATGATTCCTGGCTCAACAGTAATCAATTTGTTCTTTGGATCAAAGTCAATGATTTTATTCATGTGCTTTGAGACATCAACTACAATGCCTTCTCCAACGCATTGCCCAGCCAAAGAGGTTCCTCCCGATCTTGGAATTAAGCTTAAACGATTGGTTTTTGCAAAATCAACAATTCGTTTAATGTCTGATTTGCTCTTTGGGAAACAAACAGCAATGGGATATTTTTTATAAACCGAGGCATCTGTTGCGTAAAGCTGTTGGTGCAAACGATCTGTTTCAATCGTTCCTTCAAGTTTGTTTTTTATATAGTCGAAATCCATTGATTAACTTTGTGGAATTCAAATATAAGTTATAATCCTAGTTTATTCTGAATCAATTAATAAATAACTCAAAGGGTATATTAATCTTCCAGTTCATAAAATTTATTAATTTAGCAATATGATGAAAAAATTTATTACACTAAGTATAATTGCCTTGATAACAAGTTGCTCAGGCACACCAGGAGAGTTTTCAATTAAAGGCATGGCCGACACAAAGGATGGAACAATGATCTATAGGATAGTTGCAGATGCTAATAATCAGCCCATGATTATTGATTCTGTTGCTGTTGCTTCGGGTAAGTTTAAAATGAGTGGAATTGCTGAAACGCCTGACATTCAATTTCTTTCCGTTCAAAGTGTGAATGGAAATTTCCCACTTATTGTTGAAACAGGAACAATCAAAACTTCAATATATAAAGACAGTATTAGTAGTTCTAGGGCTTATGGCACTGTTTCAAACGATGGTTTCATGACTTATAAAGCAGAGACCAAAATGTTTGTCACTTCACTCAACGCAATTGGGAAAGACATGCAGCAAGCACGATTTGCTAAGGATTCTTTGTTATCAGCTGATTTACAAGAGCAGTATTTTGATGTTCAAGGTCAAATCAAAGACTATGAGTTAGAATTTATTAAGACCAATGCAGATTCCTACATCTCTCCACTAATTCTAGAGCGGTTTCTTTCATCTAAGCAAATTTCTAATGATGAGGTTAAAACATTGTTCGATGGATTTACAGAAAGAATAAAAGCCAGTAAATCTGGTCAAAATATTGCCAAATTAATTGATGCCCCTGAGGCTCCAGCTCCAGCTAAAATTGGTCAATTGGCACCTGACTTTAATGGTCCTGATCACACAGGAAAAAATTTCACTTTAAAAGAAAATCTGGGTAAAATTACAATTGTTGATTTTTGGGCTTCTTGGTGTCGACCTTGTAGGGTTGAAAACCCTAACCTGGTTAATACCTATAACAAGTTGCACGGCAAAGGACTTGAGATAATCAGTGTTTCGCTTGACAAAGACAAAAAAAGCTGGATCAGAGCCATTGAAGACGATGGTCTCAAATGGGATGGACATGTTTCAAATTTGAAATTTTGGAATGAACCCATTGCAAAACTCTATCAAGTAACTTCTATTCCTGCTACTTTTATCTTGGATGAGAATGGAAAAATAATCGCTAAAAATCTAAGAGGATTAGCGCTTGAACAAAAAATTGAAGAGTTACTCCTTAACTAGTTGTTAAACAGGTTTTTATTATTATAGAATAAATAACCACCAACTGTAATTATTCCTGCTAAAATTAGCAAAGTAAAACTAGATTCTACAATCACGCTTGGTAAAATGACAATGGTCGCAAGAAGCCCCGCAACTGATCCGCCAAAGTGTGCTGTATGTCCAATATTATCTTGTTGTTTTTTCATTCCGTAGAGCGTATACAACATATAACCTGCTGCAAACATATAACCCGGCAAAGGAATGGGAATAATCAATAAAGCCATTTTCATGTTGGGATATAAAAGCACTGCGCTATAAACAATTCCCGAAACTGCGCCACTGGCTCCCACTGCGCTATAATTGTTTTGATTGTTATGAAATTTAAATGAAAGGTAGTTTCCCAATAACAGACTCACCATATAAACCACAACAAACATAACTGCTCCCAAACGATAGACAACTTGATCTCCAAAAAAATAGAGGGTAAACATATTGACAAACAAATGGTGATAATCTGCATGTAAAAACCCAGAACTTACCAGACGGATCTTTTCACCTGCTTTGATGCCTCCAATGTGAAATTTAAATTTATTGAAGAATTCCAAGTCTTTAAACCCCTTCATAGAAAAAAGGATGTTTGCAATAATAACAACGGTAACAACAGGAGAAAGTCCTAACATGAAGCATATAATTTCATTGACAAATATACTATCTTTGCCGAAAACAAACCGTTTTGCATCGACTAACCTATCTTATTGTTTACCCTTTTATTTATGGGGTTGCTTCCCTGCCCTTTCCTCTACTTTACATGTTGTCTGATTTTCTGTGTTTTGTGATGTACGATATTTTTGGATACAGAAAAAAAGTAGTTAGAAAGAACCTGATGCTTGTCTTTCCTGAAAAGGATAACAAATGGCATAAAAAGATAGAACGGAAATTTTATCATCACATGTGTGATATTATGCTCGAGACCATAAAATCTTTTAAAATCTCTGAAGAAGAGATGAAAAAACGATTTAAAATAAAAAATATTGAAGCCTTAAAGCAGTTTGAAGAAAAAGACAGGAGTGTTATCGTTATGTGTGGGCATTATGCCAGTTGGGAATGGATGATGTCATTAGGGTATCACTTAAAACACAAGGGACATGGTATTTACACCCCATTAATCAATAAGCACTTCGATCGATTGGTGAAACGCATAAGAAAGAGACACAATGCCTATGTGATTTCTAGGTATGAGGCTTTAGACACCATTCGCAACCACGATAAAAACAATGAGCGAGGGATTTACGGGTTTGCCAGCGATCAATCTCCACAGCCCAAACCAAAATCCTATTGGCGAAAGTTCTTAGGGGTTAAAGTTCCTGTTTTCATAGGCGCGGAACTTTTAGCCAGAGAACTAAATTTTGCAATTGTTTTTGCAGAAATAAACAGGGTAAAAAGGGGGCATTATGAGGCAGAATTTAAAGTTTTAACAGAAAATCCAAAAGCAACAAAACCTAACGAAATTACTGATCTTTTTACCGATTGGGTTGAAGCACAAGTTTATAGTGACCCCTCTCAATATCTTTGGTCTCACAACCGGTTCAAACACTGCCACCTCGCTCCGAAAGATTAGGAGTTAGTTTCAATTTCTTCCAAAAATCGTTTTGCTAAATCGTCTGCTTCGACTTGAGAAGGAGCTTCCGTATATACCCTGATGATTTGTTCCGTATTAGATTTTCGCAAGTGTACCCATGAGTTATCAAATTCAATTTTAACCCCGTCAATCGCTATTGGATTTTGTTTTGAATAATTTTCTTTCATTCTAATAAGCAAACCATCCACATCCCTTTTTGGATCTAGGTTTACTTTTGCTTTGCTCATAAAATAAGCAGGATAAGAACTTCTTAATTCAGAAACTTTAAGCTGATTTTCACTCAATAAAGAAAGGAAAATTGCAATTCCAACCAAGGCGTCTCTTCCATAATGAAGCTCGGGATAGATAATTCCTCCATTTCCTTCCCCCCCGATCACAGCGTTGACTTCTTTCATTTTTTCAACAACGTTTACTTCCCCAACTGCACTGGCGTGATAGGTTCCTCCGTGTTTAATTGTTATATCAGCAAGTGCTCTGGTTGAAGATAGATTAGAGACCGTATTGCCTGATTTTTTTGATAAAACATAATCAGCACAAGCAACTAGGGTATATTCCTCACCAAACATCTCTCCTTTTTCGTCAACAAAAGCAAGACGATCGACATCCGGATCAACCACAATACCAAAATCTGCTTTGTGAGAAAGCACTTGATTGCAAAGTTCCCCCAAATGTTCTTTTAAGGGTTCTGGATTGTGAGGAAAGTTACCGTCAGGGGTACAATACAATTCAACCACTTCAACGTTTAATTCTTTAAGCAACTTGGGTAATGCAATCCCCCCAGTTGAATTGACAGCATCAACAACCACTTTAAACTTTGCCTTCTTTATGTTTTCTAATTGAATTATTGGAAGGGCTAGAACTTGTTCTATATGACTTTCAATGGCGTTTAAAACTGGTGTGATTTTACCCAATTCATCAACACTTGCATAATTAAAATCTTCACTTTTTGCAATCTCAAGAATCTTCATGCCCGAATTTGCGTTTAGGAATTCTCCCTTATTATTTAATAATTTAAGCGCATTCCATTGCTTTGGGTTGTGAGAAGCAGTTATAATGATTCCTCCTTGCGCTTTTAGCTCAACAACCGACATTTCAACTGTAGGTGTCGTAGAAAGGCCTAAGTCGATTACATCAATTCCCATTCCAACCAAGGTTTCATTGACCAAACTCTGAACCATTTTACCTGAAATCCGAGCATCTCTGCCCACAACTACAGTATAATGGTCGGTTGTAATATTTGATTTTAACCATGAAGCGTAGGCCGAAGCAAATAAAACGGTATCCAAAGGGGTAAGATTGTCTTGTGTTTTACCGCCTATCGTTCCGCGGATTCCTGAAATAGATTTTATTAATGTCATGTGGGGTTAAAAATATTAATTAGAAGTATTTAGTTTATAAAAATAAAAGGTTTTTATAAATTATGTCTAATAAGATGAATATTAATTTATATTAGGCTTAAACACCAAAAAACGCAATGAATTATCTTGCTCATGTTTATTTATCTGGAAGTAATCCTGAATTGGCTGTGGGAAATTTTATCGCTGACAGTATTAAAGGAAAACAATACCTAGACTACCCTCCCATGATGCATAAAGGAATTTTATTGCACCGATCCATTGATGACTTTACGGATAAGCATGTCATATTTAAGAAACATGTTTCTCTTCTTTTTCCAAGATACAGGCACTACAGCCGGGTAATTGTGGACATGTACTACGATCACTTCTTGGCGTTGTATTGGGACAATTATCACAGCGACTCCTTGGAAGAATTTAGCTTGAGTTTTTATCAAACTCTAGAGGAAATGCATGACTTATTTCCTGATTCAATTAAAAGAGTGATTCCAATCATCTCAAAATACAATTGGTTTTTGTCCTACAGAACCCTATCTGGTCTTGAAAATATCCTCTTACAAATGTCCACACGAACAAAATTTAAATCAGATCTTCACCATTCAATTGAGGAACTTGAATTGCATTATGATCAAATCAAAGCTGATTTTTTCATCTTTTTCGATGCGCTTGAAAATTTTGTAAAAAACAAACTTGAAGCTTTAGACTAAACTTAAAACTAAAAGACATTGATTCGGAGTAAATAGTCGATCTAAAGTGTTATTTTTGCAAAATTGACTATGGAGAAAACAGGGAACAACACAATTGACATACAAGGAGCAAGAGTTCACAATCTTAAAGACGTTTCGCTTCAAATACCTAGAGATAAATTAGTAGTTATCACAGGGCTTTCTGGAAGCGGAAAATCATCATTGGCTTTTGACACTATTTATGCTGAAGGACAAAGGCGCTACATGGAAACATTTTCGGCCTATGTAAGGCAGTTCCTAGGCAATCTAGAGCGTCCAGACGTAGACAAAATCGACGGACTTTCACCAGTAATTGCTATTGAGCAAAAAACCACCTCCAAAAGCCCACGTTCAACTGTAGGAACCATCACAGAACTTTATGATTATGTCCGTTTGCTTTTTGCAAGGGTCGGAACTGCTTATAGCTATATTTCCAATCAAAAGATGGTGAATTATAATGATGAGCAAATTCTTGAATTAATTAAAAGCGAATATTCCGATAAAAAAATAATGTTGTTGTCCCCTTTAATTAAATCTAGAAAGGGACATTATCGTGAGTTGTTTGATTCGCTCTCAAGACAAGGCTTTTTGAGAGTTCGCATAGATGGGGTTTTAAAGGACCTTAAGCCGGGAATGAAACTGGATCGTTATAAAACTCACGACATTGAGTTGGTAATCGACCGGATTCAGGTTAAGGATAATGAAACAGATCGCAATCGGTTGAGTGAGTCGATTAAAACCGCCATGCATTATGGGGAAGATTCGTTACTGTTGATTGATATGGAAACGGAAAAGTTTCGTTATTTAAGTCGAAATCTGATGTGTCCTACATCGGGGATTTCCTATTCAATGCCAGAACCAAATTCCTTTTCATTTAATTCCCCAAAGGGAATGTGTAAAAATTGTAGGGGAATTGGAAAACAACATGTTATAAACCCAAAAAAGATCATTCCAGACGAAAATATTTCGATCGATAAGGGAGGAATTGTTCCTTTGGGAGAAAAGAAAAGCAATTGGGGATTTAAGCAAATGGAAATCATCGCAAAACGATATGATTTTTTACTTTCTGATCCTATCAATAAAATTCCTGAAGAAGCTCTAGAGATTATTCTACGTGGTGGAAACGAGAAGTTTTCTGTTGCTTCAAAAACACTCGGAATTACCAGAGATTATAAAATAGATTATGAAGGAATAGAAAACTTCATCGCCAATCAATACGAACAAAATGAAAGTTCTGTCATTAAGCGATGGGCGCTTTCATTTATGGATGAAAAAAAGTGTCTTGTTTGTGAAGGATCACGCCTAAACAAAGATGCCCTCTATTTTAGAATAAACAAGAAAAATATTTCCGAAGTAAGCGCTTTTGATCTCGGTGAATTGTACGATTGGTTTGATAAAATTGAAAGTAAAATAAACAAGAAGGAATTCAAGATTGCTGAAGAGATTATTAAAGAAATTAAAAATAGACTTCAATTTTTATTAGATGTTGGACTCAATTATCTTTCACTTAACCGATCCTCAAAATCCCTTTCAGGAGGTGAAGCGCAAAGAATAAGGCTTGCTACACAAATTGGATCTAAACTAGTGGGAGTGCTCTATATTTTGGATGAGCCGAGTATTGGCTTGCATCAAAGAGATAACGAGCGTTTGATTAATTCATTGACCGCTTTAAGGGATATTGGAAATTCAGTCATTGTCGTTGAACATGATAAGGAAATGATTCTAAAGGCTGATCATGTGATCGACATTGGACCCATGGCTGGTAAAAATGGTGGGGAGATTATCTCCGAGGGAACTCCTGAGATGCTTAAAAAAGCAAAAACGTTGACTGCACAATACCTCAACGAAGAAAAGTTTATTGAAGTTCCCAAAATCCGAAGAAAAGGAAATGGCCAAATTTTGAGGTTGGAGGGCTGTACTGGAAATAACTTAAAGAACATCAGTGTCGATTTCCCATTGGGAATGATGATTGGTGTTACAGGAGTTTCGGGAAGCGGAAAATCCACATTAATTAATGAAACCCTCTACCCCATTCTGAATGAATACATCTACAATGCCGTCAAAATCCCAATGCCCTATAAAAAGATTGAGGGATTAAAGAACTTAGATAAAGTTGTCGATGTAAATCAATCTCCCATTGGTAGAACACCAAGGAGTAATCCTGCAACTTATTGTGGGGTGTTTAGTGAAATAAGAACCCTTTTTACGCTGACCCCTGAATCTCAAATTAGAGGATACAAACCGGGAAGATTTAGTTTTAATGTAACTGGAGGAAGATGTGAAACCTGTCAAGGAGGAGGAATGAAAGTGATTGAAATGAATTTTCTTCCTGATGTTCACGTAGAATGCGAGACCTGTAATGGTAAGCGTTTTAATAGAGAAACGCTTGAGATTCGGTACAAAGGGAAATCAATTTCGGATGTCTTAGAGATGACCATAAATCAATCTTGTGAGTTTTTTGAAAGTATTCCAAAAATTTATAGAAAACTTAAAACCATACAAGATGTTGGTCTTGGTTACATCGCTTTAGGGCAGTCTTCAACAACCCTTTCAGGAGGAGAGGCGCAAAGAATTAAATTGGCAACAGAATTATCGAAAAAAGACACAGGTCAAACCATCTATATTTTAGATGAGCCCACGACAGGGCTTCATTTTGAGGATGTGCGCGTCTTGTTAGAGGTGCTCAATCAATTGGTAGGAAAAGGAAATACGGTCTTGATCATAGAACACAACATGGATGTCATCAAACACGTAGACTACTTGATTGACATAGGGCCGGAAGGTGGTAAAAAAGGAGGACTCGTCATAGGACAAGGAACTCCAGAAGAATTAATTAAAATTAAAAACAGTTATACTGGAAAATACTTAGAAAAAGAACTTAAATAAAATCCCATATGAACTTATCTGAAAACAAAACTAAAAACTGGAATGAAGTAAAAGCCAATGACTCCTGGGCTTTATTTAAAATAATGGGGGAATTCGTCAATGGATATGAAAAAATGAGTGCCATTGGCCCCTGCATTTCTGTTTTTGGATCTGCACGAACAGCCCCAGACCATCCACAATACAAACTAGCCGTTGAGATTTCAGAAGCTATCGTAGAATCTGGATTAGGCGTCATCACTGGTGGTGGACCAGGAATCATGGAGGCTGCAAACAAAGGAGCCAGAAATGCAGGAGGAACCTCGGTTGGCCTAAACATCAACCTTCCTTTCGAACAGAAACATAACGAGTTCATTGATCAAGATAAATTGATGAATTTTGAGTATTTTTTTGTTAGAAAAGTAATGTTTATAAAATACTCCCAGGGTTTTGTGGTTATGCCGGGAGGCTTAGGAACTCTTGATGAACTTTTCGAAGCACTTACCTTGATTCAAACAGAAAAAATAAAACGATTCCCCATCCTCCTCGTCGGAAAAGAGTTTTGGTCTGGAATGGTAGGATGGATTAAAGACGTACTTTTAAAAGATAACAAAATCAACCCTGAAGATCTTGATCTTGTAAAAGTGGTCGACACGAAAGATGAGGTTATTGAATGTTTGGAAGAGTTTTATAAAAAAGAATACTTTAGACCTAACTTTTAAAGCGTAAACTATTAAAAAGAAGTTACTGTTCTTAATTGCCTTTTGCATAGGAATTTATTCTTTTGCTCAGGATTCTATTGATTATAAAATCAATGGAGAACTTGATTTTGAAAATAATAAAATTCAAATTCAGCAAAATCTATCTTTCACAAATCCTGCTTTAAAGCCACTTGATACCATTTTCCTTACAGATTGGGCGAATTCGTTTTCTAGTAAAAAAACACCCTTAGCCAAAAGAGCAGTTGAAGAATATGATCGGAAAATTCACATTTCCAATAAAAAGAAACTTGGTTATACCGAAATAGGTGCCATTAGTGCCTCAGGCGAAGAATTAGCTTGGGAGAGACTGAATGACCAGCAAGACATTATTAGGATTGTTTTGAAGCGTCCATTAGGGGTTGGTCAACGAATAAAACTGAACCTTGATTACCTCATAAAGCTACCAGATGCAAGGTTTACTGGGTATGGGCGGGAGAACGACCAAATAAACCTTAGGTATTGGAACCTATCGCTTAGTCCATTCTTCAACGAAGAATGGCACAATTACAGCAACATAAATATTACTGATTACAGCGTTCAACATGCAAACTATGAGGTGCAATTTACTTCAAACAAAAAACTGAATATTTTTAGTAATTTAAATAACATTGATTCAAAAAAAGAAAATCATTTTCATTTTTCAGGAACTCAAAAAAAAGAAGCAGAATTCGTAATCACGGCTGAGGATCAATTTGAAACTTTCTTAATTAATGATCAAAAAATAATAGAAACCAATTTCTTCTTGGGATTCGATGATAAGCAGGAGGTGCAGAAGACCCTAGAGAAGATTGATGGCTTTGTTTCAAGTTTAATTGGAAAGGAACAAGAGGGTAAAACATTAGTTCCGCTTCGGACTTATTCAAACAATCCTTTTTATGGATTAAATGATTTACCAAAAATTCTGAGCCCCTTTGAAAAAGATTTTTTATCAGAAATTAGTTTTTTAAAAACCTATTTACACCATTACCTCAATCAGCGTATTAGTGTTGACTTAAGAGAAAAGCATTGGTTAATTGGAGGCTTGCAAACCTATCTGATCATAAAGTATATAGAGAAATTCTATCCCAATAAAAAATATTTAGGACGGATTGCTGACTTTAAACTTTTGAAGGGATACGTGTTTTCTGATTTAAAATTCAATGAAGGATTTATCTTCTACTCTGAATTTATGGTTCGAAACAACCTTCATCAGTCAGACTTTACCTCAAAAGAGCAATTGATAAAATTTAATGAAAAAATTGCTTCCCCCTACCACGTCGCCATCGGGTTTCGGTTTTTAGAAGAATACATTGGTACGGAGGTCATGAAAACAGCAATTAAGGAATACATCAAAACTTCCAGTGCTGAGACTGATTTTATCAAAATCATAAAAAGCAAAACTGAGAAAGACATAAATTGGTTTGACAAAACTTATTTAAGTAGCAGAAAGGCAATGGATTTTTCCATTGAAAAAGTGACAAAAGTAAACGACAGCTTAAAAATTGATGTTTTAAGTAAAAACGGGAGTCAAATTCCGTTTTTAATCAGCCAAGTTAAAAAAGATAGTTTATTAGATTTAAAATGGCATGAATCCAAAGGTGAAAATACTCAAATCACAGTTAAAAACCTGTCTGGAGATTATGTAGCCTTGAACCCAAAATTTAGATTGCCGGAAACCAATTCGAGGAATAATTGGAGGTTCATGAAGAATAAAGTCAATTTTAAACCCATTCATTTTAGTTTATTTAAAGATTATGAAACTCCAAAAAAAACACAATTGTTTTTTATGCCTGATATAAATTACAGTCTTTATGATGGCATAGTAATCGGATCAAAATTTTATAATAAAGGGGTTACATTTAATAAATTAAATTTAGAATTAAAGCCGCTTTATTCATCAGAAGAAAACACTTTGGTTGGAAGTTTTGGAGGTTCCTATGTCTTCCAGAATGAGGAAAAAAGGAATTTCAGAACTCAAATAAACATCTCTGCAAGTAGCTATTTTTATGATAAAAAATTACGTTATCAAATTCTGGTTCCAGGGATCGCTTTTTATTTTAGAACTCCTGATTTAAGATCTAACAAAAGGCATTATTTGAGGTTGTTTTATTACGATGTGGTAAGGGAGGGATCAATCGATGCGGATCCTAATTATAAAATATTGAATTTTAGACATAATTTCACAAACAGAAATGCCATCTATGATTTTAAGACAGAAAGTAGTTTTCAGGTCTCAGATCAGTTTGGAAAGGTGGATTTTACAGCTGAATTAAGAAAACTCCTCACCAACGGAAGACAACTGGGAATTAGATTTTTTGCCGGTAAATTCTTGTGGCATGATCAAATTTCAACTAAATTTTTTGATTTTAATCTCGTGCGTCCCAAAGACTATCTGTTTAGATACAATTATTTTGGTAGGTCAGAAAATGATGGGATTTTTAGTCAACAAATAGTAATGGCAGAAGGAGGGTTTAAATCAATTCACAATCCCAGTTCTGCCAACGACTACCTGCTCGCCACCAATCTAACTTTAGGGGTTTGGAAATGGGTTGAAGCCTATGCAGATCTTGGTTTGGTGAAAAATAGAAGTACTAAAGCAAAATCATTTTTTGGTTCTGGAATTCGATTGAATATGGTTCCTGATTATTTGGAAATCTTTTTTCCTGTTTACGGATCTGATGGATTTGCATTCGATGAAACGCCTTATGAGCAAAAAATCAGATTTATCCTTACTTTAAGCTCTAATAAATTATTTACGTTGTTTTCCCGAAAATGGTTTTAAACCCACTGGGAGTAAGGAAACAAATAGTCTCATGAGAATACTTATTAGTCCTGTTAAAATTTTGTATTTTTGCGCAGCGAAATGGAAAACGAAATTAAAGAAAACCTTACTGTCTTAAGTCAAAATGAATACAAAGATCGTGTTCTAAAAGACTTTAGAATTATTTCACTTAGTCGAGTTTGCAGTGTTCTCGGCAGACGCGAGGTGCTTACAGGGAAAGGGAAATTTGGAATTTTCGGAGACGGAAAAGAGGTTGCGCAGATTGCCTTAAACCACTTTTTCAATAAAGGTGATTTTCGATCTGGATATTATCGCGATCAAACTTTCATGATCGCACAGGGTTTTTTAAGTCCTCAACAACTATTCGCAGCACTTTATGCACATCCTGATATTGATCATGAACCCATGTCAGCCGGAAGGCAAATGGGAGCCCATTTTTCCACGACACTTGTCAATGAAAAAGGAGAATGGCTCGATCAAATTAATTTAAAAAACCACATTTCTGATATTTCGCCAACTGCTGGTCAAATTCCTCGCTTGGTTGGACTTGCTCAGGCCTCTAAAATCTATCGATCACTAAAAATAGACGGAAGTGAGAAGTTTTCAAAAAACGGAAATGAAATCGCTTGGGGTACTATCGGAAATGCCAGTACCAGTGAGGGAATGTTTTTTGAGGGAATCAATGCCGCGGGAGTTCTTCAAATCCCCATGGTAATTAGTGTTTGGGATGATGGTTATGGCATTTCAGTTGAAAACAAACAACACACTGTTAAAGAAAGTATTTCAGCGGCACTAGAGGGCTTTAGGGCATCCGAAGAAAGTAACGGAATTGAAATTTTAACTGTCAACGGTTGGGATTATCCTGCACTAATCAAAACTTATTCTTATGCTGCTAAAATAGCAAGAGAAGAACATACGCCCGTTTTGGTTCACGTTTTGGAACTTACCCAACCGCTAGGTCATTCTAGTAGTGGTTCGCACGAAAGGTATAAATCAAAAGAAAGACTCAATTGGGAAAAAGAATATGATTGTAACGTTAAAATGAGAGAATGGATTCTCTCTAACGGAATCGCTACAGAAAAGGATCTTGAGTTAATTGAAAAAGAAGTAACGGAAGAAGTTCGCTCGGCCCGACTTAAGGCTTGGAGTGAATATCAGAGGCCGATTATTAAAATAAAAAAAGAATTTAATGTTTTTTTAGATCAATTTTTATCACAATCAAACAACGATGTTGCTTTGAAAATGATCCGCAAAAACCTTAATGAAAAGACAGAATTGTTCTATCATGATATTGTTTCTGCCGCAAGACAGTCTCTTCCTCTTCTGATTAGGAATAAATTAAACAATACAAATGACTTTAAGCGTTGGTTAAAAAACTTAAAGGCAAACCTTCAGAATAAATTTTCATCTCATCTTTACAGCGAAGGGATTAATGGAACCTCGCATGTTGTTCCGTCAAAACCAATCTATAAAGAAGACGCCCCTCTTATCGACGGTCGAGTGATTTTGCGAGATAACTTCGATAAACTCCTTGAAAAATATGATCGCCTGATTATTTTCGGTGAAGACAGCGGTAAAATTGGAGGGGTAAATCAGGGATTAGAAGGCTTACAAGAAAAATACAACGAGATTCGAGTTGCGGACACAGGAATCCGTGAAGCAACCATTGTGGGGCAAGGAATAGGGATGGCTTTAAGAGGATTAAGACCCATTGCTGAAATTCAATATTTAGATTATATTCTTTATTGTATTCACACCTTGAGTGATGATTTGGCTTCCCTGAGCTACAGAACTAAAGGAAGACAATTGGCGCCTCTAATCATCCGCACACGTGGACACCGCCTTGAAGGAATTTGGCATTCGGGTTCCCCAATGGCAGCAATGATTCATTTGCTAAGAGGAATTCATATTGTTGTTCCTAGAAACATGACGCAAGCTGCTGGTTTTTACAATACCCTAATGAGAGCCAATCAACCTGCCATTGTTGTTGAGTCACTAAATGGTTATAGATTAAAAGAAAAAATGCCATCCAATTTGGGTGATTTTTGCCTTGCTGTTGGAGAGGTTGAAACATTAAAAACGGGGAAAGACATCACCTTAGTTTCCTATGGTTCTACACTCAGAATGGTTCATAAGGTGGCCCAAAAATTAATGGGTCATGATATTGATGCTGAAGTAATCGATATACAAACACTCATTCCTTTTGACTTGGAGGGTGCGATCAAAGAAAGCATTGCCAAAACGAATAAGCTTCTAATCATTGACGAAGACATGCCAGGTGGTGGTGCTGCTTATATTTTACAACAACTCCTAGAAAACCAAAAAATATACCCACTTCTGGACAGTGAACCACAATTGTTATCGGCAAAAGAACATCGAACGGCTTATGCCGAGGACGGTGATTACTTCTCAAAACCTTCTGAAGATGATATTTTTGAAAAGGTTTATGGCTTAATGCATGAATCAAACCCCAATAAATATCCGGCCATTTAATTACGCTGCAAAGATCTTAATGATCATGTCTTGCAAAACGCCCTGATGATTAATGGTTTTTACCCCAACTCCTTTACTTTTAAGATCTGCTTCTAGTATAAAAGTTAGCGCTCGACTCGATTGTTTCATGCTAAAAAACCTGCTAGCTTGTTCATAATCCTTAACGAAAAATGGATTAACACCCAACACAGATGCAGCACTCTTTTTGTCTGAAAGACCATGAAACATAAGTAATCGTCTGAAAAAGGTATACATCCCCCCTATTGTAAGCACCAAAGGATGGCTCTTTGGATTTTCCGCCATGTATTTAATGATCGTTGCACATTTTGAAAAATCACGAATTCCAAGGGCTTTGTACAACTCAAAATTATTATAATCCTTACTAAATCCAACATGCTTTTCAATCAATTCAGGGGTGATTAGCGTGCCTTCGGGAAGAATGATATTAAGCTTTTCAATTTCATTTTGGATTTTGTTTAAATCACTTCCCAAAGCCTCCACAAGTAACTGTAATCCACGCACATCCACTTTGAGAGTAGTCAATTCAATTTTTTCTTTAATCCATGGTCCTATTTGATTGTCATACAATTCTTTGGACTCTAGTATTTCGCCAAATTTCTTTGCGGCCTTATATAACTTTTTGCGCTTGTCAAATGCTTTGTGTTTATAACAAAGTACCAGTATTGTTTTGGACTGAAAGTTGGACAAATAATCCGCTATTAAATCCAAAGAACGATCCATATGCTGTGCCTCTCGAACCACAACCAAATGGTAGGGAGCTAGCATCGGGAAACGCTTTGCAGTCTCAACCACTTGTGAGGCATCTACGTCTTTACCGTAGAAAAGAGAATAGTCAAACGATTTAGAGGATTCATCAATCAGACGATCGGTCAACAAGGCTTCAACTTGGTCGATAAAATAAGCCTCAGTTCCAGAGAGTAAATAAAATGGCACATAATTTCCTTTGGAAATTGTGGACATTAACTGCTTAAATTCGCGCATCTTAAAAAATTATATGCAATTTTGTAATATGGAAAAATTAAATTTTCCCGATTATTTATTTTCGCTTAAAAGTAAGGAAAATAAACCCTACATTTTTGATGTCATTCGAAAAAAATGGTTGGTTCTTACTCCTGAAGAATGGGTGAGACAACACTGTGTCCATTTCTTGATCAATGATAAGAATCATCCCGCATCTCTTATTCAAGTTGAAAAAACCATTGAAGTAAATCAGACTAAAAAGCGCTATGATCTAATTGCTTATAACAAAAACAAAGAAGTTGAAATTCTTGTAGAGTGCAAGTCGCCTGCGGTTGCCATCACTCAGACAACCTTTGATCAAGTCGCACAATATAACTTTACTTTAAAAAGTAACTATCTTATGATCACCAATGGAATAAAACATTATTATTGCCAAATGGATTTTGATAAAAAAAGCTATACCTTCTTAAAAGAACTTCCCCAATACATGAAAAAACAATAAAAATGAGAGTGGCAATTGTAGTATTAAATTGGAATGGTGAAGCACTTTTGCGCCGTTTTTTACCCGCAGTGGTGAACAACTCCCCAGAAGCAACGATCCACGTCATTGACAACAACTCGTCTGATGGTTCAATGCGTTACATTGCGGATAACTTTTCGGAAGTGAACCAGATTTTATTGAACCAAAATCATGGATATGCGGGGGGTTACAATGAAGGTTTAAAAGAAATAGACGCCGATTTGGTTTGTTTGTTAAACAATGACATAAAAGTACAATCTGGATGGTTGCCGCCTGTAATTGATCATTTTATAAAAAATAAAAACACAGTTATTGCCCAACCCCACCTGATGGATTTAAATAATCCAAATAAATTTGAATATGCAGGAGCAGCCGGTGGATATATCGATCGTTTGGGCTATCCCTATTGCAGAGGGCGCATATTTAATGAGCTCGAAGAAGATGATGGGCAATTCGATACAGATGAAAAAATATTATGGGCCAGTGGAGCATGCTTTTTTATTCGATTGCAAGAATTTAGGTCATTGGGAGGATTTGACATAAACTTTTTTGCACATCAAGAAGAAATAGACTTGTGTTGGCGTGCGTTCAATGAAGGGTTTGAAACAATGTCTATTTCGACTTCAAAGGTTTATCATTTGGGTGGAGGAACATTGCGTCCCTCCTATAGAAAGAGCTTTTTAAACTTTAGAAACTCATTGTTTTTACTCTATAAAAATTTACCTGAAAAAGTATTTTTTAGAATATTCGAACGAATGACTTGGGATGGTATAGCTGTTTTTTATTTTTTAATAAAACTTGAATTTAGATCGGCTTTTGCAGTACTTCACGCCCACTTTTCATTTTATTTTCATTTGTTTACAAAGAAAATTATCCGCAAGAAAAGCGTTAAAAAGAATAAATATTTTAAACTAAAAAGTTTGCCTATTCAACACTTTTTATATAATAAAAGCAAATACTTTCAGCTTTAAACAGTGTTTTTAACAATTTATATTATTTTTACAACAGATTAACAAAATATATATCCATTTAAAATGAAAAAAAATTATTCAATTGCTATAGTCGTTGTGCTTTTACTCGCGTCATGTGTATCACAAAAAAAGTATGCTGAACTAGAAACATTACAGCAAAACACTAAAGAATTACTTGATTCTGCTACCGTAAAACTGAACACTTGTAACGAAGAAAAAGAAGCTTGTGATGCAAGTCTTGCCTCGATTCAAGAACAAGTAAAGTTTTTGAAAGCAAACAATCAAGATTTAATCAACAACATCGGAAACCTTACAACACTTTCTCAAAAAGGTGCTGAAAATCTTGAAATGTCTCTTGAGAGCATGAAAGAAAAAGATGTACGTATCCAACGCATGCAAGATGCTGTTACTAAGAAAGATTCTGTTACGCTTGCTCTAGTTACTAGCCTGAAAGGTGTGTTAGGAAATTTAAGTGATGATGACATCCAAATCAATGTAGAAAAAGGTGTTGTTTATGTTTCAATTTCTGATAAATTACTTTTCAGAAGCGGAAGCTACACGGTTACAAAACAAGCAAAAGATGTCTTAGGAAAAGTGGCTAAGGTTGTAAATGACAAGCCTGAACTTGAATTTATGGTTGAAGGTCATACTGACAACGTTCCAATCAAATCTGATGGAATCCTAGACAACTGGGATCTTTCTGTAAAGAGAGCTACAGCTGTTGTTCGTATTCTTGAAAAAGACTTCGCTGTTGCACCTGCTCGTATGACTGCTGCTGGTAGAAGTTACTATGTACCATTGATGGAGAATGATTCTCCTTCAAACAGAGCTAAAAACAGAAGAACTCGTATTGTTGTTCTTCCTAAATTAGATCAGTTTTACGATCTAATCGAACAAGGAATGAAAGCTGCTCAATAGTTTTAAGACTTTAATTTATACATGAAAAAGCTGCCTTTTTAAGGTGGCTTTTTTTTTTAGATTAAACTCAAGTCTCCCTTACCTTCTCTTTCTATCTTAACCTCTCCTTCACAAAGATTTACAATGGTTGAGGGAATATTCCCCCCAAAACCACAGTCCATCATCAAATCAATTTTACTTTCCCAGTTTTCGAAAATCTCATCTGGATCAGTAGTATAATCGATGATCTTATCTGCATCATGAATAGAGGTTGTAATCAATGGGGCTTCTAAAAGCTCCAACAGCGCCAAGAGAATCGGGTGGTCTGAGATTCTTATTCCAATTGTACTTTTCTTCTCAAAAGGCTTTGAAAGTTTAACGGAGGGCAACAAAAAGGTATATGGACCAGGAAGACATCTTTTTAAAATCTTAAAATTGGAATTACTTATGGGTTTGGTATATTTTGCCAATTCAGTAAAATCTTTAAGGATAAAACTAAAAGAAGCCTTTTCTAATTTAACTTCTTTAATTTGTGCCAATCGATTAAGGGTTTTAATTTGGTTGCTTAGACATCCCAACGCATATACCGTATCAGTAGGATAAATAATCAAACCTCCTTTGTTGAGGACAGCTGCTACTTGTTTAAGCAGCTTTAGATTTGGATTTGAGTTATAAAAAGTTAATACTTCAGCCATTATTGATTTAAAATCTTAAGTTTGGCAAAGCGCAATAGCAGGTTCTTCACCCCTATTCCCCTGAATTCAATGGCTGCTTTCTTATCATTTCCCTTTCCTTCAATTTGCATTACTTTTCCTTTACCAAAGCGCCCATGCTCTACCATCATTCCTTCGATTAGGTTTAATAATTCAGTTGTGGGGGGAGCAGAAATACTACTTTCAGCGCTGTTTAGCTTCCTGAGTTTTCCCAATTGATTTTGACTGAGCGAAGTGTTTACTTTTGTGGGACTCGTTTTAGGCTTTGGTTTTGCCTTATATTGAGAACTGTTTGATGAAGGAGTGTCATCAAATATACCTTTGTTTAAAAGGGGTTTAAAAACATAATCGTCTTTAGGAATGTCAAACTCTAAATATTTAGAATCCATTTCTTCAATAAACCGACTAGGCTCTGCATCTATTAATTTTCCCCAACGGTAACGGTTCTGTGTATAGGTGACAACCGCATGTTCCTCAGCCCGAGTAAGTGCGACATAAAAAAGTCTTCTTTCTTCTTCCAATTCACTCCGGGTATTCATGCTCATGGCGGAAGGAAACAAATCTTCTTCCAACCCAACAACAAAAACAACTGGAAACTCCAATCCTTTCGCCAAGTGAATCGTCATCAGAGAGACCTGATCAGCATTGGGATCTTTCTCATTGTCAAAATCAGTAGCCAAAGCTACGTCTTCTAAAAACTCTGAAAGCACTCCACTCGCATCAGCAATTTCAATTTGACCCTCAACAAAATCCCTAATTCCATTGAGTAATTCTTCAATGTTCTCAACTTTTGAAACAGCCTCGGGGGTTCCTTCTTTTTTTAGCTCTTGAACCATTCCAGTTTTCTTTGTGACAAGGTCAGCAATCTCAAAGGCATTCAATCGGTCATTTTCAATTTGAAGTGTTTTGATGGTGGTGATAAAGTTAACCAGTTTGGTCAGTGTACCTCCATTTAAGGGTAGGTTGATTTTAGCCGCATTCTCAATGGTTTCATAAAGAGAAAGATTATTTTCTTTGGCACCAATCAACAGTTTATCAATCGTTGTCTGCCCAATTCCTCGTGCTGGATAATTGATAATTCTTTTTAAACTTTCTTCATCTTTGGGATTAATAATTACCCTTAAATAGGCAAGTAAATCTTTGATCTCTTTTCGCTGGTAGAAAGATACTCCACCAAAAACTCGATAAGGAATATCACGTTTTCTGAGGGCATCCTCCATAGCTCTTGACTGAGCATTGGTTCTATAAAGAATTGCGAAATCGCTATTTTTTCTTTGGTCCTGCATTTTCCCCTCAAAAATTGTAGCCGCAACCTCTCGGCCTTCATCAGCATCTGTTGCGCAGCGTTTAACTTTGATTTTACTTCCCTCCACATTAGAGGTCCAAACTACTTTGTCTATTTTGGTTTGGTTGTGGTGAATTATTGAATTGGCAGCATTCACGATGTTTTTGGTAGAACGATAATTCTGTTCCAAGCGATAAAGCTTAACATCCTCATAATCTTTTTGAAAATTTAAGATGTTATTAATATTTGCGCCTCTAAAACCGTAGATGCTTTGCGCATCATCTCCTACAACACAAATATTTTGAAATTTGTCTGATAACGCCCTTACAATTAGATACTGAGAGTGATTGGTATCTTGATACTCATCGACCATGATGTACCTGAATCTATTTTGATACTTTGCCAATACTTCTGGATACATATTGAGCAGCTCGTTGGTTTTTAACAATAAATCATCAAAATCCATGGCACCTGCCTTAAAACAACGGTCTACGTATTCTTTATAAATCTCTCCCACTTTCGGTCGCCTCGACATGGCATCCGCTTCTTGCAGTTCTGAGTCTTTAAAATAAGCCTTGACTGTTATCAGGCTGTTTTTAAAAGCCGAAATCCTATTTTTAATCTGCTTAAACTTATAAATGTCTTTGTCCAGCTCCATTTCTTTTATGATGGAAGACACCAATCGGTTAGAGTCTTGAGTGTCATAAATGGTAAAGTTTCTTGGATAACCAAGTTTGTCAGCTTCCTCTCTAAGGATTCTTGCAAAAACAGAATGAAAAGTTCCCATCCATAAGTTTTTGGCTTCACTTTCGCCAACAAGTTCAGCGATTCTGGATTTCATCTCGCGAGAAGCCTTATTTGTAAAGGTCAATGCCAGTATTGAGAAAGAATCAATTCCTTGACTCATCAGGTAGGCAATTCGATAAGTTAAAACCCTTGTCTTACCAGATCCGGCTCCAGCAATAACAATCAGCGGGCCTTCTTTGTGAAGTGTCGGGCCGATTTGAGCTTCATTAAGTGTGTTTAAATGTGTTTTTAGTAGATTCTCCATGCGACTACTAAATTAAGTATTTGGGGAAACATTGTGGCCCTTAAATGTTATTTGTTAATAAATTGATTTTCTGCAAATTTAAATCCCTTTTCCCACCAGTTATGCATTTTTTTCTTGTTGAAAATCAACGAATTGGTCGTCAAAATGGTTGGCGTATAAAACATATTAATTTCGACCTCTTTCTGTTTCGCAACTAACTTGCCAATTTTAATGTTTTGATATTCAATTCTATCCCCCATAAAGCCAAAGATCGTACTCAAAGCATCAAAAGGGTTTCGGGCATGCATTCTATTCACTTGTGGAAATTCTGTGTCTAAAACGATCGTATCAATTGTTGTGGCGCCCATCCGAATTGCCTTCTCTATGGGCACAATAGTCCCCAAACCACCATCGGCATATTCAAATTTATTTTTAGTCACCAGCGTCATAAAAGGAACATAGTTACATGAAATCCAAATCCAATCAAGGTAATCCTGATAAGAGCAGTTGCTAAGCTGTTTATACTCTACGCTGTGGGTGGAAAGGTTGGTGACCGTAATACAAATCTCTTTAGCTGATTCTTGAAGGAAAAAAAACTCCTCTTGCGTTATCTGTTTTGCAATTAATTTCCTCAGATTATTGCTCTCTCCAAAAGTTTTTCTACCCCGTATGAAATTCTTCAATACATTAAAGTGATTGATTCCGATTGAATCAAAACCATTTTTATGCTTGATTGTAAAAGGACAATTGTCAAAAATACTTTTCTGGCTTACCGACGTAAAAGCAGCCTTTACCTTTTCAATTTTGTTTAATGCGAGATGTGTTACCAATAAACTTCCTGTAGAAGTTCCAAGGAAAAGATCATAATTAAATTTCTTCTCCTCAATTAAATATTCAGCTACACCCCCTGCAAAAGCACCTTTACTCCCACCGCCTGAAATTACCAATGCTCTCATTCGTTAATTAATTGTTTTTATCCGAAATTAGTCGAAGTTTTAAACAATTCAAATCGAATCGAGAGAAATAAATTATTTTCGTTAAATACATGGATTCATTACAAACTCCCATAGCGTATTTAAAAGGGGTTGGCCCCAACAGAGCCAATCTGTTAAAAGAAGAGCTAGGTATCTCTACTTATCAGGATTTACTACACTTTTTCCCTAATCGGTACATTGACCGAAGTCAGTTTTACCCCATAAATGATTTACCAAGAAACACTTCCGAAGTTCAAATAATAGGAGAAATAATTAGTTTTAAATTAATCCAACAACAACGTGGAAAACGTTTGGTTGCCATTTTCTCTGACGGAAAAAGCAACATGGAATTGGTCTGGTTCAGAGGTCAAAAGTGGATTCAAGAAACTTTAAAAACTAATACGCCCTATGTCATCTTTGGGAGACTAAGCTGGTATGGTGGAAAACCAAGCATTCCTCACCCTGAAATGGAACTTGAAGACGCTTTTAAAAAAGGACCTCCTAGAGCGTTACATGCGGTTTACCCTAGCACCGAAAAGCTTTTGTCTAAAGGGATTTCGCAACGGGTATTAACTAAAATAATGATGGAACTATTTCAAACCATTAAAACTTCATTTGTTGAAAGTATTCCTAAAGAAATAATTGAAAAATACAAGTTAATCTCTAAGGATGCAGCATTGCGTAATGCGCACTTCCCAGTTGATCAAAAAACGCTTACTGCCGCTCAGAACCGATTGAAGTTCGAAGAATTGCTTTTTATTCAGTTACAACTATTGATGAAAAACATGCAACGAAAACAGAAAATAAAAGGTTTTATCTTTGAAAAGGTAGGAGAAAAATTTAATGATTTTTATAAAAATAAACTACCCTTCGAATTAACCAAAGCCCAACAAAGAGTGCTGCGAGAAATAAGAAAAGACGTGGGAACAGGTCGACAAATGAACCGTTTGCTGCAAGGTGATGTTGGGTCTGGAAAAACGATCGTTGCACTCATGAGCATGCTGCTAGCCAAAGACAATGGGTTCCAGTCTTGTTTGATGGCTCCTACCGAAATTCTTGCCAGGCAACACTATCAATCGTTGTCCGAACTTCTGGGAGGACTTGAGGTGAAAATTTCAATACTCACAGGAAGTTCTAAAAAATCAGAACGAGCGGTGATTGGTGAAGAGCTTCTTTCAGGAAAACTTGACATTTTGATCGGCACCCATGCCGTTATTGAAGACCACGTGGAATTCTCAAACTTAGGTTTAGCAATCGTGGATGAACAACACCGTTTTGGGGTGGCACAACGCGCTAAATTATGGCGTAAAAACACAATCCCACCGCATGTATTGGTCATGACAGCAACTCCGATCCCCAGAACACTTGCAATGAGTCTGTATGGAGACCTAGATATCTCTGTAATTGATGAGCTCCCCCCTGGCAGAAAACAAGTAAAAACGATTCATCGATATGACAGTAACCGTTTAAAAATATTCAAATTCATCTTTGATGAAATCCAAAAAGGAAGACAAATCTATATTGTTTATCCCTTAATTCAAGAATCTGAAACAATGGATTACAAAGATCTTATGGATGGATATGAAAGTATTGCACGCCACTTTCCTCCACCTCAATTTCAAATTAGTATCGTTCATGGTAAAATGAAAGCGGCTGACAAGCAATATGAAATGGAAAGATTTATTAAGAAAGAAACACAAATAATGGTTGCCACCACTGTAATTGAAGTTGGAGTAAATGTCCCCAATGCATCTGTAATGATTGTTGAGAGTGCAGAACGCTTTGGATTGTCACAGCTACATCAATTGCGAGGTCGCGTGGGAAGAGGAAACGAGCAAAGTTATTGTGTGTTGATGAGTAGTCATAAACTCAGTCAAGATGGAAAAACAAGATTGGAAACCATGACCAGAACGACTGATGGATTCGAAATTGCAGAAGTTGACTTGAGGTTGCGCGGACCAGGAGATCTAATGGGAACGCAACAAAGCGGGATACTTCAGCTAAAAATTGCTGACATCATTAAAGACAATGAGTTGTTAAAAATTGCTAGAAAAGACGCTTTCGAAATTCTAAAACTAGACCCTACATTAAGTTCTGTAGAGAACAGACCGCTGCTGCAAACCTTGGCAAAAATGAAAGCATATAGAAACATCTGGAATTACATCAGTTAAATTTAATTAAATGTTAAGGATTCTTATATTTGCAATCGATTGAATCAAACGACAATTCGCTATAAATGAAAATATCATTCAACTGGATTAAACAGTTTTTAAAAATAGACCTCCCTACCCTAGAAGTTTCTGAAATGCTCACCAATCTTGGCCTTGAAGTAGAAGGTGTAACAGCTTTCGAGTCCATAAAGGGTGGTCTTGAGGGCGTCATTGTTGGGGAAGTATTGTCCTGTGATCAACATCCAGATGCTGATCGGCTAAAAGTTACCCAAGTCGATTTGGGCGACCAAAAAGTTCAAATCGTTTGTGGCGCTCCCAATGTAGCAAAAGGTCAAAAAGTTGCCGTAGCAACCGTTGGCACCACTCTTTATGATAATGAAGGAGTTGCTTTTAAAATTAAAAAAAGTAAAATCAGAGGTCAAGAAAGTTTTGGAATGATCTGTGCCGAAGATGAACTTGGTCTTGGTGCTTCCCATGAGGGAATCATGGTTTTGTCTGATGAATTAAAAGCTGGTGCATCTTGCAGTGAAGTGTTCAATATAGAAAAAGACCACGTTTTTGAAATCGGACTTACCCCCAACCGATCAGATGCAATGAGCCATATGGGTGTCGCAAGAGACCTAAAGGCATTGTGTATTTTCGAAGAAATTGATTTTGAATGGAATTCACCCAATGCGGCGCGATTTAAAATCAATAATACGACCAAAACTTTCCCTGTTACTGTCGAAGATAAAGATCTAGTGCCCACCTACGCAGGAATTACGATATCTGACATTGAGGTGAAACCCTCCCCAAAATGGTTGCAAAACAGATTAAAAGCCATTGGCTTAAATCCTAAAAACAATATTATTGACATCACAAATTATGTTTTACATGATTTGGGACAACCGCTTCACGCATTTGATTTAGACAAATTAGAAGGCGGGATCGTTGTTAAAACATTAGCAAAAGATACCTCTTTCACCACCTTAGATGGAGTTGAAAGAAAATTGAGTGCGGAGGATCTTATGATTTGTGATCAAAAAAAACCTTTGTGTATTGCCGGAGTTTTTGGAGGTCTTGAATCTGGAGTAAATGATGAAACAACAAGTGTTTTTATTGAGAGTGCTTATTTTGATCCGATCAGCATTCGAAAAACTGCTAAAAGACATGGTTTGAATACTGATGCCTCTTTTAGATATGAACGTGGAATTGATCCTGAAATCACTGAATTCGCGTTAAAATATGCAGCATCCATGATCGTTGATATTGCCGGTGGTTTTGTAAGTAGTGAAATTGAAACTGTTGCTCAGGAGCAAGAACCTGAGATTAATTTTATGCTTAATTATGAAGTCGTCTGGCGAACCATTGGTCAAAAAATTTCGATTGATGATTTAATAAAAATCTTAAATGCCCTTGAGATCAGAATCAATCAAGCGATAGAAAGTGGAATGGTTATCGAAATTCCAAAATACAGAGTAGATGTTACGCGACCTGCGGATGTTATTGAAGAAATATTAAGAGTTTATGGTTACAATAAAATCGAAACACCTGATACACTTCATACTAATTTACCAAAATACAGCCCCATTAGCAAACACAATACTGCTGAACTAATGTCCAAGCAATTGGTGAGTCAAGGGTTTAATGAAATGATCAACAACTCCATCACCTCACCTTCCTATGCAGATTTATCTGAAAGTATTTCCAAAATAGCCCCTGTCAACATCCTAAATCCGTTGGGAAAAGAAATCTCTCAACTTCGTACTTCTTTGCTTCCAAGTGCATTGGAGGTCATTGCTTTTAATTTAAAGCGTCAATCCAAAAGATTGAAGTTTTTTGAACTCGGAAAGGTTTATCAAGAAAAAAATGATGGTTATAAAGAATCAAAATTTATTTCTTTGGTGTTTACTGGAGCAGTTTATGAAGAAAATTGGAACGTCCAAAACCAACCGGGTAACTTCTTTTTCTTTAAAGGTGTTTTAAATCAATTGATTCAAAAGAAAACAGCTCAAGAATGGATTGAATCTCCCACAGAAGAAGATGTTTATACAGAAGGTTTAAACTATAAAATAAATAACAAAACACTTCTTAATTTTGGCTACGTTAAAGATGACATCCTAAAAAAGTTTGACATTGATCAGACAGTTTTATATGCCGAATTGGATATTGAATTTTTATTTGATTTAACTTTAAAAAATAAATTAAAGTTTAAAGAAATTCCAAAATTCCCAGTTTCAAGAAGAGATTTCGCGCTCTTACTGAATGAGGAAGTGGCTTTTAATGAAGTAAAGTCCTTGGCCCTCAAGACTGAAAAAAATATTTTAAAAGAAATTAAATTATTTGATGTCTACATCGGTAAAAATTTACCTGAAGGAAAAAAATCTTATGGTGTTAGTTTCTATTTCCAAGACAAGAAAAAAACGCTTACCGACAAATACATGGATCAAGTGATGAACAAGCTACAGCAGATATTTGAGTCGGAGCTAGGGGCTCAATTACGTTAGTAATTTTACACTTTATAATCAATCCTTTTGCATTAGGGAACATTTTTTTTATTTTTACAATAATGTAAAAGAAAAATGAAGATGAAATTATTTCTCCCTACTCAAATTGATGTTGTTCTGGAAGCAGTCGCTAAAAAAAACACTTTAGCCCTCGAAGATTTAGTTCAAGCCAAGAATTCAAGTATTAATTGTTTTGATTTCGATCAATTAGCGACCAATAAAATCTTTCATATTAGCCAGATAAAGGAAGTCTGTATTGACTATCGCTTGCGTTTTTTGGATGTGAAGTATTTTAAAGGAAACATTCCTGACAAGGCATTTGAAAAAATAAAAAGTCTTGAGAAACAGCACAATACATCACTAGAAGGTTTTAAAATAATGGCTCCTTCTGTTCTTTTTAGATTAAAAAAAACAGATGATCCCTTGCTTTTTGTTCCGATGGGAAATGACTATTTCTATTTAATTCACAAGTGGGGAAACGACTTGTCGCCCATGAGAAAATTATGGGCTTGGCCTTTAAAAAGAATACAGAATCTGATAATTACTGTTCTAATCTTGAGTGCTTTAGTTACCTTAATGATTCCGACAGGCTTATTTACCAAATCAAATGATGCAACTGCCTTCTGGTTACTTTACTTTTTTGTTTTTAAAGGACTAATCGCTGTTGTAATATTTTATGGATTTGCACTCGGAAAGAACTTTAATCCGTTCATCTGGAATAATAAATACAACAAAACTTAAAACCACCTTGCTCATGCCCCATCAAGATTATATTAAAATTTTCGCTGGTTCCTCTATCGCTGTGCTTGCTATTAAACAAGCACTCCTAGAAGAAAACATTATCCCTGTTGTCAAAGATCAATCAGAATCGGGTCGTCTTGCTGGCTTCGGTGCTGCTCCTGGTTATCAGGAAGTTTTTGTTCATCCCGATGAAGGGGAAAAAAGCTTGGATATTGTGAATTCGATTTCGCTTTAATAGATCCAATTTGAATCCAAAACACCGGCAGAAACAAACATTTCTCTAGTCAAATAAAGCCGCTTAACTATAAAAGTTATTTCGAAGTTCCTTAATTTTCGGATCCGTCATATAATCGTCAAAAGTTGAATAACGATCGATGGCACCCTTTGGGGTAAGCTCAATAATTCTATTCCCTAATGATTGGGAAAACTCGTGATCATGGGTGCTACAAATCAAGGTTCCTTTAAAATTTTTGAGAGAATTATTAAAAGCCGTAATCGACTCCAGATCTAAGTGATTTGTTGGTTCATCAAGCATTAAAACATTGGCGTTTTGCATCATCATTTTAGAAAGCATGCAGCGAACTTTTTCACCACCAGAAAGTACTTTTGGAGATTTTAAAGCCTCATCACCACTAAAGAGCATTTTGCCTAAAAACCCTCTAAGGTAGACCGCATCACGCTCTTCTTCTGTATGTGCCCATTGACGCAACCAATCTACCAAATTATCTTCGGTCGCAAAAAACTCTTCGTTTTCAAGCGGAAGATAGCCCTGGGTAGTGGTTACTCCCCATAAGAAAGTCCCTTTTGTTTGTTTTAAATTTCCTGAAATGATTTCATAAAATGCAGTAACTGCTCTTGAATCTTTTGAAAAAAGAATCACCTTATCCCCTTTCGCCAAATTAATATTTACATCGCTAAATAGAACCTCATCCTCCTGTTGATAGGACAAGCCTTCAATGTTTAGAATCTGATCTCCGGCTTCTCGTTCCTGATCAAAAATTATAGCAGGGTACCTTCTGCTTGATGGTTTTATCTCAGAAATATCGAGTTTTTCGATCATCTTCTTTCGAGAAGTTGCTTGTTTTGATTTGGCAACATTGGCCGAAAATCTTGCGATAAATTCTTGAAGCTCTTTCTTCTTCTCCTCTGATTTTTTGTTTTGTTGTGCTCTTTGTCTCGCTGCAAGTTGACTGGATTCATACCAAAAAGTATAATTCCCTGAATAGTGATTTATTTTACCAAAGTCAATGTCAGAAATGTGGGTGCAAACCGCATCAAGAAAGTGACGGTCGTGAGAAACAACAATAACGGTATTGTCATAATTGGCTAAGAAATTCTCTAACCAAGTGATCGTATCGTAATCAAGATCATTGGTGGGCTCATCCATAATCAAAACATCAGGACTCCCAAATAGGGCTTGGGCCAAAAGAACTCTCACCTTTTGCTTTCCATCCACATCTGCCATCAACATGTGATGCAAGCGTTCTGGGATTTCCAAATTAGAAAGTAATGAAGCTGCATCGCTTTCAGCATTCCAGCCGTTCATTTCTTCAAATTTAATTTGTAATTCCCCTACCCTTTCGCCATCTGCATCAGAAAAATCTTCTTTTGCATAAATGGCTTCCATTTCTTCCTTAACAGTAAATAGTTCCGTGTTACCTCTCAACACGACTTCTAAAACCGTATGTTCGTCATAAGCGCTGTGATTTTGTTCTAAAACAGACAAGCGTTTACCTGTCTCTAAATGAACGGATCCTGAGTTGGCATCTTGTTTTCCGGAGATGATTTTCAAGAAAGTAGATTTACCTGCTCCATTTGCACCAATGATGCCATAGCAATTGCCTGGCGTAAAGGTTGCGTTCACTTCGTCAAACAATACGCGTTTACCAAATTGGACAGAAAGATTAGATACTGAAAGCATGAAATTTATTTATCTGGCAAAATTAAATATTTCTTGAAGAGTCCAAGCTTTTTTTTAAGTAATAGTTAATGTAAATTGCATATAAATTCACTTAATTTAATTATGAAAAACATTTTCATCATTCTGTTTCTGTTTTTAATTGCTTCCTGTACAAAGGAAGAAAATCCCAACAGAATCTTTTTTGGTGGTCAAATTGTGAATCCTTCTTCCTCTTTTGTTACGCTTTATAAAGACAACAAGACCATTGATTCTTTAAAGTTAAATGATAATTATCGCTTTTTTAAATATTATGATTCTTTAGAATCTGGGATTTATAAAATTGAACACATTCCTGAGTACCAATCCGTTTTTCTCGAAAAAGGTGATAGCATATGGGCGAGAATAAACGCAAGTGCTTTTGACGAATCAATTGTTTATTCTGGCAAAGGTGCTGCTAAGAATAACTTCATGATGGATTTACATCTAAATTATGAAGATGAAATAAGTTTTTTATCCTCAAAATATTCCAGCGACGGTCAAACTTTTAATTCTATTATAGATTCTTTAATGTTTGAGAAGAAAAAGAAGTGGATTCTAATGGACACAATCAACAAGCTGACACCTTTTGCTCAAAAGATAACTCAAGCTGCTTATATCTACCCCTATGCCACAAAAAGAGAGCGATACGCATTGTTGAGAGGGACGAACTGGACCAAAGCTCAAGATACTGCATTCCTCAGTTATCGGAAATATTTGAGTTTGGGTGAAACTGATCTTGCTTTTTTTGATCCCTATATCACTTATCTTTTAAATTATTTGAACAATCAGGCCTTGGATAGCGCTCAATATTATTTTCAAAATAAAGAAAAAGTTGAATTTAACATCAAAAGACTTCAACTTATCGAAAAGAATATTTCTGGGAGTGTGTTGAAAAATAATCTTGCCAGAGCTGTCGCTTTTGAAGAATTGCTCAATTTTGAAAACCATGACATGCATGAGACATTTCTGCGTCAGTTCCTGCTTATTAATACTTCTAACGCCTATTTTAATGAAGTGTTGAGTCTACATGATGATATTAATAACATGGGAAAAGGAAGGAAACTTCCTGAATTATTTCTGCAAAGTCACACCTTAGAAAGAATCAGTAGTAATGAGCTTTTTAAGAAAAAAACAGTGCTTTACTTTTGGTCTCAAACCCAAATGACCCATTACAGAAGTACTTCTATTAAGGTAAAAGAATTAGAGGCAGAATATCCAAATTATGCTTTTATTGGAATATGCATCCAACCTTTCAATGAAATTGTGAATCAAGTTCACAAGATGATGGGCATTGACCCAAACAGTCAGTTTGCATTTACCGATTTTGATGCCGCCAGTAAAAAATGGGTTTTAACCTTGTTAAACAAAGGAATCATTATTGATAAAAATGGAAAAATAATTGAAGGCTTTGGAAACTTTTCTTCTCCCAGTTTTATAAAGCTATTAAACAAAAAATAGTTTTTTGATTCTTAATCAAATATTCAAAATAATGTTTGAGAGCCCTGCTACCATAATCCCTGAGTAGAATTAAATCAGCGCTTATAATTTATAATGGTTCATTAATAATTTTTCATAAAGGGTGTCGGGTAATAATTTTTTCAAAACAATCGAGAATTTTTGTAAAAATGATCCTGACTTATAATGAACATGAGTTTGAGAACTCTCAATTATTTTTACAACTAGTTTTGCAACATCTAGCGGGTTTCCTCCCGAATCTACGTGATCGTTCATTGTATCCAACGAATGCTTGTAGGCGACATGATATGGAGATGATTCATTTAATGGTGAATGGTGTCTTCTTGATGTAATGTCAGTAGCATAATCTCCTGGGGCCAAAGTAACTAAATTAATATTTTGACTTTTAACCTCCATTCTTAAAGCTTCAGTCGCAATGCCCAAGGCTCCTTTTGAAGCAGAATAGATTCCTCTAAAAGGCAATCCCATATAACCTCCAATGGAAGTGATATTGATGATAAGTCCTGACTTTTGTTTTCGCATTTGAGGTAGAACAATCTGAGAAAGAGCAAGAGGTCCAAAGAAATTGGTGTCAAAATTTGACTTCATCGCAGCCAGATCTGTTTCTTCGATGGGACCTGTGATCCCCAAACCTGCATTATTGATTAATACGTCAATACGGCCTGCCTTAATTATAACTTCATCAATTAATCTTTGAAATTGTTCGGGTTGGGTTAAGTCGAGTGATAAAAGTTCGAAACCAGTTGTTTTGGAATAATTGTCTGGATTTCTGCTGGTTCCGAAGACGCGATAGTTAAGTGCAGATAAGTGCTTTGCCATGGCTTTGCCAAGGCCGGAGGAAGCACCTGTTATTAAAATTACTTTTGACATTTTAAGAAAAAAAGGGCAAGCGATCTACATCACACCGCTACGACCATCTACCCTTGCTGCGTTCCCACCCTGGGGGATTCGACAGGAGCTGGTTGTGTAGGACTTGCCCAATGCAAATATAATAGGTTTGAACGGTTAAGCAATTATTTTAAATTCTTAATTTATTTAAATAACTTCGTGCAAATTCTACTGCTGATGAAAGTCCTACTCGCTGCCTTCTCGTTTTTGTTTTTTTTAACCTGTAATACTGATATTGGTAAAGATTTTAGTATTAAAATACACCCAAAGAGTAAAAAATTCACTCAAAGGGATACCCTGAAATTTAACCTGACCAATAACAAAGGACATGTATTAGACTCCGTGACTTTCGCCCTAGACGGTAAGATGATTAAGTCTGAGGCGCCTCTAAAATCATTTCCATTAGGCTATCACAAGTTAGAGGCAATGATTTATGTGGCAGGAAATGTTTTTAAGCTAGAGGATCAAATTACTATTTTGTCTTCAACAACACCCAAACTCTATCAATACCAAATCATAAACGAATTTCCACATGACAAAACTGCCTATACGCAGGGCCTCGAGTTTTATAACGATACGCTCTATGAAAGTACAGGCCTTAGAGGTAAGTCCAACATTCGGAAAGTGAATTTTATAACGGGTGAAGTATACAAACAAATACCTCTAGATAAGGTCTATTTTGGAGAAGGAATCACTTTTTTAAACCACAAACTTTACCAACTCACTTGGAAAGGTAACATAGGTTTCCAATATGATCCTGCGTCTTTTAAAATGGAAAGATCCTTTTCATTTAATCAAAGTAAAGAAGGTTGGGGACTGTGCAATGACGGACAGAAAATATATAAGTCTGACGGATCTCACAATCTTTGGATTTTAGATCCTAAAACCCAAGAAGAAGTGAGTCACATACAAGTAATGACCGACAAAAGTGCGTTAAAAAAAATCAATGAATTAGAATGGGTTGGTGGAAAAATTTATGCGAATACATATCAGTTTAACAAAGAAGTTGGAATCATAATTGACCCATTGACAGGGGCCGTTGAAGGGGTTATTGACTTTTCAGGTTTAAAAGAAAAAGTGGCACAAGTTCCTGATTTGAATGTACTCAATGGGATTGCTTATCATCCTAAAAGGAAAACTTTTTTTGTAACCGGGAAGAACTGGAGTAAAATGTTTGAAGTTAAAATACTTTCCAAAGAATGAATTCAAAGTTTATTGAAAATCGGATTGTCAAGAAAGAACACATCGATCAGTTAAATCATGTGAACAACGTTCAGTACCTTCAATGGGCACAAGAGATTGCAAAATCACACTGGAACCATCTGATTGCAACGCTTGATGAACCATTGGGAGTTTGGATGGTTCGAAGCCATCAAGTTGAATATCGTCTGAATGCAGCTAAAGGAGAAAACATAAGGATAGAAACCCATGTGGCTTCTGTTCGAGGGCCATTGTCAAATCGAGTGGTGGAATTTTATTCTGAATCTTCCCAAAAACTTTTGGTTCAATGCCAAACACAGTGGTGTTATATTAACCTTAAAGACAGAAGCGTGGTGCAGATTCCTGAATCCATTAAAAAATTATTTTTAGGCTAAACTCGATTCTTCATCTCAGCTGGTTCACAGCATAATTACCAAAAGATAATTTCATCAATAAAAATCCAAACCTTTCTTTTTTGCTTTTTATGAAAGACAGGTAAGTCTGGAAATTCCTTGTAATTTTTTCCTATAAGCTTTACTTCTTCATAATTATTTAAATTTAAAGGAATAGTGAAATCCCTAAAATCAGTAACGTTTCCATCATCAATATTTTTATCTATTGGAATTTCAATTGAGTTTAAAAAATCAAAATCTCCGTTGGTATTTTTACCATAAACTTCGATTTTTTGTGGAAACATCGTGTCCATATCAACATTTTCCAATGCGCTTATCGTAACAAAATTGATCTTATCGTTTTCTTTAAGTTTTATTTCTACAATAAAGTCATCTTCTCGAACTCCCAGCCATGTCAATGCTTCTTCTAAACTGACTCCTTTTGATATTCGATCTCCTTTTTGTTTGTCAAATAAAATCGAATCATTACCCTTAAAAGATAAACGCATGCCATGGCTAATTCCATAGTCTTTATCCAAATCGGATTTTAGAGCAAATTCAGTTTCATAATTATTATTTTTAATGAACATAATTTCAGACATTTCACTGTCATGCCATTCTTTTTTTATTGACTTTGCTCTTAGACGTGCAGAGGAAGTAAGCGTAATGGGATGTTCGTAAACAGGCGAAGTTTCATTGGGCTCACTTTCATCAAGTGTATAGTGGGTGTCGATGTTTTTTAACTGTGAATCAGCAAAGGAAATGACAATCGAATCATTAAATATATTATTTGTGAAAGAAATGTCAGGAGTACTTAGGCGCAACATTTCTGAAAACATTTCAGAACTCCCAAAATTTATGGTGGAAGAACTTAATGCCATCAAGCGAACTTGATCTTCATTACTCACCGCCGTGTTCCATGCATAAATTGTTTTTGGAGCTTCTTCAGTTTTCGTCAGATTATTCAAACCTTTATAGGTCACCTTCGTATTGCAAAGGTTGAGAACTTCAAGATTTGAATTGTTTAACAGCCCCAGGGTTTTGTCTGTAATGTCGGTTTGATCCAATCTCAGGGTTTTTAGATTGGGTAAATCAGAAATCAACTCTGACATTTTATCATTAAAATTAGAGTTACTTAAATCTAATTCAACGATTTGGTTTTTTATTTCTCTAAGGTGTTTTATATGCTTGCCTTCAAGATTCTTTTTCAAAAACTTTAGCTTAAGCAAATTGTCATGGAATGCATTCAGATGTATTCTAAAGCCCAATGAGGCCAAACTACCGAGTGCTTCTCGATCTGCAGGCGCTACCTTCTTTTCTAAACCTAAATAAGCTAAAATATTATTTTTTAAAGTATCATTAGAAGACAATGCAACTGGAGAGGATTTAAGGTATTCGCCAGAACTAACCCAATAATTTAACAGCCATAATTCTCTTTCATTGAGTTGGGTTTTATTTTTAGGAGGCATGTGAAGCTCATCTTCAATCGGCAAAGAAATAAATTTCACCAAACTACCTTCCTTATGATTATCTGGGTCAAACAAGCTGCCCCGCTCCCCTCCTTTCATCATTAGGTCATATCGATCAAACCTCAACCCACTTTTACTTTTAGATGCATTGTGGCAACTGACGCATTTGTCATCTAATATCAGATTTACGGCTGCTTCATACAACAAAATACTGTCTTTAAGAATCACAGGGGGGCTAACTTCATAAAGCCCCTCGGGAGAAAGATAGTCTTCCCCATGAGTAATGACACCCCCTTTATGACCTGTTATGGTTAACGAAATCAATGTTAGAATATAACAAGCAAAGAAAATATTTTCTTTTCCTTTTGCTCGATGTAAAACACTCAACGCAAAACTCAAAATTAAGGTGACAATCCCGGACCAAAAATGAAAACTTAAATTATTAAAATCGTAATCGTCATCTAATGAAAGAAAATAGCCCAATAAGGCGGCAATTAATGCCCCTATAAAGGAAAAATCGACTCCAATTCTAATGGCAGTAAATAAATCAATCTTCTGAAACTTTGCGATCAATAATAATACGAAAGTCATGATCAAAGCGCCAATAGGCAAGTGTAAAACCACGGGGTGTAGCTTTCCTAAATATTTAAATAATTCAAGAATAAATTCCATTTGATTAACCGAGTAAAATATCTTTCTTCACTTCACCTGCAACGTCAGTGAGCCTAAATCTTCTGCCCTGTGTTTTGTAAATCATTTTTTCATGGTCTACGCCAAATTGATGCAATAAGGTCGCTTGCAGATCATGAACATGCATTGGATCTTTAACAACATTGTAACCAAAATCATCTGTTTCTCCATAAGTGAATCCAGGTTTTACTCCACCACCTGCCATGAAAATAGTAAAAGACCGTGGATGATGATCTCTACCATAATCCGTATCGGTTAATTTACCCTGACAATAATTTGTGCGGCCAAATTCACCACCCCAAATAACCAAAGTGTCTTCCAGGAGCCCGCGTTGTTTTAAATCCATTATCAAAGCTGCTGTCCCTTGATCAACATCCTCTGCTTGGCGTTTGATTTGAACTGGCAAATTATCATGTTGATCCCAACCCGTATGGTACAGTTGAACGAACCGAACGTCTTTTTCGATTAGTCGCCTCGCCAACAAACAATTTGCAGCATAAGTCCCCGGTGTAATAGAATCCTTTCCATACATTCTAAGAATGTGATCCGGCTCGTCGCTAATGTCCATGACATCAGGAACGGAGGTCTGCATTCTGTAAGCCATTTCATAATTAGAAATCCTGCTATTAATTTCGGGATCTCCAAAAGTTTTTTCTTGTTTTTCGTTTAACTGCGCCAGATGATCTAACATCATTCTGCGCTCTTGGTCCGAGACTCCATCAGGGTTTTGTAGATACAATACAGGGTCTTTTCCGGACCTAAACTGCACCCCTTGATGCAGAGAGCTTAAAAAACCATTTCCCCACAAACGTGAATAAAGTGGTTGTGGCTGTGGCTTTCCGTTTCCTGTAGAAAGTAATACGATAAAAGAGGGTAGGTTGTCGTTAAGGCTTCCCAATCCATAACTCATCCAAGACCCAATACTCGGTCTTCCAGGAAGTTGGGAACCTGTTTGGAAAAAAGTAATTGCGGGGTCGTGATTAATTGCTTCTGTATTCATTGACTTTACAAAACACAATTCATCGACAACTTTAGAGACCTTGGGCATTAAATCACTTACCCATGCACGTGATTCCCCATGTTGTTTAAAATTAAAAAGGCTACCTGTCACTGGAAAGCTATTTTGCTTAGAGGTCATTCCCGTAAGTCTTTGCCCCTTCCTTATCGAGTCTGGAAGGTCAGATCCTCTGTATTTGTTTAAATACGGTTTATAATCAAATAAATCGAGCTGTGAAGGACCACCACTCTGAAATAAATAAATAACACGCTTTGCTTTCGGAGCAAAATGGGGTAAGGACAAGGAACCTATTTTGAGATCTGGTAATTCTTTTGAAGAAGACAACCCAAAAGGATCCATCATAGATCCTAGAGCCAAACCTCCAATACCAAATCCAGCTTTTTTCAGGAAATGTCTTCGGTTATTGTTTAAAAAATGTTTATTCAGCTCCTCCATATTAACTTTTTTGTGTGGTTTCGTCAAGATTATAGATCAACAAGGTCAAAGATGTATAAGCTCTCTGTTTAACTTCCGCTCTAGATTTTGTCTTGAACTGCTCCATTTCATTCTTTTGAACGTATTCATAAAATTCGATCAATTCATCAACTTCAGTATTATCTGGGGTTCTTCCGGTAACTCTCCTGTAAATATTTATAATGTTTTCTTTGTCTGATTTTAAAGCCCCTGAAAGAATCAAACTTGACAACGCATCAGCAGCTTCATACACCTGAGGGTCATTAAGCAAAATAAGGGACTGTAGCGGTGTACTTGTTTTTTGTCTTTCGACAGCACACAAGTCTCTGGAAGCAGCATCAAAAGTAATCATTCCCGGAGGCGGAACCGTTCTTTTCCAAAAAGTATAAAGACTCCTTCTGTGTTGATTTCCGTCCTTTGAAACCACATAACGTTTAAGAGCATTCGAGGTACTTCCCCCCGTGAGTTCTTTCCATAATCCTGCAGGTTGATAGGGTCTTACACTTGGCCCTCCTATTTTGTTAACAAACAGTTCACTGCTAACAAGAACGTTGTCACGAACCATCTCTGCAGTTAGTTTTTGTCGAGGGAAAACCGATAGATAACTATTTTTAGGATCCAAGGTTAACTGGCTTTTAGATGATTTACTCGACTGTCTGTAGGTGGAGGACATCACAATCTTTTTAATTAAATGTTTTACATCCCAATCTTCTTCCATAAAAGTGACTGCCAACCAATCCAACAGTTCTGGATGGGAGGGCAAAGTTCCTTGATTTCCAAAATCAGAAGAGGTCGCTACGATTCCTGACCCGAAAAATTGTTGCCACAGGCGATTCACCGCCACTCTAGCCGTGAGGGGATTCTTTTTGTTAAAGAGCCATTGAGACAATCCCAACCTGTTTTTTTCAAGTCCAGCATCAAATTCCAAAACTACAGCGGGCATGCTCCCCGACGTTTCTATATCAGTTGGAGCATCATAGGACCCTCGATTCAGCAGATAGGTTTTTCTTATGTCTTCTACCTCTTTCATTACCATGACTTCAACATTTTTTATACTGTCTGGTAAATTCAAAAATGGCAATTCACTCTTTAAAGCTTGATGATCAACATTAATTTTTGGAGACGCGATTTCTGTATATCCAATGATACCCTTTTCATCTAGTTTATTAAAAAAGTTAAATAAATTGAAAAAATCTTTTTGCGTTATTTCATCGTATTTATGATCATGACATCTTGCGCATTCCATCGTTAGTCCCAAAAAAGCTTTAGCTGCCGTTGCTGTTCTATCCGCGACATACTCCACCCTGTATTCTTCTTGTATAACTCCACCCTCTTGGGTGATCATGTGATTTCGGTTGAATCCTGTGGCGAGTATTTGTTCTTTTGTGGCGTTAGGAATTAGATCTCCAGCCAATTGCCAGGTTACAAATTCATCATAGGGTAAGTTTTTATTAAAAGCATGAATTACCCAATCTCTCCAAGGCCAATTAAATCTTTCGGTGTCGTCTTGATAACCATTGGTATCTGCATACCTCGCTAAATCCATCCACACAGAGGCCATGCGTTCCCCATAGGAAGAAGAACTCAAAAGATTGTCAACTACTTTTTCATAAGAATCTTCCCGCTCATCTTCTAAAAAAGCATCCATTTGTTCAAGGGTTGGTGGAAGTCCGCTTAAATCAAAAAACAAACGTCTGAGTAACAATTCTTTTTCAGCAATTTTAGAGGGCTTTAATTCTTTCTCTTCGAGTTTTGCAGCAATAAAATAATCAATTGGACTGTTGCACCAATCGTCAAAAGTAGTTTTTGGGGGGGAGCTTTTTATTGGTGGGATATAGGCCCAATGGGATTCCCATTTAGCTCCTTGCTCGATCCAACGTTCTAAAACTAGCTTTTCCCTATCTGATAAAATCAAATTAGATTCAGGAGGAGGCATCTTGTGAGAGGATTTTTCTGAATTAATTCTATCGATCAATTCACTTTTGGAGACAACACCAGGAGTAATGATTTGCTTTTCCACGTTCTCTTTACTAATGCGATACCAGTGATCACTTAAATCTAATCTAAAGTCGCCTTCGATGGCTTTTGGATCTGGACCATGACATTTATAACATTTGTCAGAAAGAATCGGCTTAACGTCAAAGTTGTAACTTATTATTTCAGGAATAGGTTCCGCGAAAACTACTTGATCATTGTTGTCAATCCGGTTAAGTTTCGTTGTTGGTTGGTCAAAAAGGAAATTTTTAAACAACAAAGCCAAAACAAAAGCACCTAAGAAATAGTATAAAGGAGTAAATTTTTTCAATTTTTAATATATATTGAATAAATATACAAAAAAACAGTGTGCGGGCACAAGCAAAAAAAGAATAATTAAAAGGCAAAAGGAGATACTAATTTCACTCAGTAAATAGCGCCCTGCCCTTCATCAACTCATGGACTGCGGTTCCAACTTCATTTAAGGTTTGGGCGTCTTCATGATTAGAGATCACACGGTCAATTAAAGCGACAATGATTTCCATATCAGACTCTTTCAACCCTCTTGTGGTAATGGCAGCTGTTCCAACTCGAATTCCAGAGGTTACGAAAGGCGACCTTTGGTCAAAAGGAACCATATTCTTATTTGCTGTTATTTCAGCTTTAACTAAAGCCTGCTCAGCAGCTTTTCCTGTAATGTTCTTATTCCCAAGATCAATCAACATCATGTGGTTGTCTGTTCCGCCAGAAATTAAATGGTAATCTCTTTTTACAAAAGCTTTCGCCATTGCGTCAGCATTTTTCTTTACTTGGTGCATATAATCTTTAAAAGATGGCTCAAGCGCTTCCCCGAAGGCAATTGCTTTTGCAGCAATAACGTGCTCTAAAGGTCCTCCTTGATTTCCAGGAAAAACCGCCATGTCTAAAAGGTGAGACATCTTCCTAGGGGTTCCGTCTTTTAAGGTAACACCGAACGGGTTATCAAAATCTTCTCCCATCATAATCAGCCCACCTCTGGGTCCTCTTAATGTTTTGTGCGTGGTAGTGGTCACCACGTGACAATGTGGTATTGGATCGTTTAAGATACCAGTTGCTATCAAGCCCGAGGGATGAGAAATATCTGCCAACAAAAATGCACCTACTTCATCAGCTATTGCTCTGAATTTTTCAAAATCGATATCGCGAGAATAGGCAGAAGCTCCTGCGATAATCATGTGCGGTTTTACTTCTTTAGCAATCTCTAATATGTTGTCATAGTCCAAAAGACCTGTAGCCTCTTGAACACCATAAAAATGCGCTTTGTACAACCGACCTGAAAAATTAACCGGTGATCCATGGGTCAAATGTCCTCCGTGAGACAAATCAAAACCTAATATCTTATCTCCTGGTTTAATAAAAGCGTGAAAGACAGCAGTATTGGCTTGTGAACCAGAATGCGGTTGAACGTTGGCATAAGCCGCTCCAAATAATGCTTTGGCACGATCGATCGCGATTTGTTCTATTTGATCAACAACTTCACAGCCTCCATAGTAGCGTTTCCCTGGATATCCCTCAGCATACTTATTGGTTAGAACTGAACCCGTAGCCTCCATAACAGCAGGACTGGTAAAGTTTTCTGATGCAATTAATTCAACTCCATTCAGTTGTCTTTCTTCCTCTTTGTTAATTAAATCAAAAATAGTTGTATCGCGTTGTGTCATTTTATAGTAATTATTTTACAAAAATACAGATTAAATAAGATTGACATTTAATTTTTTAGATAGAATAATTAATATTTTAAACATTTAATTAACAGTCAACTCAGAAGTAGGGTTTTATTTGATTTTAATCAATTACTAATGACTTAATAATATTCAAAAAAAGACAGACAAGATGTCACAATGAAAACTCAGAAACAAGACAAACAGTCGTTAGAAAATCAATGGAACAGAAATTGGTGTTAAATTTATAAAACTACCCAAATGAACCTAAATAATTTTACAATAAAATCACAGGAGGTTGTCCAGTATGCCCAGCAGTTGGCGCAAGAAATGGGACACCAACAGATAGAAAACGATCACCTTTTTAAGGCCATGATCGAAATAGATGACAATGTTTTACCCTTCGCTTTTAAAAAATTACAGGTCAATCTTTCACTTATTGAACAGCTCGTCACAAGTGCGCTTAAAAACTTGCCTAAAGTTTCTGGTGGGAACCTTATGTTGTCGCAAAAGGCTTCACAAACATTAATCAAAGCCACAACGATCTCGAAAGAACATAAGGATGATTTTGTCGCTACACAACACCTATTGATTGCCCTTTTTGAATCAGAAGGCAATGTCGGGAAAATATTAAAGGATCAAGGAATTACTAAAACTGCTTTGATAACAACTTTAAATCAGTTGCAAAAAGGGGAGAAAATCACTTCATCTTCTGCTGAAAACAGTTACAATTCCTTAGAAAAATTTGCTAAAAATCTAAATCAAATGGCAATAAACGGGAAATTAGATCCAGTGATTGGTCGGGATGAAGAAATTCGCCGTTTGTTACAAATTATCTCCAGACGAACAAAAAATAATCCTATTTTAGTTGGAGAACCCGGTACGGGAAAAACTGCAATAGCAGAGGGTTTGGCCCATCGAATTATCGACGGTGATGTTCCAGAAAACTTAAAGAACAAACAAATATTCGCATTAGATTTGGGCGCATTAATTGCAGGTGCCAAATATAAAGGTGAATTTGAAGAAAGACTAAAGTCTGTAATAAAAGAAGTAGTAGATGGCGATGGAGAAATTCTTTTATTTATAGACGAAATACATACTTTGGTAGGTGCAGGAGGAGGTGAAGGCGCTATGGACGCTGCCAATATTCTCAAGCCTGCACTGGCAAGAGGAGAGTTGCGTGCCATCGGAGCAACCACCCTAGATGAATATCAAAAATATTTTGAAAAGGACAAAGCCCTAGAACGCAGATTTCAAAAAGTTATGGTAGAAGAACCCGATACGGAGAGTGCTATTTCGATTTTGAGAGGTATCAAGGAAAAATATGAAACCCATCATAAAGTTCGAATTAAGGATGAGGCTGTTATTGGTGCAGTAATTCTTTCGGACCGCTATATATCCAATCGGTTTCTACCTGATAAAGCGATTGATTTAATGGATGAGTCTGCTTCAAAGCTTAGGATGGAGATGAACTCCAAACCAGAAGAATTAGACACATTCGATCGTAAAATAAGACAGATTGAAATTGAAACCGTTGCGATAAAACGCGAAAAGGACAATGAAAAAATAAAAAAACTGAATGAAGAACTGGGGAATCTCAAAGAGAAACGCAATGCAATTTTTGCACAATGGAGTCAGGAAAAAGATTTGGTTGACCAAATACAGCAGCACAAACAAGAAGTTGAAAGTTTAAAACAACAAGCAGATCGTGCCGAACGTGATGGTGACTATGCAGCTGTCGCTGAAATTCGTTATGGAAAAATTAAAACTTCTCAAGAGGCTTTAGAAAAACTGCATCAAGAACTCTTAAAATTTCAAGGAGATGATTCTCTTATAAAAGAAGAGGTTACTTACGAAGACATTGCGGAAGTAGTCGCAAAATGGACCGGAATTCCGGTGAGTAAAATGCTACAATCTGACAAAGAAAAACTATTGAATTTAGAAGGTGAAATTCACAAAAGAATGATTGGTCAAGACACTGCTGTTGAAGCTGTCGCGGATGCCATCCGAAGAAGTCGTGCTGGGCTTCAAGATCAAAATCGCCCCATTGGAAGCTTTCTATTTCTGGGTTCTACTGGTGTCGGAAAAACGGAGCTTGCAAAGGCACTCGCGGAGGTTCTTTTTGACGACGAAAACAGTATCACACGTATTGACATGAGTGAATATCAGGAAAGCCATTCTGTGAGCCGATTGGTCGGAGCCCCTCCAGGTTATGTCGGATATGATGAAGGGGGACAATTGACCGAAGCTGTGAGAAGGAAGCCCTACTCTGTTATATTACTCGATGAAATAGAAAAAGCACATCCAGATACTTTTAATGTTTTGCTTCAAGTTTTAGACGAAGGAAGACTGACAGACAACAAAGGACGTACTGCAGATTTTAAAAATTCAGTCGTGATCATGACCAGCAATTTAGGGGGTCCCGAAATTAAAGAAGCTTTCAAGCTACATAGCGATTTTGAAACCGCAGAAGCTGCTGCCAAAATAACCGTTATGGAACAACTCAAAGCTAAAGTAAAACCAGAATTTTTAAACAGAATTGATGATATCATTTTATTTTCACCTTTAACTGCAATTGAAATAAAACAAATTGTCGGCCTACAATTTGATATAATTGCAAAACGACTCTCTAATCAAAATATTTCTCTAACCGCAACAGACGAAGCTCTTGAAGCGCTCGCTGTGATGGGTTTTGACCCAGAATATGGTGGAAGACCTGTGAAAAGAGTCATGCAAAAGCAGGTGCTCAATTTGTTAAGCAAAGAATTATTAGCAGGAAATATCTCCTCAGACAAAGCAATTATCGTCGATTATTTTGATAATAAGATTGTATACCGAAACCAAGAGCTTGAAAGTAAATAAGTTCTTAACTTTGCACTGTGCAAAAAAAGATAAACATACAAAATAAGCGAGCTCGGTTTGAATATGATTTTCTCGATCAGTTTACCGCTGGGATTGTATTGACTGGAACCGAGATCAAGTCGATCCGTAACAGTCAAGCTTCAATTACTGAAAGCTTTTGCGAGTTTAATGAACGCAACGAGCTTTTTATCGTCAACATGTATATCGAAGAGTATGGTTTTGCAACCCACTTCAATCACCGTCCTAGAGGCAGCAGAAAGCTTTTGTTAAACAAACGAGAATTGACCAAACTTCACAAAGAAGTCAAGAACTCTGGTCTCACTATTGTTCCGCTCAAACTTTTCTTAAACGATAATGGGTTTGCTAAAATGCGAATTGCTTTGGTTAAAGGAAAAAAAATATACGATAAACGCGAAACCATGAAAGACCGAGACAACAAAAGAGACTTGGACCGTATCAAAAAGTCTTTTAACCAATAAAAACTAGTTAATTTTTATTTTCTAATAAGGGTACAAAACGAAAATTACCAAAGGTTTCCTTATCAAATTCTTTTTCACTTTTTCGAATAAACCGCGTCATGATTTGTTCTTTTTTTCCTACAGGAATAACAAGCCGACCTCCAATGGACAACTGTTCTAAAAGTGGCTTAGGCACTGTTGGAGCGCCAGCGGTTACGATGATTCCATCATAGGGCGCAGCAGCTGGGTAACCCTTATAGCCATCTCCAAAAATAACTTTTTTAGGTCTTAATTTTAATTTATTAAACAATAATGAAGTTTTTTTGAATAATTCGTGCTGCCGCTCTATAGTATAGACTGTAATGTCATACTGGAGTAGGACTGCCGTTTGATAACCCGATCCTGTACCGATTTCTAGGACTTTATCACCCGGATTTAATGTTAATAATTCTGTTTGAAAAGCAACCGTGTAAGGCTGTGAAATGGTTTGTTCAGCAGCAATGGGGTAAGCTTTATCTATGTAAGCATAAGCCTCTAGCCCAGTTTCCATAAACCAATGTCTCGGGAGGGTCTCAATCGCATTTAGAACACTTTGATCCTTAATTCCTGCGACTTTTAGCTGGCCAATCAATTGGCGTCTTTGGCCCTGATGCTTTGTTGTGTCAATCATTATCACAAATGTAAAAGAGTTCCAAAAATAAATCAGAAAAAGATGGTATTTTTATAAAAAAAAAGATGATCAAAGCTGGAGTATTAGGTGCAGGACACTTAGGTAAAATTCATTTACGCCTTTTAAATGAATCTGATCGATATGAATTGATTGGATTTTATGATCCAGATAAAAAAAATGCTCAAATTGTATCCAAAGAAAAAGGATATAAATATTTTGATACACCAGAAGCTTTGGTAAAGGCTGTCGACATGGTTGATATTGTGACTCCTACCCTTTCCCACCATGAAATGGCGATGTTGTCATTGAAACATGGGAAACAAATTTTTATTGAAAAACCCATTGCTAACAATGTTGACGAAGCAAATGAAGTTACGGATTTTGCTAAGGCAAATAATCTGCTAGGACAAGTAGGTCATGTGGAGCGCTTTAACCCTGCTTTTAAAGCTGCCATCTCTTCAATTACTGATCCCATGTTTATTGAGTCTCACCGACTTTCTGAATTCAATCCCAGAGGAACTGATGTTCCTGTTGTTTTGGACTTAATGATTCATGACATTGACATCGTTTTAAGCTTGGTTAAATCCCCTATTAAATCAGTTTCTGCTTCTGGAGTTTCTGTCATCAGTGCTACACCGGACATCGCCAATGCCCGAATTGAATTCGAAAACGGCTGTGTTGCAAATCTTACAGCGAGTAGAATCTCTTTAAAGACGATGCGTAAAACAAGGTTTTTTCAAAAAGACGCTTATATTTCTGTCGACTTTTTAGAAAAGAAAGTTGAAATCGTAAAGATGAAGGATGCCCCTAAGGAGCTTGCTGATTTTGCAATGATTCTTCAAAATGCTGAGGGCAAAAAGAAGCAAATTTATTTTGAAAATCCTAAAATTGAAACCTCCAATGCCATTCTTGAAGAATTAGAATCTTTTGCAGATGCAATAGAAAATCAAACCACCCCAATCGTTTCTTTAGAAAATGGCACAAAGGCACTGGAAGTAGCCAATATGATTATTGATTCCTACAGTTCATGAAGAACATCGTAGTCATCGGGGCAGGTACGATGGGCAATGGAATTGCGCATGTCTTTGCTCAAAATGGTTTTGAAACAACCCTAAATGATCTTAATGAAAGTCAGCTTCAAAAAGCGAAAGCTACGATTCTGAATAATTTGGATCGTCTGTTATCAAAAGAAAAGATTTCTGAAGAATTAAAAATTAAAACGCTAGGTCGTTTGCAATTTGCAACCCAAGCAAATCGAGCCATCAAACAAGCTGATTTAATTATCGAGGCGGCTACAGAAAATTTTGAGATAAAAAAGAAAATCTTTAATGACGTCATGCCAATCGCGCCTTCACATTGTGTTTTCGCAACAAATACTTCCTCAATCTCCATTGATAGGCTTGCGAGGCAAATTCCTAATCCTGAGCGGCTCATCGGCATGCATTTTTTCAACCCCGTTCCTGTAATGCAACTCGTAGAAATTATTAAAGGAGAAAAAACAACTTCTGAAGTAACAAAGAAAACTGAAGAACTTACCCTTAAACTAAATAAAACAGGAGTGGTCGTAAATGATGCGCCTGGATTCATTTCAAATCGTATCTTGATGCCAATGGTCAATGAGGCCGTCGAGGCATTGTCACAAGGGGTTGCTGGTGTAAAGGAGATAGATGCAATCATGCAATTGGGTATGGCGCATCCGATGGGACCTTTGAGATTAGCAGACTTGATTGGTCTTGACGTTTGCAAATCGATTTTAGAAATCATGCACTCGGGGCTTGAAAACGATAAATATGCCCCTTCTCCCCTTTTGGTCAAGCGGGTAGACGAAGGAAAGCTAGGGGTAAAATCTGGTATTGGTTTTTATAATTATACCATAGATCCTAAAAATCCAACTGTTGATTTTAAAGGTTAACAAAAGTAGGTCTGGCTGTTGTGCTTTTCTATGGTTCTGATTCAGTGATTATAAGGTCTTAGAATTCAAATTTAGTTTTTTCTTTTCAATACCTTTGTCAAATGAATATTGCGGACAACACCAAAAAAATAAGAGCATCAATTCCAGAATCTGTCGAATTGGTAGCGGTTTCAAAAACCAAATCAAATGAAGAAATCATGCAGGCCTATGACGTAGGTCAACGTGTTTTTGGTGAAAATAAAGTTCAAGACATGACTGCTAAAAACGAGTCTTTGCCTAAAGACATTCGATGGCACATGATCGGACATGTTCAAACCAATAAGGTGAAATATATGGCACCATATGTTGACTTAATCCATGGTGTGGATAGCTTTAAACTACTCAAAGAAATTAACAAACAAGCCGCCAAAAATGAACGAATCATCTCCTGTCTTTTACAAATTCATATTGCCGAGGAAGCGACCAAGTTTGGTTTGTCTCCTAACCAAAGCAAAGAAGTTGTTATTCAAGCAGAAGCGCTTGAAAACATAACAATTAAGGGATTAATGGGAATGGCAACATTTACCAACAATGTCTCCCAAATTGAAAGAGAATTTAAATCCTTAAAAGAACTTTTTGAGGATCTAAAATCTGATAACAAGGATTTTGACATTTTATCTATGGGCATGAGTGGAGATTATGAACTCGCAATAAAAGAAGGAAGTACTATGATTCGAGTGGGCAGTAAAATCTTTGGAGAAAGAAACTATTAAGTATGTACGCTATTTTAGATATAGAAACGACCGGAGGGAAGTTTAATGAAGAAGGAGTTACTGAAATAGCAATCTATCGTCATGATGGACACAAAATAACCGATCAATTTATCAGCCTCGTCAATCCGGAAAGAGCCATACAGCCTTTTGTTGAAAGGCTAACGGGTATCAATAGTTTAATGCTTAAAAATGCCCCTCGTTTTTTTGAAATTGCCAAAAGAATTATTGAAATCACCTCAGACTGTATGGTCGTTGCCCATAACGCCGATTTTGACTACCGCATTCTGAGGACAGAATTCAAGCGGTTGGGTTATACTTTTGAGCGAAATTCAATTTGTACCGTAGCATTTTCTCAAGAATTAATTCCTGAGATGGAATCTTATAAATTAGGTAATTTGGTCAGAGCGTTAGGCATTCCGATCAGCGATCGACACAGGGCACAAGGAGATGCGCTCGCGACAGTCAAATTATTTGAATTACTCCTCGACAAAGATGAGAACAAAGAAATTTTAAAATCTCAAATTAAGGCTTTACATGTTCAAAAAGTTCCCTCCAAATATTTAGATATTTTAGAGTTACTCCCCAACGAAACTGGAGTTTATTATATGCACAATGAAGCAGGGAAAATCATTTATATAGGGAAAAGTAAAAACATCAAACACCGGGTGAGAAACCACCTTACTGCTAGCAATAAAAAGGCTTTAAAAATTCAGAATAACCTACATCGGGTTAACCACGAACTTACTGGAAGTGAATTGATTGCATTGTTAAAAGAGCAACATGAAATAAAGAAAAACCAACCCCCTTTTAATCGAGATGGTCGCTATCGAATCTATCCCATTGGAATAAGAGTAGACTACGAAAAAGTTTATCATAATCTTGAGTTAGAACAAATTAGAAATGATAGAGAATATGTTATGGCTTTTAAAAATGGAGGCTTTGCCAAGAAAGTTCTCGCTGCGTCTATAAAAGCTTTCAAATTATGTCAAAATCATTCTTCATTAAAAGTGAGTGAAAAGTCATGTAATGATTATAAAAAAGGGGATTGTAATGGGGCTTGCTTGGCCGTTGAAAGTGCTATCGAATACAATCAACGCATCGCTGATTTTGTCAAGGATAAAGACTATCCCTACGATGATTTTTTAATGATCGAAAAAGGGAGAAAAGAAGGGGAATACAGCTTTGTTTATATTCAAAGTCAAGTATTTAAGGGCTATGGTTATTTTGAATTAAATTATCAAATTAATACCCTAAATAAATTGACTAAAAGGATGATTTCAATAGAAGATAACTCGGATTGTAAAGCTTTAGTGATGTCATTCATCTCCAAGAAAAAATACAGAAAATTAATACCTTTAAACAAAGAGGAGTTTGAAAAATAGTTTTTTTTATCTTAAATTCACTTTAAACAAAAAGTTTTGAAGAAAAAAAATTGGAGATACCGTTTACATGAAATAATCTATGAAGCCGACACTCCAGCAGGAAAAGCGTTTGATCTTATTCTCCTAATATTCATTCTACTAAGTGTTATTTTAGTAGCTCTCGAAAGTGTTGATTGGATTGATCAAGAATATCACTCAGTACTCAATTTAGCGGAATGGTTTATCACAATTCTTTTTAGCATTGAATACGTACTTCGTGTCATTTCAATTAAAAAACCTTTTGTCTATATCTTTAGTTTTTACGGAATCATAGATCTTGTTTCTACCCTGCCAAAATATCTTTCATTATTTTTCTTCGGGACACAATCTTTGATAACCTTAAGAGCTTTACGACTCCTTAGGGTCTTTAGGATTTTGAAACTCACTCGTTACATAGGAGAATCAAACAGTTTAGTTAAAGCAATGGCCGCCAGTAAAACAAAAATTTTGGTTTTCATGTTTGGCGTTGTAATTCTGTGTGTGATTTTTGGATCATTAATGTACATGATTGAAAGTGACGAAAGTGGCTTTAGTAGCATCCCTAGAAGTATCTACTGGTGCATTGTTACCTTAACAACAGTTGGTTATGGAGATATTGCTCCCACAAGTCCTTTCGGGCAATTTATTGCCTCAGTCATTATGATCCTAGGTTATGGCATCATCGCTGTTCCTACAGGAATTGTTTCTGCGGAGTTTGCCCAACAGAATACAAGAGTTGATAAAAACACCCAAGCTTGTCCCAATTGCATGACAACGGAACATAAAGATGATGCGGCGTATTGTCATAATTGTGGTGAAATTCTTAATGATGTCTAAAAAAGTATTAATCTATGTTGCAGGACCAACAGCTGTAGGGAAAACTACTTATAGCATAAAGCTTGCAAAAGAGTTAAATACTGAAATAATTTCTTGTGATTCGCGTCAGTGTTATAAAGAAATGTTGATAGGTACTGCAGTTCCCTCTACTGATGAGCTCAATGAAGTGCCGCATCATTTTATTCAACATAAAAGTATTTTTGAATCTTATGGTGCTGGAGATTTTGAAAGAGAAGCACTTATACTTTTACAAGAACTTTTTAAAACAAAGGACAATGTCGTAATGGTTGGTGGCTCTGGACTTTATGCCAAAGCGTTGATGGAAGGACTGAACCAATTTCCCCTAGTAAACGAAACAGCTAAAAACACCATTGCTATCGCTCACAATCTAAATGGAATTGAAGGTCTACAGCAACTGCTTTTCGAGAAAGATCCTGAATATTACAATAAAGTAGACCTCAATAATCCTCGACGTTTGATTAGAGCATTAGAAGTCTGTGAAACTTCAGGAGAAACCTACTCTAGTTTTTTAAATCAACCCAAAGAAGAACGTCCCTTCGAATCAAAAACAATTTTGTTGCATCTTCCAAGACCTGTGTTGTATGATCGAATAAACTCGAGAGTTGATGAAATGATTAAAATGGGCCTTCGTGAAGAAGCTGAGAAACTCTATTCAAACAAAGATTTAAAATCTCTTCAAACAGTTGGATATAAAGAATGGTTTCAGTTTTTTGACAGAAAAATCTCACTTGAAAAAGTGACAGAAGAAATTAAAAAAAATACGCGACGCTATGCCAAAAGACAAATGACATGGTTCAATCATCTGTCTACCAGAAACTTAATAAAATGAATTTATTCAATTTCAATGTAAAGATTTAAAGAGCTTTACGATCTAGATCTTAAGTTTAATTTTACTATCCTAAATTACACCTATCATGAAAACCCTTAGAATTTTAGCGTTATTTTTAATAATCATAAATTGTTCAAAAAGCGATGAAACCAATGAATCTAAACCTGTTGTAAATAATAAATATTTAATCTCTTCGGAGCTTTTAAGATCTCACAGTGCTTCTGTCTTAGGAATTGTTGCAAGTGCAGTTGTCTCATTAGATGATCTGTCAGCTCCCCTTAAAAATATTGAGGCTTACAAAATAAAATACAAAACTACAGATATAGATGGAAGTGAAATTGAGGCCTCAGGCGTTGTTTTTGTTCCTCAAGGTGATGCCGAAATGCCTATTGTATCCTATCAGCATGGTACTATTTCTGACAATGATAATGCCCCTTCAAATGTCGAAAACTTAGGAAATGATGAATATACTATCATGGCAGTATTTTCAAGTTTTGGATTTGTGGTCTCTATGCCTGATTATATCGGTTATGGTGACTCTGTTGCTTCTGAGCATCCTTATGAACATGGAAATAGCCTTGGTTCAACAAGTTATGACATGCTAAAAGCGACCAAGGAATTTTTGACTAATGAAGAAGTAAAAGCCAATAACAAACTTTTTTTGTTGGGTTATTCAGAAGGTGGTTATGCGACACTGGCACTTCAAAAATATCTTGAAAATAAAGGTGACCTTTCAATTACGCATTCGCTCCCAGGTGCAGGAGCTTATAATAAGACTGAATTTTCTAAAACCATCTTAAATCAAGACATTGAACTTCCGCACATGGCTAATTATCTTTGGGTATTGTATACTTATAATAGAATTTATGAGAACTTAAGAAGGCCTTGGAGTGATTACGTTGTAGCACCTTATGCGGAAGTATTAACAAACATTAATTCGAAGGACATCACCCAAATTAGTCTAGATGAATTTGAAACCAATCCCCAGAAATTATTTACGGCAGATTTTTTGAAAAACTTAAATGACGAAACAGATGAAGCGTTTTTAAGCGCATTGTCTGACAACGATCTTTTGGATTGGACTCCCATTGCACCTATCACTTTTTACCATGGGACGGAAGATCAATTCGTTTATTCATTAAATTCAATTTCAACAGCCGCAGCATTAAAAGAAAAAAGTGCAGAAGTAACCTATGTTCCCATGGAAGGGGAAAATCATTTCACTGGATCTGTAGAATATTTTAAAAGAGTTCGAATTAAAATTAACGAGATTTTATCAGGCAATTGAATTCAAATATTCAAGTACATTACTTTGGATGCGTTTCTGGATATTATCGATTGGAGCTTTAACAAAGATTTCTCCAGTGATTTTTTCATACAATTCAATATAACGGTTCGAAACAGATTGAATGTATTCGTCACTCATGTGAGGTGTATTCTGTCCCTCAAGGCCCTGAAAGCCATTTGAAATAAGCCATTGACGCACAAACTCCTTAGAGAGTTGTTTTTGTGCTTCTCCCCTGTCTTGTCGTTCCTGATATCCCTCGGCATAAAAATAACGCGAAGAGTCAGGCGTGTGAATTTCATCAATAAGCACAATTTCACCCTCAGTAGTTTTTCCAAACTCATATTTTGTATCAACCAATATCAGCCCCTGTTTTTGAGCAATTTCTGTCCCTCTTTGAAAAAGAGCACGTGTATATTTTTCTAATTGGAGGTAGTCTTTCTCATTAACAATACCTTTTGCTAAGATCTCTTCCTTAGATATATCTTCATCATGTCCCTCTTCCGCTTTGGTTGCAGGCGTAATGATTGGCTGTGGAAAAGGATCATTTACTATCATACCCTCTGGCATATCAACGCCACACAAGATTCTCTTACCCAATTTATATTCTCTTGCAGCATGTCCGGACATATAACCTCTAATGACCATTTCAACTTTAAAAGGATCACACATTTTTCCAACGGCAACGTTTGGATCGGGTGTCGCAATTAACCAGTTGGGGACGATGTCAGCAGTAGCTTCCATCATTTGCGTCGCGATTTGATTCAAAATTTGCCCTTTAAATGGAATCCCTTTTGGCATTACAACGTCGAAAGCGGAAAGGCGATCAGTGGCAACCATAACTAAAAGGTCATTTTCAAGGGAGTAGACCTCTCTAACTTTTCCGGTATATTTTGATTTTTGTTTAGGAAACGTAAAATTAGAACTTGTGATAGTGTTCATTGTAGAAATTTAGTTTGTATGCTCAATGTGTTTGTAAGCGTCAATTACCTTTTTAACCAATGGGTGTCTAATTACATCCTTTTCGTCTAAGGTCGCAATTCCAATCCCTTTTGTTTCTTTTAAAATTAAAAGCGCTTCCTTAAGTCCCGAAATAACTCTTCTTGGCAAATCGATTTGTCCAGGATCACCGGTGATGATAAATCTAGCATTACGTCCCATCCTTGTTAAAAACATTTTCATTTGAGCATGGGTGGTGTTTTGAGCCTCATCCAAAATCACAAAAGCATTGTCTAGGGTTCGTCCCCGCATAAATGCCAAAGGTGCAATTTGAATAATTCCATTTTCTATGTGAGCGCTCAGCTTCTCGGCAGGTATCATGTCTCGAAGTGCATCATATAGTGGCTGCATGTAAGGGTCAAGTTTTTCTTTAAGATCTCCTGGAAGAAAGCCTAGGTTTTCTCCTGCTTCAACGGCAGGACGTGTCAAGATAATTCGCTTTACTTCTTTTTCTTTTAAAGCCTTAACAGCAAGGGCAACCGCTGTATAGGTTTTACCCGTTCCTGCCGGACCGATGGCAAAAACCATATCGTTCTCATTGGAAAGGGTTACCAATTTTTGTTGGTTATGGGTCTGGGCTTTTATCAATTTTCCACTTACACCGTGAACTATAAAAGCGTCTTTTCCGCTTCCTGAATCATAATCACTCTTATCATTTGCGGTTACAACCCTTTCGATAACTTCGTCTGTTAAACTGTTATATTTCCCAAAATGCGTAATCAACATATTGATACGCTTTTCAAACTCTTCCAGTACTTCTTCTTCACCGAATGCCTTTAAGGTATTTCCCCTAGCTACCACTTTAAGTTTGGGGAAGTAGGAGCGGAATTTTACAATGTGTGTGTTTTGTTCTCCAAAAAATTCTTGTGAATTCACATCTGTCAAGTCAATTTTTATCTCATTCAAAGGTTTCTCAGTTAAAAAGATTTAATTTTGTTTATGGTATCTTTATTAATATTCAAATTTAAATAATTTTTAGAATTAAACTCCTATGCCAATAGTAACTTTACTTACCGATTTTGGAAATAAAGATTACTTTGTTGCCGCAGTTAAAGGTGCCATAATTAATGAGGTTGAAAACCCCTTAATTATCGATATAACTCACGAAATTCAACCCTACAATCATACACAAGCTGCCTATGTGTTAAAAAACACTTTTAGGTCATTTCCGGAAGGTTCAATTCATATTATAGGCGTTGAATCTGAAAAAACTCCCGAAAACAAACACATTGCCATGCTTTTTGAAGGTCACTATTTCATAGGAGCTGACAACGGTATACTGTCAATGATCAGAGAGAATTTCAAAGCCGAAAAAATCGTTGAAATCAATATCCATCAAAATGTTACCACGACATTTCCTGTTTTGGACATCTTCGTTAAAGTTGCTGCACATATTTCTCGAAAAGGACAACTGGAAGTTATTGGTAAATCTACAAAAATCATTAAAGAACTCACCAACGTTAATCCTGTTGTTAATAATAAAGGTGACCAAATCGTGGGAAGTGTAATCTATGTTGACAACTATGGTAATGTAATTACTAACATCACCCGTAAATTATTTCAAGAAATTGGAAAGTCAAGGGCTTTCACCATCTTTGCTAGAAATATTAAATTCAAAAAAGTGGTAGCGGCCTATGGAGATGCGATCGACTTTTCAATTCCAAAGGAAAAACGTGACGAAGATGGAAAGAAAATTGCGCTTTTTAATTCTGCTGACCATCTAGAATTAGCCATATACAAGAGTAATCCTCAAACTGTTGGAAGTGCCTATTCTCTTTTTGGACTTGAATATCGAGAAGCAGTAACCGTTAATTTCGAATAGGTATGTGGGCCATCGCAAAAAGAGAATTGAATTTATTTTTTAGCAGTGCTATTGGATACCTGACCCTAGGATTGTTTCTCACGATAAGTACTTTATTCGTTTGGTTTTTTGATACAGAATTTAATGCCTTAAATTCAGGGTTTGCGGATATGAATGTGTTTTTCACGCTCACCCCCTGGCTTTTGATGTTTTTGATTCCAGTAATTGGCATGCGGAGTTTCTCTGATGAGATTCGTTCGGGCACTTTAGAGCTTTTATTGACTAAACCTATTGGTTTATGGAACTTGGTTATTGGTAAATTCTTAGGCGGTTTCTTTTTACTTCTTTTCGCACTTCTTCCAACACTTGTATATTTTATTGCCATTAATGAATTAAAAGTAGACAATGCGTCGGTTGACTGGGGAAGTACATTCTCAGGCTATCTCGGTCTTCTTTTTTTAGGGTCTGGATTCCTATCTATATCCATTTTTTCTTCGCTCCTCTCCCGAAACCAAGTGACAGGATTTCTTGTAGCAACTCTTATTATTTTTTTTCAATTTTATCTGTGGAGCGGAATCGCTGACCTCTCCCAAAATGCTTTGGTTTACAACATCATTAATGAAATTGGAATGCAGGAACATTATTACAGTATGAGTTTAGGAGTAATAGCGATAAAAGACCTAATTTACTTTATTGGTTTAAACTCCTTTTTCCTTTATTCCTGTACGTTTTTATTAAAACAAATTAAAAGATAACATTCATTTGAAAAATCTATATCCTCTTTTAAAAACGTTGATAATCATTATTGTTTTGGTGGTAATAGGACAATGGATTAACCTTCGTTATGATTTAACTAAAAATCAACGCTATACCCTTTCTTCTCAAACAAAGGTGTTGTTAAAAAACGTTGATCAACCTTTAAAAATTGATATTTTTTTGGAGGGAAAGCTTCCCGCTGAATTTCTGAGACTGAGAAAAGAAGTCTCTGAATTGATTAAAAGCTTTCAACAACATACGGATCAAATTGTATATGAATACATTGATCCTTTTGAAGGTGCTAAAGACACCAACAGTTTGGTTGATGAAATGAAAAGCTTTGGAATTACCCCAGAATACATTGTCCAAAATCAAAGTCAAGGAGTTGAGCAAACGGTCGTATTCCCTTGGGCAATGGTAAATGATGGCAAAAGAACAATGCTGATTCCTTTGATTCAGAAGAATTTGGGAGACAATAAACAGCAAAAAATAAACCGATCAATTGAGCATCTTGAGTTTCAATTCTATGACGCGCTATACAAATTGGCCCAAAAAAATAAAGAAACGATTGCTGTTCTGACTTCGCATGGTGCCTCTAAGGACATCGTGGTAGCAGACTTCATGAGGAGTTTACAACCCTACTATCAGTTGGCAGCTTTTGATTTAAAAGCCTTAAAAAATGAACCTGATAAAACAATTAAAAATCTTAATCGATTTAAGATGTTGATTGTCTCAAACCCTTCGATAGCTTTTACTAACGAAGAAAAATATCTGTTAGATCAATACACATTGCAAGGGGGAAAAAGCCTGTGGATGATCAACCCAACCTCGATCAATCGGGACAGTCTGTTTAGTCTAAGTGGAAAATCAATGGCAGTTTCAAAAAAGTACAATCTTGGTGATCTTTTTTTTAAATACGGTCTAAGATTAGAAAATGACTTGGTAAAAGATTTATACTCAGCCCCAATAGTTTTGGCAAATGGGGAACAAAACAATTCGCAATATCTTCCGATGCCCTGGACCTATTATGGATTGCCACTCCCCAATGAAAATCATCCAATTGGTAAAAGTGCAGGTAATGTATTGCTTCAGTTCCCTTCTTCAATTGATACTTTAAAAAATAATATAAAAAAGACGATCTTATTAAAAAGTTCTGCATTTACAAAAACAATTAAAACTCCAGTAACTGTCTACCTAAGTGAAGCTGCAGAAAAATTGATTCCCTCTGAATTTAATGAGCCTTCGCGAAATCTTGCTGTTTTATTGAAAGGAAAATTCAATTCTGCTTTTAACAACCGAATAAAGCCCGTAAAGCTGACAAAAAACTTGAGCAAAGGTGCAAGTGAGATTATTGTTATTGCAGATGGTAATATTGCTGAAAATCAAGTCGATAAAGGCAGTCCACTGGAATTGGGTTTCGACAAATGGACTAATAATTTCTATGCAAACAAAGTTTTCTTGCAAAACTGTGTTCATCATTTAATGGGTAACTTTCCCCTACTAGAAATTCGTAATAAGGAAGTTGAAATTAGTTTTTTAGATCCTAAAAAAGTTGCAAATCAAGAAAGTTTATGGAAAGTCTCAATGTTAGTTTTACCCCTAATCTTACTTGCTATTTTAGGTTTTATTTTGTTTAGATATCGAACAAATAAATTTGGTCAATAACTTTTTATAAGTTCATTTCAATATGATTTGCTTAAACTTTATATTTGATTAAAATTATACACTTCTGATATGAAATTTATTGTTTCCAGTGATACATTATTGAAAGAACTTCAAGTTTTAGGAGGGATTATTAATACCTCAAATACTTTACCGATTTTAGACAATTTCCTATTTGATCTAAACGCCAACCAACTGATCCTGACTGCCTCAGATTTAGAAACTTCTATGTCATCTTCAATTGCAGTAGAGTCGGAAGACTCCGGTGCCATCGCATTGCCGGCGAGGTTACTTTTAGATACTTTAAAAACATTTCCTGAACAACCTTTAACTTTTGTCAAAACGGACAAACATACGGTCGAAATCAGTGCAAACAACGGAAAGTATGCTGTTGCATATGTTGAAGGAGAAGATTTCCCTAAAGCAGCCCAGGTTAAAGACCCTACCACCACAAAAATAATTGGGGATGTTCTCGCTACGGCAATCAATGCAACTTTATTTGCTTCAGGAAACGACGACTTAAGACCGGTCATGAGTGGTGTTTTCTTTCAATTCAGCACAACAGATTTAACTTTTGTCGCGACAGATGCACATAAATTGGTTAAATATTCTCGTAAGGATCTTGCCGCTGATAGCAATGCTGATTTTATCATGCCTAAAAAACCATTACAACTTTTAAAAGGAATTCTTCAAGGAGTTGAAGAAGATGTTGTGATTGAATACAATGAAACCAATGCTGAATTTAGTTTTGGCAACACCCGTTTAACTTGTCGGTTGGTCGATGGCAAATATCCAAATTATGATGCGGTTATTCCCAAGGAGAACCCTAACGTAATGCAAATTAATCGTTCAAGTTTTCTAAACTCTTTAAGAAGGGTGAGCATATTTTCTAATAAAACAACCCATCAGGTTAGATTGAAAATTGCAGGAGCAGAACTTCAAGTATCTGCCGAAGACTTTGACTACAGCAACAAAGCAGAAGAAAGATTAAATTGTGAATATCAGGGAGATGACCTTCAAATTGGTTTCAACTCTAGGTTTATAATCGAAATGTTGAACAACATGACGTGTGATGAAATCAAGCTTTCCATGTCACTTCCAAACCGAGCAGGAATAATAACGCCTTTGGATCATACCGAAGAAGGTGAAGACATTACGATGTTAGTGATGCCAGTGATGCTAAATGAATAAGCTATAAGTAAATACGTTTTAAAAATTATTAGTTTAACTAATGCCTGCCATCATTAATTCTGATATCCTTTTGTAAGCACCATTTTCGAGCTTTTCACGTATGTCTGAAAAAGCATTCAATGTGATTTCAACATCTTCTAGTGTGTGCGTTGCTGTGGGTATCAGTCTTAGTAGTATCAAACCCTTTGGAATAACGGGATAGACAACAATTGAACAAAACACACCGTATTTCTCTCTTAAGTCTTTTACCAGCGCCATCGCCTCGGGAATGCTTCCTTTTAGAAAGACTGGAGTAACACAACTTTGAGTCGTTCCTATGTCAAAACCTTGTGCTTTGAGGCCACCTTGCAGCGCTTGCACATTTTCCCAAAGTTTCGCTTTAAACTCTGGACGCGTTCTTAACATGTCAAGGCGCTTAAGGGCTCCTTTAACAAGTTGCATCTGTAATGATTTTGCAAACATTTGAGAACGCATATTATATCTTAAATAATCAACTATTTCTTTATCAGCGGCAATAAAAGCACCTGTTGATGCCATAGATTTTGCAAAAGTTGCAAAATAAACATCAATATCATCCTGAACACCCTGTTCTTCTCCAGCACCACGACCATTTTTCCCAAGCGTACCGAATCCATGAGCATCATCAACGAGAAACCTGAAACTGTATTTGCTTTTTAGTGCAGCTATTTCTTTCAACTTGCCTTGCTCTCCTCGCATTCCAAATACCCCTTCGGAAATCACGAGGATTCCACCTCCTGTTTGCTCGGCAACCTTAGATGCACGTTGTAAATTTTTTTCTAAACTTTCAACATCGTTGTGTTTGTATGTAAAACGCTTCCCTAAATGAAGTCTTACTCCGTCGATAATACAGGCATGAGCATCAACATCATATACAATAACATCGTCCTTTCCAACAAGGGTGTCAATCGTAGAAAGAATACCTTGATATCCAAAATTTAATAGGTAAGCAGCTTCTTTTCCAACAAACTCTGCTAACTCCTCTTCTAACTGCTCATGAAGATCTGTATGGCCTGACATCATCCTTGCTCCCATCGGATAGGCTGAACCGAACTCAGCTGCAGCCTCAGCGTCTACTTTTCTCACTTCAGGGTGATTTGCAAGTCCTAAATAGTCGTTAACGCTCCAAGTGATAACTTCTTTGCCTTTAAATTTCATTCGATTACTTATCGGCCCTTCCAATTTTGGAAAAACAAAGTAACCCTCAGCATATTCTGCCCATTTTCCTACAGGACCCTTATTTTCGTATATTCTTTGAAATAAATCTCTCATCATCTATCTTGTTCCTATATATATTCAATTTTATTTGGTGCTTCTTCATTCGTAGCATCAAAAAATCCTTGTTCATTCATCCAATCATCACTGTAAATCTTACTCATATAGCGCGAGCCATGATCTGGAAAGATGACAACGACAACACTGTCTTTATCAAACTCACCCATCGCATTCAATTGTTTTACCGCTTGCATCGCAGCGCCAGAAGTATACCCTACAAAAAGACCTTCGGATTTGGTAACTTCACGCGCTGTATGGGCGCTGTCTTCGTCAGTAACTTTTATGAAAAAATCAATTGAATCAAAGTCAGTAGCTGTAGGAATTAGGTTCTTACCCAGACCCTCAATTCGATAAGGATAAATTTCATCTGTGTCTAATTCTTTGGTTTCATGGTATTTTTTTAAGACAGAGCCATAGGCATCTACACCAATAATTTTAATATCAGAATTTTGTTCTTTAAGATATTTCGCGCATCCAGATATCGTTCCTCCTGTACCTGAACAGGCAATTAAATGGGTTATTTTACCTGAGGTTTGATCCCATATTTCAGGACCTGTTGTTTTATAATGGGCTTCGACGTTTAATCCATTAAAGTATTGATTGATATAGACAGAATCCTTAATCTCTTCATGTATCTTTTTTGCAACTTGGTAATAAGACCTAGGGTCTTCCGCCGATACATTTGCTGGACAAACATAGACTTTAGCACCCATCGCATGCAGCATATCAATTTTATCTTTAGAAGATTTGGAACTGACAGCCAAAATACATTCATACCCTTTAATCAATGAAACCATTGCTAAACTAAAACCAGTGTTCCCAGAAGTTGTTTCAATAATGGTATCTCCAGGCTTTAAAATTCCAGATTTTTCGGCTTCTTCAATAATATACAGTGCAATTCTATCTTTATTCGAATGCCCTGGGTTAAAAGCTTCAAATTTAGAGAAAAAACTACCCTTAAAACCTGCTACAATATTTTTTAGATGAATTAAAGGGGTCTTTCCGATGAGGTTTAAAATATTCTTTTCAACCTTCATTCCTTTGTATGTTTTTTTATTTACATCCATTTTACTTTGTAAAAATAATACTTTTTTTTAAAGATCATTGCTCTTCTAAGTCTAAGAGGAAGGCATACTTTTTTGCCAGCTCTTTTAAACCATCAAAACGACCTGATGCTCCACTATGACCTGCACTCATGTTCGTGTCTAAAAAAAGATAATTGTTGTCAGTTTTCATTGTTCTTAACTTTGCCACCCACTTGGCGGGTTCAAAATACTGAACCTGAGAATCGTGAAAGCCAGCAGTAACAAGAATGTTAGGATATTTTTGTTCCTTAACCTGATCATAGGGCGAATAGGAAAGCATGTATTCGTAATACTTTTTCTCATTAGGATTTCCCCATTCATCATACTCTGAGGTTGTTAAAGGAATCGAGTCGTCTAACATCGTAGTAACCACGTCTACGAAAGGAACTGCTGAAATAATTCCATTGTATAATTCTGGTGCAATATTGATCACTACACCCATCAAAAGGCCTCCAGCGGAGCCACCATAAGCATAGAGGTGATCAGAGGAAGTATAACCTTCGTTGATTAAAAATTTTGAACAATCCACAAAATCGGTAAAAGTATTATTCTTTTTTAATAATTTTCCATCCTCATACCATTGGCGTCCCATATACTCCCCTCCTCTGACGTGGGCAATTGCAAAAGCAAAACCTCTGTCCAATAGTGACAAGCGAGTCGTTGAGAAAGATGGGTCTACGGTGCTTCCATAAGAACCATAGGCATATTGTAAAATGGGCGTTTCTGCGTTTAGCTCAGTATCTTTGTGATAAACAATCGAAATTGGAACTTTAGTTCCGTCTTGTGCAGGTGCCCAAAGACGTTTTGCTACATAATTTTCTTTATCAAAATTTCCCCCGAGAACTTCTTGTTCTTTGAGAGTCTTACTTTCTTTGGTTTCCATATTAAATTCAATAACAGACGATGGGGTCGTCATCGAATTGAAAACATACCTCAGGAGCGGTGTGTTAAACTCAGTATTTACTGAAGTGAACAAGGTATAGGTCTCTCCCTTCAAAGGCATAAAATAATCTTTCTTTCCGTCCCATGAAAAAATACGCAAACGGGAAAGTCCATTTTCTCTTTCGTTTAGTACCCAATAATCTTTAAATAATTCAAAATCTTCAAGAAGTACTTGCTCCCTGTGCTCCAGTAAAGTTTCCCAGTTTTCGATCCTGGGCTTGGAAATTAGGGTGCGCATCATCTTAAAGTTGATTGCACCTTGGTGGTTTGTGTGGATATAAAAATGATCACCAAAGTGCTCTATATCATATTCTAAACCAACCAAACGTGGTTGGATTATTTTAAAATTTGAATAATGGTCATCTGCTTTTAAAAATTGATGCTCACTTGTAAGGGTGCTAAAAGAAGAAATGAAGATATATTCTTTCGATTTTGATTTACTTATATGAACCGAATAGGTTTCATCAACTTCCTCATAAACCATTTCATCCTCTTGATCTGGCAATTGAATGTCGTGTTTAAGAACCGCCTCTGATCTTAGTGTCTCAGGGTTTTTCCGGTTGTAATAAAGCGTCTTACTATCTGCGCCCCAAACACTGCCTCCTGTTGTGTTTTTTATTTTTGTTTTTAACAAAGACCCATCAGATAAATCTTTAACATATATGATATATTTTCTACGGGAAAGGGTGTCCAAAGCATAGGCTACTTTTGTGTTGTCAGGGCTAACGTTAATTCCAACCAGACTAAAGTAATCATAATCGGCAGCCATGAGATTACAGTCAAATAAAACTTCCTCTTCGGCTTCTAATGTTTCCTTTTTTCGGGTATAAATCGGATAATCTTTACCTGTTTCATAACGGGTGATGTACCAGTAGCCGTTGTAAAAATAAGGAACCGAGCTATCGTCTTCTTTAATCCTCCCCTTCATTTCATCAAACAGAGATTCTTGAAGCTTTTTGGTAGGAGCAGTCATTTTTTGATAATAGTCATTTTCGCGCTCCAAATAATCAACGACTTCTGGATTTTCACGATCTTTTAACCAATAATAATCGTCAATTCGTATGTGATCATGAATTTTATGTTGATGGGGAATTATATCGGCTTTCGGGGGAAGTAAATTGTCTTTTGACATCATGTTTTTATCAGATTTGCATCCGACGGCAAATGTAAGTGAGTAAAGTATTGAAAAAAATATTTTAATAGAAAAGTTCATTAATTCAGGGTGATTATTATCATGGAGCAACTGTCTTTTATAAATATATATAAAAAATTGAGACCTTGAGTTTAAAAAATATTATTTAAAATCAAATATCCTCTAATGATTTATTTATTTTAGACAAAATTTACATCATGACAACTTCCGAGCAACAGAAAGATCTTATTAATCGCCTTGGTGCCCTAAGACGATATCTTTGACATTGATGCTAAGTCAATAGAAATAAGAAATCTGGAGGAAAAAACACTTGCTCCTGACTTCTGGAACAATGCTCAAAAAGCTGAACTCCTGATGCGAGAGATGCGAAGCCTTAAAAAGTGGGTAGATGATTTTAACGAATTAAATCAACTAAATGAAGACCTAGGGGTGCTTTTGGAATTTCAAAAAGCTGGAGAAATTGATTCCCAAGAAGTTGACAACCATTTCTCAAAAATCATTGAGTTATTCGAAGCCGTAGAATTCCGTAACATGCTTTCGGAAGAAGGTGATGACATGAGCGCAGTGCTCCAAATCACAGCAGGCGCCGGAGGGACCGAAAGTTGTGATTGGGCAGAGATGTTGATGCGCATGTACTTGATGTGGGGTGAAAAAAATAAATACAGTATCAAGGAGTTAAATCACCAAGCTGGTGATGTTACGGGAGTTAAAACCGTTACGCTCGAAATTAATGGCCCTTTTGGGTTTGGATGGCTTAAGGGGGAGAACGGCGTGCACCGTTTGGTTCGCATTTCACCCTTTGACAGCAATGCCAAAAGACACACTTCCTTTGCTTCTGTTTATGTTTATCCATTGGTTGATGATTCTATAGAAATCATTGTAAACCCTTCAGAAATATCTTGGGAAACCATGCGCTCTAGTGGCGCTGGGGGACAAAATGTTAATAAAGTTGAAACCGCGGTAAGGCTTCGCCACCACCCAACGGGTATCATCATTGAAAACTCTGAAACCCGCTCGCAATTAGAAAATAAAAATAAAGCCATGCAATTGTTAAAATCTCAACTGTTTGAGATTGAATTACAGAAAAAACTATCCGCAAGGCAGGAAATCGAAGCCTCGAAAAAGAAAATTGAATGGGGTTCTCAAATAAGAAACTATGTAATGCATCCTTACAAATTAGTAAAAGACGTTAGGACGCAAAAAGAAACCAACGATGTGGATGCAGTGATGAATGGGAATATCGATCTGTTCTTAAAAAGTTATTTAATGTTAATGGGGCAAAAAGAAAACCAATAAGTTATGACTGAAATAAAAAATGTGATTTTTGATTTAGGAGGCGTTTTAATCGATTGGAATCCGGAGTATGTTTATCTCGATGTTTTCAATGGAGATCGTGAGAAAATGAAATGGTTTTTTGATGAAATCTGCACAATGGATTGGAATGAAAATCAAGACGCAGGTTATCCGCTTGAAAAAGCAACAGAGGAAAGGGTAAAGCTATTTCCAGAATATGAAGAATGGATCAGGATCTATTACGGTAGATGGGAAGAGATGCTGGGGAATCAAATTGATGGAACTGTTGCAATTCTAAAACAGCTAATCGATAATCCCAATTACAAAGTGGTTGCGTTGACCAATTGGAGTGCAGAGACTTTTCCTGTTGCACTGGAAAGGTTTGATTTTCTTCACTGGTTTGAAGGAATTGTTGTGTCTGGAACAGAGAAAATGAGAAAACCTTTTAATGAAATCTATGAGTTGACTTTAAATCGATTTAATATTGAGGCTGCTCAAAGCTTATTTATTGACGACAATGCGAGAAACATTGAAGCTGCTAAAAAAATGGGGATTAACACCATTCGTTTCAATAATCCCACACAACTAAAATCTGAATTAAAAAGTCTGAACATAGAGGTTTAACTGCATGTTCTTATGCATTCCCAAAGTGCAATCCAATTAAAAAGGAATGTCATCATTATCCTCAGATGGGGGCGTATCAAAGGCATCATTTGGGCTGGGAAGGTTATTTATTTTATTAAGATCTTGAGCTCCATGATTCATTTTTGATTGAAATTCAAAAGGAGACTCAAAGTCTTCAAAATCTTCAAATTTACCTAGGTTTCCAACAAACTTCATTCTTATATTATCCAATCCACCATTTCTATGTTTCGCTACAATAAACTCTGCTTGACCCGCTGATGGAGAGTGGTCTTCGTCATCCCATTCATCGATACCATAATATTCAGGGCGATAGATAAAAGAAACAATATCAGCATCCTGCTCGATTGCTCCAGATTCTCTAAGGTCAGAAAGCTGTGGTCTTTTTGTCCCTCCACGAGTTTCAACCGCACGGGACAGCTGAGAAAGAGCAATAACAGGGATTTCTAATTCTTTGGCGAGTGATTTTAAGTTCCTAGAAATGGTTGAAATCTCTTGTTCTCTGTTCCCTGCTTTGTTCGAGCTTCCTGCAGTCATCAACTGCAAATAATCCACTACGATAAGTTTGATGCCATGTTGCGATGCCAAACGTCTTGCTTTTGCTCTTAAATCAAAAATCGAAAGTGCCGGTGTATCATCGATAAACAAAGGTGCTTTTTCAAGATCACCTACTTTAACATTAAGTTGTTTCCATTCATGATCGGCAAGTTTACCTGTTCTAAGTTTTTCCGACGAGAGTCCTGTTTCTGCAGAAATCAATCTGGTAATCAATTGAACAGAAGACATTTCAAGTGAAAAGAAGGCAACAGGGATTTGTTTTGTAACCGCAATGTTTCTTGCCATGGACAACGTCAGAGCCGTTTTCCCCATCCCCGGACGTGCTGCGATAATGATCAGGTCACTGGGCTGCCATCCTGAAGTTAAATCGTCTAGTTTCTGAAAACCTGTACTCACCCCACTTAGCCCTTCTTGATTGGCAATTTCTTCAATCTTCTTTTTGGCCAGCATAACCAAATTCTGAGCCGTATCGGATGACCGTTTAATGTTCCCTTGGGTGACATCATATAGTTTTGATTCTGCTTCATCCAGTAAATCAAAAACATCGATTGATTCCTTATAAGAAGATTCAATGATCTCATTTGAAATGCGAATCAAACTGCGCTGAATGTATTTTTGGAGAATGATTCTTGCATGAAATTCAATGTGTGCAGAGGAAGCAATCTTTTGGGTGAGCTGAATTAAATAAAAATCTCCTCCAGCAACATCAAGTTTCCCTTTTTTCCGCAAATCAGCAGAAACAGTTAACAAATCGATGGGTTGTGAGTTTTGAAAAAGATTAAATATGGATTCAAAAATATATTGATGGGCTGTTTTGTAAAATGCTTCTGGTTGAAGCAAATCAATTACTTCATCAACTCCTTTCTTATCAATCAACATGGCTCCCAACACCGCTTCTTCAAGATCCAGTGCCTGCGGGGGCAACTTGCCTTGCTTCAGGTTAATTACCGTCCCAGATTGGGAAACTTTTGGCTCGATTGATTTACTTTTCTCCATGGAACGAATGTAAACGGTTTAATGAATTATTCAACCAAAAAACGGGTTAGTTTATCCTATAGGATTAAACAAAACGATGTTTATAAATTCTTTTTTTTGTTAATAAGAACGAAAAGTCGCTACAGGCTAGTCTTGGAAGTTCCCCATCTTAGAAAATTTATCTCTTCTCAGTTGAATTAATTTATCAGGATCAATTTTATTCAATTTTTTAAACGCATCCAACAGTTCCTTTCTTACGGTTTTAAAAACAGTTTCTCTATCGAAATGTGCTCCTCCCAATGGCTCCTCTACTATTTTATCAATCAACTTAGATTTAAGCATGTCTTCAGCAGTAAGTTTTAATGCTGCAGCTGCTGTTTCCTTATGTTCCCAGCTTCTCCATAAGATGGAAGAACAAGATTCAGGAGATATGACAGAGTACCAAGTGTTCTCTAGCATGTAAACTAAATCTCCAACACCGATGCCCAACGCCCCTCCCGAAGCACCTTCACCGATTATGTTCACTATGATTGGTGTTCTAAGGCTTAACATCTGATAGATATTATTGGCTATGGCCTGTCCTTGTCCTCGTTCTTCGGCTTCCATTCCAGGAAAAGCACCTGGTGTATCAATTAAACAAATTACTGGAATGCCAAATTTCTCAGCAGATTTCATTAAACGCAATGCTTTTCGATAACCTTCGGGTTTGGCCATACCAAAGTTTCTATACTGGCGTGTTTTTGTGTTGTAACCTTTCTGGGTTCCAATGAACATAAAAGTTTGATCACCAATTTTTCCCATTCCACCAATCATGGCTTTGTCATCGGCAAAATTCCGATCTCCGTGAAGCTCAAGAAATGTATCCCCACAAAGCGCGTTGATATAATCGAGAGTGTAAGGTCTTGAAGGATGTCGCGAAAGCTGAACACGTTGCCAAGAAGATAAATCTCCATAGATCTTGAGCTTTGTTTTATGCAATTTTTCATTTAATAGATTGCAGGTTTCAGTAACGTCAACACTACTTTCATCGCCAATCGCTTTGCATTTTTCTATTTGCTCGTGCAGATCTTTAATGGGTAATTCAAAGTCTAAATATTCCATGTGATTTTTTATACTTACAATACAAATTTAAAAATTATAGTGAATTTGAAGGTCTCTTTTTTGGTTTCAATTTATTTGATTTATAGATTGAATTTAACAATACTGCTAAAATAATGATTGTTAGCCCTATATAAAATTTTGTATCCATTAATTGATCTTCACCAAAAATTAAAAAAGCTAGAATAATCCCATAAACAGGTTCTAAGTTTACGGTTAGCATGACCGAAAAAGGGGAAATAGTTTTCATGACGGCTGTGGCCACATTAATGGCATATGCAGTACACAATGAACCTAAAATAACCAACCAAAGAATGTCAGTATTGCTCAAGTTGAAAAAATCATTATTAAAGCCCGTTGTGAATAATAGATAAATTGAAATACAAACAGTACCTACAAGCATTTCGTAAAACGTAATAATGGAAGGGGGTTTATGGGCAATTAATTTTCCATTTATCAAGGCGAAAAGAGCTGCTAAAGCTGCAGCGATTATTGCAATCAAAATTCCCAACCATCCTTCTGGAGAAGTGTTGTAGATCAAGAGCATTCCAACAACTGCTAGTGCGCCAAAAAACAATTCATATAAAAGGAGTTTTCTTTTGTAAAAAATTGGCTCTAAAAATGCAGTAAACAATGCAGCCGAGGATAACATGGAAAGTGTAATGGAAATTCCCACAAGTTTTATTGCTTCAAAAAAAGCGACCCAATGGAGGGCGATTAGCGCTCCTGCCAGCAATAGTCTAAAAGAAAGGTGTCGGTCTAGTTTTAAATCATCTTTTTTTAAAATTAAAACATAACCCCCTAATATTATTGAAGCGATCAGCATTCTGTACCAAACCAATGCTACCGAATTGATACTGATTAATTCTCCTAAAATTGAAGTGAACCCAAAAATGAAAATAACGAAATGTAACTGGACTAAATTTTTGGTATTAGCGTTTCGCATGTCGCAATAAGAAAAATGCGAGAATTCCAAAAAGGATTAGTGGAAGCCAAGCGGCCAGAAAAGGTGAGAAATTTGATTTATTTACCAAAACCCCAAAAATTTTATCAAAGAAAATAAACAGAAAACCTAAAGTGATTCCAAAGGCAAGGTTTACCCCCATTCCCCCTCTTCTTTTAAATGATGAGACTGCTACAGCTATGATCGTTAGAATAAAAGCAGAAAGAGGTAATGTCCATCGTTTGTATCTAACCAGTAAGTGATTGTTTATTAAAACCGAACCTCCTTCCTGTTCTGTTTCAATAAATCGATTTAAGTCACTAAAAGTTAAGGTTTCAGCTTTATAGGAAACCGGGGAGAGATCGTCTATTTCGAAATCGAAAATCGTGTCTTTTCGACTCATTTTAATGTAAATCTCTTGGTCCTTGTCAAAAGTTCTTTTGGTGTAAGAGGAAAGCCTAAAAAGGGTATCCTTGTCAATCCAGCGAATGGTATTGGATTGTATCTTAAACTTCAATTCATTTCCTTCAAAGTGTTCTAAAGAAAAGTTGTTTGCGCTTTGGCGAACAGGGTCATAATTACTGACGAATATAAACTCATTCTCGTTGATCTGTTTGTACAGGTTTCTCGTCTGCCTAACACTCGTCTTACTAATATATTTTGTTAAAAACTCATTGAATCGCAAGTTGGATTTTGGGACGACAAACATCCCTGCAAAAAAAGAAAACAAAGCCACCACGCTCGCAGAAATCAAATAAGGTCTTAAAAATCGAAAGAAAGAGATTCCAGAGCTAAGTATGGCAATAACCTCAGTGTCGTTTGCCAACTTTGAGGTAAACCAAATTACTGATAAAAACAAAAAAATTGGAAACAATAGGTTTCCAAAAAACCATGTGAAGTCATAATAGTATTCAAAAATTGCAGTTGTGGGAACTTCATTTTCCTTAAACTTATCAATTTTCTCAGCCATATCAACCATCACACCAATAGGGACGAACATCAACAACATTACCAAAAAGGTCATAAGGTAACGCTTGATGATATAGAGGTCTAATATTTTCATGCTTACAAACGGTTGGCCATTTGTTTGACCATTTTATTTTTCCATTGTGTGAAATCACCAGCTAAGATATGTTTTCTAGCTTCTCTCACCAACCACAAATAAAAACTTAAATTATGAATCGTTGCAATTTGTTTTCCCAACATTTCATTAACTGAAAACAGGTGTTTCAAATAGGCTTTGGAATAATCTTGATCTACATAGCAGTAATTGGCCTCATCTATGACAGAAAAATCATCTTCCCATTTTTTATTTTTAATGTTGATTGTACCATGGGCAGTAAACAACATACCATTTCTAGCATTTCGAGTCGGCATTACACAATCAAACATATCGATACCTAGCGCAATGTTTTCCAAAATATTAATCGGTGTTCCTACCCCCATCAAATAGCGAGGCTTATCTTCTGGAAGTCGTTCGCAAACCACTTCTGTCATTGCATACATTTCTTCTGCGGGCTCCCCTACCGATAGCCCTCCTATTGCGTTGGCAGGTAGATCTTTAGCTGCGATATAGTCTGCCGACATTTTCCTTAAATCTTTATAAACACTTCCTTGAATAATGGGAAATAGGGTTTGCTCATAATCATATTCGAAAGGGGATTTTTTGTCTTGTTCTATGCATCGATCTAACCACCGATGAGTCCTGTGCATTGATTTTTTCGCATAATCGTATTCACAAGGATATGGAGTGCATTCGTCAAATGCCATGATGATATCTGCTCCAATCTTTCGTTGAATTTCAATTGCATTTTCAGGAGTAAACACATGATAAGAACCATCAATATGAGACTTAAACTTAACTCCTTCTTCTTTAATTTTTCTATTGGCGGAAAGAGAATAAACTTGGTATCCACCAGAATCAGTAAGAATTGGTCCCTGCCAATTCATGAATTTGTGCAAACCTCCAGCCTTTTCGATGATTTCTGTGCCAGGGCGTAAATACAAATGATAAGTATTTCCTAATATGATGTCTGGTTTAATATCATTTACCAACTCTCGCTGATGCACTCCTTTCACGGTCGCAGCAGTGCCTACAGGCATAAAAATTGGTGTTTCGATTGTGCCGTGATCAGTAGTGAGCGTAGCTGCTCGGGCAGAAGAAGAAGAATCGGTTTGAAGTAATTTAAATTCCATAATGTAAAATGCATGCAAATATAAGATTCTAGTAAGTCCGATACCATTTCCATTAAACTAAAATTGATAATTAATTGTATTTAGACATACAAAACGAATTTTTAAACTTTGAATTTTAGGCGAAGAAGACTACCTTTAATAAATAATCTTAATCATGGCTGTATGAAACCTTTGTCCCTTTTTGTGCTAGTTTTTTTAATCTCTAATTTTTCTTTCTCCCAAATTGATTTTGGAATTAAAGGAGGATTAAATTTTGACTCGGCTGGTGAAGCTCAATTGACGCTTGAGTCCAAAGACCATGAAAGGAAATCTGGTTTTCACATTGGAGTTTATTCGGAATTTGACTTCTTGATTGGGTATCTCCGCCCTGAACTTCAGTTTACAAATGTCAAAACCCAATTAGAGGGGAGGGAAATCTCAACAAACAGAATTGAATTACCTGTATCGTTTGGATTAAAATTATTTGGACCTTTAAGCTTTTTTGTAGGGCCTACAGCCTATTATTCACTTTCTCAAAAAAGCAGTAATTATTCATTTGAAGCGATTAAAGATAAAACCACTTTCGGATTGCATTTGGGAACAAGACTTAACATAGGCCCTGTAGGAATCGACTTACGCTATGAAAGAGGTCTCTCTCCAATTCAAACAACCATTTTAACCCAGAATGGTGTTGATGTAAGTGGAAACGTAGATTCAAGACCCAATCAATTTCTGGTTGGAGTTTCTTATAAGTTGAAATAAAAAATTTAGGAATAACATTATTTGGTCAATAACGAGAGGTTTAAATCTCAATATAACTTATTGATTTTAAGGTTTAATCAATATTGTTTTAAGCACTGTCTCCGTCCAAATGATTGGGAATTCCATCACCATCTGAATCGTCTGGTATACCATCTTTGTTTAAATCGTACTCGTCTATCGTTTTTACACCATCTCCATCATCATCGTCATCATACATATTAGGAGTATTGTCAGCGTCAGAATCGTCGTTTAATGGATTCCCATCACCATCAATATCTTCATCAATAGACAAAATACCATCCGAATCATGATCAGCAGGGTTGCTGGTGTACAATGATATTGTAAAAATCAACGGAGAATAACTCGGTATTAAGTTCTGATTACTAGAGTAATAACCTAAAGAAGAGGGAAGGAAGATTATACCCTGACCATAATCCTTAAAACTATAAGTTCCATCATTTTGAATAGAATAACTACCTCCTGAAAATAGAGGAATCGCCTCTCTGAATCCTCTTATTACATTTGACAAATCAAACCAAACTGGATTACTTCGACCATCGAAAACTGTTCCATCCAATAAGGTTCCCTGGTAACTAACAAAAGTAGAATCAACTATGGAAGGGTTATCTTTTACACCTTCTCTAATTTTTAAAACATATAATTTAGTAGCAACCACGTTGCCGCCTTGTTCTTCCAAATCAATTGTCTTGGTTTCAATTTGTTCCCACAGAGAGGTCTTGGAGGAATTATCTCCCGTTAATGAGTCTAATTTGATCTCAACGTCATAATCATCTTCAGGAACGTCTTCAAAATCTTCGTAGTTATAAAAGTGTGATTTAAGGTAGGCTACCAAAGCTTCATCGTCAATGGGAGTTTGGGTTTCCAAAGGGATAACACTTTCTTGAGTATCGTCGTCATCTTTGCAAGAAGAAAACAAAACAAAAATAAAGCCGATTATAAAAAAGAATTTTTTGAGAATCATTCGTTAAAATATTGAAACGCAAGATACAATTTTACTTTATTTTTGTTACTTAGTTTAACGAAGTTTTAAAACATGAGGGTTGATCAATATTTATGGTGTTTGCGGTATTTTAAATCCAGAAGCAAAGCCAGCGAAGCCTGTAAAAAAGGGCATGTTAGGATAGAAGACAAAATAGTAAAACCTTCCCGCGACATTTTTGTAGGGGATAAAATCAAGGTGCGTAAAAATCAAATTTGGTATGAATTGACCGCCCTTGATACTCCTAAAAGTCGTGTTGGCGCTAAACTTGTTAATTTATACCGGGAAGACAGGACCCCAAAAGATGCTTTTGAAATTGCTGAAATGCAAGCCAACGCTAAAGTACTCGAACGTGACCAAGGCACCGGAAGACCCACAAAGAAAGACAGAAGGGAAATTGATGAATATCGAGAAGAAGCACCTGAATAATAACTACACAAATAAGAACGATGAGGAAAGTCAAAGAAAATATAATTATGGATAAGGAGGACATCCAAAGGACAATTAAAAGAATTGCCTACCAGATCTATGAGAACAACATCGATGAAAAAGAATTGATCGTTGCTGGCATCGCTCAAAACGGATTGACTCTTGCCAACAGAATTATAATGGAACTTAATCACATTGGATCTTTAAATGTTGAACTGATTGAAATTAAAGTTGACAAAAAAAATCCTAGAAATGAAGTTTCAATGTCCCAAGGCCTAGAGTTTTGTAAAGGAAAATCTGTCGTAATTGTTGATGATGTATTAAATACTGGAAGTACGCTAATCTATGCAGTAAGACATTTCTTGTCGATAGAGCTAAAACACTTGCAGACGGCTGTTTTGGTCAACAGAAACCACAAAAGTTTTCCAATTAAAGGAGATTTCAAAGGAATGTCTCTTTCTACATCCATAAAAGAACGTATTGACGTACGCTTTGGAGACGAAGAAGGTGTATACCTAAGTTAAGCCATTGAACTCTTCTACCAACTGATCTGTTGTCTTACCGTCGGTGACTAAGTGCTTATCTGACTTAAGATAATAGAATGTTCTTTCAAATAAATGCTTTGAAATAAACTCAAGAAGCGCATCTGAGGTTTCAAGGTGGGAAATCATCGGTCGTTGACTCCGTTGGTCAAACAACCTTCTTGCAAGCTCTTTGGGAGAGGTTTTAAGGTAAACTGTAGTTTTGTTTTCAAAGGAATTGATAAAATCCATATTGTCAAAATAGCAAGGGGTCCCCCCTCCTAGTGATATCACAGCATCAATATCAGACTCAAAAAGCATTTCTAAATAGAAGCGTTCTTTCTTTCTGAAATACAATTCACCATGTTTTCTAAAAATCGAAGAAATGCTGCTTTTTTCCTTTTCCTCAATAAAATGATCTAAATCTATGAATGAAATGGATCTCGAAATCGAAATTTTTTTTCCAAGCTCAGATTTACCACAACCCATGTACCCCAATAAAATAAGAAAACTGCCCATTTTGCTCTACAATATTATTTACTCAAATTTATAACAATTGCACTTGAATAATAAATATTTGATACTATATTTGCAGCCTTAAAACAGATCTGGTAGCTCAGTTGGTAGAGCATCTCCCTTTTAAGGAGAGGGTCCTGGGTTCGAGCCCCAGCCAGGTCACACTCAGCGCACGTGGCGGAATTGGTAGACGCGCTAGCTTGAGGGGCTAGTGGGAGTAATCTCGTGGAAGTTCGAGTCTTCTCGTGCGCACTTCTTAATTTTTTTTCCTTAACTGAAAAATATTCTTTAAGTTTGTTTAACTTTTAAATCAAAAAGCTTGAACAGAATGAATAGAGTGAAGAGCACTTTTTCCATAAAAGATTTGGAAAATATTTCGGGTATTAAGGCCCATACCCTTAGGATTTGGGAAAAAAGGTACAACTTACTCAGCCCCGAGCGGACTCAAACTAACATTCGTCGTTACAGCCTATTAAGTCTTCAGAAATTATTAAACATCACTTTACTCTACAAACACGGCTTTAAGATTTCTAAAATTGCTGGAATAGACAACACAGAGTTACCCGCAGTGGTTCGTGAAGTTACTTTAAAATCTAACTCTGAACAGGTTTCAATTAATTCCCTGAAGCTTGCTATGATTAATTTTGATAGCATTTTATTCGACGCTACATTTGATGAAATATTAACCAAAAATGATTTCACTTTTATTTATGTTAATGTGTTTCTTCCCCTAATGAATGAATTGGGAATTTTATGGCAAACAAATGCTATTAGTCCCTCTCATGAGCATTTTGTTACAAACCTAATCAAACAAAAAATTCACATTCAAACTGAAAAAGTTCAAAAAAATCTCACTCCAAAAGACAACGACAAGGTTTTTGTTCTTTACCTGCCGGAAAATGAAGTTCATGAATTAAGTATTCTTTTTCTAAATTATTACATCCTAACACATGGGTTTAAAACCATTTTTTTAGGACAATCGCTTCCCGTGGAGAGTCTTGAAAATATTTTGAGTGTAAATGAAAATTTAGTTTTTGTAACACATCTAACTGTTGAACCCAATAAGGAGGTTATAGACAACTATCTTTTGAATTTTTACGACTTAATATTAAAAAACAATGCCACTGAATTAGCGATTCTTGGACCTCAACAACTAAATATTAATTTAACAACGCTGCCAGATAAAATAAATTTGTTTAATTCAGTTTTGTCCTTTGAAGCCAAATATTTCAAAATTGATGTTTTTGCTTAAAAAACTATTATTATCCCTTTTTATTCATTAATTTTAAATGAATTGATAATCAAATTATAAACTATATATATATTAATTCGATGAAAGACCAATTTGATTCTATTTCTTATGAATGTAGCAAGCTTGTCACGCAACGCTATAGCACGTCCTTTTCTCTAGGGACGAGGCTTTTAGAGGATGGAGTCAGAATGCACATCTATAATATTTATGGGTTTGTAAGGTTTGCAGATGAGATCGTCGATACATTTCATGGTTTTGATAAAGAACTATTATTGCAAAAATTTGAAGAAGATCTAGCGCACGCTTTGGAGCATAAGATTAGCTTAAACCCTATTCTAAATTCATTTCAATACTCTGTTCATGAAAATAATATTCAACCTGAACTAATTGAGGCTTTCTTGAAGAGCATGAGGACCGATTTACACAAACAAACTTATCAAACTGAGGAGGAGTATAAAGAATATATTTATGGCTCTGCTGACGTTGTTGGTTTGATGTGCCTTCAAGTTTTTGTAAAAGGAGACCAAGAGGTTTATGATAAATTAAAATCAGCGGCCATGTCTTTAGGAAGTGCTTTCCAAAAAGTTAACTTTTTGAGAGATTTAAATGCCGATTTCAAAACTTTGGATCGAACTTATTTTCCAAATCTTAACTTGTCAAATTTTGACGAAGTTAGCAAGATGAAAATCATAGACGAAATTGAAAATGATTTTAAGCAGGCACTTGTTGGTATTTACAAGCTTCCGAAAAACTCGCGTTTAGGGGTTTACACAGCCTACCGTTACTATCACAAGCTTTTGACAAAGCTTAAAAACACCCCATCTGTCAAAATTCAAAAGGCAAGAATTCGTGTACCAAATTATCAAAAAATGAGTCTTTTAGCTCAGTCTTACATCAAATTTCGTTTTAATCTTTTGTAAATGGAAAAAATGCTTTTGATCTCTGTTGTACTGGTTACTTTTATTTTTATGGAATTCATGGCTTGGTTTTCTCACAAATACATCATGCACGGTTTTTTATGGAGTCTGCACAAGGATCATCATAAAAAAAACCACAAATCATGGTTTGAAAGAAATGATCTTTTCTTTATATTTTACGCCCTCGTAAGTTCAGGTCTGGTGGTACTTTGGGGAGAAGCAGGATTTTGGCCAGGTTTGCCCATGGGGATTGGAATATTCCTTTATGGAATTACTTATTTCCTTGTTCATGACATCTTTATACACCAAAGGTTCAAGCTGTTTAGAAAGGCTAATAATCGTTACGCTAAAGGTTTAAGAAGAGCACATAAAATGCACCACAAGCATCTCGATAAAGACAAAGGAGAATGTTTTGGAATGCTTTGGGTTCCTTTAAAATACTTTAAAGGATAAGTTTAATTTTTATTCCAGTCATTTTTAAATTCACAATCCGAATAGTCTCGGTTTATACTCACATAGGTTAGCACTATCTTATTTTTAAGCCACTTCTTAATAGCTTTAAGTTTTTTTTCTTTGAGTGCAAGTTCCTTAATCTTGACATAATCCTTAGAATAATCTGCTATGTGCTCATCAAAACGATTGGTGATTTTTAAGATCTTATATTTTTTTAAGCCTGATCGATCTTCATCAAGCAGCGGTACGGAAATTTCCCCCTCCTTTAAATCACGGATTTGATTATACAAAACAGGATCCATCTTTGTGAGTTCAAAACGTTTATCTCCAGTGGAAGGATTAATTATTGCACCACCATTGAGTCGTGTTTCCTTTTCACTGGAAAACTGGTAAGCTGCATCTTCAAAAGTAAATTCTTCATCCAAAAGACGCTTTCTTATTGTGTCCAAGACCTTTTTGGCATCTTCCAATCGTTTTGTATCGGCCTTTGGTGTTAACAAAATATGTCGAATATCTATTTCTTGACCTCTTATTTTATCGACAGTTAGGATGTGCCATCCAAAATCAGTTTTAAAAGGCTCTGACACCTCTCCCTCTTGCATACTAAAAGCAATGTCTCTAAACTCCTTTACCATCCTAGGCTTCTTGCGCTGAAGTGTATATTTCCCTCCATTTGACCTAGAACCAGGATCCTGAGAGTATAAAATTGCTTTAGAAGCAAAACTCAACCCTTTTTCTTCAACGTCAGCCTTAAATGATTTTAGTTGATTAACCAATCTTTCAGTTTCTTCCTTTGAAACCTCTGGCATTAAGACTATTTGAGATATTTCCAGTTCTGTTCCAAAAGTCGGAAGTTCTGATTTAGGTATGGACTGAAAAAACTGTCGAACTTCTTCTGGCGTTATTTCAACATCTTCAACAATTTTCGACTGCATCATCGAAGAAAGTTTTTGGACCTTGTTGATCTGAAAGAGTTCGTCACGAAAAGCCAACTCGTTTGGTTTTTTATAAAATTCTAAAACCTTTTCAATACTTCCCAATTGTTCAGTAAAATAGGCAATACTCTGGTCTACATAATCATACACTTCCTGATCACTTATTTCTAAACTATCCTGAATGGCATGGTGGGCATAGAGCTTGTCTTCCATAAGTTTTCCAAGCAATTCACAACGTGTAATGTTTTTGGTTGACATTCCTTGCGACTCCATCTCAACAATGGTTTTGTCAATATCTGAGTCGAGAATCACATAGTCACCTATCACAGCCGAAACCCCGTCAATCTTAATACGATTGGGGGAGACTGACTCGTTAACGCTTGTACCTTGCGCATTTAGATTAAAACTAGTAGCAATAACAAAGGTTATTAAACTTATAATTTTATGGGTAAGTTTCAAATTTTTTGGTTTTAATAGCGTCCTGTAATATTTCATTATCAAAATTCCTTAGAAATTCAATTTTTCTTCTGTTTAAAACAATGTTCTTAATGGTACTTTCGATATAGGAAAGTGGCGCGATCTCATTACGGTCTAAGCGCTCTACCAATTGGAACAAATATAATTCTAATGTATCTTTAACCTCATAATATTTGGTTTTTTTTAAGTAAATTTCCTGGTTATCAGCATTTATAAGATTTACTTTATCATAAATCTCTCTTTTTTTCACCCAAATTGAGTCTGCCATAAAATAGTTTGAAAATTGAAATGAAAGAGAATCTAAAAACTTAATATCCCTTTCCTCAAACCTTTTAAAGCTTTTGATGATTTGTCTGCCATCGACATTATCCAGCGGAAAACTTAAATATTTGATTCTATACAATGGCTCTTTAAGCTTGAAGTTACTTTTATTATTATCGTAAAATGTGATGATTGCGTTCGGATCAATTATCGTATCAATAATAGATTTGATAACCGACTCTTTGTAGGCGATTGTAAAAAGGTTAGACTTGTAGTCATCGACCAAGAGATTCAGATCGGAAAGTTGGGCATCAGATAGATTGACAAGCGATTTTTCGAATATTATTTTCTTACGAGCCCAATTGTTAATAAAACTCTGAACCTTAATCAGACTGTCTTCCTTTGAATCGAAACCATTGAACTTTTTTTCAATATCTGATAAATACAAATAATGATTTTCTGCCCGAGCAACCAATCGATTTTTATTTGCTGAATTAAATTTATCACAAGAAGTGAAAGAAGCAAGGAGTGTTGTAAGAATAACAAACTGACTGAATTTCGAAAAACTTATTGAAGTTGGGTGCATATCGTTAAATCTTCTTAAAAATTGTGCTATTTATTAACATTTATTGTAAATAAAGTTAATAAATACTGTAAATCATTAGTTTTCAACAACTTATTTGTTGATATGTTTTTAAACATATTAATATTTTTTGTAAATTTCGATTATTATTCAAAGCAGTGAGAAATATAACATTATTAATTTTCTTTTTACTTACCGCTATTGGCTTTTCACATTTTAAGCCAGTTAACTACTTCTTCCCCATAATCTCCTCCTCTTTTTTTCAGAAACCCAGTGTCAATTTTTCCTATAAAAGTGGTACACTAAAAATCAATGGTGTCGAAGGTAGTGGCTTATTAAAAGTCTACACCATCATAGGAAACGAAGTTTTAAGCTTAAATATTCAAGACTTCTCTGCGCTATCAATTCCGGTGTCCTTACAAAGACAAAACATGTACATCATCAGGATTGTAACGTTAAACAATGACATTTATACCTTTAAGATTGTTGCTAATTAACTTATTCATGGACTATAATTTGGTGCTTCTTTTGTGATGCTTATATTATGTGGATGGCTTTCTCTCATTCCAGCTGCTGTGATTGAAATAAATTTACCTTTATCTTGAAGTGTTTTAATATCTTTTGTACCACAATAACCCATTCCAGCCCTTAGACCTCCAACAAATTGGTGAATGCTTTCATACAGCTCTCCTTTATAAGGTACTCGTCCCACAATTCCTTCTGGAACTAGCTTTTTAATATCGTCTTCTACATCTTGAAAATAGCGATCCTTACTCCCTTTTTTCATTGCTTCTACAGAACCCATCCCCCTGTAAGTTTTAAACTTCCTACCTTCAAATATTACCGTTTCACCTGGAGATTCTTTCGTTCCAGCAAGCAAAGAGCCAAGCATAACTGCGTCTGCTCCTGCAGCAACTGCCTTTGGGATATCACCCGTATATCGAATTCCTCCATCTGCAATTACCGGGAGACCAGACCCTTTAATGGCATTCGAAACCTCCATTATGGCTGAAAGTTGAGGATAACCAACTCCTGCAATAACTCTAGTGGTACAAATTGACCCTGGGCCAATCCCAACTTTTACGCCATCTGCCCCTAGATCTGCCAAATATTTAGCTGCATCACCTGTGGCAATATTTCCAACAACAACATCAAGATTCGGAAATTCCTTTTTAACACTTTTCAGAGCGTCGGCAACTCCTTTGGAGTGGCCATGTGCAGTGTCAATAACGATGGCATCTACATTAGATTTAACTAATGCAGAGGTTCTTTCCAAGAGGTCATGTGTTACGCCTACTGCTGCAGCTACACGTAGTCTTCCAAATTCATCTTTATTAGAATAAGGCTTAGCAATGTGTTTGGTGATGTCACGAAATGTGATCAATCCAACCAAAACATTATCGGAATTTATAACGGGTAACTTTTCTATTTTATGATTTTGAAGAATTCCTTCAGCGTCTTCCAGTGAAGTTCCTTCTTTTACTGTTATTAAGTTTTCTGTAGTCATCACCTCGGAAATAGGTCGCATTCCGTTGTGCTCAAATCGAAGGTCACGATTGGTTACAATCCCCAATAATTTCCCATCATCGTCAATAATTGGAATTCCACCAATTTTAAATTTTGACATATTATCCTTTGCATCTTTTACAAAAGTGTTGATTTTCATCACAACAGGATCAATGATCATTCCTGATTCAGCACGTTTAACCGTTCGTACTTTAACGGCCTGTTCTTCGATAGACATGTTCTTGTGCAACACGCCAATCCCTCCTTCTTGTGCCATGGCGATGGCCATCTGGCTTTCAGTGACGGTATCCATTGCAGCTGAAACAATTGGCACACTAAGTCCTATGTTTCTAGAAAAACGAGAAGAAATTGTAACATCTCTGGGTAGAATTTCAGAGTAAGAGGGCACCAACAATACGTCATCGTATGTGAGACCTTGGCCAACAAATTTATCGGATATCATGAGCAATCAATTTAGAAACTAATTGCGAACAAATGTAAGGAATTTATTGGCATTAATCTTTGAGAGATCATTATAAAAGACATCGGCCAGCTGTTTTTGTAATGTTTCAGGCTCTTTTAAATTAAAAATTAGCTCATAATTAATGTTTTACAAAAAGATCTTCTTTGAAAAATTATAGGCAGATTCGAAATGAAGTGAATTCAATTGCATGGGTGCTTTTTGTTTGTTTAAATAGGAAATAAGTCTTTCTGTAGGGAGATTTCCAACGAGACTGTCATTGGCCATAGGACAGCCTCCATGCCCCATTATGGCAGCATCAAACCGAAGACAACCCGCAGCATAAGCAGCATCAACCTTGGCATACCAAGCGTTCAAATCCGTATGAAAGTGTGCCCCAAACTCGATCGCTGGATAAGCAGGAATTAAAGAAGAAAAAAGTGCTTTGATATCGGCTGGATTAGCCGTTCCCACCGTATCTGAAAGGGAAAGAATATTAACCCCCATCTGACCGAGCTTGTTTGTCCAATTCAAAACAATTTCAGTATTCCAGGGATCACCATAGGGGTTTCCAAAACCCATTGAAAGGTAGACAACCACTTTTTTATTGTGTTTTGCTGAAATGTTAATTATATAATCTAAAGTTCTTATTGAATCGGCAATCGTTTTATGCGTATTACGCATTTGAAAGTTTTCAGAAATAGAAAAAGGGAAGCCTAGATAGGTGACTTTTTCAAATTCACAAGCCTTGTTTGCGCCCCTTTCGTTGGCCACAATAGTCAAAAGCTTTGTGTTAGTTTCACTCAAATCTAGGCGAGAAATAACTTCTGGAGTATCTCGCATTTGAGGAATGGCTTTTGGAGAAACAAAGCTGCCACAATCGAGCGTGTCATAACCTACCCTCAACAAAGACTGTAGGTAAGCAATTTTTTTTTCTGTCGGAATCCATTGCTTAACCCCTTGCATGGCATCTCTGGGACATTCAATAATTTTAATTTTCTGCATTTTTATAAAGTTAAAAATCTTAAACAAATAAGACCCAAAGAATTTAATAGAAAATATTCGTTTTTGATTTTAACATCCACAAGCTCAAGATAACAAACGCCCGTAAACTTATAATAATTCATATATTTGCCCAAAGAAAAACCCTATATGATAAACAGTCTCAAAGAGTCTTTAATCCCCCTAAAAAATCAACTTATAAATCATTCGCTTTATAAGAACCTCGAATCTATTGATGATTTAAAAAGTTTTATGGAGGCTCACGTTTATGCCGTTTGGGATTTTATGTCATTGGTAAAAAAACTTCAAATTGAGTTGACCACCACTACCCTGCCTTGGCATCCAACCCAAAATAATGCTGCAGCAAGATTGATAAATGAAATCGTTTGGGGTGAAGAAACAGATGTCAATAAAGAAGGGGTTCCAATGAGTCACTTTGAAATGTATCTGGAAGCAATGGAGCAAATCAATGCGGATACTTCAGGGATAAAAAAGATGGTTGAAAGCCTAAAGTCAGGGAATACCGTTTTTGAAGCCATTGAAAAAGCTGATTTACCTCTTTATATTTCTGATTTTTTAAATTTTACTTTTAAAATAATTGAAGAAGGAAAGACCCACAAGATTGCTTCTGTCTTTACTTTTGGAAGAGAAGATCTTATTCCAGATATGTTCATCTCAATGATTAAAAAAATGAATCGTGAAAACGATGCCGAAATTGATCAAATAATATATTATTTTGAACGCCATATCGAAGTCGATGGTGACACGCACGGACCCTTAGCAATTGATATGATCAAAAACCTTTGCGGAACCAATCCAAGCCATTGGAACGAAGCAATTGAAGCTTCCCAATTAGCGCTACAGAAAAGAATCGCGCTTTGGGATGGAATCAATAAACTACTCATTCAAAAAGAAAACTCAAATCATGCGTAATTTATTTTTAGCTCTAGCCATATTTACCTGTTTATTTTGTAATGCACAGAAAACTATTGCCGAAGAATTTGCAGATACAATCGATGAAAACGAACTAAAAGCAATGCTCTATGTTTATGCCTCTGATTATTTTGGAGGACGAGAGACCGGAGAGAGAGGTCAAAAAATTGCTGTAGATTTTTTAAAAGATTATTATATCAATCAAGGGATTGCACCAGCAGCAGGTACGGAAGATTATTTCCAAAAAATGCAATTGACCATTAAAGGAAAAGCAATCAATACTGAAAATGTAGTTGCGATTATCCCTGGCTCAGAGATTCCAAATGAATACATTGTTATTTCTGCACATTTAGACCATATCGGAACTAGAAATGGAGAAGTGAACAACGGCGCTGATGATGATGGTTCGGGGACAGTTGCCATTCTTGAAATTGCAGAAGCTTTTAATAAAGCTGTTAAAAATGGTCATGGTCCAAAAAGATCAATCGTTTTCTTACACGTAACAGGAGAAGAAAAAGGCTTGTTGGGATCTGATTATTATGCAAATAATCCTTTATATCCTCTAGAAGAAACTGTGGCAAACTTAAACATTGACATGATCGGAAGGCTTGATCCAAAAAGAGAGGATAAAGATCCAAATTATATTTATCTTATTGGTTCAGATCGTTTGAGCCAAGAGCTTCACGAAATCTCTGAAGACATGAATACTAAATATACCCAGATAAAATTAGACTATATTTTTAACAGAGTCGAAGACCCCAATCGCTTTTACTACAGAAGTGATCACTATAATTTCGCCAAAAACAACATCCCTGTAATTTTCTATTTCAACGGCACACATGAGGATTACCACAGGCCTGGTGACACCCCTGATAAAATCAACTATGCTGTTTTAGAAAAAAGAACAAAACTTATTTTCCACACCGCTTGGGAACTCGCGAATAGAAATGAAAGAATTAAACTAATTGTTAAACCGTAATTAGATTTTCTTATTTCTCATATTATTAAAAAAACAATACCTTGGAAAAACTAAATCAATTAAACATGAAAAACTACCTTTTTATCACCTTGACTATGCTTGTCGCTCAGTTCTCCTTTTCTCAGGAAAAAAATGAAGCAATTTCTGCAGCCGCGACTGAAACGATCTCGTCTGATGTAATTGAATCTGGAGCAACCGAAACTGTCTCCAACGAAAATTTAGAAGACGCTATACTTGAGAGCAATACACAAGAAACGCCCTATAATTATTTAAACAAAGTAAAAAGATTTTCTATTGGTGCTAAAATTGGAATTCCAAACATAGTAACCGGTGGAATTGAATATAACCTACCTTTTTTAAACAATCATTTTGCACCTTACATAGACTACACTAAAATTAATTATAATCAGTCTGGAGAGAGTTTCTCAGGAAGCCTTAGTTATTCAGAATTTGGTTTAAACTATTATTTTAATCAGAAAGGTAAAGGATTTTATCTCGGTGCTGGAATTTCTAATTTCTCTATTAAAGGGGTGGACAGTGAAATTGAATTAGATGGCGCTACTGGAAGAACTGGAACTGCCGATACAAATTTTGAATTCAGCGGAACCGCATTAAAGCTTGGTGTCAAAACTGGTGGTACATTTTATGTTCGTTTTGAAGTGGGGTATAGCTTTGGTAGCTTTCCAACTGAAATCATAGTTAGGGCAGTTGACAATAGCGATCCATCATTAACTGAAGTAGAAGTTGTTGAAATCCCTGGGGTTCCTGGTATTTCAGAAAGTGGCATCGTTGTGGCAAATCTTGGATTTGGATTTTCTTTCTAGGAGGAAAACAAAAAATATCATAAAAAAAAAGCCTTTCGAAATGAAAGGCTTTTTTTTATGGGTGGAAGAACGGTTTCGAACCGGCGACCTCTAGAACCACAATCTAGCGCTCTAACCAACTGAGCTACTCACAATCAGTGATTTAGACATTTAAATAATGTTTAACTGTCTTAACACTGCCAGATGATACTCAATTTTCCTAAAGTCCATAAGGACCAAAACAATCGATTCTTTATTTCATTTTACATAAACAATAAACGCTACAGGCTTTACAATGGAAGTCGTATTGGCTCAAGTTTCGACCCTAACTCCTTCCCCCCTATCGAAAGATTGAACATGACAAAAGTATTAGCCTCGGAGGTATACAACTATCTTGTTAATGGAGGAGTTCTTGAAGTTTACAGAAGCAACTTTTTAATATGTGGAAACTTAACTGATAAGGTCTACATTGACCAAGCCCTTGATAGAAAACTTAAAGGTTCCTATTCAAAGAAATACAAGAAGCTTCTTACTAGTTTACATAGTGATATAACTGGTTTGATAGCTGATGAAAATATCACTTTTAAGGACCTTAATTATATACTCGATAAATACACCTCATCAGTTACTTATAATACCATGAGAAGGCATATTAAGGTCCTTATAAATGAAGCAATTAGTCTTGGAATGACTCACGATCCTATGAAGAATATTCCTAGTAGAAGAGCAAAGGCTAAACTACATAAACCAATCAATGATGTTGGTAAACTATTGGAAGAGATAAAACAATACAGCTTCAATCTTTATCTATGCTGTTTAATGACCTATGGGTGTCTACTTAGGCCACATAGAGAAATTAGGGAGCTTACTTGGGGTGACTTCTCAGTTGACTTAAGTTATATCCATCTCAGTGGAGAAAGGAACAAGTCAGGTAAAAACCGAAATGTACCTGTTCCAAAATACATTAGAGATGTATTAATTAAAGGAGTAAACAATCATAACATCTTCACTGCAAGTAAAAAGCCTCTTAACGAAGACTACTTTAAAACATTATGGGCTAGGTTTAAGCAAACCTCCAATCTAATTGAAGATAATCAAACACTCTATTCTTTTAGACACACTGGAGCAATAGACATCTTTAAAAGAACAGGGAGTATAACCAAGCTTCAAAAGGCAATGGGACACTCTTCTATAAATGTTAGTTTGACTTATTTAAGAGGATTAGAAGTACCAGAGCTTAAAGAGGAGGATATGCCAATGATTTAATCATCACAACTATTTTGATTTCCTATATAGACCAGTCTTTACTTTTTTCAACATTCCATTCTCAAGATAATCTCTAAGCTTTTTATAAACTGTTCGCTCCTTTATTCCTAGCCTTTTAGCAATTGAAATAGCTCCGGCTGAGGTAAACTCCTTGGGAAGTTTGTTCATCCATCGCTCCTCATTCAGCGGGAGTTTATTCTCACGGTTATTTATCTTCTCAAACATATTGAGTCCGTGTTCTAGATATACCTTAGTAAGCGTCATAGCTGTCTCAAAGTCCCTGTCCTCACATTTCATTAGAGGATCGTCAGTTCTTATCCCGGAGAGCACCATTGCAATTTTATAGGTTATCTCACCTAATCTAAAAACTAGACTGCTTGAATCACCACTATGTAATTGGTATTTTTCATCTAATGTTTCACTAAATATATTATCAAGGATATTGCCCTGACTCTCAGTTAAATTAAATTGTCTACTACTTTGAGAAGAAAACTTATCACATAAATCTTGAGTGAATTTCATAAACTGATTCTGTTTACTATGGCTAATATTTTTAGTAAAGGTTTTTTTCCATTTTGGTGGAGTATAAAAGGAATAGAACATAAATCTACTTGCCAGACCATTTTGGGTCGAGTTTAGTATGCCTTCAACCTGGTCAGGTGTTCCAGTAATTGATAAAGAAAGCTTTGGTTCTTCTATTTTGGTATACTCAAAATCGGTTCTTCTACTTGATAAAATGGTCTCATTATGAAATGCTTTTCTTAATACATCATTAAACCCTCCCCACTCCTGCTTTAATGCATTTGTAATTGTATCTGCCTCAGACTCACAAATACAACCACTTCCTCCATTGAATTCAAGATGTTTATGAATCATTGCAGATGAAGTATTACCTGGTATAAAAAAGGTTTTAAATTTTGGCTCTTCGGGTTTTTTTAAATCTCTAATGTCCTCTTCTTTTTTAGCCATTTTCTTTTTAAAATTGTAAACCTCTATCTCTTTAGCATAGGTAGCTTTATCTTCATTGTTTATAGATTCTAATAATGTTTGGTAGCAATCTCCAAGGCTCCGTGCGTAATTCATAGACCCTTTTCCACTAGCAGCTGGTGCTATAATAAATGAATACAGATTTGGGTATACTATTTTCTGCGCGTATAGACCTTGCATGTTCGACAACCCACCACTAATAACACATAAAGCACTTGTCAGATACACGTCCCTTTCTCTTCCACTAAAAACCTCACACGATTCCTTTAGAGTGCCGGGTAAATGCTCATAAACCTCATCTGGTATCATTGGTGATTTATCTTCCTTACTGCAAGACTGCACAGACTGCACGCTCTGCAACTCTGCAAACTGAGAAGTATTATTCTCATATGCACTTTTAATAGTTCTTTCAATCTCTTGATGGGTAAGTGTCGAGTCAGCTAAAGATGAGCAATATGATTTAACCTCTTCTATATTTAAACCTTCTCTATTAGCACTACATGCAAAGAAGTGAATGAAGTTGTTTCTATTACCAACAGTAAATGTTTCCTTTCTAGAGGTATATTCCCATAGCTCCTCCGAGCTTCTTGTCATGTTTATAGTCTTATAATCAAACACCTCAGACTCTTCGTTTAGATATAGCTCTGGGTCGCTAGAAACAAAGCATAACCTAGTAAGGTCTTTTATTGATTTATCAGACTCCCTGCCAACTGCTTTATCATAATAACTTCTTAGAGTATTAAAAGCATCTTTGTGTTGCTCCATCTCATTACTTACTCTGACAAATACTTTGATACCATTACCACTCGGGCTAACAAAACAGCTATAGGTATACTCTAGAGATTTAATTTTATCTATAGCACCAGTAACGTCATCTAGCTTGTCATAATCCAAATGGATTACACCGTTATAGCTATCTCCTTCACTAAACTTCCTTCCTGTATTTAATACTACCGATGGAGTAAATGCAGGGAGAGAATTTTTGATTCTTCCCTTTTCTTTTTCACTAGCAGCTTCTCTAAGCCGATTGATTTCTGTGGTGAACTTACCTTCCTTAATTTCATTTAATACTTTAACTAGTTCTTGATTTCCTTTCCAATGCTGGAAATTTTCAAAGATTGATATCTTCATATTATAAATGTATTGTGTAGAATGCAGAGCGTGCAGTCTGTGCAGTCTTGCAGTCCTACTAATTAATAAAAATTAAAGAAAAAGTTTGAAATTGAGTTGAAGAAATTATATATTTGGAGTCTCTTTAATACAGCCAATAGATGAAAGCTTCATGCCAATTCCATTGGCTTTTTCTTTTTGTAAATTTCAGAAGAAGTTATCATAAATGAAAGAGATAGTTTTCCACAAACAAGGTGTTTTTTTAACAAAATGTTCTTTTTTTTAAAAAACCCCATGAAGCAGTGATTTTTTAACTATTTGAAAATAAGAGTATTACAACTTAAAATCTTCTGATAGCCCTATTCAGCCTACAAACCGCTTAATCTGTTCAACCCAATTTCGCAAGACAATTATTATATGCCGGATGATTTAATTGGAGATTCTTATACTAATAAAACAGTTAACAATTCCGACCGGGCAACGTGTCAAGATTATGTACATCATCTTCCAGAAGTCAAACGAACTCAAGACACCCTGAGACGCGGGTTTACCCCTGCCCACAGGTTTTAACCCCCAAATAAAAGTAGGTAATTAGAACCCAGCTATCCCCAGTAAAATATGTGGTTTAGAGATATACGACTCATAGAATCCTTGGCTCTAGATATATTTTCATATATTTAAAGTCCTCAGGT